>NZ_CP030054.1:0-600000 GCF_004114955.1 Bradyrhizobium guangzhouense
ATGCGTTAAACCTGCCATGAGACCGGCATATTCGATCTCCATGTCGTGGCTGATGATCGCATCGAAAGTGTTGGGCAAGGGCCCATCGAAGCCGAGGAGCTCTGACGAGCGCCGACGATCGATCGGAAAATCGCTCCCAGTCATGATGGCAGCGCCAGCAGGCGACTGATTGATGCGAGCATGAGCTTCTTGATATCGCTGCTGATGCCGGGCTGCGACCAGTTCAAACATCAGAGCCCAATGCGCCAGTGTTGTTGGCTGGGCGTGCTGGCCATGCGTGTTGCCCGCCATGACGGTCTCGATGTGTTTCGACGCCAATTCTATGAGAGAATGGCGCAGCTTCATCATGCCATCCAAGGCTGAACAGATCTGAGCCGCAAACGCCCTCCTTCGAGAAACGGCATTCAGATCTCCCGAACTGCGCCCGGTGGCGATCTGCCCACCAATTTCACTGCCATAAAGCTTTGTTAGATATCGTTCGCCCGCGTGCAGGCCCGAGTTCATCTTAGAATGAACATTTAGAACACCTTCTGCCTCCATCTGTCGCAGGCCGGCTAGAAGTTGCTGTCCGATTTTACGCTTAATTGCGCCCCCTTCGGTTAGCGCAACTAGATGGGCCTTGTCGAACGCATGAATATGCGGAGCCGTTATCGCATCGAACCGAGACTTGTAGTTGTCAAGATAATCTAGAGGAACTTGCTTCAAACGCGCTCCGGGGTTGGCGGCGCTGCGATAAGTTTGCGGAGCGTGGGTTTCCATTTAAGGATCTGCCTTAGCTTCGGGCCCGAACGAGCCGGTTTGCCGGCCACCGACACAACCAAGCAAGCCTGATGTATGCATATTAATTATACTGTATCCAGTCGCGCTGCCTGTCAATAACATGACACTGGGCGTGGCCGATAGCCTCCGGCGAAGCGGACGAAAAATCGATGGCGAGGTGGCCGCTGAGGTGACGGGTCAGAAGACAAATGGCTTGAGACGAGTTGTGCTGCGTGTTCACTTCAGTCATTGTCATTGATGCCAAGCTGCTTCTCGACTGCCGCCAGCAGAATTGAGATTGCAATTGCCTCAGCTGCAATCCGCACGTCTTCCAACGATGCAAAACTTGGCGCAATGCGGATATTGCTGTCCTTGGGATCATGCCCGTTTGGAAAAGTCGATCCTGCTGCAGTGAGAGAGATTCCCGCGTCGCCCGCCAGCCTGACAGCTCGTTGCGCTGCGCCTGCAATAGTATCGACGCTGATGAAATAACCGCCCTCAGGCCGAGTCCAGACGGCAGCACCTTTGCCTGCGAGACGTCTTTCGAACGCTTGGAGCACTGCGGAAAACTTGGGAGCAAGAATAGCGCGGTGTCTTTTCATGTGTCGTGTCACGCCCCCTGCGTCCTTGAGGAAACGCGCGTGACGAAGTTGATTAAGCTTGTCTTGACCAGCTCCACGCCGCTTGGCGCAGTCAAGAAACCAACGAACGTTCGCGGGAGAAGCTGCGAAGAAGCCGATACCGGCTGTGGCGAAGGTAATCTTTGAGGTAGACCAGAACATAAGCGGTCGATCCGCATTCCCGGCGGCCGCGCAAGCAGGCAAGATCCGTTTAGCTGGCTTGCTGTTATCGGCTAAGTGATGGACGACATACGCATCGTCCCAGAAGAGCCGAAAATCTGTGGCCGCAGCCTCCATCGCAGCCAGTCGATCAATTACTTCATCGGACCATATTTCGCCCGTCGGATTGGCATAAGTCGGCACGCACCACATGCCCTTCACACGTGGATCCCGCACATGATGCTCCACCACCTTCATGTCTGGCCCCTTGGGCGTGACAGGGACCGGAATCAGATCGATGCCATACTCGATGCACATGTTATGATGCAGTTCATAACCAGGCACGGGGCTAAGGAACGCGATTCTTCCCTGTTTCATCCAAGGGGTCGCAATTGCTGTCACACCCTTTAGAAGAGCCCACACAATTACATCATGCATGATCGCAAGGCTGGAGTTACCTCCTACCACGACTTGCTCCACTGGAACGTCTAGGATGGGAGCGAATATGCGGCGGAGTTCGACAAGTCCCTTCGGATCGCCCCCGTAATTTCGTGCATCGTCCCCAGCTTCCGTGATCCAATCATCGGGTTTCGGTAGCGAAAGCAGTTCGTTCGACAGATCGAGCTGCTCTTCTCCCGGGCGCCCGCGCGCGATGTTCAGCTTCAATTTGCGCGCGCGAATAGCATCGTATTCCGCCCTCACGTGGCGGAGCATCTGCTGAAGTTCGTCGGCGCTCATCTCGGCAAGCCGCATCATGATCCTCTCTCGCACCTGGCGAAGATGAGGCCTGTGGGACGATCCGATCCCGAGGTCTTGCATCATCGCACGTACGGCTTAGCTCTTCGCACTAATGCCATTTCGACGCCTGAGCCGATCTACTGCTCGCCTCTTGGCCATCATCGCGTGGTCTCATCCAGTTGCAGGCGAAACCCAGATCGCGCGTCACCACCAACATGGTCACGCGCTTGTTCCTCCGCATGGTCCATCCGTCGCCTCAGGCCAAAACGCAGCACTTCTGGTCGTGGCGGAGACACGGAGTTTCGGGAAGCACCCAGTTGCTCCAGCCGGCCCACAGCCGCCGCATCTTGCCGGAATTCCACCTGGAGGATTCGATCTCAGAAGCTCGGCAAAGCTGTTGATTATACACTTGACGGTGTTTGGATACGAAAATAGCGTCTGGTAGTCAAGCAGCGCTGGCGACCGCGAAGCGGAATGCCAGACTTGCGCGCCAACAGCAAGAAACCCGGAGAAGGTTGGCGATGGCAGCTCCCGTAACACGGCAACTCACAAAAATCTGCGCCTCACGGCGGCACCTTCGTCGCACTGCCCAAGCAGCTTTGGGAAGAAGCGATTTACCGCGCGACCCCTTCTCTTGCCGCGGTCTCCGCTTGGCTTCTGCTGGTCGTGCGCTCTGTGATGCTTATCGCTCACGTGACCGCAACGAGAGCCAACGCGACAGTGGTAAGGGCAATCAGGAATTCTAGGAACGCCATGAACAGAAGGACGTTTTTAAAATGGACGGCGCGCGCAACTGCCTCGTTGGCCGCGCCCACAGTCTGGAGTCCGGCGCACAGACATTATACGTTGCGGATACCGGAGGAGCGATGACTGAAGTCAATCGTGAGCTTCTCTATGGGCCATTTGAGAAAGCCACAGGAATCCAGGTCGTCCCCGTAATCCGTAGCGCTAGTCCGACCACCCAGATCAAATCGATGGTAGAGACCAAGAACTACATGTGGGACTGTGTTTTCGGGGCCGGCGCCGATGAGTCGCTGCAGTGGCAGCAGGCGGATTTGCTAGAACCGCTCAACGTGAGTGGCGAATTCGTCGATCAGATTCCCGAGGAGATGCGGCACAATCCAAGCTTTATGCCAGATATATCTCTGCCATTGCTCTGGTATGCCTTCCCTCTGCCACCAAGAAGGAGCTGACGTCTTTCGCCGACATGTGGGACTTTTCGATCCCAGGAGCTCGTTCACTTCGCAATGGCGGCCGCGACGACAGCGAAGTTGCCTTGCGGGCTGACGGGGTGCCCGGAGGCGAGGAGATCTACAAGGTTCTTGAGACTGACGACGGCTGGAAGCGCGCCTTCAACAAACTCGACAAGATCAGAAGATAGTGACTTGGTGGACGACTCCGCCACAAGGCGCTCAGCTGTTCCACAGTGGCGAGATCGATATTATGCCAACTTTTTCGAACCGGGCCTATCAATTGATCGCGCAAGGGGATGGGCTGGCGATTTGCTGGAATCAGGCATTTTACAACTCTTATGGCTGGGTCATCCCGAAAGGTAATCCCAAAGCCGAGCTGACTCGACGTCTCATCGTTTTCTCGCTGGAACCAGAGAGTCAGGCAGCTCGTTGCGCCAAGATCGGTGCCGGACCGTCTAATGTGAACGCATATCAGTTTATGAGCAAAGACGTCAGTCGATAATGTCCACCTATCCTGACAATCTGAAGCAAATGGTGCCGGTCGACAACGAATCTTGGAGCAAGAACCTTGCCGAAGGCGAGGAACGATTCAGGCAGTGGATACTCCAGTGAGCTGGCGTAACTTCGGAGCAGGCTCTTACAGGCCGGCAGTGCCGAAGGGCGTCAGAAGAGTGACCATGGTTCAGAAGGCATGGACGCAGCTACCCTGGCTTGGACCCTCCACAATCATCGGAGAAAAAGCATCCCTTTCCCCCGCAAACAGCTGAGGCGAGCATGTCACTACCATTAGTATATGTATTGACGACTGGCGGCACGATCGCGGGCAAGGGCGACTCGTCGGTTCGCCCTGCCGACTACGAGGTCGGTCTTCTTACCGGCAATGACCTCGTTCAGGCCATCCCCGAACTCGCTCAGTTAGCGGACACACGGGTCATCGAGATTGCGAACATTGGCAGTCAAGACATTTCGTTCGGTCATTGGAAAAAGTTAGCTGAGACTGCAAACGGTCTTCTCAGTTCTAAAGAAGAGAACATTGCGGGCATTGTGGTTACCCACGGAACCGATACCCTGGAGGAGACAGCCTACTTTCTGAATTTAACGATGAAATCGGACAAGCCGGTGGTCCTGGTCGGATCGCAGCGTCCCCCAACTGCAATGAGTACGGATGGACCCTACAATCTCTACAGTGCAGTTCGCGTTGCCATTCAGCCAGAGGCGGCAGGCAAGGGAACTCTGGTGGTCATGAACGAGCAGATCAACGCTGCTCGCGAGGTTGTCAAGACCAGCACCTTCCGGCTAGAGGCCTTTAAGTCGGGAGACTTTGGCCTTCTAGGCTATGTCGATACGGATAGGATTGTTTTCTATCGGGCACCTGTCCGTCGTCATGGCAACAACTCTGAATTTGATATCAAGAACATCAACGAGTTGCCGACGGTGCATATTGTTTACTCCTACGCCGATGCACCGGGAACACCGATCCGGGATGCTCTCGCTTCGGGCGCGAAAGGAGTTGTCATTGCCGGCGCGGGTGCCGGGACCCTATCCCAAAATGAGAAGGCGGCCGTCGCGGCTTATCGTAAGACAGGTGGTGAAGCCATCATCATGCGTTCCAGCCGCACTGAACGGGCGCGTCATTGAACGCGACCACTACCTAGAGCTTGGCGTCCTCAACGCAGACAATTTAAGTCCGCAAAAGGCTCGCATCCTCCTTGCGTTGGCCCTAACCAGGACCAACAAGCCGCATGAGATAAAGCGAATCTTCTCCGAGTATTGACCGACATGGACGAGTGCGCATGTCCTAGATGGCTACCTTGTCCCTCTGCGACGCGCCAGTGCGCTCATCGGATGAAGGGGACGGGTGGTGCATCATTCATGAGGGTGCTGAGACGTTCCTTGAAGCAGGCAACGTCGCACGGCACTTCTGGCGGTCATCTCAACGACCAGCATTCCCGACCACCCGCTTCATTCCAAGCCGACGGCGCAACAGCCCAATATTAGGAGGCATCCGCGCATGCTTCGCATCCCAAACGGCTTTCTCGCCATCCCAAATCCTGGGCGAGAGGCATCCCCGGCGACGGGGGTCTTTCTGTTGTGGCTTCGCGAGGTCCTGGCCGAGAGTTCTTTGGCCGCAGTCGAAAATCGCTGAAAGACCCGACCCGCCGGCTGGTCCGCCTGGTCAATATGGCGATATCTGCATAATGCGCATGGCCAAGGGCTTTGAGAAGATTACTGATTGACTCGATGCAGTCATTGACAACAAGCGCGCCGAACGACCCGAACAATTGACTTTGGGTGCTACCGTTGCGCGGAAACCAGAAGCATCATCGGTCGCTCCAACTCTTCTTCCAGCTCTGGCGTTTGTGTGATCTGCTCGGGGGACGGGGCAAACTCTTCGACGGCTAAGATCCGGAAGCCAGCACGGATCAAGGTGTTAAGCGTCGTGCCGATGGTCCGGTGATATTTGATTACGCCTTTCGCAAACCAGTCAGTCTGGCGCTCACCCTCGATCGAATAGCAATTGACTGGCCAAGTCTTGCGCCCGTCCTCGTCGGCGATCCAATGCGGATGGACCGCTGCCATAAAGATCGGATGCTCGATGGTGAATACGATATGCCCGCCGGGCGTGAGCGCTTGGTGGACCATGCGCGCGAGACGGCTGAAGTCCCTGATATAGTGAAAGGTGAGTGCACTATAAGCGAGATCGAAGGCTGCCGGCGGCAACTCCACTGTCTCCAGGTCTGCAATCCGGTATTTAATTTCTGGATCGTTGGTATCCGCCTTTGCCCGGCTGATCATGTTTTCGGAGAGGTCCAGGCCGAGCACCGAGTTTGCGCCTTGCTTGCGCATCCAGCGCGACGTCCAACCAAGGCCGCACCCCAAATCGAGGACGCGCTTGCCGAAAATCGCTGGCAAAATCGCGCGTATGGAGGGCCATTCAGGCGCACCGTCCAGACCGCGAATTTGTCTCGGAAGCTGGCTGTAACCGGCGAAGAAATCGGGATTGTCGTAGATATTCTGTGCCATGGTGTTCTCTTGTCCGGCGTAATGGGATTCGGATCATACGACAGACCGAGATTCCTTTTGTTCCCCTTTCGTCGCGTTTACGGCGCGAATTGGTTTCAACCAATTCTCACTATTTGGGGCAGTGGCGGCGGCGAGCTTCCCCTTGAACCCAGCGATGCGGGGCTCAATCTAGACCTAGGGGATGCAGCCGACACTCTGCACGCCCAAAGCGGCTGGAAGAAACGTCGGATGATGCCGGGATTATTGGGCGTCAAAAAGAACAGAGCGACTTGGAGACTCTAGACCCCATCCCGGACGCTCTATTGCCCGTCGCCAATGAGGTTTGGCAAAAGCAAAATCTGTCTCGCCTTCTCATTGCTGACTTTGTCGCCCCGGAAACGGGAGAGGTCTGCCTTACGTAAATGACGCGGTTCAAACGCTTCCAACCATTCTGCCGCCTGACATCACTCCGGAGTATTACCGTCGTCTCCAAGGGCCGCTCAACAGGAACTATCAGGACAACCGAGGCACGGCTCGTATTACTCTTCATAGCGCAAGTGTTACTCAGTAAGGCTCTAGGTAAGCCGCTTGGAAAGAGAGCTCTGGTGGGCATCACCAAAGGACCGGGTATCTCAACAGAGCGCCGTCAATTCAGATGAAGCTTGCTTTGGACTACGTGGTCATAGAGCGCTTTCGTGGAGCGGCCTGGAAGTCGCCGCCCCGTTCGCTTTCGGCTTCGCAATTCAGCGATGGCCCCCCTGACATCGCAATGCGGGACTGAGGCCGGCGTTCGGATCCGAATTGCAGTTCTCCATGGATCATTGGACTCTCGGCAGAGACTTCGCGAAATCGAGCACCCGTCCGCTTACGCTGGTATCCACCGTATTGTACGAGCTGAATTGAGAGATATGCCCATGGCCCAACAACCGGAGTAGCAGGGGGCAATGGGACGCCCGCAGCGCCAAGGTGGCGAATAGTTCTCCGGCTTGCACCTGCATCGGAACCGGATCGTATTCCGCGTAGGTGATCAAGGTCGGCACGTCCGGGGCATCTATCAGACGGGTCGTCGACATCTCCAAATATCGGGCAGTCTCCTCGCCGAAATAGGCCTGATTGCGCAGGTCGGGAGAAGGTATACCGAAAGCCGCAGCCGCGACGCGTTCGAGAGCGACGTTGTAAGACCCGGACTGCAGAACCACGCCGGCCGCTCGGAGAGGTCGCCCCTTGTGGAAGGTGGAGACGAAGGAAGCGAGAGCGACGTGCGCGGCTCCCGCCGATTCTCCGAGCAGACATATTCGTCTCGGATCTCCTCCATGATCTTGCGCATTCTCCTGGGCCCACCTCAAGGCAGCAATCACGTCGCGTGCCCCAGACGGCCACTTGCATTCCGGGGCAAGGCCATAGTTCGCGATGAAGGCCGTGACCCCGTTGCGGGCAAAGAAGTAACCCACATTGCTCCTATCGGACTTGTCGCCGCGACTGTAGCCGCCACCGTGGAAGAACAGCACCACAGGCACCGAACCCGATGTCGCAACCGGCCGATAGACGTCCAACGACTGCCTGGTCCCGTTTCCGTAGCGGATGTTGGGAATGACGTCGACTCCGTCGGTCGGCTGGTGAGCCAGGATGTCTGCGTAGATCCGCGCGGTTCCGGGCGGATCTATCACCGGCCCCAAGGCTCTTATTCTTTCTGCTATCTCGTTCGGCGGCGAAGACATCCAGCGATTGTTTTCGAATGGAGCGGTCATGCCTCCCCCTTTGCCCTTTCATCCAAAGTCCAGCCTCCGAACCTCTGCCGGCAGGCGTACGTCAGCACGCCAGCTATCAGGACGCCGAATACGAGAGGCAACGCGGCGGTTTCGAAGAAAGCGGTACCGGAGAGTTGCTTGGACATCAGGAAGCCTCCGAACAGAGGGCCTCCGATCGCTCCGAGGCGGCCGATCGCCATTCCCCACCCGACGCAGTTCGACCGGATGGTGGTTGGATATAACATTCCGAAAGCCGAGTTGATCGCGGATTGGGTACCGGCAACGCATATGCCGGTCACAAGAACCAACCACGGCAGGACTCCGCGATCGACGAACGGCTGGCCGATGAGCGCCATCGAGGGGATCGCGACGATGTAGAAAGCGACGATGACGAGAAAACCATAGCGATTGAACCCCACCGTAAGCATGAAGCTTCCGATCAATCCTCCGAGACCGAACAGGGTCGCCGTGAGCGCGGCGGCTTCGGGTGAAAGTCCAATGTCACGCAAGACCGTCGGAGCCCAGCTCGCCATCAGAAGGGTCGTGAACAAATTGACCACCGCGAGTAGCCAGAGGAGCGGTGTGATGATGTGCATGCCGTTTCGAAGCGGCACGAGCGGGGACAAGGCTCCCCTCGAGCCCGTGGACTTCAAGGCGAAAACCGCGTCGTCCGGAAGGTGGCCCCTCGGGTCGAGAGCCCTGGCGATCCTGAGAAGCTCCGCTCGCTTCGATGGAACGAGCGACAGGTACTTGATGGACTCGGGCAGTACGAAAACGAGCACCGTCGCCAGCACCACCGGAGCGGCGCCTCCTATATGGAAAAGTACTTCCCAGCCGTAGCGGGAGACCAGATACGCGGCGACGAGGCCGGGTACTATGCCTCCGATCTGCACGCCGAGCTGTACGACTATGAGGAAGGCACCGCGGACGCGGCGTGGAATGAACTCCGATACGAGCGCGGTCGCGTTAGGGATGATCCCGGCAAGGCCGACTCCCGCGACGAAACGAAGAGCGCAGAACTGCGCGACGGAAGCGGCCAGCACGGTCGAGCACGTGGCTAGGCCGAAAAGCAATGTCGACAGAACGATCAGAGGCTTCCTGCCAAAACGGTCGCCGAGATAGCCGGCTATCGGAGTGCCGATCAGCATTCCGACCAGGCTGGAGCTCAGGATGACGCCCATCGCGCTCCGATCGAAGTTCAATATCTTGATGATCTCGGGGGCGGCATAGCCCATTACGACAAGATCGAAACCATCTGCGATCGTGACCAGCAGTGGCCAAAGCACGACATTGAGGTGGAAGGCGCCGATCGATCGGCCTTCCACGAATTCGTCCAAGTCGATCCTGCGGCCGTCCGGTCGGCTATCGACCGGAGCGGACCCATCGAACGGAACGACGACTTGTCCTCCGATTCCCATATTCCCTCCCGCTTTTTCGTTCGTTTTGGTTCGTCAAGCTCCGCGCACCCGGTCGATCACAGCCGTCGGATCCTCCGGTGGAGCGTTTCCGTGCCATGCGATGTGCTGGTCGGGCCTGACCAGAACGAGTTTGGATTGGTAGGGCTGGCCAGGAGCGGGACAACGGACCACCGACAGCGGGAGCCTCCGCAGCTTCGCGGCCTCGAGCAACGCCTCGAGAGGTTCTCCGCTTTCGAAATCGACAAGGGTGTAGTCTCGACCCAACAGATCGTAGAAGCCGCGTCCGGGCGACGGCCAGAAGTGGGGCGAACGCGCTCCCGGAAAGTCGGCGGGCTTGTAGTTGCTCCATGTGTCCGGAGGCGCGGCAGTGCCATTGGCACAAACGATGGGGGAGGATTCGTACCGCTCGCCCAACTGCAGTCCGGACGTGTCGTATTCGTCGAGATCGTCTACGACCACGAAATCCCCGAACGTCTTCCGGGCACGCGCACCGGCCTCGCCTTCATCCTCGATGGTCGGCGGGATCAGCCACTTGCCTTTCCGTTTCGAGCAGTGGATGCCGATCTTCGAGTTCCTCAAACCGATGGATCTCCGCTCGGCCTCGTACGAATCCAGGAGGTTGGGACCGGCCCACCCCGAGTATGCTGCCGCAAGCTTCCAAGTCAGGTTCAGGACATCTCCGATGCCCGTGTTCATGCCGAAGCCACCTAGAGGTGTGTAGAGGTGCGCCGCGTCGCCAACGAGGAAAGCGGGACCTGCCCGGTATGCCGCGGCAACCAAAGACAAACCGCCGGTCCACGGCCCCTCCGCGAGGATTTCGTACGGAAGGTCTTTGCCGAATATCGACCGCATCACCTCGTCGCTGCGGACCTGCTCCCAGCCGAGGCCTTCCGGAACCTGATAATGAATGATCCAGCGCTCGCGGCCGTCCTGGGCAAAAACGAACGCGCGGAGGTCGTGATTTATGATCCAGGTGATGGTCGCCGGCGCACGCCTGCTCTCCTCCAGCAGAGTCGGGGCCCGAACGAAATACGTGATCATGGTGCCGGAGACGAACGCATTGTCGATGCGCCCGTCGTCGCCCGCCATGGAAATGTTGAAGTGACGACGAACCGGACTCCGAGCCCCATCGGCACCGATGACGTACCGAGACCGGATTCGTTTGCGCACTCCCGTGCGCACGTCTTCGACCGTTGCGATCGGAGCGCCGTCCTCCCCACCGAGCGCGACCAGGCGTGTACCGAAGCGCACGTCGACCGACTCCGAGGCCTCGGCATGTCGGCGCAGCAGCGGCTCCAGAAAGAGCTGGGAGATGGACAGGCCGGACTCCGGTCCGAGCTGCCCTTCACTAAGGCGCGTCTTCAGCAGATCGATGTTACCGAATTCGTGGCCGCAGAAGCGCGTGACGAAGGCTACGCGCGGATGCATTTTGGCAAGCGGCGCCGCCGCGCGAACTTCCTCCGCCAGTCCGAGACGACGGAAATGCTCCATAGTGCGTGCATTCACGAAATTGCAGCGGGGCTGGGTCGCCGTCTCGAGGTTTTCCGTAATCAGAATGCAAGGTACCCCCCTCTGCGCGAGATCGATCGCGGATGTCAGCCCGACGGGTCCTCCGCCTACGATAAGAACGAACGTTTCCTCGAAATCGCCTGTCATTTCCTCTCTCTTCGGCTTCTTGTTTGTTTTTAGGAACGCTGCCTAGCAAGGCGTTCGCGTCACGACACCGGGCTGGGCTTTTCCCTGCAACAGCAGTTGCTGCCGGCAGAGTTCGGCGGTCTCGCTGAAGTGTCGTGTCAGCAGGACGACCGCCTCGTCCGGACGGTGCGCGAGCACCGCGTCGGCGATCATCTTGTGGTCGGCGGTGCGGGCTCCGCCGACGTGTGCGGCGCGAGACATGAACCGATACCTGTCGGCGCTGTCGAACAACTGATCGCAATACGCCAGAATGCGCGGCGCGCGGCACGCGGAGAGAAGCGTGGCGTGGAAGACACGATGCGCGCGCTCCCATTCCGGGTCAACGGAAGCCGGCGTAAACGGAATGCGGGACAGCCGGTGCCATGAGAGCAGGACCTGCTCCTCCCACTCGGCCCCACCGTACTCGAACGATTTTCTGAGAGCGAACTCGTTGAGCACGATCCTGGTCTGCAAGAGGTCGTCCAAATCCTCGATGCTCAACGGCGCGACGGAAAAGCCGCGCTGGTCGGAATGCATGATGAGGCCGTCTTTGGCCGCCCGGGTCAGAGCCTCGCGCATCGGAGCTGCGCTGACCCCATAACGTTCGCACAGCGAGCGGATCTTCAGCTTTTGGCCGAAGGAAAACATCCCTCCGATCACGTCCATACGGAGCTTCTGGTAGGCGGCCGTTGCGAGCGTCTCTGATGCGTCCGACAAACTACCCCTCCTGAAATAGAAATTTCTTGCCTTGACGTATGATAATCTTTATTTAAGTCGGGCAAGTCAAATAATATATTGTTTGGAGCCGAAATGGACCTCGGTTTGGCGGCTAAACGGGCCCTCGTATGCGCGTCCTCTAAGGGGTTGGGTTTTGCATGCGCGACTTCGCTCGCCCGCGAGGGCTGCGAAATCACACTGAACGGCCGGGATGAGGAGCGCCTTCGCCTGGCCGCAAAGTCCATCGAGGCCCTCGCGGGTAAGCCAGTGGCGTTCGTCCAGGCGGACATCGCGGAAGAATCGGGTCGCCAAACGGTTATCGAGGCCTGTCCCGAACCCGACATCCTCATCAACAACAATCACGGGCCGGCGCCCGGAAATTTCCTCGAGTTCGGCCGCACGGAGTGGTTGGAGGCGATCGAGCAGAACATGCTCGCGCCCCTTCACTTCGTAAAAACCTTTCTTCCTGGAATGCGGGACCGGAAGTTCGGGCGGATCATCAATATCACGTCTGCCATGGTGAAGGCGCCGCATCCCAAGATGGAACTCTCGTCAGGCGCGCGCGCCGGGCTCACGGCGGCCTGCAAGTCGCTTGCCCGGCAATACGCCGCCTACAACGTCACCATCAACAACATGCTGCCCGAGCGCATCGATACCGATCGTCAGCGCTTCATGGCGGAAAGGATGATGTCGGAGCTGGGAATATCGCTTGAAGAGGCACGCACCAGGATCGCCGACTCGCTTCCGGCGAAGCGATTCGGAAAGCCAGAAGAATTCGGGGATGCCTGTGCCTACCTCTGCAGCGTACAGGCGGGCTTCATCACCGGCCAGAATCTTCAACTGGACGGCGGCTCCTACCCCGGCCTGATTTGAACGAAAACCAATACAAGGGAGGACTTGATGGCGATACCGCGACCCGTATTTCGTCCACCGTTCAACATGACCCGAGCAAGCCATGTCGTGCTCGCGGTGAAAGACCTGAAAGAGAGCAAGCGCTTCTACGTCGACGCGCTCGGATTCGTAGTCAGCAGCGAAGACGAAAACCGCCTCTACCTCCGAGGACTCGAAGAAGGTTGCCATCATTCCCTCGTTCTGGAACAGGGCGGCAAGCCGAGCGCGCAACACATTGGCTTTCGCGTTCTGACCGAAGAGGATTTGGATGCTGCAGAAGCTTTCTTCCGGGATCTAGGTCATCGTCCGACCTGGGTCGAGGTACCTCATCAGGCTCGTACGCTGCGTGTTTCCGACGCCGCGGGTGTTCCTCTCGATATTTGCGCCTCCATGGAAACGAGGCCTCGTCTGATCTTGCAATCCAGCCGTTTTAGCGGCGCCTGTCCGCAGCGGCTCGACCATTTTCAGATTTTGACACCACACGTGGACCGGGCGCTCGAATTCTACACTCGTCTCGGATTCAGACTGTCGGAGTACATTACGCAGGACGGATCGGAAGAACCGAGCTTCGTTTTCCTGCAGAGAAAGGGCAATCCGCACGACATAGTGTTCGCCCCAGGTCCGGGCCCAGGACCTCTCCTTCATCACGCCGCCTTCACCATCCCGGAGACCTACCATCTCATGTTCATCTGCGATCTGCTCGCCGAGATGGGCTTCGGTAGGTCGGTGGAGTACGGCCCGGCGCGCCATTTCGCTCCCGGATATGCCCGCTTCGTTTATCTCCGCGACCCGGACGGACACCGCATCGAACTGTTCAACACTCACTACCAGACGATCGACATCGAGGACGAACCGCTCAAATGGGAGATGGCGAAGGTATTGGCCGGTGGATGGGGCCCCCCTCCTCCCCAATCGTGGATGACCGAGGCAGCTCCGTTCGGCGCGGCAGAATAGTCCGGCCAAACTGGCTGCGGCAGAGGGCCACCGGCTATTCCGAATAGTACCTCTAGAAGAGGCGCACCCGGGTGGAATTCAGGACTGAAAAGCTAGAGCGACGCGAGGTTAACCATCAGCGCGCCGACTGCCTGCGTCGGGAGCTCGGTGATCAACTTGGAGCCCTAGCCTTCAAAGGGTGTATCCGACGTGCTATATAATGATACACGGCAACGGCTAGAGGATCCGGATGGCTTTCCATATTAAGAATCCTGATACTGACGCGCTGGCCCGCAGGATCGCGGCGCTCAAGAAGATCGGCCTCACCGAGGCCGTGCATACGGCGCTCACCCATGAGCTGGAGCGTGAGCAGGGTAAGCCTACCTTGGTCGACTTGGGCGTACAGTTCTGTCGCGATCTCCGGGCCAGGGGCAATCCGCAAAAAAGTAGGCCGGCAGACAAGGTGTTTCGCGACGGCCTTTACGAAGTTGACTGATGTTTATCGATGCCTCGGCGTTGACCGCGATGTCGATCGATGAAGACGAAGCGCGGGAGCTGTTGACGCGCCTTCAACAAGCGGCCGCGCGTTGACACTCGCCGCTGGCAGTGTGGGAGGCGGTGATCGCCGTAGCCCGAATACTTGGTCTTCCAATCTCGGACGCTAGCGAAGCAGTCGAGAGCTATCTGGCGCTAATGGAAATCAAGATGGTGCAAGTGCCGCCCGAAACGGCCCGGATCGCGCTCGACGCCTTTGACCGTTAAGGCAAGGGCCGACACCCAGCACGGCTGAATTTCGGGACTGTTTTGCTTATGCATGCGCCTGCCATTTAGGAGAGCCTTTGATGTTCAAAGGCACCGATTTTCCGCAGACTAATATTGAAGCTGCATGATGCCGTCCGCGCAGGAGTGCTCACGGCAAGTGTAGGCCAGGACGAGAGCTACAAATCCCGGTCAACGACCGGCCAGTGACTGGAAAGGGCAGGTGGCTTTCCGAAGAACGCGGGCAGTCTCATCTTCTTCCCGAAGAGTGGTGCATTGACTTCCAGAGCGGACGCGCCACCCTAGACTCCGTCGAGACAGAACTGTTGCAGCTCTCCCGAGTTTCCAACTCGTTCACCTCCGCGGTGGCTCATAAATATGCGCAAAACGCCTGTCGGAATACACATTCGACGCAACCATGGATGCCATCATGGAGCTCGACATGCTCACGACGGCGTTTGTCGTAGCCTATGTGCGTCTGCATCAGGGCGGAAACGGCAGCGGATTCGATCGCCATAACCTTCCTTAAACGTTTCACAAAGTTCATGATGAAATCATCGAGATGCGCAACAAGATTCGCGCATAAAGACAGCCACCTTCACGAACTCATGGGGCTCGATTTTTATGGCGAACGCTTCTTTCTTAAATGCGGCGGAGAGGATGAAGGAGGCTGCATCCGACAAGTCCGCATTGCACGATGACGTCGACCGAGGAGAGCAAAGTGAGGAATTCAAGCGCATCACCGGCGCAGCTAGTGAACGATCGGAACGACCATGCTCGGCGCTGCCGCCGAGCATCTGAGGACCGAGGTCAAATTGACCGGCATTTAGGGCAACCGGGTGCAACGCTGCCATGTCCAAGCGGCACGCCGCCTATTCGCTGGATAGTTTCGATTGTCGCACGGTCGAACGACGCCTCCTATGTCGCGACGCCGGCGGTTGTAACCGCGACACGGATTTATCACGGTAAGCGCCTTGAAGGATCAGCTCGGTTTCCCGCGGGCACCCGTGTTGGAGCGCCGATGGCGTGGCGGCCTTCCCCGATCCCGTGTTCCTGCCGACTCCGCGCTCATTTGCGGAGCACACCTACCGACATGCCAACAGGCGGCCATTTCGCAGCGATGGGAGAGCCAAAGCTGATGCTGGCCGACTTGCGAGCTATCAACGGCAGAGTCTTGGGAGAGCGCTGCTAAAGTCGGAACTCTCGCTTTCCGAAGCGCGGCGCATCACGCTTGCGGCCCAGGGCTTCAATATCCCTCGTCGCGGCGGAGCCACCAGAGCGGCGCGGCTACAACGAGCGATCAAGCGGCTCTGCCTGCTTCAAGGGGCCCATTGGTTCAGCGTTGTTTGCTCGTCCACCTGCGGCAGAGACATCGTCGATGTCCTATCTCTTGCGACGCCGCCTTCGACAATTCGCGGACAGCTATAAGCATGACCTCACTGGAAGCCCACCGAAGGCATGCCATTCACCACCAGAGGGCCAACATCGACCTTGGTTGACATGAGAACGATCTCGGCAACTGGGATCTTTCCGTCACCGATGTCGCACAGCGCCAGCGTGCGAGCCACATTTCCGAGACAAATTGCTTGACCTAATGCGCGAGCGCGCTATCCGCGATAGTTGCTTCGTGTCGGCGGCGGCTGCTACGGAGCACCACGCATATTCTCGCAAAGAAGCATCAGAACCCCGCCTTTCCGATCGCATCAGCAAACGAACGATCGACGATCTCCGCCGCAACCAGCTTCTGCTTGATGAGGCCCCAGCGGAAATACAGATCAATCGTGCCCTGCTCGTCCGCAACCACGCCGTCGTCGATCGGCGCGATCCGGATTTTTGCGCGCGAGAGCCAGTTCTGCGGTACTGATGTCGGGATGTTCATCCACTTGCCCCAGGTCGCGGCATAGCTGTCGATATTGTTCAGCGACCACGCGCGCGCCGCGGTGAGGCGACGGATGAAGTCGTTGAGCTCGGTGCGCTTGTCCCTGATGGCATCGGATCGCGCCACCTGGAAGCTGAGGCCCGGCGTCAGGCCTTCCGAGGTGATGATGCGGCGCGATTTGAACAGCACCTCTTCCTGGCTGACGTACGGCTCCCAGGTCGACCAAGCATCGACCGAACCTTGCGTGTAGGCGATTTTGGCATCGGACGGCGCCAGGAATGCGATCTGCACGTCACCGGCACTCCAGCCGTTCTTTTCGAGCGCGGCCAGGATCAGCTGATGCCCGATCGAGCCACGGCCGGTCGCGATCTTTTTACCGCGCAGGTCGGCGAAGGTCTTGATCGCCGAGCTCTCGGGCACGAGGATCGCGAGCCCCTCGCGCGTCTGCCGGATCGCGGCGATCGCCTTGACGGGCGCGCCGGAGGCGGCGGCGAAAGTGAAGGGCGCGTCTCCGACCAGCCCGGTCTCGATCGCGCCGGCGCTGAGCGCTTCCAGCAGCGGCGCCGCGGCCGGAAACTCCTTCCATTCGATCTTGTAGGGAACGTCGTTGAGCAGGCCCGCGGCTTCCATCACCGCCCGCGCATTGCCCTTCTGGTCACCGACGCGCAGCGTCGTCTGCGCGCTGGCGAGACCGGCGCCCGCAAGGGCGAGCGCCAAAGCAGCGATGAGCCGGATCATTCCGCCGCGATGCCCCGTTGCTGGTCGCGTGTCGCGATCAGCTTGCGCGTCAGCGGGATCAGCTCGCGGCCGTAGTCGATGGCATCGGGCAGCGGATCGAAGCCGCGGATCAGGAAATGGCTGACGCCAAGATCATAATAATCGGCGAAGACCTCGGCGACCTGCTCGGGCGTGCCGACCAGCGCGGTGGTGTTGCTGTTGGCGCCGGTGAGCTTTGCGATCTCGGTCCACAGCCGCTTGTCAATGCGCGCGCCCTGGTCAGCCAGCGCCAGGAGCCGCTTGGCGCCGTCGGTGGCGTGGTTTGGCCGGCGATAGCCGGTCTGGTCCTGGAGCGCAGTTGCGCGTTCGAGGATGTGCTCCGCCTTCTGCCAGGCCTTCTCCTCGGTCTCAGCGAGGATCGGCCGCACCGACAGGCTGAAGCGCGGACTCGGCCGCCCGTGTTTCGCAGCCGCTGCGCGCACCCGCGCCGTGACGTCGCGCACCTGCGCATAGGACTCGCCCCAGAGCGCAAACGTGTCGGCATACTTGCCCGAGACCTCGATCGCGGCATCCGAGCCGCCGCCGACGAAGGTGTAGATGCCGCCCTTCTGCAGCGGCTTCACCTGGGAGAAACCGTTCTCGACGGTGTAATATTTGCCGCTGTAGTTGAACGGCTTTTCGCTGGTCCATTCCAGCCTGACCACGTCGAGGAATTCGCTGGTGCGGGCGTAGCGTTCGTCCTTGTCGTCGAAGGTGTTGCCGTCCTGACGCAGCTCGGCGGCATTGCCGCCGGTGATGACGTGCAGCGAGACGCGGCCGCCATAGAGCTGGTCGAGCGTGGCGAGCTGGCGCGCCAGCAACGTCGGCGCGGTGAAGCCCGGCCGCTGCGCAATCATCACCTTGAGCTGTTTGGTGATGGTCAGCACATGCTGGGCAACTTGCAGCGCATCCGGCGTGGTGGAATGAAACGCGAGCAGCGCGCGGTCGAAACCGGCAAGCTCATGTGCTTTTGCCACCGTCTCGATATAAGCGGGATCGAGGATCGGTCCCTGGCGCACGATGGTCTCGGAAGCATTGCTGTTGGCGATAAAGCCGATGAACTCGACCGACATGATAATCTCCCTGTTGTTTTCGGAAAGGCTAGAGGCCCAATGCGGCGCGGCCGAGGCCGGTGCGCGTGGCATCGTCCTGCGGCGTGTGCACGCGCCCGCACAGGACATCGCGATAATGCCGCTCCAGCGGATTGCTGCGGGATAGGCCGTGATTGCCGGTCAGCGACAGCGCGTCCTCGACCGCGGCGACCGCATTGTTGGTGACCGTCAGCTTGATGACGTTGGATTCGCCGTTGGAGAGATCGACGCCGTCGTCGAAGTCGCGGGCGAAGGTGTCGAGCAGCCGAGCATTAACCGCGAGCCTGGCCTCGATCGCACCGAGGATTTCCTGCGCGCGCGGCAGCGTGGCAAGCGGCGCGCCGAGGCTGGCGGGCACGCGCTGCTTCAGGAACTGGACGAACCAGTCGCGCGCCGCACGGGCAATACCATCATAGATCGCGGCGACGAAGACGGTGTGGACGGTCGCCTGCGCGACGTCGGGGGCGCGCCAGTCGGCGGGCTTGCGGACATCGACCTCGGCGTCGAGCGGGATCACGACGTCGTCGAAAATGACGTCATGGCTGCCGCTGGCGCGCAGGCCGTGATGGTCCCAGGTCTCGACGATCCGCGTTCCCGGCAGGCCTGCCGGCACCAGGAACTGGCCCACCCGCGGCTCGGCTTCGTCGGTCCGCGCCCATACCAGATACCATTTCAGGATCGGCGCGCCGGTCGAGTAGATCTTGTGGCCAGAGAGCCGCCAGCCGGTCTCGGTGCGGCGGGCCACTGTCGCCGGCAGGCCGCCCCGCGCGGGCGAGCCGAGTTCGGGCTCGACCCGGAGCGCATTGATGAGCGCGAGGCCCTCGACGCTTTCGCGCGCAAGCTTGCGCGACAGCCGCGCCGGCCAGGTCGGGCTGCGCGCCATCACCAAATGATTGATGTAGTGCATCGACAGCACCAGCGCGGTCGACGGATCGGCCTTGCCGATGATGCCGAGCACACGCGCGGCATATCGTGCGCCCGCGCCGGCCCCGCCGAGAGCCGCCGACACCGTCAGTGACAGCAGGCCGGCTTCGGAGAGCTCGCGAAAGTTCTGGAAGGGAAAGCTGGCGGCGCGGTCGTGCTCGGCTGCGCGCACGGCAAAGCCCGGCGCAAGCGCCTCGGCGCGCGCGATATAGTCGGGTTCGCCATGCGCCACCCGTCCCTGAGCGATAGAAGTCACCATGTTGCATCCAATCCCAGCAGGCCAAGAATCTGGCGGCGCAGGTCCGCAAGATATGGATCGCCGCGATGGCGCGGATAGGGACGGTCGACGCGGATGTCGGCCTTCACGCGCGCCGGACGCTCGCTGAAGACGATGACGCGGTTGGCGAGCACCAGCGCCTCCTCGGCATCATGCGTGACGAGGAGCGTGGTAAAGCCCTTGCGCTGCCACAACGAGACCAGCTCGGCCTGCATGGTGATGCGGGTCAGCGAGTCGAGCTTGCCGAGCGGCTCATCCAAAATCAGGATCTTGGGATCGTTCACCAGCGCCCGCGCCAGCGCCACGCGCTGCGCCATGCCGCCGGAGAGCTGGTGCGGATAGGCATTGCGGAACGACGACAGTCCGACGAGATCGAGCGCATCATCGACACGCTGCCGCTGGCTCTTCAGAATGCCCTGGGCTTCGAGGCCCAGGGCGACGTTGTCCCAGACCGACCGCCAGGGAAACAGGGTCGGATCCTGGAACACGACGACGCGTGACGGATGCGGCCTGACGATGCGGACTTCGTCCTCGCGCAGACTTCCCGCCTTGGGCTTGTCGAGCCCTGCCACCAGCCGCAGCAAGGTCGACTTGCCGCAGCCGGAAGGCCCCAGCAGCGCGACGAACTCGCCGGGCTCGACGGCGATGCTGACATCGCTCAGCACCGGCAGCGCGGCGCCGTCGATGTCGAAGGCATGGCCGACCTGCTCGATGTCGAGCGCGGCACCGGCGGCCGGATGCACGATTGCCTCTACCATTTCACGGTCCCCTTCTGCCAGACCAGCAGACGGTCGCGGATCGCAAACAGCAGCGTGATCGCGCCGGAGCAGAGCAGCGACATCACGATCAGCGCCGCATACATGTTGGCATAGGCAGCCCAGCCCTGCGCCCATTGCAGGTACCAGCCGAGACCGGCCTTTACGCCGATCATCTCGGCGACGACGAGCACGGCAAAGGAGGCGCCGAGCCCCATGAACAGCCCAACGAAGACGTGCGGCAGCGCGGCAGGGATCGCGACCTTCAGCACCAGGAAGGACGGTTTTTCCCCGAGCGTCCGCGCGACATCGTAATAAGCACTGCTGACACTCGCGACGCCCGACCATGTCAGCACCGTGACGGGAAAACCGGTCGCGAGCGCGATCAGAAAGGTCGACGCGCTCCAGCTCGAGGGGAAGGTGAAGAACGCGATCGGCAGCCAGGCGGTTGCCGGCAGCGGCCCGATGAAGCGCAGCACCGGGTGCACCCAATAGCCGACCGCGCGCGACCAGCCGATCGACACCCCCGTCAGGAAGCCGACCGCAGCGCCAATGATGTAGCCGCCGAGCTGCAGCTTGACCGAGGCGAACAGGCTGTCGAGCAGCTTCGGCAGATCGTCGGTATAGACCTCGATGATCGCCTGCGGCGGCGGGAAGAACGGCAGCGGCAGCCAGGCAAACTTGGCGGTCGCGACCTCCCACAGCGTCAGGAACGCGCCGAGCGCGATGAGCCAGGGCGCGCGCTGGCGCAGCGCCCTGCCCGCCGTGCCCAGATAGTCGGCGCCGACGGTCCCGAACAACACGACCGCGGCAATGACGAGCGCCGCGATGCCGAGCGAATGGGTGCGCGACCAGTCGCCGACATCCTCCCACCACAGGCAGGAGAGGCCGAAGGCAATCCACGCGATGCTGGCGAAAACCCCGGCGCCGGACTCGCGCACCCAGCTGGCAAACGCCGTCGTGGTCCGCGGCGCGCCGGAGGCGAGCCCGTCAGACAGAGAATACGTCGACATAGATGCGCTCCGCGAATTTGGTCGTATCGGTGCTCTGCTTGAAGACCTGCACGCTCTTGAGATCGTCGGCGTAAGCCTTCAGTTCGCGCTTGAGCACCTCACCGGTCGGATGATGATGGTGGGTGTGGTAGCGCACCATGCCCTCGATATCGGCGAGCGTTGCGGCCTTCGGTGCGTAGGGCTGGAATGACTTTGCCGCGACGGCCGGATTCTGCGAGGTGAACATGGCGGCGTCGAGCAGCGCCTGAGTGATCGCACGCGCGACCTGGGGTTCTTCGCGAACCAGCGAGCCGCGCAGGCCGACGATGCAGCAGCTCTTGTCGCGATAGTCGCCATCGAGGTTGGAGGCGACCTCCCTGTACTGGGTGTCCTTGAGCCAGAGATAGGCAAGCGGGTCGGACGACAGGAAAGCCTGCACCTCGCCCTTCTGGACCGCAACATCGAGCAGATTGCCGGGATAGGCGCGCCAGTCGACGTCCTTGTTAGGATCAATGCCGAGTTTTGCCAACTGGATCGAGAAGAAGTTCTTGTCGGGACCAGCGAGATCGCCGACCGCACCGATCTTGCCCTTGAGATCGGCAAGCTTGTTCACGCCGGAATCGGCGCGGCTCAGCACGCGCATGCAGCCGCCATGGGTGCCGGCGGCGATCTTGACGTCAAAGCCCTGCTCGAGCGGTTTCAGCCAGCGCAGCGCCATGCCGAGACCGGCATCGCTCTTTCCGGTCGCGATGGCCTCGAGCAACTGGTCGGTCGAACCGGAATAGTTGACGAGCTCGACATCGAGATTCTGCTTCTGGAAGAAGCCGTGCTCGATCGCAACAGGCAGCGGCGCAAGGCACACCGCGCCGGCATTCCACGAGAGCTTTAGCTTGCGCGGGGCTCCCGTGAGCACAGGACCGTCCGCGGCCGTGCGGCATAGCGGGAATTCCGAGAAGTCTATGCCAGGCGCGGGCGCCTGCGGCACAAACGCCTGTGCGCCCAGGGCGCCGAACGGGGCCGCAAAGGCCGCCGCCAGTCCCGCCTGAAGCAAATGACGCCGGTCGAGGCTCGATCCGTTGCGCTTAATGTCGTTTCCCATCAGCCCCACTCCTGAGTTGGCACGCTCCGCCATCGGCACAACTGTTCGCGTTGCGGATGTTCCTGAGGGAGCTGCGTAGAGAGAATATTTTTCGCGGGTCGCTTCCTGCGTCCACGTTGATGCGATGTGCAAATCATGCGGCGCGGGTACCGCATCGTCAATGAAATGGAATTTCGAATCTGGCGCGATGCGAAGTCATTCTCTCCATCGGCACACGCAACAACGATGAAACGATTTTCGCTGACGCATCGGCTCCCAGGCAGCTTCACGACTCTGCGAGAGGATCACTGTCACCCAGTCTGAGGCATGCGCACGCCGCTTTTCTGAAAAGCACACATTCATTGAAATGTCCTTGCTCATCGCGCGCGCAATACGGTTGGCCATTTCATTGACTGCGTATCACGCGGTCATAGACTTGATCGTCTCGCCGCATCACGCGCCCACGTGTCGTAACAGGCAAGCAACAAGACAGATCACATGAGCATCAACTCTTCGGACCATTCGATCACGCACCGCCTGGCGGCCTCTCTGTTCGCCGCGGTCGTCACCTTGTCGACGGCAGCCGCGTCGTTCGCGGCCGATACAGTCGTGCTGCGCGTCGGCGACCAGAAAGGCGGTAAACGCTCGCTACTCGAGATCTCGGGTTATGCGAAGGACCTGCCTTACAAGATCGAATGGTCGGAATTCCCGGCGGCAGCTCCCATTCTGGAAGCGCTCAACGCCGGCGCGCTCGACGTCGGCTACACGGGCGATCTGTCTTTCCTCTCCGTCTATGCAGCGGGCGCGCCGATCAAGGCGATCGGCGGCACGCGGTCGGATGCCAAGACGCAGGCGATCCTGGTTCGTCAGGATTCACCGATCAAGTCGGCCGCCGACCTCAAGGGCAAGCGCCTCGCTGGTACGCGCGGCGGCTGGGGCCAGTTCCTGATCGATGCAACCCTGGAGAAGGCGCAGATCAAGCTGGACGAGGCGACCTTCGCGCCTCTCGGCCCTGTCGATGCCAAGGTGGCACTGGTGGCGGGGTCAGTCGACGCCTGGGCGGTGTGGGAGCCCTATGTCTCATTCGCGACGTTGAAGGACAAGGCGCGCGTCATCGCCGACGGCGACGGCCTGACGCCGACCATCACCTTCATCGTCGCCTCCGACAATGCCATCGCCACCAAGCGCGCCGCGGTTCAGGACCTCGTGCAACGGCTGAACAAGGCACGGCTGTGGTCGCTGGACCATATTGCGGAATACGCCAGGAGCACGGCCGAGCTGACCAAGCTGCCGGAGGACGTGCTGATCTCGGCCTACACCGCGCAGCGCACCAGCCCGATTGTGATCGACGAGGGCGTGGTGAAAGAGGTGCAGGAAGCCTCCGACCGCTCGACCCGCTACGGCATCCTGCCGAAGACGCTCGACGTCAGCAAAGCCGTCGACCGCAGCTTCACGGCTGCTGCGGCGGGATCGAATTAGGTTGGCTCAGGTGGCGGCCGTCCGGACGAACATCACCACCGATTCGCTTGAACGCGGGCGCAAAGACGCAGTGTTCGAGCTATCGGGACCTTGAGAAGGGCTCCAACTTCATCTCGATGTTCCGACTTCAAACCAGGATAAGGTAGCTTGACGTAGAGAGCGGAAAGCCTTCCTGATGAGCCTCGATCACGGCGAAGGTACGCTATTGTTGTACTATGGAATACTGCAATTCTCGGAATAGATTCGAAATACCTTCGGATTACTTTGACATACTTTAATTGGAGATTTTCTCCAGATCAGACCGCTTGCCGCACGTCGCAGCCGGCTCCAAGCGAAAGTGCCGCTGTACGTAACCACGACGGGTCTTGCGCTTGAACCAGGACTCAAGCGCCTCTGCACGTGCCCATCGAACAGATCGAGCCGCCGTTGGCCGTGCCCACCGAGGCGGCCCCATTCGCGCACCAATGCTGTATCGCCAAACAGCGTCGGCTCGATCGTCAGCACGTAGAACTTTGCGGGCTTATTGCACGGTGAGTTCGGACATGCGCCAGAATCGCAATTCCCGAATCAACCGTCCAATTAAATAAGTGAATCGACCAGGGCCGACGATTCAGAAATTTCATAACGGCATTTGTGGCAATCGCTGCTGAGCTCGCGATAGGTGACCGAGGCGAAGCCCGCAAGCTCCGGGCCTGTCGGACTTCAACGAAAACGGCGAACGCACCGCGAAACAGCGCCGCGGGTACGACAGGCACGATTTTCTGAACTGCCCCGGGCAAGCGCTGGATCAAGATCATGGCGCCCCTACTCTTCATCTACATCACTGAATATCTCGATCAACGCTCCGGAGATCTTCGGCGAAGATTTGAAAGTTTCGCTTCGCCGCGGGGAGGCCGCTGGTCCTCATCCTCGTAGATCATCTCGTCCATCCGGCGCAAAGCCGTTGACAACGCCGCTTGCAACGCGTCATCGTCCCAAAAATACTTTGCGGCGGCCTCGAGAGAATCGCGAAAGTCACGATACATTCCTGCCTGATCGCTCGAGCTGTAACTTCTTCGCGTGCGACCGACCGACGCACCAAGGTCGGCAAGCCATTCCCATTTCACGTCGGCGCAGAGCCGTTCGAATTCGTCAGAAGGCAACAGTGATCGCACACGTCCATCCTGGAAAATCGACTCGTCGAAGCATTCCAGCGTATTCCCGTATCTCCCTCATCAGGTTTCAATGTCCTCTTCGGACAAAGGACGATTTGTTTGAATCGGGCAAGCAAGCGGATGTTATTGCCGTCAGCCATCGGAATATGCAGGGGAACTACCAAATCTCTGGGCGCGCCTCGACGAAAGTGCGCAGAAATCTTCATCACAGCGCTCGGCTAGGAAGTAATGAAGGACGCTATTGATCGGCACGTCCAATAGTACCTTCTGCGCTCTATGGCGTTCTGACGCATCGACATCGCTGCGACGTCCGCAAAACACGTACGCCAGCAGTCGCTCGGATTTGGCTCCGGGCAGGTATATCTCGACGAGGTCGGGGCCTCCCGCGACGAATAGGCATCCGCGATCGTCGGATGACGAAAGGTCCACCTGTCGCCTTCCTCGTGCTCGGCTATAGCAAGGTCATCCAGCGCGCCAAGAGACGATATCGCCGCGATCATCGATTTGCCGGAAGCCGGATCCCGCGAAGCAAGACGAACCGGTGATCCAGCAGCGCTTCCACGCTCCGTCTATGCGCGTCCGTGGTCGCGAAGCAGCGCAGATTTGTCGCCCATCGCGCCGAGTAGATGTCATGCCTGAAGATAGGCTCCGCCGTCGATGAATTGTCGGAGATGCGTGAGGTTGTAGATTCGCGGAATTAGCATCCTCGGGGACGGGCGGCTCCGAAGCTGGGCCGCGACCCAGTCGCCTCCAAACACGCGACAACGCTGCACACCGGCCTTTTCGAAAGCCTGCAGATGCTTGCCTCGGCAGCTCCCGAAACCCCGGCGTTCGTAATGAAGATGTAATCGCCTGCGCGCCCCCTGGGCAGCGAGCTCCTTGGCATTGCCCGGCTGTCGCGCGCCATGGAAAACTGCCCCCTCAGTTCCGGATGGCGTTTGACACCCGGCTTCTTGGTGAGGTGCGACAGAGATAGACGGGCGGCGGCATTTCCGAAATGCTTGATCTGGATCGTGCACTTTCCGGCGCGGGGCGGCCTCGCCTCCTTCCCAAGCGCCGGGAAATGCTCGTCCGACCGCCATCGTGGGAGGCCAAAAAGTTCTGTATCGGGGACTTCAAATCTTCCGCCACGATGGCGAGGCACAAATCTTGGAATGCCTCCCGTCCGATACGAGGCAAATCGTCGATCGTACCTAAGTGGATAGGGCAGAGGGAACCCGGCCGCGCCTTCGCAAGTCTCTGGCGCATCACTACGTAGTAGTCAAATATGATATATTGAAGCAGATAACATTTCATATATGATGAATTATAGACCAAGCGCTGTGTCGCTCTGATCATGGACGAAGGCGGCTTCGTAGTCGCGCGATTGGGCACGGCCGACCCCTGCCCGTCGGAAAGTTTCCCGCCATCCATCGGACACGCGTTGAGCTGTATCTCGGATGATCTTTCGCGCGTTGGCGTCGGTGATTTCGAAAAACTCGCAGGCCTCGAGGGCGAGCTTGATTGATCGGTCGTGCGTGCCACCTTCCATGATCGCCGTCTCGAGATGCGGGTTGCGATCGGGCGCCGGGTTCACATCGAACATCGGCGACAGACGCCACCGTCCCGAACCGACGTACAGGAAGCCATGGTTCTTCAGATGATCATCCTTGTTCGAAACAAGGATAGTGAAGACCATCCGCCGATAGAGCTCCTCAAAATCGACTTGCGGATCCGGAGCTGACGTCCGCATGAAATCGACAATCTCCGTGTACGAACCGAGCTCTAAGCCTGTCTTCCCGAGCGCCGTTCGGGCGGAGATGTAGGGAATGCGGGCGCGGCCGCGTCGATCGAAACGCTGGACCAGCGCGACCGGAAATTTCGTGTCAGCGAGTTCCAGTCTGACCTCTGGAATGCGGATGCCGCACATCCTGGCAAGGTTCAGCGTCGCGACCTCGACCTGTTCGATCGGGTGCTGATCGTGGACGGAAGTGAACTTGGCAAGCCAGAGAACGTCGCCGTCACGAACGTTGGCTTTGGGCCGAGCCCCGCCCGAGCCGCCGGCTCCGGCAAGAGCTTGCATGTCCGCAGGGGAAATCTCCTTGCCTTGTTCGTAGGCGCGGGCAATCGCCGTGATCGCCTCTAGATCAAGAAGACGCGGTACCGCTTCGTTGGCCTTACCGGTAATGATCTTCCCATGTTCATCGATGAAACGCAGAGCACCTTGCCGGCATGTATCGTCGGACAGTGTGAGATATTCGAATTCAGAGAGGCCATTGCCATAGGCACGTTCAAGCAGTCTGCGCCCCCAGCTGTCGGGCGCAGCATCGGAGAAGACGCCAGCAAGCGCCTCGCGCGAATTGCCAGACTGCGCCGACGCATGAAACGGCCCGCCCTCAAAGGGCATGTTCGGCTGCAATGCGAAAGCACGCGGATCCTTCGCCCAGGCCGGGTCATAGGTGAAGATCGAAAATTGACGAGGCCCGGTCTGCGTGAAGCGTAGTTCACCGACTCGCGTTAAGCCTTCGCCAAGGGCTACTTGGGCGTAGTATTCAGTCATCAGAAGGCCACGCCGTTCGGATCAACATCGTCCGGTTCGTTTTTCCCGTCCTTGTCGCCCTGCCTCTCCTGCTTGCGCAGCCTTGCAGCGTACGATCGACCGCGCTGCGGCAACCGCTCCGACGTCAACGCCAAACCCAGATCGTCTTTCCGTATATCGACGAGATCGGCGAGATTCTCGATAAGCCCGAGAGAGACGAGCACGTCCGCGAGCGTGCCTACGGCGACTCCCGGATCGCCTTTTTCCAGGCGTGCGATGGTGCTAGGCGACGTACCCGCGCGCGCAGCCAAGTCGGCCACAGCCACACGACGGCGCAGGCGAGCCGATCGAAGGTCGTGACCAAGACGTTCAAGCGCGGCATTGGATTTGGGCGAACTCATAATATCACCATATGTGGCGACTAACACTTGTTTATATGCCATATATGACGAATTGGTTTACTTGACAACAGCCTGAGCAGCTCCATTTGGGTCCGGAAGCCGGACATTTCTTCGACGCTCGACGAGACATCGCGCAGCTCTAGCTCGGCCCTGATCACCGGCGTGACCTCGATCCTGACCTGCGCGGCGCCTCTCTGGACGGTCAGCTTGATGACAATCTTTCACCGGCGCTGACGACTTCCGTCACCCGTGCTGCCGGCAATCCTTTCCTGATGGCCGCCGCCATGCGCTCCATCGCCGCATCGATCGGGGCCAGAGATTTGGGGCGCGGAACCACCGGCAGATAGGTGTGGTCGATATCCACCGACAGGCGCGGCATGTCGCGGTGGAAAGGATTGATGGCGGCGCCGTCCTCGAGCGCAAAAGTAGGCTCCGCCGCGACGAATATTTGCTAAATGTAAGCTACTCAAAGACGCCTGGGTCCGTCGACGATCTTGTGTGTGATGAGACCAAACAAGCGGAGTAGGCCGGCAAGCAATATCTCGTCAGATTGTCAGACGTCGCAGCTACCATCTCAAAAGAAGCGATGGTGACCGACCGGACGAAACGTTTCGAAGGTCAAATTGTGGCCGGCCCGAGGTAACATCGTTCACGCTGATTGTTCGGCGAGGTTAGATCACGATCCTATATCAAGGTGACGTGACGGGCCAGATCGATTGGCTTGCCGTTCGGTATGATGCTATTCTTTCCTTTAGGCCGACCTGCGAAGCGGACGCGATGAGCCTCAGCATGTCGAAGCCGTCACCCGTTTCTCCGCGAACGCTGCGAGCACTCGCTGCAGCCATCCAAATCGATTGATGCGTCGAACTATCTAGCCGACAGGCGCGAGCGGTCTCGCTAGACACTGCCCTTTCGATGTCTTCGTAGCCAATTTGTTTCATAGCCAAGCCGGATTCCAGCGCGGATTGCGCATCGACCGTCGCCCCTCCCATGATCCATTCCGCGGCCGTCGCGGCGCCGACGATCTCGGCGAGCCTTGAGGTACCCAAGACAAGGCCGAAATTCGCTCCCGGAAAGACGAACGACGACCCCGGTAGGATCCAACGGATGGCACAGGCGCAGAACAGGTCGGCCCCGGCTCCGATCGCTCGCCCTCGGGCTATTGCCAACGTCGGGAAAGGTGCATTCTTGATCGCCTGGAGACAATATTCGATACGGACGAATCTTGCCAATAGCGTATCGTCTGTTTCCTCCTGGAGTCGCGACAGATCAAAGCCAGTGCAGAAGTTGCGCCCACTCGACTCGACGATCATAAGCCTGGCGCACGATCTTCGTGCCTCCTCTACCTCGCGCGTGAGGGCCGCGATCAAACCTGGGTTCAAGGCGTTGCCTACTTCCGGTCGGTTCAGGCGCAATCGCACGACACCGTCGGCGCGACCGACGAAAAGGTCTTCCGTCCCACTCACTGCGCTGGCGCCCAGAGGTTGGGAGTGAGAGCATTGGAATAACCCGAGACAAACTCTTGGGTCTCACCGAGATCTTTGAAGACATGACGTCGGATTCTCCCGATATTCCCACCGTAGCAGTGGATACTAATGGACACGCGGTCATCGAACGCATTTCGCACTTGATGAATGTCGCCAACCGCTTCCGACACGATTTCCACGTCGCCTGGCTCCAGTCGCTCGGAACCACCGATCGGGTCCATCCCATAGGCCGTCCGGCCGTACCTCTGGTTGATCTCGGATCCTCGCAACATGCCGATGACACCCCACACGGAATGGTCATGGACCGGCGTCTGCTGGCCCGGTCCCCAAACGAAGCTCACGACCGAAAAGCGATCAAGAGGGTCTCCATATAGCAGATGTTGCTGATAGAATTTGGGATCGGACAGCGCCATCGTCTCAGGCAACCAGTCATCCGTTGACACAAGCTCGCTCATCGCCTTCCTGACGCGCGAAACGACTATGACTTCGTCCTGAACGTTTTCGACACAGCGTGTCACCTCGGCCACAAATGCAAGCAGCTTTTGGCTCACCTCAGTCCTCCGACCTTGTTGAAACTCGGTTGAGGTCCGGCTGCCTGCGGCTGTAGGCGTCACGGAACTCCTTTGTATGTTCACCCAGCAGGGGCGGTCGGCTCCGGATTTCAAAGCTTTCGCCGCCGAACTTCAGGGGCGATGCGAAAGTCTGCGTCGTTCGTCCACCCGGCAACTGGAGTTCTTTGATCCATCCCATGTGGCGCGTCTGAGGATCTCCAAGGGCCGCGTCGTAGCTATTAATCCTTGCATGAGGCACACGAGCCTTCGCGAAGGCTCCGATCCAGTAATCGACCGGCTGGGTTTCGAATACGGCCTCCAGCAGCTCCTTGAGGGAGTGCTGGTTCGAAGCCCTGTCAGCGGTGGTAAGGAAACGCCCATCGGTGACGAGATAGTCGCGTCCGACGACACGACAGACCTCGCGCCACAGTCCGTCGTTGCCAGCCGCAATCGCGAAGAAGCCGTCCGCCGCTCGATAAGCCTGGTAGGGCGCATTACGCGGGTGGGCGGATCCCAATCTGCGGGGGAGCAGACCAGTCCCGAAAAATTCACTTGTCTGTAACGCGGCTATACCCAACGTGCAGCCAAACATCGGAACGTCTATGTGAGCGCCGTTGCCCCCCGCCCGAACCCGCACCAGAGCGGAGGTCACGGCAAAAGCGGCGTATAGACCCGACGCAAAATCCGAGATCGGAACTCCGCATTTGACCGGCGCTCCATCGCTTTCGCCCGTTACGCTCATCACGCCAGCAGCGGCCTGAATGGTGAGATCAAACCCACCTTCGTCGGCTCGAGGTCCGGTTTGACCATATGCGGATATCGAGCAGTAGATAAGATCCGGCCTCTCCGCGGCGAATTGCGGATAACCGAGCCCCAAGCGCTCCATCACGCCGGGACGATTGTTCTCGATCAGCACGTCGGCATCGAGCACAAGCCGCCGCGCAATGTCATTGTCCTCATCATTCTTGAGATCCAGGACGATCGATTTCTTGTTGCGATTGAGTGAGGCAAAGTTCTCGCTAAATCCTTCTGTCAACGGCGGCCATTGGCGTAAGCCATCTCCATTTGGCGGTTCGACCTTGATGACGCTCGCTCCCATATCCGAGAGCAGCATGGACGCGAAAGGCCCCGCTGCCGTCGAGCAGAATTCGACTACGCTAACCTGATCCAGGGGAAGTGGCTTCGACGACATATTTTTTTCCGGTCGCAGTCGTTCTGCGCTGAATGGATCACGTGAGGCCGGATGCGTGGTCTTCCGGCCGCACTCACGCGAAGCTCGAAGTGCGGAAAGCGTGGTTTGCCTTTGCTCCGAATCGCAGCAAACCGGTGAACCGGGACAGATGCCCTTCGCTCTCGATATTGTTGATGGCCTCGAAGAGCCTATCGGAGGATACCTTGTCCAATCTAGATTTGCAGCAATCGTCGAATTTTGCTTTGCGGTCGTCGAGGCTAAACGGGTATTTGAGGGTACCGACCGGAAGATCCCGCGACCGTTCCAGCGACCGGCCATTCTTCAACTTGACGGTAATGACATGAGGACGCATTAGGTCGACGTTCTTCTGCTCCTCCGCAGGATCGTAGCAACTGACGGTTGTCAGTCCGAAAAGTCGACGGTATTTTTCCTGCTTGACGGATTGCGGCGTGAAGTGACTGAGCTTCGGAGCACCGTCGACAAGAGCCACGGCCATGCAATATTGCATAGAGAATCTAGCCTCCATTTCGGAGACTGGATTTGTGTACATCAGATTTCGCGAGTTACCGTATCCAATTAGCGTGTTGATGCTTTCGACCTCGTCGGCCTCGAACTTCTCTTGCGCCCTTAGCTCGAAGAACGCGTCTAGAACCCGGTGCGTCGAGGCGCAACACGGATAGCGTTTGAACATGAGACCGCGAGACTCCGCCGTCATCGGCGCGCCCAGTTTCTCGATGTTTTTTCCCCAGCCAGCCGGTCCTTTGCCGCCGAACAATTCGAGAAAGCCCATCCCTCCTTCAAGCGCATTCAGCCGTCCCTCGACGCCGGCCGCGGCCAATTGGGCCGCCTCGATGGCGTGCTGAGCGGCAAGCCCGGCGTGCAGAGGCTTTGCCATGCTGCCAAACTGGACCTTGCACCCAGACGCCATACTCGTCCCGAGGCTGAGCGCATGCGCGAAGCGCCTGGCATCCAGCTTGAGAAGCCGCGCGCAGGCGCCGGCGGCTCCGATGCACCCGATCGTCGAAGTGGAGTGCCAACCAAAATCGTAGTGGCTACGCATCACACCGCTGCCGACCGCGAATTGGAGCTCTAGACCGACCAAATAGGCATCGATTAATTCGGCGCCCGAGGATCCCGCTTGCTCGCCAAGCGCCATGAGGGCCGAGACGAGAACCGAACTGGCGTGATTGACGCCCGGAAGGAACGTATCGTCATAGTCCAATGCATGGCCGGCCGTTCCATTTGCGAGCGCCGCCAGCTGCGGCAACACGGCCTTCTCCTCTCCGACGACCGTGCCAGGACCGGCACTATCGGAGGCGTACACCATCTTGCGGACGTTAGAGGCGCCGAGATCGTTGGATCCCGCTATGATGCAGGCAATTACGTCTTCAACAGCGTGCCGAGCGACGTCTCGCGCTGCCCTTGAATGTTCGAAGGGCGCTTCGGACCCCCACTTTGCAAGATGCTCGATGACCGTCATTGAATATTCTCCTCTCTCGGTGTCCAGTTGTCGATTTCCTCTATTGCGGTTTCCAAGCGCGGGCCTGCGCCCGGAGCTCAGCGGGATCGAAACCGCCACAATCGTTCTTGAACCGTTGGTCCGCGTACTTTGATATTTCCATCCGCTCCGGAAGGATTCCGTTCTCGTACAGCTTGTCGACGGTGTGCTGAACGGTCGGCAGTTCCTGGTAGCCGATGATGCCACCGGCTCCTCTGTGGTTCACGACGTCGAGCTTGGCTCTCAGGATGACCTCGCCTTCCCGGACCGCTTCATCAAGTGGTTTGTTCGATGGGAGCTGGCCAGGATAGACCTTAAAGTGATTGCGCACGGTCCCTTCGATGTTTCCTTCGGCGAAGAAGAACGATTCGTAGAGCGCACGGCACAGGCCTGCGACCACCTTCGGATGCTTTTCGATTTCACTGCGGGTGACAACCATACCGACCATACCAACGAGATCGTTCAGCGGGGACGGCACGTCTCTCATCTTCACGCCGAGGAGATTTCCGATCACCGCGTTCGGGCTATCGAACCCCGCGAAAGCCTGGATCTTGCCGCTTTTCAAAGCGTCCGCCGCTGGTGCTCCGAGACCGACCGGCAGGAAGGTCACGTCCTTGTCGGGATCGAGGCCGGCTTCCTTGAGGATAGCCTTGCCATACGGATAGGCCGCCGTGCCAAAACTACCGACTCCAATAACTTTACCTTTCAGGTCTAAGGGACCCTTCACCGGACTATCGGGGGGCACAATCACCCGGAGAGAATTGCCGGGGTCGAACGAGACGATAACAAGGTTCGGGTCTTGACGGGCGAGCGGCAAGAAGGACGCTAACGCCACCAAAGTATAGAATGCATTGCCGTTGCTTACGGCCTGCACCGCAGCCGTCGCGCCAGCGGTAGGTTGAAACTTGACCGTCACCCCCGCGTACTTCTCCGGCAACTTCAAGGTGGGCTGGAGCGATGAGTAAGGCGCGGACCCGATGCTCAATGCTGTATCCGAGGATGCGAAGGTCACTTCCTTCAGACTCTCGGCTTGCGTCGCACCACAGACGAAGACGGACAGATTGGCTGCAACCGCCAAACAACCTACTAAACGCAAGGACTTCCTCCATTCAATCGTGCCGAAAGGCATTGCGTGCCCATACCTGCAATCAGCCCCACGCCATTGACTGAAGAGCTCGGGTCACCGTCCTGACGATGCTTCTAAGGCTTATGCCGATTGCGGCCGTGAGAGCGAGGACCGCATAAACGGCCGCTATGTCGCCCGTGAACGACTTTTGTTGAATGACCTGCCCCAGACCTGCGGCTCCGCCGACCAGTTCGGCAGCGATTGCTCCGAGCAAAGCCAGCACGATGGCCACATCGAGAGAAGGCACGATGAAAGCCATCGCGAAGGGCAGCCTCAATTTGCGAAGTTCTTGTAGCCGCGTCGCCTTCATCGATCGCAGCAGATCGATCATGTCCGAGTTCACTTCAGTGAATCCGGCAAGTGTAGCGGTGAATACCGGAAAGAAGGCGAGTAGAGCCGAAATGATGACCTTCGGTCCTATGCCGTATCCGAACCAGGCTATCAGCAAGGGAGCGATAGCGATCTTCGGGAACGTCTGAACAGCAATGACGTAGGGATAGCCGGCACGCCGCAGGAGCCCCGAATATGCGAACGTCGCCCCCAGAGTGATGGCGACGACCGTTCCAAACAGGAAGCCAAGTACGGTTTCGTTGAATGTCACGAGGATGTCGTTCAGGAAGCGTCCGCCGACCACGCCTTCGTAGAGCGCGCCCGCTACCAGAGCTGGGCTCGGGAGGATCAGAGCGGACACAAGTCGATATTGGGACGAGAGTTGCCAGATAGCGAGAAGCAGCAGCGCAATGCCGAGCGCTAGCAGTGCTGCTCCGAATTTTCGGCCCCCCTCTAGGATCGAGGGGACTGAGCCGATCTCGGATTCGCTTCTCACGGCCTGGCTGGACACTTGCATTCTCCGTTTACAACATCGAACGATAGGTCCCGAGTCACAAATGAAGCCTATCGAAGGCATCCCGGGCTCTCGCCACCTCCCGGAAAAATTCTTGCTTCTTCCGGAGTGAGGCGTCCCTCACAGCGGGAAAGCCCTGCGCTTCGATGATGCTGTCTAAGCGCCCGGGTCTTGGGGCCATCACTCCGATGCGATCAGACAGAAAGACCGCTTCGGATATGTTGTGCGTGACGAAGATGATGGTCTTTTGCGCGCTCTTTTGCAGACCCATCAGTTCATCGTTCAGGCGCTCACGCGTGAATTCGTCGAGCGCGCTGAAGGGCTCGTCCATGGCCAGGATTTCGGGATCTGTGATCAACGCCCGAGCTATCGCCGCTCGTTGTTGCATGCCGCCGGATAACTCGTCTGGCGAGCGATTTTTGAAAGCGGCAATTCCCATCATCTCAAGCAGGCGATCGGCCCGCGATCTCGCCTCTTGCATCGAGCATGATTTCGTCACCTCGACGGGAAGGAGAAGATTCTGAAGAACCGTTCGCCAGGGTAGAAGCGTGGACTTCTGGAAGACCATACCGATCCGTGAATCCGGTCCGGTCACTTGCGTGCCATTTATGAAAACGCCACCTGTCGTGGGGGTGGTGAGGCCGGCGATGATGCGGAGCAAGGTTGTCTTGCCGCATCCCGACGGTCCGATGAAGCTGAAGAACTCGCCCTTCCGGATCGTGAGGGAAAGCGGCTTGAGCGCCACGGTCTGTTCCGAAGCGCCGAGCGCGAAGATCTTCGATACATCGCGAACGTCGATGCCGGTAGCCGACGGCGCGGCGTCTTCGCTGCGTGCCGTCGGCACTTCGCGCCTCTTCGACTCAGCCGCCCGCACGAGCTGCATCCGCCAAAGCAGCCTTGAAACGGACGCGGCACACGGCCGGATCCAGAGTTCGCTTAAACTTCGGCGGATCGGTGGGCTTGACCCGCATCAAGATGAAGACGGCATCTTCAGATTCCCGCAGCAACTTGCTGCCTTTCGGTAGCTCGGCTGCTGTACCGATAGTCAGGGTGCGCCTGATGCCGGACCCGACGGCGATCTTCTCAAGGTCTACGCCCAAACTCGTATGGCTGCGCTGGTAGCCGGTTTCGCCGTAGTGACCGTTGTCGACACAAACGATTCTCAAGTTGGGAGGATTGCGGACGCCGATGGTGGCCAGGGACCCGACGTTCATCAGCAACTCTCCGTCACCGCAAAAGGCGATGACGGTACGATCGGGACGAGCGAGAGCGAGACCCAACCCCATCATCGTCGCCGCCCCCATGGCCCCTCCGAGACCATAGGCGGACGGACCATCGTTCACCAGCGAAGTCACATCGCGCGCGGTGCCAGCCAAGCCCGCGATGAACAGGAACTCCTTGTGACCTCCCACTAACGCTGGAACGGCCTCACGTCGATCAAGGACGTAGCGCTCGTCGAACTCCGGATTGCCAACATTTGCTTTCATGATCATGCCCCCTAGAACGCCTTCGCGCCGATGAGTTTTTGAGTGAGGAGGACCGCAACTGCCTCGCCGCCTTGGAAGGCCATCGTGATGGCAGCCGAGACGACAGGCACGACGTCCTCAGGCCGGTCTACACGCAGACATCGAACCGACATCGCTTCCAGGACCGGCTCGACGGCCCTCCCCATCGGCATCTGCCAGGGATTACCCTCGCCGAAATCTCCGCGCATACTCAGGAGCGTCAAGAAAGGGAAGCGTCCGCCCGCTATCAGGGAGAGAAGGTTGACGCAATTACCCGCGCCGCTGCTCTGCATAAGCAGCACGCCACGGGCGCCGCCCAACTCGGCACCCGCCATCATCGCGACACCTTCTTCTTCGGTTGTAAGCGCGATCGACTCGACCTCGGCATCTGCGAGCGACTCGTTGATGAGAACGGTGTGGCCGGCATCCGGGACGTAGGCAAACTGCGTGAAGTTGTTTCGTCGGAGCAGGTCGTACAACTCATATTGCCAGCCCGCCCGGGCGGCTTCCTTCGCCTTAACGCGGCTCTCTGCGTGCACAGCTGCTGACAATGAACGATCCTCCTTGTATCTCCGACCAACCCGGCAACCGGGACGACGTCGTAGTGATTGCTACGATCAGTGAGCCGGAGACGTCAAGGCGAGATCGACAGCCGGTCGCTTCCCGCGCTGCACCAAACCACGGCCGTCGCGACAAATTTACTCGAAGTCCCCGAAGCTTACGCGCAGGACAAGCCTCCTCTTTCATTTTGATCATACTTCCATAACAGCTGCTGTCGTTGCCCATGCTGCTACCTCGATCTATTGAGCTGCTTGTTGCGAACGCTCAAACGGAGGAGATGGAATGCAGCACTTCGAGATGGTGATCGGAGGAAAAAAGCGCGCGTCAAAGAGCCAACGGCGATTGGAAACACAGAACCCTTTTACATCAGAGACCTGGGCGACTGTCCCGCAAGCCGATGCTTCCGACGTGAACGACGCAGTCGACTCCGCACACAGGTCATTCGTCGAAGGACCTTGGCCTCGGCTGACCGGAAAGCAGCGAGGGGTTATTCTTCACCGGGTTGGAGATCTCGTGCTGAAGAACATCGAGAGCCTGGCGCGATGGGAGATCCGCGACAACGGAAAGACTATTTCCGAAATGCGGACCCAAATGCAGACGATGGCGCAGTGGTATCACTACTACGCCGGCCTTGCCGACAAGGTCCACAGCTCCGTTATCCCCGTCGATCCGGAGAATTATTTCAACTACACACGATACGAGCCGATCGGCGTCGTCGCCGCGATCACTCCGTGGAATTCGCCGTTGAGACTTCTTTCCTGGAAGATTGCCCCGGCCCTCGCCGCCGGCAACACGGTGGTCGTCAAGCCATCAGAATTCACATCCACATCGACACTGTTGTTCGTGGATCTGCTCGAAGAGGCTGGAGTGCCGCCCGGCGTCGTGAATGTTCTTACCGGCTACGGCTCCGAGATCGGACCCGCGCTGGTCCAGCACCCACTAGTCGCCAAGATCTCCTTCACTGGTGGTGTCGACGCCGGTCGCAAAGTCTACGAGCTCGCCGCTCGCCACCTCAAACCGGTAGCCCTGGAACTGGGCGGGAAATCGCCTAACATCATTTTCGAGGACGCCGATCTGGATGCTGCGGCAGCCGGTGCCGTCGGAGGTATTTTCTCCTCGACCGGGCAAACATGTGTCGCGGGCTCCCGCCTACTCGTTCAAGAGACGGTGCTTGAACAGATCCTTGAAAAGCTGGTCCGGCGTGGAAGCGGCATGCGGCTGGGCGACCCGTTGGATCCAGCGACCGACATCGGCCCTGTCGCGACGGAACAGCAATTCCGCAAGATACTTTCGATGATTGACACAGCCAGCTCGGAGGGCGCGCGGCTAGTGCTTGGCGGCAAGCGATCCCACGCCCCGGAATGCGGCAAGGGATGGTTCGTCGAACCGACGATCTATGCCGATGTGAAGAACACGATGACGATTTCCCAGCAGGAAGTCTTTGGTCCCGTTCTTTCTGTTATCGCGTTCAAGGATGAAGAGGATGCGATCCGCACGGCTAATGCGACCAACTTCGGCTTAGCCGGGGGATTCTGGACCAAGGACGTAAGTCGCGCTCACCGCGTCGCAGCCCGACTCCAGGCCGGAACGGTCTGGATCAACATGTATCGGAAGACTGATCCTGCCGTTCCCTTTGGTGGTTACAAGACATCCGGCTTGGGGCGTGAAAGTGGGATCGACGCGATGAAGGATTTCCTTCAGACGAAGAGCGTGTGGCTCCGATTGCAGTAGACATCCCGCTGCTATTTCGGGCCTGCGTGCTTGCACGCCCGCAAGTTCTCACGTGATCGCCGGCGCTGCGAGACAGCCGCGCGTCCTCCATCCGCTCGCGGGCGCTTAGTCGATTGCTCCCGGGCCGTCGCTTATTGATAAATCGGAGCCAAAATGAGCATCTATAGTGGGCCCGTCTTCGAGATGGCTTCACGACAGTTCACCGTGATTGCCGATCATCTGGCAATTCCCATCGACGAACGCAGCCGCTTGCTTCTTCCCAAGCGCGCCATCTCGGTTTCTTGCCCCATCCATTGTGATGACGGGTCGATCTCCGTATTCGAGGGCTATCGAGTCCAGCATCACCTTACACTCGGGCCGACCAAGGGAGGAACGCGCTTTGCCGCTAGTGTTGATATCGGCGAAGTCGCCGCCCTCGCGATTTGGATGAGCTGGAAATGCGCACTGGTCGGACTACCCTATGGCGGCGCGAAGGGCGGTATTCGTGTCGATCCAGCGAAGATTTCCCACCGAGAGCTTGAGGCGCTCTCGCGCCGCTATATGCAGGAGATGATTCCGTTCGTGGGTCCGCACGTCGACGTCATGGCTCCCGATATGGGCACCAACGAGCAAGTGATGGCGTGGTTCATGGACACGTATTCCATGTACCAGGGGCGTACCGTAACGGAGATCGTAACCGGCAAGCCTGTTGGCGCGGGAGGCACCTTAGGGCGTCGGGAGGCGACAGGACGCGGCGTCGCCCATCTGGCCAAACGAGTTTTGAAGGATCTGTCGATCGACTGGTCGACGGCGACCGCGGTGGTTCAAGGCTTCGGCAACGTCGGCTCGTACGCGGCACTGGAGTTGAGCAGGAGCGGCGTCAAGATAGTAGGTGTCGGCGACCACACGGGCGCATTTTACGACCGTGCAGGCCTCAACGTCACACAGTTGATCCGTCATGCGGCGAGGCACGGAAGTCTGTCTGATTATCACGAAGCGCCCCGTCTCGATCCAGCCGAGCTCCTGCAGCTTCCTTGCGACGTCCTTGTGCCAGCAGCCATGGAGCGGGTGATCGATGATCGCGTGGCGCGGGATCTGCGATGTCGCGTGCTTGCTGAGGGCGCCAACGGCCCGACCACTCCGGAGGCTGATCTGGTCCTAGAGAGGCGCCGCAACGAGATATTCCTCATACCGGATATTCTCTGTAACTCGGGCGGCGTGATCGTGAGTTATTTCGAGTGGCTTCAAGACCTCCAGCAATTGTTCTGGGAAGAAGAAGAGGTTATGCGGAGGGAATATCAGATCCTCGATCGCGCATTCAACGATATGGTTACCCGCGCCGCTCGTGACAACGTCTCTCATCGAACCGCCGCCATGGCCATAGGTGTCGAACGAGTGCGGGCAGCGAAAACGACCCGAGGGCTTTTCCCATAATAAGCTCACCATTCTTCGCTAACGGCGAGCGGCACTCTGCCCATCCTCATCTCACGAAAATGCCGAGACCTTTGAAGGCCTCGGCGAGTCAGGGAGGAAACGCCTCATGCGAGGCCGAGATCTAAAGCGCACGCGGCGAACTCTTTGTAAACTCGTTTCTGCCGAAAGCCGCCCTCGCGGTGGGCGAACACTGGCTGATTATGTCCGCAGGGGGCCGGCATCTCCGCCGATTTCGGCGAATCGAGACCTAGTAGACCTCGCTATGTCCGCTATTAGTCTCTGCACCAGATCTGATACGGGACGATCGACCGGGAGGCAGACCACAAGATTGCGTTGGGCCCAGTTATCCGACAACTCGACAGCCCGCGCTCCTGCGTCCTTCACCGAAGAAGAGATGACGCTTACTGGGACGACGGCAACGCCGGCGCCCGCAGCCACCATGCGGCAAACACTTTCAAACCCTCGCAAACGTATGCGGATGACCAGCTCTCGACCGAGCCTTCGCGCATGATCGGCGAGATATGTCTGAATGGATGCCTGCTCATCTAGGCCGATGAAGTGCTCGTTCAACACCTCGGCGAACCCTATTGAGGTGTAGTCGGCGAGCCAATGCCCCGGAGGAACCAGTACGACAAGGCGGTCCACTCCGAATGGCTCCGTTCGCAGCCCTTCAAACTGCGCATTCTCGGCGGCAATTCCGAGGTCTGCTTCACCCGCTCTTACCGCCACCGCGATGAGATCCGACGTCTGCTCCTGGAGATCGACCGTCACGTCGGGATGCCGGGCGAGATAGCTCGCCAAGACATCCGGAAGGAAGCTTGCGATGGCATTCGAATTGGCCCGCATCCGTATCAGGCCCCGTTCGCGCTTTCTCCACGATCGGACCGCCCCGCTCAGCCGCTCTGCCTGCATAAGTATGCTGCGGGCGTGCCCGGCGAACTCCAGTCCCGCTGAGGTCGGTCGTGTCCCTTTGACCGTACGCTCGAACAACTGCAGGCCAGCCCGCTCCTCTAGCGATTTCATGCGTTCGGACAGCGCAGAAACAGAGAGGTTGGCATGTCTGGCTGCCGCGGCAAGCCCACCTCTGTCCACGACGAGCACAAGCAGCCGCAGATCCACCAGATCGAAATGCATGCCTTTCTCCAACTCCGAATGCTGTTGCTGGATAATACGACTGTTGGTCCACCAGCGATATCCAATAGGTTCGACCAGAACGAGAGGTCTAGATGGTTGACGGACACGACTACCAGGAATGGATCGGGCGCACAGTAACCCAGGAAGACATGGTGACAGCCAGTCCGATTGAGCGTCTGGATGCGACCCTCGAAACCGACCACCAGCTCTATTCAACGGGGGTTGCGCTGCCTCCGCTGGCCCACTGGTTGTATTTTCTACCTAACGAACGGCAATCGACATTAGGGCCTGACGGGCATCCCAAGCGCGGGGGCTTTCTTCCTCCCATCCATGACCTTCCCCGGCGGATGTGGGCGGGCAGCAGGCTCACCTTTAAGAGCCCGCTGCGCGTGGGCATGCATGTCAAGCGGACATCGACGATCGAAAGCGTGACGTCCAAACAAGGTACGACCGGCCCTCTGGTGTTCGTCACGGTAGGGCACGCCGTCCACGACGAGAACGGCCATCTACTTCTGACGGACCATCACGACATTGTCTATCGAGATGTCACAGCGCCCGCCGACAGAGCGAGATCAACTGCACCGAAAGGACCATGGCATCGCAGCATCGTGCCGGATACCGTCATGCTGTTTCGCTATTCGGCTCTCACGTTCAACGGCCATCGTATTCACTATGACCGAACGTACGTCTTTGCGGTGGAAGGTTATCCAGGCCTGATCGTCCATGGTCCGCTCATTGCTACTCTCCTGATCGATCTCGTTAGGCGCAGTCTCCCTTCCTCAGTGGTGGTGAAGGCATATTCCTTCCGCGCGGTGTCGCCGCTTTTCGACGGCAGCGAACTTCATCTGAATGGCAGTCCGCCGGACGAAACCGGAAAAATCCTGCTGTGGGCCACGAACGATCGGGACGAGCTTATCATGAAGGCGGAAGCTACAATCTAAGGTCGGAGGTGTCGTGACGCGGCCACTGGACGGGGTATTGGTCATCGCAATCGAGCAGGCAATCGCGGCTCCCTATTGCACGCGTCAGCTTGCCGACCTCGGCGCCCGAGTCATAAAGATCGAACGGCCCGATGGTGGCGACTTTGCTCGGGCCTATGATACGCGTGCGCGTGGTCTTGCCAGTCATTTCGTCTGGACCAATCGGTCGAAAGAGAGCGTCACCTTCGACCTGAAACGGCCGGGAGCGTTGGAAGCCGTGCAACGGCTCATCGCGCACGCAGACGTGTTTGTGCAAAATCTTGCTCCAGGGGCAGCTGCCCGCCTAGGGCTCGCCGATGGCGTGCTGCGCTCCACATACAAGCAGCTGATTACTTGCAACATATCTGGATACGGTCCGAATGGGCCGTGGGAGAAGCGCAAAGCATACGATCTACTGATTCAGGCGGAGGCCGGCTTTTTGTCAACGACCGGCACGCCGGACGCCGTTGCAAAGGCCGGCATCTCGATTGCTGACATCGCTGCGGGCACAATGGCTTTTCAGGGCATTTTGGCCTGCTTGCTGCGTCGAGCCAAAAGCGGACAGGGCGATCATGTCGAAGTCTCGATGCTGGAGGCCATGGTGGAATGGATGGGATATCCGCTTTACTATGCGATGGACGGAGCACAACCTCCGGCTCGGGCGGGAGCTGGCCATGCCACGATCTTCCCATATGGGCCCTACGAAACTGCTGATGGCATGGTACTTTTCGGACTTCAAAATGATCGCGAGTGGGCCGCGTTCACGACGATCGTCTTACAACGGCCCGAGTGGGCCAGCGAAGCACGCTTTAAGGGCAATGCGGGCCGGATGAAAGAGCGAGCTGAGATCGATGCCGTCATCTGTGACACGTTCCGCAAGCTGCCGTCGAACGAAGCCATCTCGCGCCTCGAGACCGCCGGGATCGGTACGGCTCGCGTGAATGACATGTCCGCCGTGTGGGATCATCCGCAACTGCGCAGCCGCAAGCGCTGGGCTTATATCGAAACCCCGGCGGGCCCGATGCCATCTTTGCGACCAATTAGCGGTGAGTCCTGGCAGCCGCGTATGGACCCGGTGCCGTCCCTCGGACAACATACCGAGGCCGTCTTGAAGGAATTCGGTCTGACCGAGTTCCGCGAGAGCTGATATCTTCCTGGGACCCGAGCCCGAAGTCATCGACTCGATCGGACGCGATCTCGCACTGCACGAATTCGCCCAAGGCTGCCCGCCTTTGATGCGTGCTCGATTGCACATTAGGTTCGACGGGCCGTCGCCTATCACGCTCACCGTCGATCGGACGAGGCGCGCCGTCGAAGGATGTCTTCCAAGGAGTGGATGCTAAGGCGCGCGTCCCGAAAGGACGCGTCCTTCAATACCACCGAGTGAAGCTCGGTGTTCAACCGGATACCCTCTGCGCGCAGGTCTGCCAAGGCCGAAAGCATGCGCTCGATACACTCCGAACGATCCTCGCCCCTAGCGATCACCTTGGCTATCAAGGAGTCGTAGTGTGAAGGGACTTCCGAACCTGCCACGATATGGGTATCGACCCGAATTCCCGGTCCGCCCGGAGCCAGCCAGCTCTCAACACGACCAGGAGAAGGAATGCCGTCGAAAGGATGTTCCGCATTGATCCGGCACTCAATAGCATGGCCTCTGCAGGTGACCTCGGATTGACGAAGTCCGAGCGGCTCGCCCAATGCCACCCGAATCTGCTCGCGCACGATATCGATGCCGCTGGTTTCCTCGGTTATTGGATGTTCGACCTGTATGCGCGTATTCATCTCGATGAAAGCGAATATCCCGTCCTGGTAGAGAAATTCGAAGGTGCCTACGCCGCGATAGCCGATCGCCCGGCAAGCGGCTACACAGCGCTCCCCAAGTTCGGCGATATTGGCCTCAGGCACGCCTGGCGGCGGCGCCTCTTCAATTAATTTCTGGTGGCGGCGCTGCATCGAGCAGTCGCGGGCGCCGAGCCATACTCCCTCGCCTCCCCCATCGCAGATGACCTGGATCTCGACGTGCCTCGGGTGCTCCAAAAATTTCTCCAGGTAGATCGTCGGATTGGCAAATGCCCGCCTCGCCTCCTCCCGCGTGGCTCCGATCGCTTGGTGGAGACTTGCGCTGTCTCGTACGATCCGCATGCCGCGACCGCCGCCGCCGCCCGCCGCCTTAATGATAAGAGGGTACCCAACCTCGGTCGCACACGCTTGGCAGAGCTGCGGATCATCGGGAAGCGCGCCATGACTTCCCGCAACGCAAGGCACGCCGAGCTCGCGCATTTTCGCCTTCGCGGCGATCTTATCCCCCATTAGCCGGACAACATCGGAGGTCGGACCAATGAAGATGAGCCCAGCGCCTTCGACCGCTTCCGCGAAGTCTCCGTTCTCCGACAAGAACCCGTATCCGGGGTGAATTGCGTCGGCACCAACGGCGGCTGCTGCGAGCATCACCGCCCCAATATCCAGATAGCTCGTATCTGCCGCCGCGCCGCCGATGCAGACCGCTCGATCGGCAAGAGCAAGGTAAGCCGCCCCTCGATCTGCCTCGGAGCAGACAGCGATTGTTCGCAGCCCCAGCGTCCGACACGCGCGAATGATCCGGAGCGCTATCTCGCCTCGATTAGCGATCAATATGGACCGCACCGACATTACGCCGCAAGCTCCGTTAGCGGAACGATACGTCCTCCGCCGTCTTCGACCACCGTCCTTACGGCTCTCGCGATTTCCACAGCGCCCGGAGTATCGCTATGGACCAGGACACATTTTGCGTCGACCTTGATCCGCTTTCCCGACACGGACGTGATAGTCCCGTCATCGAGGAACTGGCTCATTCTCCTCGCAACCTCGGTCAGATCGGTGATAAGTGCGCCCGGATGTCGCCGATTAACCAAGCGAGCCTCGTCGTCGTATGCCCGGTCAGCAAAGATCTTGCCTACCACCCGCAATCCGAGCGACTTCGCGAATGTGCCTGCGTGACTCTTGACCGAAGCCGCGATGATCAGATCCCTGTCGAACGCCGCGAACACTTCGAGAATCTTCTCGATATATTCCTTGTTTTCCTGTGCCATCTGGCCCAGGGCGCCATGGGTCCCCGCGTGGGTAACCTTGTAGCCATTGACCTTCGCGATAGCAGAAAGCGCACCCAGTTGATAAAGCGCATGCTTCTGCATGTCACGCGGATCGATCTTCATCGGGATACGCCCGAAACCGAGTATGTCCGGCAGCCCGACATGTGCGCCGAGAGCTACGCCGTTCTCTTTCGCTGCCTCGACCATGCGCGTCATGATGACCGCATCGCCCGCGTGAAAGCCGCAAGCGACGTTCGCTGATGAGACCAGCTTCATCAGCGCCTCGTCGTCTCCCATCCTCCAACGGCCAAGGCCTTCGCCAAGATCAGAATTGAGATCAATCTCCATGGGTGCTCCTTTCGGCAGGACCTTCGTTTCAGCCCGATGCCATTATGCGGTATAGCGTCGTTCCGTATTCGACGTCGCTCTCACTGCGGCAGACCTGCTCGATCACACGACCGGCGACGGGCGCGATCACCGGCCTGAAGATTGGTCCGATAGCGATCACCCCGAGCAAGTCACCTTCTTGAACGTGATCTCCTACGGTCGTCGCCTCTCCCAACGGGTGTCTATTCGAGAACCTACCCACAGCAGGAGCCCGAACGAACGTGGCTGCGTCGGTCCGCTCGACGCCAGCCAGCTCTAGCGCTCTCGTCCCCACCATTTTGCGGTTGTGCCGGCCCAGAGAGAGGCGGATCGAACTCTCTCCGCGTTGCGCCTCCAACTCTTTCACGCCTGCCCGTTTCATTTGGGCGATCAACTCCGCTAATTCCCAAGACTCGATGCTCATGGGAGCTTCGCTCGCGGGGAACACCTACAAAACTTTGCCAACCGTCGGATCTCCTCGATGTAGCTGCGCGTCACCCTCTCGACATCGCGAGCTTCGGCGAAGCTGCACCGAACGAAGTGAAGACACTGGCCTGGCCTTGCTTGCCCAATCCGCCAAAGATCGGGCTCGATGACGACACCAATCTTCGGGTAACCGCCCGCAGAGTTACCGTCCGCCAGTTGTATCACCGGATCACCGGAAGGCGGCACCTGAATGACGCCAGGTACGATCGGGTGCGACCTCATTTCCACGTCATGCGTCCGGCACAGTGTCGCGCCCGTAAGATGATAGCCCATCCGGCTGCTTTTCGTGGAAATCGTCCAAGGTGTGGTCCAAAAGGCGGTTTTGGAGGATTCGTCGAACAGGTCGTACTCCGATGCCGTAATGACGCGGAGGATGACTCCCCCCGGGCTGCTGCCCGCCCACGTCGCCGACGGCAGCTCAGACAAGGCTGGACTGGCGCCATATCCTCCTAAATCCCGCAGAGTGACCGGAGCGGCGTGCCCTACCTCCAATTGGTCTCCGGCCTTAAGCGAGCGCCCTTCAAAGCCGCCGAAGCCATCGCGCAGCTGCGTACTGCGAGATCCGAGTATTACGGGAACTTCGACGCCACCGGCGATCGCCAAATACGTCCGCAAACCGTCCACCGGCTCGGACACCACAAGCTTTTGGCCGCCGCGAGCCGGCGTCACCCACCAAGGAAGTACCGCCACGCCATCGAGCTTTGCACGAGCTGTCGCGCCTGTAAGCACAAAAAGAGTGTCAGAATGAAACTTCACCGCGAACGGATACAATTGCAGTTCGATGGCGGCCGCGTTCTCCTCGTTTCCCAAAAGCGCATTGGCCGCCGCCAAGGCCACGTGATCCATCGCCCCGGATCGTCCAATCCCAAATCCTCGAAAGCCGACACGGCCGTCATCCTGCACGGAGTTGAGCGGCGGAGTCTGAACAACCTCAATCATCTCTCTATGCGCTCCACGCGGAAGCGAATTCGATCACCGACATCGAGAAGATTTGGCGGATTGCGACTTAGATCAAACGGCACCGGCGCCTCCGGTACGTGCCCGATGACGTACCAGCCGGTCGGAAACGTCGGTGGCCCACCGGCGCCGCGAGGATTTCCAAGATTTGATTGCCCGCCCCCGATCGTCACATTTCCCCCAAACGGACGCACCACGGGCACCTTTCTTCGAGGTGTGAAGAGACGTGGGTCTAAACCGAAGAGATAGCCGAATCCCGGCGTCGTGGAGGGCGCGAACACGACATATTCCGGAGTGGAATGCAGCTTTACGACGGTCTCCGGATCGATACCGTGATGAGCAGCCAGTTCACCAAGGTCCATGCCGCGATCGCCTCCATAAACGACACCAACCTCAAGAAGCTTCCCTTGTGGACCGCCCGGTTCAACTTTCCTCCAGCTCTCCAGAAGTCTCGATGCAAGTGCTTCCGGATCGGCCTTCGAAGAGTCGAACAGGACGAGAAGATTATTCATACCGACTTGAGTATCGACAACCACGTCCCATTGACCGACCTGCTTGCTAAGAGTCCAGATACGCTCCTGTGTGGGTAGACACATCGGCCCCTCCGCATCGAACAAGAGCGCCGCACTTCCGCACAAGCTCACCTGCGGGTTTGCAAACTCTATCGGCCTGGAAGGCTTCATGTCGCTTCGCCATCGCTACTGGTATTGCTATTGCACTTCACCTTGAACAATGGCCGTTCGGCCTGCACTTCCACTCCGTTTTCCACCAATATTTGCTCGATTACACCGGCTGTCGGAGCGAGCAGTGGAGTGAAGAGCTTCATCGCTTCGATGATGCCGACCTGCTGACCTGTGGAGATCCGGCTTCCAACTACTACGAAAGGTTCGGCACCCGGCGCGGGCGCGCGATGGAAAATGCCCTGCATTGAAGCGCAGACGAACGACGTCGTTTCGTCGACGGCTTCGTTCGACACGGTCGCATCAACTGGCGGATCGGAAGGCGCCGCCCCATGCATTTCCTGCCTACCCTGTGCGGCCGCAAACATCGTGATCTTTACGCGCAAGTCTCCGTCGGATGCTTCCAGCTCCTCGACCCCTGATCCATGCATCAAGCCAATGAGCTTTGAGATCATCTTGAAGTCTTCGCTTTTCATGGCTCCTTTTCGTCTCCAAGACTCATCTTCTTGCGTCGCAAACGTCGAAGCCATTCAGCCATCGATCCTCGATGGAGCTGCGTGCCAGCCATATGCTGGGCAACACTAAAAACAGTTCGCCAAAACAACGCCAATAACAAAAGTACCTACTTTCATGCATATGATGCATATAGCCCCGGCTGACGGCAGCTTCTTTTTTCCGCCGTCAAGCACCTCCTGTCGGAAGAGACCGGACGCCTTCTACACAGCAGCCGTTGCTATCGCCGGCCTGGCCCTCCCTCGGCCTCAGCAAACGCCTCCAAGCCAACCAACCTCTGCACAGCGATCAGTACAAAGACGGTTGCTCCGATCAACATCGTCGAAATTGCCGATATAATCGGACTTGCGTCCTCCTGTATCGCGGCAAAAATCTTGACTGGCAGAGTTGTGGCGTCGGGTCCGATTAGGAAGAGCGTCACGGTCGACTCGTCGAACGAAATGATAAAACTGAAGATGAGTGCCGTGACAATGCCCGGCCGCATCAGTGGAAGAATAACCTTGAAGAACATCACGACGGGCGTCGCGCCCAGATTCATCGCCGCCTCCTCGACATCCTTCTCAAGGCTCCGCATGTTGTTCAGGATCGGTCGATAAGCGAAGGGTAACGCTAGGATTGTATGGGCCAGCACAATGCCGCTATACGTTCCATTCCAGCCGAGCGATCCGATCACGGTCAGCATCACGACACCCATTGCGGCGTGCGGCAATACCAGCGGCACCAAAATCATGAACTCGAATGATGCGCGGCCCCAAAAATGGCGGCGCGCGGTCACCAATGCGGTTGTCAGCGCTAGGGCAGTGCTCGCCACCGCGACAACAAAAGCAATGACGACGCTGTCGGCCGCCGTTAAAATCCACTCGTCGCTACTGAAGAATTGACTGTACCACTTCAGTGAAGGCTGGCTGAGCGGAACTTCGATGAATCCCGACTCGAAGAATGAGGACAGCACCACGACCACAATCGGTGCGAGCAAAAAGGCGAGCACTAGGACGGCGACTATGCGGCAAGCGACTTTCATCCTACCTCCCTAAGAGGCCGCACTTTTCTTCGCACGAGCCTCGAGTAGCTGCAGAGGCAGCACGACCGCCAGGGCAGCGACGCAAAGAATCATCGCTAGCGCCGCGGCCTTCGGAAAATTGAAGAGTTGAAAGACATCTTGATAAATTTGCGCACCAAGCATCTTGTCACGCATGCTGCCGAGCAACAGAGGAGTGACCACCGATCCCATTGACATCAGAAACACGATGATGCTGCCCGTCACGATCCCAGGAAAGCTCAACGGCAACAGTACCCTGCGGAACGTTTCAAACGGTCCCGCGCCGAGACTGGCTGCCGCCTCCTCCAGTGATTTGTCCAGCCGGATCAGAACTGTCACTATCGCAAGGATCATGAAGGGTGAGAATACATGAACCAGCCCGATCACGATGGCGGTCGGACTGAACAGGATTTCTAATGGACCCGCGATCAGGCCTGATGACATCAACGCCTGGCTAATGACCCCTTTCTTGCCCAGGATCACTATCCAGCCGTACGTTCGCACGACGACGCTTACCAACCAGGGCATCATCAGAATGATGAGAAAGATGTCGCGCCTTCCCGGATATCGCGCGATCCAGTAGGCAGTGGGATAGCTTATCAGGAGCGAAATCGAGGTCGTGAGACCGGCCAACCAAATCGTTCGATAAAGAGTCTCAATGTAATCTTTACGCGCCAAGACTGCCTGGTATTGCGCGAAGCTCAATTCGTTGTTCGACGTGAACGAGCCGACCACGAGTGAGATGACACCGATCGCCAGAAGCATCAACGGTACGCTAGTTGGAACGAGAAGAAGAAATTGGGAGTCGACTTTTACCGGCCGCGCCTTGAACAACATTCCGCTGCCGCTGTGCCGCCGGGTCGTCCTCTCAGTTCCGACATCCGTCATTGACCCGCCGCTTTCCAATTTATTGCTTACTTGACCTGAGAGTAGATTTGTTCGACCAAATTGACCCGCTTCTCCTGGTTCGCGGCAAGCACCGAACAGTCTGGCTGGTAAAGTTTCGAACGCAACGATTGCGGCGAACCAACCTCCTTGAGCTGTTCCTGGCTAAGCGCGGCAGTTTGATTGAGCGGTAGGAAGCCAGACGCATCAAGCATGGCCAATTCTGGTGCTGGCCTTAAAGCATAGTTTATCCAGGCTTTCACGGCGTCCAGATTCTTCGCGCCTTTCGGCACGATCAAGAAATATGACAGCAGCAATCCTCCTTCGGAGGGTATTGTGATATCGACGTTCTTTACACCGGAAGCCCGCATGGTCCAGACGCGGCTCGAATAGTAGGCTCCCGCCGTGACCTCTCCGCGCGACAGCAGGGCATTCATCTGAGCAGTGGAGTTCGTGACAGTCAGAGCATTACGCGCGATCGACGTAAGCAGAGGAATGCCGGGCTGAATGTTGTTTTCGTCGCCCCCTCCGACTTTCGCAAAGAGAACCAAATCATTGGGAGCAGCATAGATCGGCCGGGCGATAGCGACTTTATCCTTGAATTTCGGGTCGGCCAATGCCCGCCAGGACTCGAAGTCTGACGCTTTTGCCTGATCGCTGTTGAATGCGGCCCCGTAATACTGAAAGTAGATGCCGAAAGCGTAAACTTCGCCGTTCTGGTCTATCAGATAGGACGACTTCTCGAAATTAGCCAGTTCGGGGAAGTCTTCCTTCTTAAAGCTTTCCAGCAATCCATCCTTTTGGAGATTTGCGGCGTTGTAGCAGGTGCCCAGTGCGACGTTGAACTGAGGTTTTCTCGCTTGGGCTCTTAACGTCGGCTCCGGATCCGACCAGTCGCGGATCTTGACCACGATACCGGACGACGCGGAGAACGGCTTGCCGACTTTCTCTCGCCACATCTCGCTGTTGCCTCCTCCCCAGGTGCCCATGACAACTTCTCCGTCGGCGGCGCACGCAACCGTCGTCGAAAGGCTGAACAAGCTCAGGGCCATCAATAGACCGGCAGCGTGCTTCACTTCCGCACCTCCTTGTTCGCGAAAACGATGGCGTCCTCCAAATCCCATGCCAACTTGACCTGAGTTCCCGGAAGCAGGCCTTGCTGCTGCACATGCCGGGCCGTCGTATCCACCACCACGACCTTGTCGTCGACCACAACGCTTTGACGGACGGTCGCGCCCATATAGATGTTCGCCACGATCTGGCCGACCATAAGACAACTGTTACCCCACACTTCGCGTCCCACACGTACGTTCTCGGGACGAATCGATATCGCGACTTCTGCGCCGATTTTCATCTCTGGAGTTGCCACTATCAGAGCGTCGGCCGAGACCTCGCTCAGGTGCAGACTCGCACCGTTTTTCTCGAGAGACTGCACGTGGCCGACGAAGATGTTGATATCCCCGAGGAAGCCTCCGACGAATGCATTCTTCGGGTTCTCGTAGACCTCACGCGCGCTGCCCAATTGTTCGAGCTTTCCATGATTGAAAACGGCTATCCGATCCGACAGGATCATCGCCTCTTCCTGATCATGAGTCACGAATACGAATGTTGTGCCGACTTGGTGCTGGATACGCTTCAATTCGATCTGCATCTGGCGGCGCAGCTTGAAGTCCAGTGCACCGAAGGGCTCATCCAGCAGGAGAACGGACGGGCCAGTGACCAGCGCGCGCGCCAGGGCCACGCGTTGACGTTGACCGCCCGATATCTGTTGTATCCGACGTCGTCCGAGCTCGCTCAGATCCACCAACGCGAGCGCCTCGCGTACTCTTGCTACGATTTCGTCGCGTTTGACCTTTTTCACCGCCAGCCCGAAGGCGATGTTCTCCTCGACAGTAAGGTGCGGAAATAGCGCCAAACCTTGGAAGACCAAGCCGACGGGACGCCGATAAGGCGCAACGCCCGTCATCACATGGCCGCCGATCTTGATTGATCCCGCGTCCGGCTGCTCGAACCCCGCGATCATGCGCAAGGTCGTTGATTTACCGCAGCCTGACGGTCCCAAAAATGTCAAAAATTCGCCCTGCTTGACCGTCAATGACAAGTTGTCGACGATCGAGTTATCTCCAAATCGTTTCGACACTTCGATGATTTCGAGCGCGGCCACTCTATCCGCGTCGGAATCGATCGAGCATGCTGGCGGTTCGACGATCCTGACGGCGCGGTTAGGCATTGCTCAACTCGAATACCGGTGCTTCTTGTGGCCGCCGCTCCTTGAACAGGCGGCCTACCCCCGTTGAGGTGACATCGATCTTCATCCTTCGGAGTGCCGCCCAAAGAGAGGCTTGGTTCGAGGTGACAACCGGCAGGTTCAATTCCCTTTCCAATCGGTCGATTTGATCCATCACCAGCAAATTGGTGCAACTGACAAACACGGCGTCACACCTTGAAATGACCTCACGGCTTGAGAGCACCTTGGAGGCAACGTCCGCCGACGAGATGGTCAGGATCTGTCGTCCATCTGCGCAAAAGAAGGAATCGACGGCCTCCACGCCGAAGCCATAGTGCTGCAGAAAGAGGGCCTCTTCCTTGTTGATTAGATCCGGATAGGGAGTGAGCATGAATACTCTGGTCGCCCGAACGGCCTTCAAGGCTTCGATGACGGCTGTTGAAGTGGTGACAGCGGGAATTCCGGTCAACATCGTGATGCGGTCGGCTAGCTTGGCTTCGTTGCCTAGCCCCTCTAGGAAGCTGGCACTCGTACATCCGTAAACTATCACCTCCGGATTCGCCTGTGCGAGATCCGAGGCCGCTCGATCCAACGAGTTGGCCATAGCGAGCTGCGCTTCCTTCGCTATAGCGGTGCCGGGTTTGGTGAGCCTGTTGTGATTGAGCTTGACATTGGGAGGAACGTAGGACGGTAGCTCGGTTTCCATAGCCACATTTATCGGCGGCGCGAGGATACCTATCCGTCGAATGGCGGCCATTACTTCCTCCCTTGTCGATCGCTTTGAGGCTAGCCATTTGGTAGTATTATTTCAAGCTACCAAATACCTCGACTTTCGTGGAGGCGGTTTTGCAAGACCAGCTCAGCGGCCAGCTCGATGAGTTGATCTTGGCGGTTCGCCCGTTTGGCCGCGATACAGAACGCTGGTTAGAGAGCTCATGCGGCCCTGGAGCAATGATGACATCATGTCGCAGATCTCCATTTCGCATCACGGACCCGATGAACCGCAAAACGATATGAGCTGCTCGAATGTGGTCCGACATCGCTCCACACGTATTGTCAGGGCAGCGAGCTGCATCAACTCAGTCGACTGCATGCCCGGGCTATGCGGACACAGGCCTCCTTTAAGGTTTCGTCCGCAGTAGCATATGAGATTCTGAAGTGGGGCGATAAGCCATAGGCCGCTCCGTGCACCACCGCCACCCCTTCGGCATCGAGGAGATACTTGCAAAAGTCCTTGTCATCGGCAAGGACGGTTCCGTCCGGGGTCCGCTTTCCGATCAGGTCGCGGCAGGAGGGGAAGACGTAAAAGGCGCCGGACGGCTTGTCGCAAGCCAACCCGGGCACGGACGCGAGTCCTTCCAGAACCAGATTGCGCCGTCGTTGATATTTCTCTGCTCGCTCTCGAAGCCCCTCTTGCGGCCCGTTCAAAGCCTCGACGGCCGCAGCTTGGCTGATGGACGATGGATTGGCCGTGGCCTGAGATTGCAATTTCGCCATTTGGGATATCAACTTCGCCGGACCCGCGGCATAACCGATGCGCCAACCCGTCATACAATAGGCCTTCGAGACGCCATTGACGACCAGGGTTCGCTCCGCGACGGACTGATCGATCGCCGCCGGCGTACAATATTCGAGCCCGTCATAGACAAGATGCTCGTATATGTCGTCGCTAAGGAGCCAGACGTGCGGATTTCTTCGCAATACATCGATGATTGGCTCCAGCTCCCTGCGCGTGTATACGGCCCCCGTGGGATTAGAAGGCGAGTTCAAGAGGAGCCACCGAGTCCTCGACGTGATCGCACGTTCCAAATCGATCGGATCGAGCTTGAAGTTCCTCGCCGCCGGGCAAGCGACGATTTTGGGTACCCCACCGAAGAACGACACCATTTCCGGGTACGACACCCAGTACGGAGCCGGGATGATGACCTCGTCTCCGTGATCCAACGTCGCCGCCAACGCATTGAATAAGATTTGTTTGGCGCCGTTGGCGACCGAAATTTGACTGACCTTGTAGGAGAGGCCGTTCTCACGCGCGAATTTCTTCGCAATTGTCTCTTTCAGGACTGCCGTACCATCCGTGTTGGTATACTTCGTCTCGCCCCTCTTCATGGCGGCGAGCGCAGCCTGCACGACATTATCGGGTGTGTCGAAGTCGGGTTCACCCTGGGTCAGATTGAGAATTGTTCGCCCCTGAGCCTGCAATTCCCGCACTCGCTGGGCCGCAGCACCACTCTGCGACGGTTGAATTCGATTCACGCGTGCGGCAAACTCGGAGCGGTTGGACGCAGACGCGGCGTCGAAGACTGTCATTGGTAGTTCCTCTCGTCGTTGTCATCTGCCGGATGTGCAGCAGGCCATTCGCGAGCCGATTTCGATTTCAAACCTATCGGCGCAGGAGCGGCCCCCTCATCGATATCGTCCGGATGCACAGGTAATCGCGTCCGTAAAACGGTCCGCACACGCTGGATCAGATTTGCCGGTCTCTCGATCTCGTATGTGCAGAACACCGTTCGCAATCTCGAAATACGATCCATGCAACGTGAGCTGCTTGCGACCTACGCGATCGCACACCACGGAAAACTCATTAGATTGAGCAAGGACTGATCGATCGCAGCCAGCTCCAAGTCGGTGTGATCGTCGTCCAGGCCGCCGCAACACGGCCAGCTCTGTGCGCCACCGGGACCAGACGTTGCATCCATGGAGTCGTGAAGCTTTCTGGTGAGGCCGATACCTTGCCTTTGGCATAAGCGGGGACGCCCCACACCGGGCGTGACCGAGCACAACCAGAGCAGCCCCGGCGGCGTGGAATTCTCCCTCGACACCGAAGGGCGGTACGCGCTGCAACGTTTCTGATGACGAAGATTTCCTCGGGTCTCGCATTGAATATCAATTCGGGTGAAACGCGGCTGTCGCAACATCCGATCACCAGGGCTTCCGGTGACTGCCCCGCGCGCGGCCAATGAATCGAACCTTTGTCGTTCCTGAGGAAAGCGGTCCAACATGAAAGCGGCGTAGCCCTGCATCAATTGTGCGGGAAAGCTCGACACGTCACTGGACATTCCGGATCCTACCACCGATGAGCAATTGCTGTCGGCCTGGCCACAGCGGACAGGATTGACCGATCGCTTATGGGGCCAAATTATCAATCACGCCTCGCCACGACGCCAATTACTAAAGCGCCTGCAACCATGCATGACGAGAATAATCTCGAAATTCGCTGTCGCGGTTGCACTTCAAACCCAAACGCGGCGTCAACTTGGCACGGCTGACGCCATTCCGGTCGGCGCCTAGCTGCCGACGGTATTTCCGAGCGCCTTGATGTTAATCGGCTCTTACAATGCGCTCCGCAAATCAGCTCATCCCGTGCTTGCCTTTGTAGGGCGAGGGTTCAGGCGACTTCCAACCATTCAGCGCGCCCTTCGCGGGACGAAGGATTTCCACCTTCAGGGGATAGCACTTGGGGGTCTGCCCTGGGACCCGCGGCCCACAGTCGCCGCCGGGACAGGCGGATAGCGCACCAAGGAGATTGATCTCCGCGAAGAATTCGATGAAGTCGCCTGGACGAACCGGGCTTGCCTTTTTGATATACTCGTGACTTTCGACATCGAAGCCTGTGCACATAAAGACGTTCATGACGTCGTGCACGTAGCCCTCGGCTTCCTTCGCCGAAATCTTTCTGAAGGCAGATAGGGCTCGAACGAGATTGGAATGGCAACAGTGATCGTAATCTTCACCGGTTATCATTCTTCTCGTGTAAGGGTCGCAGCGTGTTCCGATCACATCGTGAATTCCACAACCATCGGAATCCCACCCATACCATCCCAGACTGTCGTAAGTGATAGTCGCCATCGGCCTCAGGTATGGCATGCTGCTCCACAGGCGATCACCAGTAGAAATGTGCGTCGCATGAATCGCCCGCGTCTTACCGCTGTAGAAGTGTTCAGAAAGATTGTCGCTATTCCAAAGATTAAAATCACCAACCTGCGATCCCTCCACGCTCACGATCCGAAAGAGGTGCCCGGCAGGCACTTCGAACGCGCCGCCATCCCGAGCAGGGATCGTCAACTCCGACACTTTCTCAGCACCGGACCCAACGTTCTGGTAGAATTCCATATCGAGCGCCGGAATTTGTCCGACGGCGTAGACCGTTTCTTTGCGCGCCGACCGGCGAGTCTGAGCATTCTCCGGCTCGGGCATCGAAATGGATCTGGAAGTCATTTGAGTGTCTCCTAAGAGGAATTCGACTGCTGAGACTAAGATCGTCAGGCGTCCAGGACCGACTTTAGAAACGCCTGGGTTCTCGCGCTTTTCGGTTGAGAAAAGAACTGGTACGGCTCTCCTTCCTCGACAATTCGGCCGTGATCGAAGAAGCAAACCCTGTCGGCGATCTCTCGCGCGAAGGACATCTGATGCGTTACCATGATAACCGTCAGTTCCTTTTGGTGAGTCAGCTCCCGAATGACCGCTAGCACCTCGCCAACGAGTTCAGGATCGAGCGCCGAGGTCACCTCGTCGAATAGGAGTATTTTCGGTCTCATCGCCATTGCTCTCGCGATCGCAACCCTTTGTTGCTGACCGCCTGACATCCTCGCAGGGTAGTAGTCGCACCGATCTTCCAGTCCCACCCTTCGAAGCAGCTCCTTTCCGAGGCTCACGGCTTTCTCCTTCGGCATCTTGAGGACGCGAATCGGTCCCTCGGTCACGTTTTCAAGCGCCGTAAGGTGAGGAAAAAGATTAAAGCTCTGAAAGACCATGCCGACATCGCTCCGAATCGTACGTGTTTGCCGGGCCGATGCTTGGCGTGCTGCGCCGGTCGAATCGCACGACCACAACTCACGGCCGCAGATAGAGACACTGCCTCTGTCGATTCCCTCCAATGTCATGAGAACCCTGAGGAGAGTTGATTTTCCCGATCCACTCGGACCGATGACCACAAGCTTTTCACCCTGTCCGACTTCGAGATTTAGGTCATTTAGGACCGTGGACGCCCCAAAACGTTTTGTAACGTTCCTTAGCTGTACTGAGAACGGTCCGGCCGACATTACCGCCATCCCTTCTGGGACAGTCGCTCGAGCCTGTTGATGAGAAACGCGCCGGCAATGCTGAGGACGAGAAACATTATCCCAACCATCGTTATGGGTTCAAAGTACTGAAACCGCCTGGCTCCTTCCGCCTGAGCAACGGCCATGAGTTCCCAAACGGATATGGATGCGAGCAGCGGCGTGTCCTTCAGCATGTAGACGAAGTAACTTCCGGCATTTGGAATGATGAATGGGATCATCTGTGGAACAATGATCCGCCGATATGTGTCGAACGTTGAGAGATTTATGGATGTTGATGCCTCCCATTGCCCGGCCGGAACACCGATCATTGCGGCACGGTAGACCTCGGCCATATACGCACTGTAGTGCAAGCCGAGAGCAATGACGCCGGTCACCAGCGGGCTGATCACGACGCCTGCCGAAGGCCCCACGAAGTACAGAAAATAGATCAGGACCAGGAGCGGCACCCCTCTTGCGAATTCGACGTAGCCGCGAACTAAGATTTTGGTCAGACGGTGCTTAGCGCTGTACAGCGCAAAGAGAAGGAGGCCGCCAAGCAGGGAGGCGATAAAACCGAGGACGGCGGCGAGCAATGTGGTTTGCGCCGCGACCACGAGTTGCGGAAGCAACTCCCAGGCATATTGGAAATCGACCTTCATGCCGACCAGCCCCTGGTTGCGCCGTGCGTTGGCTTACCCTGCCATAACCCGAGACGTCGCTCTGCGTACGCGATTGCCGCTCCTATCAATTGCGCCGCAGCCACATAGAAGATCATGACAACGAGATAGATCGGCACGGTCTGAAAGGTTCTGATATTGAGAGAGTAGGCTTCAAAAGTCAGTTCCGGAACGGTCGCCAAGGCGGCAACCGAGGTGGCTTTCAATACCAGGATGCTGAGGTTACCGAGAGGTGGTATCATCGACAGCATTGCTTGAGGAAGAATGATCCGGCGCATCATCATTGATGGCACCATATTGATCGCCAAGGCGGCGTCATACTGGCCCCGCGGGATAGCGCCGATCGCCGTCCTGACGACCTCAGCTCCATAAGCCCCGAAGCACATGCCTATGGCGAGTGTGGCCGCCCAAAAGGCGGAAATCGCAACCCCGAAGAACGGCAAAACAAAGTAGAGCCAGAACAGGACGACCACCAGAGATATGCCCCTGAAGATCTCGACATAGAGCAAACTGATGGTTCGGATCCACCAGCTCTTGGATGTCCTGGCGATACCGAAAACGAGCGCGCAAGCGAACATCAATACTGTCGAGAGCGCGTAAAGGGCCATCGTCGTTACCGCACCAGAAAGGAGCAGCCATCTACCCTCGTAGAGCGCCGACATCTGTCACCGTCCGCTTCGGGCACGAGTCCTACTGCTTACAAAGAGTATCGAGCTTGACGTCGGCCGCCGGCACTTCGTTCTGCGTCATGCCGTACTTTTTCAGGATCTCAACATATTCCGAAGAATGCACGATCTTGAGCATCTCGGCATTAAATGCGTCCCGAAGCTCCGAATCCTCCTTACGGAAGGCAAATGCGCCGTAGTCTTGCTTCGGCTTGCCATCTATGAGCAGGCCCGTGTATGGTTCGGCGACTTCCAGGGTCGGATCGTTCTTTGCGTTCCAGCGTGCAGTTACCGATATAAGCAATGCCCCGTCGATCCTGCCCGCTTTCAGGCTCGCGACATTGGAGGGGATGTCCGGAAAACGCGTGATTTGGCTATCCTTCACGCCGGCCTTGACTGCATTCTGTGTCGGCTGGCCACTTATGTTGCCACCAACCTTGATGTCCTCGTGTTTGACGATGTCGTCAAGACTATGGATTTGCTTGGGATTGCCTTTGCGAACGAGAAGACCTTCCTGAACGGTGAAGTTGGGCTCGGTGAAGAGAACCTGAAGGCAGCGCGCGGGAAGGATATAGAGTCCGGTCGCGATAAAATCGAAACGTTTGGCTTGAAGTCCCGGGATGAGCGATCCGAACGCAACCACCGTTCCTTCGATCCGCTCTACTCCAAGGCGGTTGAATGCGAGCTTTGCGAGATCGTAGTCTGACCCGGCCAATGATCCATCGGCCTGCTTGAACGCGAAGGGCGGCTCGTTGCTGAAGCCGAGGGTAAGGCCGCTCTTCTTTGCGTCGTCCAGCCTGGCACCGGCAAAACTCGATGACGAGAAAGTCAGGAAAGCGAGTGCTAGAAAAATATGCAAAGTTCGTAGCATGTGTTTCCTCATCTGTCTCGAATGCGTCGCCATTGACACACCGGCATCTCTTTTGGCTTCTGCTCAGTTTGGATTGAGCCAGACTCGCATCCTACATATCTGAAGGGTTATTCGGAACCGCAGCAATTCAATTAGCGTAATGGATGCATTACTTGCTGTAATATCGAGGACGCGCGACTTGCCGGATCCTCCCGATTCCTCAGGAAAACGTGGTCAAGTTGGCTGTGCGTACCGCCGCGACCCGCGCGTCTACAGCACTGCACGGAAGAAGTGCAATTTATCGAATTGTTTGCCCTTGCACGAATTCGAACCGCCCCATCAAATTCTCCAGAGTGCTCCTCACGATTTCGGAAAACCGGACCGCCTGCGCCGTCTTCTTCGAATGGCGCGGATAGACGAAAGCATAGTTGAGCCTTGCCGACGTCTTGCAAGGGCGAACCACGACATCTCGCTCTGCTAGCAGCGCTGCGCTGAATGGATCCGATATCGACACACCCATTCCGGCTCCCACCATTTGGCACGCGATGAACGCCGACGACACTTCAACCCAAATGTTCGCGGCAAGGCCAGCTTGTACGTACATTCCATCAACGATCTGCCGCAACAACGTCGTCCGGTCCAGCGCAATAAAACGGTCCTCGATCAGATCACTGGGGAGAATCGTCTTATTCGCCGCAAGTGGATGATCGGGATGAAGCACCGCAACGGGAACCAATTCGGCGAAGGAATGCGACGTCAACATTTCAAATTGAGTCGGGAGCATTACTATCCCAACGTCGAACCTAAGTCCCGAAGCCCAACGTTCGACTTCGCGTCTTTCCCTGACTTCCAAAGAAATCGAAACACTCGGAAACTCCTTCGAAAATTGGGCCAGTGCCGGCACGAGTAGACTTCGGGCGAGTTGTGGCATTGCCACGATCCGAAGGCGACCGCCTCGATTGGCGCGGATTTCTTTGCCGATGCGGGTAAGATCGTCGATATCCAGCAGGATACGCTCGCATTCCCGCGAGAAGGCTTCTCCTTGAGGAGTCGGAACCAGGCGCCCACCAAGCCGGTTGAAGAGCTTGAATCCCAGCTCCGCTTCAAGGGCAGACAGCGAACGGCTTACCGCTGGTTGGGTCAAATGAAGTCGAGTTGCGGCCCCGGTGACCGAACCGGTCACGATTACACTATGCAGCGCGCGCAACTTTTGAAGGTTCAAAGCCAACTCCCCCTTAAGATTGCTGCTCCTTGCAGGCGCGCGAAACACGCCGGCGAAGCGTGCCAATCGCCGCGACAGACGCGTTAGATCTTTTCTTCTTTCAGCTTGGATTTTTTCTCAACTCGACTCGCGGTAAGCCCTAGAAGGCTTTCCAGCGCCGCAACTTGCGGTGCGGGAAGATACTTCCTTCGAAGCTCGATAATAGCGGGGCCGAACGTCTTCTGGATCGGTTGCCCGAACATTTCGAATATTTCCGCGAAGTAGATCTCGTGCCGCAATAGGGAGTCAGCAAGATTAACTATCGGCTTATTTCGCGTGTAGGAGCCGCCTTGCGCACGAATCTCCGCCACCAGAGCTTCTTCGAAATCCACTGTAAGGGTTACAAGATGCGGTGCGATTCCCACGGGAATGCCGTTTCCCTCGTGGAGATAAGTTCGCGACTTCGCACCGAATTGAAACTTCTCGACTTGAGTCCCGAAAAGGATGATGAGAATCGCAACCCCGCGGTCTGCAGCACGTCGAAGCGCGTCGCGGTGCGGCAGCAGTATTTTCTCTTCTGTTTTTACCCAAATGTGTGATTTCGCTCCGTCGATCATAGCCTCCATCTTGGCGGCGATCGCGTCCTCGCCGTTAATGGTCCATACGTAGCCACCGTCGTTGGACTGTGAAACAGCCGGAATCGTTCGGATCAACTTTGCGCAGCGCTTGCTCGTCGCTGTCGCAATTCGCTCAAACAGAACCTTGGGCGCTACCGCCACATACCGCAGTGGAGTTTCGGAGATCGGTTGAGCCGCCTCCTTCTTTGCCAGACTCTCGAGGACAGAATATGCGTTCGCCTTGGGTAAGCCTGCAAGTTTGGCTACTTCGTAGGCAGTCGCCTGCGAAAGCTCATAGAGCGCGAGGTAGGCACGCGCTTCGTACTCGCTAAAACCCAGAGCGAGCAAGTCTGGCATCAACTCACTTAGATTAGCTTGCTTATCGCCGCTCACCCGATTTTTCCTGATTTGAGCCAAGCAGCGCCCCCACCCGTCGACAAGAAGTGCTTTGCCTCAGTTGATCAATTCGCCTTCGAAGCTTGATTGTCACGCCCTAGCTGACCATTCCGACGTAGCTCCTTGCCGCTCGACGCCGTCGGCGCTCAATTTTGATAGAAGCGCAAGTCTTTGATATCCAGCGGGCAAAGCGAAACTAACATGGGTAGCAGCCTTTATGACTATGGCTTTCGTGTCAAGTGCATGACTTGATCGCGATGGCGCGTTCGACCAGATCGCGACCAGCCGATCGCAAAGCCAGCCAAAGCGAGCGCTCGAGATGAGATGGCCACAATCATCGACCTAATCAGGCCCACCCGACTCGCCAGATTTTCCGGAGAGCGGACTGGGGGCACAGTCTCAGCCTCCAAGCAACAGAGGACCCTGCCCAAAATATCCTGTCGGGGCGCCCCCTCGGAGAACATATTCCCATTACGGCCGCTCAAAACGAGACCTCGCTACCATTGCATCCAACGGCCAACCACCAATAATTTGCGCGTCGGCACAAGAACCGCGATGGGATGTCCTGACTACGGACCCCTCGGACGTTGATCGGATTGCAGTGCAGCAGACATCTGGCGAACTGTCTCGCTATCTATGGTGGATCGGATAAGTTGCTCTCTGGATGTTGCTGACGCAAACTGGGTTTATCTCGCGCCGCTCGCCTTTTTTGATCCGCCGTCACGTCCAGCAAAGCCTTCCGAATGACGAGACGATCCCGCGACTCCATCATATTGATGTCATGGGGCGACACCTATGATTCGCTCAAAGGCAATCGCGGCAGGAATTTTGGTTCGTCCCCGTACTTCCACGTGCCAAAGCGTGCGCGATATCTGCAGATCCTTCATTTTTATCGCCTTGAGCCGGCCAAGCTTGATCTGATCGCCAATGGTTGATGTTGAGACGATCGAGACACCAAGACCGCATGCGACAACTTGCTTGATCGCTTCCGTGCTGCCGATTTCGAGGGTTTTGCGCGGCCGCACGCCATGGTTCAACAGCGCCTGCGCGACGATCTCCCGTGAGCCGGAGCCTGGTTCCCGAACGATCAGGATTTCATCTTCGAGGGCCGCCGCATACACGTGATTTTCCGATAATGCGAAGGCGTGAGTCGGACCTGCTATCAGGCTCATCATGTCCGTCCGCCAGGCCGTACTGACGAGATCATCGTCTTCGACCGGTCCTTCCACGAGGGCGATCTCTATTTCATGCGCGCGCATCATTCCGGCAATATCCCGCGTGTTGGCGCTTACCAGATGCACATCGATGCTCGGATACCTGCGCCGGAAGCTGCCTATGTACTCAGCGATCATGTAGGTCGCGATCGTGGTGCTTGCCCCGATGTGAAGCGATCCGCTCGCGAGGTTGCGCAGCGACGACAGTTCCTCTTCGGCGGCCCGCTCGGCAGCGAACAGATTTTCTGCGTGCCTGAGAAGTGCCCGCCCCTCGCGGGTCGTACGTACTCCTTTCGATGTACGATCCAGCAAGCGACAGCCCACTTGCAGTTCGAAATCGCGTACTCCTTTCGAGACCGCGGGCTGGCTAACGCGCAAGATGTCCGCTGCTCGCGAAAAGCTTCCAGCCTCAGCGACGGTGGTAAAGAAGCGGAGGAAATGCAAATTCATTGGCATAACGCCTGCTTATCGGCCTAGATCAAAATTCTACTGTTATGAGCCCTTGGTTCTCGGGCATAGCCTTGTCGGCTGGCGAGGGACTCATGGCTCCATGCAAAGATCTTCCCAAATCGAGCAAGGTAGACGCGCCTGCCGGTCGTTTGGTTGCATTGCTTCCCGGCATCCTCTTATGCGTGCTCCTGACGCTGCTGTCGATTGGAATCCAGGAGGCCGAGGAGCACATCTTCCAACATCCCTATGTTGAAGCCTTGGTCATCGCCATCCTGCTCGGGATGATGATCCGCAGCGTCTCAACTACTTCCGAGCGCTGGAAGGTCGGAATCGCCTTCAGCGCGAAACAACTTCTCGAAGTGGCCGTGATGCTGCTCGGGGCCTCGATCAGCTTTGGGGCAATCCTGCCTTCCGGATTATTTCTGATTGCCGCGATCGTCGGAACGGTTGCGGTCACGCTTGCCGTGAGTTTCGGCCTCAGCCGCATGCTCGGCCTACCCACTAAGCTTTCGCTCCTGATCGCCTCCGGAAATTCCATTTGCGGCAATTCCGCGATCGCCGCGGTCGCCCCCGTTATAGGGGCAGATGGCGATGATATCGCGTCATCGATTTCCTTCACCGCGGTCCTTGGCGTGCTGATGGTGCTCGGGCTTCCACTGCTCATTCCACTCTTGGAGCTCTCGGCTACTCAGTACGGGATTCTCGCCGGCCTCACCGTGTACGCCGTTCCCCAGGTGCTTGCCGCGACCGTTCCGGCAGGAATCGTCAGCACTCAAATTGGCACCGTGGTGAAGCTCGTTCGGGTCCTCATGCTAGGGCCGTTGGTGGTCGGCTTGTCGCTTGTCGCACCACGCCTGCGTGGCGAAGTCGCGCCCGGCAAGCGCATTAACCTCATCAAATTGGTACCTTGGTTCATCATCGGCTTCTTGGTACTGGCCGGCCTTCGTTCGTTGCAGATCATACCCAGCAGCGTTGCCGCCCCCGTTGCGAAGCTCGCCAGCGTGCTAACCGTAGTCTCCATGTCCGCACTCGGGCTGGGTGTCGATATCCGGGTGCTTTCGAAGGCCGGCGGGAAAGTCACGATTGCGGTGACCTTGTCTCTGATACTTCTGCTCGCGATGAGCCTCGGCCTGGTTCAACTCTTCAAGTGAGGGCACTCTCTGCTTAACTTCGGGTTGCCAGCTGCGGTGAACATCGGGTTCACCGAAAGGATGTTGCAGGATGTGGTCGTATCACTTAATACTACCCCATACAAGTCAGCTTGTTGAGGATCGATGGGGACCTCCGCGGGTACTGTACAGGCACTACTTCCGCCTTGCATCGTTAAGTCGGCGCAATGAAGGCCGTACCTAAGCAGTTCGAGCCAGAGGCTGCTGGCGCGCTTAACGGCGTCCGTGTCGTGGACCTTTCGCGTCTGGTCGCCGGGAATATGCTCACCCTGCAGCTCGCCGACTTCGGAGCCGAAGTCATCAAGATTGAGGACATCGTCTCGGGCGACCCTCTGCGCGCTTGGCGGGTCAACGATGTCAGCATCCATTGGAAGACCTACGCCCGGAACAAGAAGAGTGTCGCGCTAGACCTTCGCGACGAGAGAGGTCGGACGATCCTATCGGATCTGCTCGCGACGGCGGACGTGCTGGTCGAGAACTTCAGACCCGGAGGTCTGGAAAAGCTGGGTTTGTTGCCCGAGGTCCTTCGAGCACAGAATGCAGGACTGATCATCGTGAGAATCTCGGGATGGGGGCAGACCGGTCCCTATCGGGACAGGCCCGGCTTCGGCACTCTGGTCGAAGGCATGTCAGGCTTCGCTTCCCGCAACGGATTCCCTGATCGACCTCCGCTGCTGCCACCCGCCACGCTCGCCGATATGGTCGCGGGCATTTACGGATTTGGGGCAACCATGGTTGCGCTCAGGCATCGAGAAGTGAGCGGGGGTAACGGCCAGGTTATCGACTTGCCCTTGTTAGATCCGCTTTTTTCCCTCCTCGGTCCCGAAGCCGGAATCTATCAACTAACACAGCAGGTACGCCCGCGGACCGGCAGTCGATCGCTTACCGGAGCGCCGCGCAACACATTCCGTACCAGCGACTCTCGCTGGATCGCAATCTCCGCCTCGATGCAAGTTGTGGCCGAGAGGTTGTTCCGGACTATCGGTCGCCCTGACATGATCGTGGATCCCCGATTTTTGACGAACTCTGATCGCATCAAAAACGCCGATGCTTGCGAGGAGCCTATCGCGGAATTCATTGCCGCGCGGACGCTTGAAGATAACATGAGTATATTCGAGCGGGCAGACGTAACTGCTGCACCAATCTACGACATCGATCAATTCTTGGATGACCCCCATGTTCAAGCTCGCGAAATCGTCGTTGGGTTACCGGACTCCGAACTCGGAACGGTTTTAATGCACAACGTGGTCCCGAGGCTCGAAACTACGCCCGGAAGGATTCGGATGCCCGCTCCGGATCTCGGTCAACACACGTTTGCGATTCTGCGCTCCCTCGGCATCACGCAGGCCCGGTTGGAAGAACTGCGCGAGGCTGGCGTCATCGTGCAGGCTAAGCCATCATCCCAATGACCCGTAGGCGACCGGAAGACACCAGTGTACCGATCTCTGCTTTATGTCCCCGCCTCATCTGAGCGCTTCATTGCAAAGTCGGCGCTTTGTGGCGCCGATGCCATAATCCTGGATCTTGAAGACAGCGTCGCGCCCGCACAGAAGGAGGGGGCACGCAATAGGCTTGCGTCGTCGATAAAACGATGCGCTGCCGCAGGAGCTGACATTTGGGTGCGTATTAATCGACCTCTGTCGGCTGCCGTCCGAGATATCGAGGCTTCGGTGCTCGGTGGTGCCAAGGGCATTCTGATTACAAAAGTCGAGGGCGCCGAGCACGTGCGGTTGCTTCTAGAGGTTGCTGAGCGAACCGAACGGGATCATGACCGTCGCGAGCCACTCCAAGCGATCGCAGTCATCGAGTCCGTCAAGATTTTGGCCAAAGCGGACGACATCGCACGCGCCCACGAGCGGGTGATAGGCCTGATGGGCGGTAGTGAGGACTTAGCGCTATCGATGGGAGCTAATCCCACTCATGAGGCACTTAAGATACCCAAGATGCTGGTTCACATGGCCGCTGCCGGAGCCGGAAAATACTCGTTCGGATTGTTCGGCTCCGTTGCGGACTACAAGGATGTCCGACTAATGCGCGAGCTAGCGGAGGAGGCATTCGGTCACGGAGTTACGGGTGCGACCTGTGTCCATCCTTCAGTGGTACCGATCCTAAACAATGCCTTTGCACCGTCCGACGCTGATGTCGCAAGGGCGCAATTGATCATCGAGACCGCCCGTCAGCAAACCGAACGTGGCGTCGGCGCCTATTCGCTGGAAGGCAGGATGGTCGACGAGCCCGTCGTCGAACGTGCCCGGCAACTCTTGGAGCGGGCGCGGCGCCACCGGCGTGCCGACGCAAGCTGATCAGAGCGTTAGAGTGTCGGCCTGCGGTAATCTGGGCTATTGATTCACAGCGCTCTATGAGCGGCCAGCAAACGTCTGGCGTTCGCGCTTCATCGCCTTGTCGACTTCCGCCGACAGAAGAGCCGTAACCTCGTCTTCGTATCGCCGGACCTGCGGGTCCCTTAAGTCCCGAGGGTGGGGTAGCTTGATCGCCACGTCCGCAATTATTCGCGAGGGCCGTGAGCTCAGAATAAGCACTCGATCGGCAAGCTGAACGGCCTCTGATACACTATGAGTTATCATCACGATAGTTCGATTGGCCTCGACCCAGAGGTTTTGTAGATCCTGGATCATGTAGTTCTTTGTTTGCACGTCGAGTGCGCCGAACGGCTCATCGAGTAGCAGCACCTCCGGATCGTAACTAAGTGCCCGAGCGATGGCGACGCGCTGTTTCATGCCGCCCGACAGAGACGATGGATAGGCATTCTCGAACCCCGAAAGGCCTGTCAGACGAAGCCACTTCCTCGCCCGCTCCTCAGCTTCCTGCCGTGGCACACCTTTGATGTCCAGGCCCAGCGTCGCATTACGCAACACCGTAAGCCAGGGGAACAGCACGAACTCCTGAAAGACCACGCCACGGTCGGGTCCTGGCCCCACCACGAGTTCGTTGTTGATTAGCAGTTCCCCCTGGCTTGCCTTCTCGAATCCAGCGATCAGGTACAGAAACGTCGACTTGCCGCAACCGCTTGGACCGATGATAGCCACGAATTCCCGTTCGTTGATCGTGCAAGAAATGTCCTCCATCGCCAGCACGTTTCCGAAATACTTCTGGACATTCTTGGCGACAATCTTGGGCTTGGTACCGGCACCGTCGCGCAGCGGGAGTATTTTTGCCGTTTCAACGCTCATTGAGTACTCCCCATTTCTCGATGGTAGCAGCTTCGATCTTGCCAACCAGAACGTTCTCAAGAAGATAGCCGAGCGCCGCAATCATCATCACGCCACCATAGATGACGCCAATGTTCATGTATTCGGAGGCGTCATAGATCATGAAACCCAGGCCATAGCTGCTGGCGGCCAGCATCTCGGCGGCGATCAGAGCGCGCCAGGCGTAACCTGTACCGAGCCGTGTGCCGGTGATCAGGCAAGGAAAAATGCCGGGAATAATGACGCGCCAAAATACCTGCCGTCGGCTCGCGCCCATCGACCAAGCCACCCAAAGCATTTTGACGTTCAGCATTTCGATGCCGCTCGCGACGATGTATATCATTTCGAAAACCGCTGCGAGAAATACGACTAGGATGGTCGTGCGGTTATCGATACCCATGACCAACAGCAGGACGGGGGTCCATGCTAGCGTCGGCACAGGCATCAAGATGCTAATGATTGGCTGAAACACCAGCCGCGCCCGCTGACTCATGCCAAGTCCAACCCCGAGCAGGGTACCTATGATTACCGCAAGTGATAATCCCGAGAGCAAGCGCAGCATGCTGTCTGCCACGTGCCACAGAATTGCATATGGCGGGTTTCCGTTTGGGCCGGATTGCACCCAAAGCTTGTTGAGGATCGCGGACGGCGCCGGAAACAAGAAGCCGTTTATCAACCCTAACCGCGAGCACACCTCCCAAGCCACCAGCGGCACCAGGATCAGCGCGATACGAGCCATCGGTATCGCGAGACCGGACGAGGCTGGGGACCGAGTATATCGCTGCAGACGGATGCCGGATGTGTCCACGCTCATCGATGGCTACCCACTTTTCCGTTACCGTGCCAGCGGTGAATGGTAAGTGCTTCGAGCGAGCCAAACACGCCACGTTCGATAAGGAGACCGATCAGGGCCAGGCATACGATGCCGACGAACATCGTGGATACGTCCATATAGGAACGCGCCGCGAATATCATGAATCCGAGGCCATGGGTCAACGCAGCTAGCATTTCGGCCGCGACCAGCGTGCGCCACGAATGCGCCATTCCAAGCTTCAGCCCCGAGATCAGCGCCGGCAGCGCACCGGGTAACAGCACACGCCGAAAGATATCAAACCGGCTTGCGCCCATGCTGCGCACGACCCACAAGGAGTGTCGGCCGATTGCGCGCACGCCCTGGATAGTACTGTACAGAATCGGAAAGAAGGCACCGAGGAAACAGACAGCAATGATCGTGATATCGCCTTGACCGAAAATGACCAGGAAGATCGGAGCCCAGGCAACTGCCGGTAGCGGCAGTAACAGGCTCAGGAGTGGGGAAGCAATCAGATAGGCCGTCCTGTTGAGGCCCAGGAAGAGGCCCATTGGGATGGCCAGCACGCATGCCAGAGCGAACGAACTCAGCGCACGCCACAAACTAACGACAATATGCGTCAGCAATATGCTCTTGGCGGGATCGGCTGGATCAAGCAGCACCCACGCGCGCCGCGCGATATTTGATGGCGAAGGCAGGATCGTCGCATTGATCCAGCCGAGACGTACCGTTGTCTCCCATATTAACAGGAAGACGATGATTGGCAGCGCGAACAAGAATGCCGATGCCGCCCCGCGGTACAAGATGCTACGCAGCCTCTGCTCGTCGGCAACACCCGCGAACGGCGCCGACGGCGTCGCGTTAGACATGATGGAGCCCTTAGTTGGTAGATGACGCGAGTTTCGCCGCTTCCTCATAGAATTGATTGCGCACGAGGCTCTTGAAGTCCGGAATGTTGGGAATCTTTCCGGCCGCCTTCATAGACTCGGCAACCGGCATGAGCTCGTCGGTCATCGCGTCGGTCAGCTTTGGATCGACGTTGATCCGCGTCAAGGCAAGCTCCAGCGCCTTTGGATCGATGTCCACGCCCTGCTTGCTGATATCGGCTGCAACCTTGCTGGCGGCATCGTCCGGTTGCGTCTTCATGTACGTGCCGGCATCGATCAACGTGGCAAGATATCGCGCCACGGCCTCGGGATGCTCATCAGCAAACTTGCGGCGCACCAGCACAAGGTTCGGCGATTCACTTACGCCCTTCATCGACTGAATACGCTTTACCACGCCCATCGTCTCGCCAATCGCAACATGCGGCTCCCATGCCACTGCAGCGTCGACAACACCTTGCTGCACGGCGGCTCGCAGGTCCTCAACCTTCATATTGACGATCTGGAAGTCGCCTTCCTTCATCCCGTTCTTGTCTAAAAAGACACGGAAAGTGCTGAAAGAGCCGGATCCGGCAACCGCGCCGATCTTCCTTCCTTTGAGTTCAGCCACCGCTTTGACAGATGAATGGTTCGCGACAATTACGCCGTAGCGATCGCCCCCATACTGATCGGCGGCAATAATGTAGAACAGATTGGGCTGCATCGCAGCCATAGTGATTAGTCGACCTGAGCCTCCGTTGCCGATATCGATTTGCCCGGCGACAAACGCCTTGAGTATTTCGCTTCCAGAGCTATAGCTCCCGATGTCAACCTTAAGGTTGTACTTTGCGCCCCAATCCTTGGTGCGATAAACGTCGTCGGTTGGAACGGCTTGCAGACCTATCTTTATTGTCAGCGCATCTTTGGACGTGGCGTGCGCTGGAATCAGCATCACGCAGGATGCCACAACAAATGCTACACGACGCAACTTGTTTTGGATTGAGCGAGCCATTTTTGTGCCTCCCTGTCGGCAGTTTATGATGCAGTTTGTTCTGCAACTTATTGATCAGGCCGCTGAACGGCTCTTGCTTGCAGCGACTGCCGCAGCAGCGCTCTCACCTGCGATCTTCCCGAATACAGCGCCTGAAGTGAGCCCCGTGCCACCTGGATAGTTATGATAGAACAGCCCCCCGACCAGCTCTCCAGCTGCGAACAAGCCGGGAATCGGAAGGCCGGCTGTATCCTGCACCTGACCGCTCTGGTCAATCTTGAGTCCACCGAATGTGAAGGTGACACCGCACGTGACGGCATAAGCCTCGAATGGTCCTGTATCAATCGTGTTGGCCCAATGGGACTTGCGCGGCGAACTCTCCGCGGAGCGGCCATCTTTCGCATTCGGGTTGAAGGGAACGTCCTGCCGCACCGATGCGTTAAATTCAGCGACGGTCTTGAGAAAGGCGTTGCGATCAACGCCTTCGAGTTGGTCGGCGAGACCCTCCAGGGTATCCGACGTAATCTTGGTGATTTGCCGGATCCTGTATTCGTCGCGCAAAAGGTGATGCACCTTAGCATCGAATACCTGCCAAGCGAACTGGCCGGGTTGCGCTAGGATTTCGCGACCATACTTGGCATAGGTATAATTGCGAAAATCGGCTCCCTCATCAAGGAAGCGTTGGCCTCGGGAATTGACCATGATGCCGAATGGGTAGCTGTGCTTCTGGTAGGCATCCCCTACTGCGAGATCGCCGAACGCCGGAGCATTTTGGTCCCAGCCGACGGCATGTGCTCCGGACCAATGTCCACATGGCATTGCACCAATCGCAAGCGCCATTTGGATTCCAGCGCCGGTATTGAAGCGTGTGCCACGAACTTTCGCCAGGTCCCAGTTTGGTCCGAGATACCGCGCGCGCATTTCCGTATTAGACTCGAAGCCTCCGCACGCCAGGATGACAGCATTTGAATGCAGATCGCGCTCCTTGCCTTGATGCCGGACGCGAACTCCAACGACCCCGCTATTGTCATTGATCAAACTGACCGCGGCAGTTTCGTAAAGAAACTGGATACCCTTCCCTTCCGCGGACTCTAGCAGCATGTCCACGAGACCGGGACCACCACCCCACACTTCCACACTGAGCCCACCCCAGAATTGGAACCGTCCGTTCACTTTGTAGGCTTGCCGCCCATGACTAGTTTGAAACCTAACGCCTTGCTCTCGCATCCACCGAAGCGTCGGCAAGCTGCGCTTGACTAAAATCTCGCATAAGTCAGGATCGGTCCTGAATTGCGTCACGCGAAACATGTCATCGAAAAATTGGTCCTCGGTGTAAGTGCCGAAATCAGTATTGGCTAACGTATCGGGATTGATGTCCGGCACTACGCTTAGCACGTCCTCCACACCATTGAAGACGTATCGCATGGCGCCCGCCGTATAGGTCGAGTTCCCTCCCCGCTCGTCCCGAGGCGCCGCCTCAAGCATGAGGACAGTCGCGCCATTATTGCTGGCGGATATGGCCGCACAAGCGGCAGCATTTCCTGCCCCTACCACGATGACGTCAGCGTCGAATTCACGAGGCATAATACGAGTTCTTTCCTGGCGGGGTCTTGGGCTCGCAGATTCCGCCTTCCCTGCTTCCTGGAATATGGTAGTAGCATGAGATACTATCCTTCAACAGATGTCAACTGCTGCAATTGTTGAGGAAACCCTGATGAAGGTCTTAGTGCCGGTAAAGCGGGTGGTCGATTACAATGTCAAGGTCCGCGTCAAGGGCGATGGATCGGGCGTTGAACTCGCCAACGTCAAGATGTCGATGAACCCCTTCGACGAAATCGCGGTTGAGGAAGCGCTGCGCCTGAAGGAAGCCGGCAAGGCGGCCGAAGTCGTGGTGGTCTCCATTGGACCGGCGCAGGCGTCGGAGACGATCCGCACCGGTCTTGCCATGGGCGCCGATCGCGGCATCCTGGTGAAGGCCGAAGGCACCGTCGAGCCGCTCGCCGTCGCCAAGATCCTCAAGAAGGTTGCAGAAGAAGAGCAGCCCGGCCTGATCATTCTCGGCAAGCAGGCGATCGACGACGACAGCAATCAGACCGGCCAGATGCTGGCTGCGCTGCTGGGCTGGTCGCAGGCGACGTTTGCCTCGAAGCTCGAGGTCGAAGGCTCCGACTTCAAGGTCACCCGTGAAGTCGACGGCGGCCTGCAGACCGTCAAGCTCAAGGGACCGGCGATCGTCACCACCGATCTGCGTCTCAACGAGCCGCGCTATGCCTCGCTGCCCAACATCATGAAGGCCAAGAAGAAGCCGATCGCGGAGAAGACCGTTGCCGATTACGGTGTCGACGTCACTGCGCGCCTCGAAGTTTTGAAGACGGCTGAGCCCGCGGGCCGCAAGGCCGGCGTCAAGGTGAAGGACGTCGCCGAGCTGGTGTCGAAGCTCAAGAACGAAGCCGGGGTGCTCTGATGACTGCGTTGTTGATTGCTGAACACGAACAGGAGGTCCTCAAGGACTCCACCAACAAGGCGCTGACCGCGGCGTCCCAGCTCGGCGGCGACGTCCACGTGCTGGTCGCTGGCGGCGGGCAGGGCACCAAGGCTGCGGCCGAGGTCGCCGCGAAGCTCGCTGGTGTTGCCAAGGTGCTGGTCGCCGAAGGCGAGGCCTACGCGCACGATCTGGCCGAGCCGCTGGCCGCGCTGATCGTTTCGCTGGCCCCGTCCTACGATGCGATCGTCGCGCCCGCGACCTCGCGCTTCAAGAACGTGATGCCGCGCGTCGCGGCGCTGCTCGACGTCATGCAGGTCTCGGAGATCACCAAGGTGGTCGCGCCCGACACCTATGAGCGTCCGATCTATGCCGGCAACGCCATCCAGACGGTGAAGTCGAAGGACGCCAAGAAGGTCATCACGGTCCGCACCTCGACCTTTGCGGCGGCAGCTGCCGGTGGCAACGCGCCGGTCGAAAGCGTCGCTGCCGCGGCCGATCCCGGCCTGTCGACCTTTGTCGGTGAGGAAGTTGCCAAGAGCGACCGTCCCGAGCTGACCTCGGCCAAGATCATCGTCTCTGGTGGCCGGGCCATGCAGAGCCGCGAGAACTTCGCCAAATACATCGAGCCGCTCGCCGACAAGCTGGGCGCCGGCGTCGGTGCCTCGCGTGCGGCGGTGGACGCCGGCTATGCGCCGAACGACTGGCAGGTCGGCCAGACCGGCAAGGTCGTGGCCCCCGAGCTCTATGTCGCCGTCGGCATTTCCGGTGCGATCCAGCATCTGGCCGGCATGAAGGACTCCAAGGTGATCGTCGCGATCAACAAGGACGAGGACGCGCCGATCTTCCAGGTGGCCGATTACGGCCTGGTCGCCGACCTCTACCAGGCGGTTCCGGAGCTGACCGACGCGCTCTCATAACCCCGCTCCACAAGCTTGGTGAGGCGACCGAGAAACGCCTGCAAGTTAAAGTCTGCTGGTGTCTCAGAACAGCCAAACGCCATCCGCGACCACCTCAAAGGCCTCTCGCTCCTGCGCAGGCCACTGTTATATCGACGGCGCCTAGCACTACTTTGGCAGATTGTTGATTTTGCCGCGTTTTATAGGATTGAACGAAGCCGCTGGCGCGGCATGTAGGGAGGCATAGCAAGGATTGCCTCCTGTCTGAGAGGATTGCGGGTTTTCGAAGCCCAACCCTTCAGACAGGAGGTTTTCCGATGGCTGAGATCAGCCCACTTCGCCGCCGCATGATCGAGGACATGACGGTCCGCAATCTGTCACCGGCGACGCAGCAATCCTACCTCAACGCCGTAGCGAAGTTGAGCCGGTATTTCGGTCGCTCTCCCGACCGCCTTGACCTGGAGGATATCCGTGCCTTCCAGGTTCATCTGGTGGCGACGGGGATGTCCTGGCCGGCGCTGAACCAGATCGTGTGCGCGCTGCGGTTCTTCTACGGTGTGACGCTTGGTCATGACACCGTTCCGGAGCGCATCGCCTATGCGCGCCAACCGCGCAAACTTCCGGTCGTGCTGAGCGCCGACGAGGTCGTGCGCTTCCTGGAAGCAGTCCCGAGCCTGAAGAGCCGTACCGCGCTGACCACGGTCTATGCCGCCGGACTACGCGTATCGGAACTGGTCCTCTTGAAGGTTGTCGACATCGACAGCCAACGGATGCTGATCCGGGTCGAGCACGGGAAGGGCGGCAAGGACCGTTACGTTATGCTCTCGCCGCAGCTTTTGAGGATTCTGCGGACGTATTGGCGGCTCACTCGGCCAAAGCGATGGTTGTTTCCCGGCCGCGACGACGAGCGTCCGCTCGTCCCGAACGTGCTGCACGCCGCCTGCCGTTCAGCTTGTGCGGCGGCCGGCTTGAGCAAGTCGGTGACGGTGCACACGTTGCGGCACACATTCGCGACCCATCTCCTGGAGAGCGGGGCCGACGTGCGCATCATCCAGGTGCTGCTCGGCCATGCCAGCCTGGCCAGCACGGCGCGCTATACCCAGGTCGCCACCAAGACCATCAGCAATACGCCAAGTCCGCTGGACCGGCTCCACCTGGAGGTCGTGCCGCCCGGCTGAGCGGGCGCCATGGCTCCGGTTCTGGAAGTGGCGGATATCTTCCGCCGCCACGGCGAAGTGTTTCGACAAGCCCGTGCCGAGCATCTGGGCCGCGTCGAGCGGCGCGTCATGGGCGCGATCACGGCATGCCGGACGGCTGTGCTCGGCGGCCACGTCGAGCAGTGCGATGACTGCGGCGCCACACGCATTGCCTACAACTCCTGCCGCAATCGGCATTGCCCGAAGTGCCAGGGCGCGGCGCGCGCGCAATGGCTCGCCGAACGGCAAGCTGAACTCCTTCCCGTACCGTATTTCCACGTCGTCTTCACCATGCCGGCCCTCGCCGGAGGGATCGCCTTCCAGAACAAGGCCGTCGTCTATGCCATCCTGTTCCGCTGCGCAGCCGAAACGCTCACCACCATCGCAGCCGACCCCAAGCATCTCGGCGCTCAGCTCGGCGTGACTGCCGTCCTCCATACCTGGGGCCAGACCCTGCAACACCATCCGCATATCCACTGCGTCGTGCCGGGCGGTGGACCCTCGCTCGACGGCACACGCTGGGTCGCTTGCCGGCCCGGCTTCTTCCTGCCAGTGCGCGTCCTCTCCCGGCTGTTCCGCCGCCTGTTTCTGCAAGAGCTGCAAGCTGCCTACGCGGCTGGCCAGCTGAGCTTCTTTGGCGCTCTCGCCCATCTCACCGATCCCGCTGCATTCGCCGCGCGCCTTAATCAACTTCGACGGACCGACTGGGTCGTCTATGCCAAGCCACCATTTGGCGGGCCCGAACAGGTGCTGGCTTATCTCGGCCGCTATACGCACCGCGTCGCCATCGCCAACAGTCGGCTGATCTCGCTTGCCGACGGCAAGGTGAGCTTTCCCTGGAAGGACTATCGGCAGAATCGTAAAGCCAAAGTGATGACGCTTGATGCCGATGAGTTCATTCGGCGCTTTCTGCTACACACCCTGCCGGACGGCTTCCATCGCATCCGCCACTATGGCTTCCTCGCCAATGGCGGACGCAACGATAAAATCGCTCTCTGCCGTCAACTCCTTGCTGTCCGCAACGCGCCGACTGATCAAGAAGCCGGCGACGATCCCCTCACCACATGTCAGATCCCCGTCTGCCCGCATTGCGGCGGCACCATGCGCCGCGTCGATGTCGTCCCGCGAGCCCGTGCCCACGACCATCCGTTTCGTTGTGATACGTCATGACCAGCGCCTGCACCATCCACCTCTTCTGTGATCACCTTCGCGGTGGCAACGTCCGAAGTCGCCGTGGCCGCACTCGTCTCCGAACACCCGGCCAATCGTTCGGCCACGCATCCCAGCGCAGCAAATCGCTCGCTGGATCGCGCCCTTGGCCCGATCAATCCGGCCGCTCACATCCGATGAACGTCTCGCCGACGCCCGGCGACCACAGGCGCGCCTTCCCCGCAGCCGCACCCGCTGCACTATTCCCATAGCGCCCACAACTCCGCAGCTTCGTTCAATCCGGCTTCTATGAGGTCGCACCCACGACCGAGCGCGCGGCTCGCGCCTGCCACGCGACCTCACAGAACCCTCAAGATTCCCGAATCAATTTTTCAATGATTCATGGGTGGTCGGCTCTTGGAGGGCTGACCATGCCAGGATGGGAAGACGAACTCGAACGCTGGTTGATGCCGTTCTTGGACCGGCTGGGTCATAAGACCCGGCAGCGGATGTGTCCTCTGTATGTTGCGGGATTGATCGGTCCCGGCGATCGTAAGAGCGTTCAGCCGATGGCGGAACGCCTTGCCACCAGCACCTACGACCAGTTGCACCATTTCATTGCGGACGGTGTCTGGGACGCGACGCCGCTGGGGACAGAGTTGCTCAACCAGGCGGATCGACTTGTCGGCGGCAGGGCTGCGGTGCTGGTTATTGATGACACCTCACTTCCCAAGAAGGGTGAGCGCTCGGTCGGTGTTGGGGCTCAATACGCCTCGGCACTCGGTAAAACGGCAAATTGCCAGACACTGGTGTCTTTGACGCTTGCGAGCGGCGAAGTGCCCGTGATGGTCGCGTTACGTCTCTTTCTGCCTGACAGTTGGACAAGCGACGTATCTCGTTTGAAGCGCGCTCGCGTGCCAGTCGAACATCGAACGCCACGGTCCAAGCCGGAGATTGCTTTGGCCGAGATTGACCGCGCGATAGCAGCCAACGTGCGCTTTGGATATGTGCTGGCGGTGCAGGATACGGTCTCAGCGTACCGTTTCGACTAGGGCTAACAGAGCGCGGGCTGGTCTGGGCTGTCGGAATCCCTCGGCACCTGAAAGTGTACCCGGTCGATGTGAAGCTCATTTGGCCGATTACCAAAGCCCGCGGGAAACCACGAAAGCACCACGTGCCTGATATCTTGTCGATTGGCGCAGAACAAATGCTGGCCAGCGCCAAATGGAAAGCCGTGAGCTGGCGCAGCGGGACCAAAGGTCGGCTGACAGCCCGCTTTGCTGCTCTCCGTGTCCGCACCGCCGACGGCCCTCCTCAGCGGATTTGGGATAAGGGTCAGCAGCATCTCCCGGGCGACGAAGCTTGGCTCATTGGCGAGCAACGTGCCTCAGGGGATCGGAGGAGGTTCACATTCCCGGGACTTGAGGACGTCGCAAAAGCTCGACGTCGCGCTAGTCCTTATCCTCGTCGCGTTTCCTGCGACGGATCTGGGATCAGCTTGAGGCGTATCGCCTTGATGATACCCTGGACGCGGGTCCTCGTAGCAAGCTTTCGCAGGGCGTTCTTATGATAATTGACCGTATTCTCGCTGATCTTCAGTTCCCTCCCAATTGCCCAAGACGATCTCCCTTCTGCCGCGAACTGCAGGCATTGTTTTTCGCGCTCGGATAGCTTTATTGACGTATCGTGGCTCATGTTTGAGGCGCTCCGTATCAAGATCAGATCGCAATGCCGAGACAGCAAGCCCCATGCCAATGGGGGGTTGAGAAAATCAGGCGGGAGGAAATGATTGAGAAAGGGCGGACGATCGATTTGCGTCCCCTTAGCGGTCGAAGCATTACGACATAGGTCGGAAGCTCAACGTCCCCTTTGCAGCATCGGCTACAATGATCGATATCGATCAAGAAGAGCGCGGCCTAGAACGGGACCGTTTTGCTCTCTTCTTCTGCGGCGACAGCGCGGTGTGTAACTGAACAGTGTCCGCTGCGTTCACGAGGATATGAAAGCTCCCTACCACGATACGTGCTGGAAGATGCGTCGCACCATCATGAGCAAGTCGCGAACTCGGATCGTCTCGAGGCTGACCAGAGCTAAGACTGCTGAGTCGATTAGGATTACCGGTTGCCGAATGGATGCGCCTTTTTGACTTTCTGCCACCCAGATCCACCATCCTGTCATCCGCCGCGATCGGCTCGCGGCGGAAATACGCCATGCTTGGGTCATAGGGCATATGGTGCAGCTGCATAAGGCCGGATGCTTATAGTAGGGGTAGACGTTCGCGCCCGTGGTCCACAGCACGATCCTGGCGTCGACCCGGTCCGCAAGCTCACAAACCTGCCAAAGCGCGATTGCGCCGCCTCCTGGTCCGGCTTAAGTTGCGGAAGCCGTGGAAATACCAGGAAGATTTGCTCTATTGGCTTGGCCCTGGACTTGCAATTCAGAGAAGTAGCAGGATTCTCCACCGTCTTGAGCTCGAGGTTGATGAAGGTGTCGGTTCGACGTTCGGCGAGCTCCCGTCGTGAAGTTCGACCTCGACAGCAGCGCCGCTTAGTTGGTGTAGGAAGGTCAGTGGGTTTCCTTCATCGCGTTGGCATAGACGCCGCTGAATGTCCTCCGGCGTTATGGCATGAAAGGCGCGACGTTCTCCTCACGAACTCCGAATCCGAGTAGTCGTGGATTGCCTAAAATCGCTGGTGCAGCTTTGAGTCCGGCTCGGACAGGTTGGTGCGGTCCTCGGCAAGCGCAGGTCCTTCCTTTCCGTGTAACCGGACAGGCAGACGTCGGCGATCAGTGCGGTCAGGATCTGTAAGGGTGCTTGCGCAGCCAGCGAAGCGACAGGAGCGTTGAGCAAGCGGGCGATCCTGCTTCTGGCTCTGCTCGCATCATTATCAATGCGGAAGGGGGTTGCCGAAACCTCGAAGGTGTCTAGTGCATGCGCCCTATTGCATTGTCGTATATCCTGGCAAAGAAACCGAACCGCTTCGGCCATGGGAGGGCCGCGGGCTATCGGCCAAAGTGCGGTACCGCTGACCTCGCCCTGTCCCTTGACGGCAGCGTGAGTAAGCGCCAGCACAATGCATATGCTCCCATCGGCATTCCCATTGTTAAAACGGAAAGCAACTTCGGTTGGTCATGTGAAGCGTACGATACAATTTTTGCTGAGCTAACTCAGAGCGCAGCTGGCTTCTAAGAGCGTCTTGCGCCATTCGTCGCAGATCAAAGCATGATCGAGATCTCACATGATATCAAACGCTGGTTGCTGGTCCTGGTTTCCAAATTGCTTTACATCTCCCGCCATGTCGACGAGTTCAGAATGTTGCGCTTCAAATCTCGCAGATCAAGCGCGTCTCATTGCGACGAGAAGCCAAAAAGCCGGAAGGTCTAGTGGCTCTGCACAGTGATTTTGACGTGTTGCGCGTCCGGCGGTCAGATTAGCTCCGGCAGGCTCTTGGGATCAACGAGGACCTCGATGCTGCGGGGTATCCTTGGCTGCCGTCTGATTAGGCCAGCTCGTTCCAGAGTCAGCACCATCTGGTGAACCGAAGGCGGGCTGACGCGAAAATACTCTTGCATGTCGGTTTCCGCCGGGGCCCTGCGGTGCAGCCGCGTATAGAGGTGGATGAAGGCAAGGTATTGCCCCTGTTTGGGCGTGAAGGTTTTTGCCGAAGGACTCACGCCGGCCATCCGATTCAGTTGTACGTGCGTGCCTCGATCAAGGAAACTCAGCCAAGTCGAGCGCACCGAACTCAAGACCCTGCTCAGCGGCGGCAAGCATGCGTCCCGCAAGCTCAAGCGAGCGCAGATTTTGCTGGCTGCCGATGCCGGGGTCGGCGACGAGGAGATCGCCAGAAGTGTCGGCGTGGGCGGCTCGACCGTGTACCGGACTAAGCGACGCTTCGTGGAACGCAATCTGGAGCGGGCGCTGAGCGAAGAGCCGCGTCCCGGGGCGGAGCGCAAACTCACGGGCAAGGAAGAAGCCTTGCTGGTGGCCACCGCCTGTGCCGGTCCGCCGGAGGGCCGTGCCCGCTGGACGCTCAAGCTGCTGGCAGGTGCGCTGGTCAAGCTCACCGAGCACAAGAGCCTGTCGCACGAGACGGTTCGGCGGCGCCTGGTCGAAAATGACCTCAAACCCTGGCGCAAGGACATGTGGTGCATTCCGCAGATCGATGGCGAATACGTCGCCCGCATGGAGGACGTGCTGGATCTTTACGCCAAGCCGTCCAATCCCGAGCGGCCGGTGGTGTGCTTCGATGAAAGCCCGGTGCAGCTCATCGGCGAGGCGCGCTAGCCAATCCCGGCCGAGCCCGGGCGGCTCAAACGTTACGATTACGAGTATCGTCGCAACGGTACGGTCAGTCTCTTCGTCCTGCTTGACGTGCATCGTCCCTGGCGCAAGGTCAAAGTCACCGAGCGGCGCGCGGCAGAAGACTACGCCCAATGCATGCGCGAGCTCGTCGACATCCATTATCCGACGCCGAGACCATCCGGGTCGTCCAGGACAATCTATCGACTCATTCTGCCGGCGCCCTCTATCAGGCGTTCCCGCCTGCCGAAGCCCGACGGATCTTGCGGCGGCTCGAGTTCCACTACACCCCCAAACGCGCAAGCTGGCTCAACATGGTCGAGATCGAGATCGGCGTCTTGCGGGGACAGTGCCTCGATCGCAGGATCGATGACCCCAAGCGGCTGCGCCGCGAAATCGCCATTTGGGAACGCCAGAGGAATGCCGCACGCTCCCGCATCAAATGGATGTTCACGACAGACAGGGCCCGCGCCAAAATGGGCCGCGCCTATCCCGACACTTCCAAAGAGTCATAATAATTGTGCAGAGACACTAGTACGGCCAGCACACTATCTGGCAAACGGGGACGAACTCGCAAAAGTTCCGCAGCTGACCGCCACCCATTGCGCGCGCAGTCAAACCGGCTGGCCGCCGCAGATTCCGAGTGCGTACGTCAGATCGTGGACGGCATGCTGCGAGAGGCCAAACCCGACAATAACACGATCTACAGCCTGGCTGGCAAGGAGATAACCACAGCGCGATCTGCCGAGCTGGCGACTAAGCCTAACGCATTCAAGCGTGGAGCACGGAATGGCGGCGACGATAGAGCACGTCGCCACCTTCATGCGCCGAGGACTCGGCCCTACGTTGCAAACAACGTCAATTTCCTGCGCGCCGCATTTGCCGTCGCTGAACTTTGTTCGCAGTGATGCTGTGACTTAAGCGTATCACTCGGCGAGAATGGAATAATTGACAGCGCGACCTATCCCGCGACGCAAACCCTCCAGTCTCAGGGCCTGCCCGGGCGCGATATTGGCAAGATTGACATCCGGGCCGAAATCCTGCAGCAGGCCGACATGTTGTTTTGGGTAGCGGTACGGATCAGCCTCAATCAAAATTCGTTCGAACCAAGGCGCGGCCGCCAGCGCCTTGAGCAGATCGGGCGCGCTTTTTGCAGCCATGTCTATCTCGGACTGCTCCACGATAATATGGTCGACGCCTCGATTGGTTAACGAAGTGACGAGACCTTCAAGTTCTTCCATCCGCATCGGCTGCTCGGGGTTCTTACGCCCAAATTCGTAGATAACCGAAAGCCCAAGGCGCTGAAAGCGCTCGATGAACGAAAGACGCTCGTTGTCGTTCAGCGTGATGTAATTTTCCGAAATCTCCAGAGAAGTGAAGCCGATCGAACACAGATGACTACTGAAGCGATCGATTTCGTTGCGCTGATAAGCATATTCGAACAGAATGCCGCCTGAATAGCAGTTCACTCCCGAGTCGCGGTACAGTTTGACGATCCGCTGCACGACCGGTTTTGGCAAAAGCAGTGCGTTCATCGCATAGATCTTGGCGAAGTCGATATACTCGGCCGCGCAATCAAGCAGATCGGCCACGCCTCGCTCTCCCGTCCAACCGAAGCCGTCCGGACCGTAGTCGATAACCGCTGTCATCCCTCGCTTGCGGGGTTTCCCCTGGCGCGCGGGGGGAACAAAGCCATCGTCGTGCGATTGCATCTCACTCATCAAGCTATCTTTCTGGCCAGAGCAGCGGCCAGCTCCTCAAACTTCCGTCGGCGAATATACACGGCCCCATCCATAATGATCCGTGCCGTACGCTCGATTTGCGCGCTCTCGATGATCGGGCCACTTGCTCCCTGAGCGATACTCGAGGCTACTCGCAGCACGCCGCTCGGATGGCCAAGTCGGACGTTCTGCAACGGCTTGCCGATGGCTGCCGCAACTACCGAGTTCGGGACCGAGCAGGCCACTGCGGTACACACCGCACCGGTGACGGCGAGCGCCTTGTGGGGGCGCTGCATGGCGAGCTGCCGAACGCAGATATCGATGTCCGATGCCGCGACCTCATGGCCACCAATAGCCGAATAGGACCTCGGCGGCGAGACCATTATTACACGCGGAATGTTTGGGCTTTTGGTGCGGGCCTCGGCTTGATCTGTCACCAGACCGAGTTTAACAGCCGCCCATCCCCTAACCTGCTCCAAGCGGGACATTAGCATTTCGTTGATGCGTAGCGCGTCCGGCGACTCGGTGCCGACTGCCCCGACATCGACCGCGTTGACAAAAACGAATGGTGTGGCCGCGTCGATCAGTGACACTTCAATGGTCTTGCCATCGATCGATATAGCTTCGCGAGCGCGCCCCGTGGGCAATAGCTTGCCTGATACGGCGCCGGCACAATTGCCGAAATCTAAACGGATCGGCGCCCCCGTATCGGGCACACCGGCGATTGCGCAGTCGCCGTCTGACAGCGGCTCACCATCGCGAACCGGAATGCGGGATACCACGACCTGCCGAGTATTGGTGTTATATATCCGCACAATCGTTTCTGGCTCGACCGCATCGATCAAACCGCGACGGATAGCGAACGGCCCGACCGCGGCAAGCATGTTACCGCAGTTGCCACCTGTCGAAACCGAAGGATTATCAATGCCGACTTGGTAGAATGTATACTCGATCTCGGCATCCGGGCGCGACGACAACTTCACGACGGCGGCCTTGCTGGTCAGTGGATCTGCGCCACCGATACCATCGATCTGGCGGTCGTCCGGCGATCCATACGCCGCGAGCAGGACGGCAGCCCGTTGGACTTCATCCTGCGGCAGATCGTCGTCCAGGAACACGCCCCCCCGACTGGATCCCCCGCGCATAAATGTGCAGCGGATCGGGATTTGATCTCCGCCGCCCGCATTCATTGCGGACGGCATGACCGGATCGACGTTTGCGTTATGCTGCTCGAAGCGACGGCCCATTATCCACCACGGCAGCTTGAGGAACGACATCGGCCTTGGGTTGCTTTTCGAGCGACATCATGAGGTCGCTGATTCGACGTGCTTGCTTCTCTTCGATCACCATAGTCGTCATCGCCAAGAACTTCGCTTCCAGCTCGTCGGAGGTGAGAGGATTGGACGGTTCACCCTTCGGCTCGAGGGAGCTGCGAGTCACGACTTTGCCGTTCTTCAGCGCGATGTCGATCTGAGCCTGACGTCCGCCCAGTCCATAGGCCGCCTCCTTCTGCAACTCGATCTTCCCCATGCCCTCGTGGACAGCCGCCTGCTTGTAGCCGTCCCAATATTCCTTCAGGCCATTCTTTCCGGAGGCCAACGCCAGCGCGATGCTAAATTGCGTGCTGCCCATCGCCGCATTGAGGTTGGTAACTTTTGGCTTTGACGCCTGACGAATCGCAAGCTCGCTCATATGAACGGTAACACGATCGACATTGTCGAGACGCACGCCGTCGAGCGCGAACGCATCCTGCGCGAGGTCGATCGGGCCGTGGGCATATCGGCACGCCGCATGTGGCTTGAATCCGACTTCCATGATCGCGAAATGCTTGCCGAGGTTGTCTTGCAAGTCGTCGAGGCGGACACTGTCCGTGAAGGCATTCAAGAAGCCCTCGCGCGACTCTAGCACTTTCTTAGGACCGCTGAAGCCGCGGCTCGCCATGATCGCCGCGAGAACGCCGTTAAAGGCGGACTTACCGGGGCTAAAGGGTTTTGCCATGCAAGGATCGTCGAGATATGACTGAATGCCCGCCGACTGCATGCAAGCCAATCCGATGGCCCAGGCGATCTGTTCAGCATTGCAGCCCAGAAGCTTCGCGCACATAGCAGCAGCACCGATGGCTGAAACGGTTCCAGTCGTGTGATAACCGCGCTGGCGGTGACCGGGATTGATCGCTTTCGCGATTCGGATTGCCACGTCATAGCCTGCAACAACCGCCGTGAGGACGTCTTTACCTGAAGCGCCCGACAGTTCCGAAATTGCAAAGGCTGCCGGAACGAGAACGGAACCGGCCTTTATCAATCCAGAGCCATGCGCGTCGTCCAGCTCGATTCCGTGCCCCATCATCGCATTAACGAGCGCAGCATTGGGCGTCGGCACTTTCATGCCATGGCCAATGATGGTGCTCTGCGGCGTGCCGGCCCACTCTTTGACAAGCTCGATGACTTTATTTGCTGGCTCGCTGATAGCGGATGCAGCAATTTCATTACCAACGCCATCGCGCAGGATCAGCTTCGCCTTGTTGCTGACGTCAGCGGGAATTTCCTCGAACTTGAGCAAAGCAACGTGCTCAGCGAAACGCATCGTTAGGCCGATGAGGGCCTCAGATTGCTGGGGGGTCGACACAGAGGTCATCGAAAGGCTCCACAAAGATGATGGTAGTAGTGCATAATACTATCATTTGGCGATGTGTCAACGCTATCGGGTCTGAGCTCATGATGCGATCTCGCCCGCGGATTTCAGACGTGGCTCTGCTACAACTACTCATCTTGGCCTTTTAAGCTATCGGAACTGAACTTCCCGATGACGAAGCCATTGAAGGAGACGTCGCAAATCTAAGAAAAAGAGCGTGCGAGCGCCTTCAGGCAAGCATCGGCGGATATCGAAAGCTCCGCTGGGGCCGCTCTTTGATGCGTCGTTGCTGTGATTTTTCTGTGCGCATCCAGAAGACCCCAGATAGCGCAGGTAACGCTCGTCAGGGAGCGACGATGGCTTGCTGAGAGGCCTTCAATTCCACAGCAGCTGGTCGGCGACTCTGTTGGCTGGACGCACAAGTAGCCGCGCAGGACGTCCGAGAGCCACGCTTTGGGATCATCATCGGTCATCTTGCAGGTTCGATGATCGTGTAGACGCCCTCTAGCACGGTGATTACCGGCGTCTGAGCCGGCGAAGGTCGAGTTTCATCTGCCGGCCGACACCCTCGCGCTGTTCAGCAGCGTTGTTGGTGAGGGAAGCGGGTGAACGCGGCCCACCGGTTCAGCAGCAAGTTGATCGCTTTCGCGATGTCGGCGCGGTGCGCCGTTCGCCGGCGAATCCCTCGATCACCCCCGCGGTCGCCAGCGCAGTCGACGAACAGCTTGTCGCCGGCCGCACGCGACTGGCGCATCGCAAACCTCTCCGTCAGCATCCCGGAATTGTAGCGAGATCGTGTCGGCATCTGAGCGACCGGCGAAGAAGCTGCGCTATCGCCGCTCCTACCAACAGCGCGGAGGTCGGCATGCGCGCGAGGACTGTGCGTAATCTCGATACTTCGCTCAGCCTCTTCATCCTGGAAATGGATTCCGAGATTCTATTCTCGGGCGACGTCGGCATACCAGGGCGGGCACGGGACGACGTTTTTAGAGTTTGACGATCTCGTGCAATCTGTGCTCCACTACGTACAAATGTACGCTGAACGTACGAGCGGAGACAGCATGATTACGCGACGGTTATTCCACGTCGGCGTTATTGGGACGGCCGTCATGGCCAATGCGCCTTTTGCCCGGTCTGCCAGTTATCCGACCAGAACGATAAGGTTGGTCTGCCCATTCCCTGCCGGCGGCGTTGTCGACGTGCTGTCTCGGTCGCTAGGACAAACCCTTTCGACCGAGCTTGGCCAGACGGTGATCGTGGATAACCGCGCGGGAGCTGGGGGCATGATTGGCTCTTTAGAGGTCGCGCGCGCTAACCCTGATGGCCACACCTTGCTCTTCAATTCGTCGAGCCTTGTACAGGCGCCGGCCGTTGCCGCCCAGAAACTCTATGATGCGGTGGACGATTTCACGACGATCGGCTCGCTCGGCCGGACCGTGATGCCACTCGTGGTCCCCGCCCTGTCTCCCGCCAACACGATGGAAGAATTTGTCGCCTACGCTCGCGGCAAAAGACTTGCATACGGCACTTTTGGCGCCGGCACCACGAGCCATGCTTTTCAGCAGCTATTTTCCGACTATAACAAGCTCGAGATGGTTCATGTGCCCTACAAGGGCGAAGCGCCGATGCTCAACGATCTGTTGAGTAACCAAGTGGCCTGCGCAATGGGCACGATGAGCACGATAGCGCCTCAAATCGAGGCCCGTACGGTCAAAGCTTTGGCGATGCTATCGCCCGATGAAGTCGACGGCTTTGCAAACATTCCGACATTTAAGAACCTGGGCTATCCTGCCGAATTCGATTGGCGAGGCGGCTTCATTGGCCTGTTTGGTCCGGCAAAGCTTCCCGCGGAGATAACGGATATCCTCGAGAAGACTTTTACCAAGATCGTTTCAACCAGCGCGATGCAAAATATCATGAAGCAGAATTTCGTCGTCGGCAAGCCAAGCGTTGGTCGTGATGCCGCCTCCGAGGTCGCCGCGACGCAAGAAGCATGGACAAGTCTTGTCTCGCGGCTTGGCCTGGTTATTAACTGAAACTCAACAACCCGCCAGGAGTGAACTCCGTAATCTCGTAGAACGCCACGAGCGCAAAATGGACTTTGGCTGGTTGTCAGACGTCAGCTTCGACCCATGCAGGCACCTGCCGAATCACTGCACGCCGCAGATCGTCGTAGCCGACGCGGCAGAGACCCGGGGCTTCCGTCCAGCCGCGGAGAATGCAATATGACGAAGTTGCGAGCCGAAGACACCGAAAGACGTCAGGCAGCGGGCCGCGGGCCCGATTTCCTCGAAGTGCTATCGCGCAGCCTGAGCGTCATCGAGACACTTGGCAATCATCGCGAGCCTCCGACTATCAGCGATCTGGCAAGGGCGACGGATCTTCCCAAGCCGAGCGTCCGCAGGATCCTGCACACCCTGACCACGCTTGGCTATGCAGAGACTTCGGGTCGTACTTTCAGGCTGACGCCAAAGGTCGTCCGTTTTGCGACGTCCTACCTTGCGAGCGGCGGTCACGCCCAGGTGCTGCAGCCTGCCTGTGAAGAGCTCTCGCGGATCACAGGACAATCCTGTCTGGTCGGCGTCCTCGACGGCGCAGAGGTGCTCGTCGTCGCCTACACGATGCCCGAACAACTGATGTCGCGATCGCTAGGGGTGGGCACGCGGTTTCCCGCCTACTGCACCGCGGCCGGTCGCGTGCTGCTGGGCCAGAAGACCGAAAACGAGCTCACCTCCTACTTGGCGAAACTGAAGCCGGTCGCACAGACAGAGGCGACGCAGACCGATAAAGCAGTCATCAAGTCCGAGATCATGGCCGCGCGCAAACGCGGCTACAGCGTGATGGAAGACGAGTTCGTCATGGGATGGCGCACAGTTGCGTTCCCTTTGTATCGGCACGACGGCTCGATCTTCGGAACGCTTAATCTCAACTGCAAAAAATCGCCTACGCTGACCAATGACGAATTCGACCGCTTCGTCGGATTGTGCGGACGGAAAGCGGAATCATTGAAGTCGCTTCTCATATGAGCACCGGATCTGTCGGAGACATTCCTTGACCAAGAAGATCGAAACCCGCCTTGCCATTGACATCGGCGGCACGTTCACCGACGTGGTGCTCGATGGCCCCTTCGGCAGGGTCACCCGCAAGGTCCTCACTACGGTTGCGCAGCCCGAGGTCGGGTTGATGAACGGCGCGAAGCAGCTTCTCGCGACGGTCAACCTCGACTTCTCGAAAGTCGACGTCTTCATCCATGGCACGACGCTTGCGACGAACGCGGTGCTCGAACGTAAAGGCGCGAAGACGGCACTAATCGCGACCGCTGGCTTCCGCGACGTGTTGGAAGTCGGCAGTGAGGGGCGTTACGACCAGTACGATCTGCAACTAACCAAGCCTCTGCCGCTGATACCCAGAGAGCGCCGCTACACCGTGGCCGAGCGCATCGACGCAAAGGGCGACGTCAAGCTCGAACTGGATCTCGCGGAGCTCGCCGAAATCGTCAACAAACTCAGGAAAAGCCTTGTCGAGAGCGTGGCGATCGCTTTCCTGCATTCATATGCGAATTCGGAGCATGAACGGAAGGCCGCGCGCTTCCTCGCCGGGCAGATGCCCGACCTGTCGATCACAATGTCGTCCGACGTCTGCCCGGAAATCCGGGAGTACGAACGCACGTCAACAGCGGCCGCCAACGCCTACGTGAAGCCGCTCATCAACGGCTATCTTGAAAGGATGGAGGCGGCGCTCACGGCAGCGGGCTTCACCGGTCGGCTTTTCCTAGTGACGTCCGGAGGCGGTCTGACTTCCATCGAGACCGCCAAACGCTATCCGATCCGGCTGGTCGAGTCCGGCCCCGCGGGCGGAGCGATCTACGCCGCACAGCGCGCCCGCAGGCTTGGGGACAAGCGGGTCGTCTCTTTCGATATGGGCGGTACGACCGCAAAGGTCTGCCTAATTCAGGACGGCGAGCCGGTCACCGCCAACTCGTTCGAGGTCGACCGGACGCACCGCTTTATGAAGGGCAGCGGGCTGCCGCTGCGGATCCCAGCCGTCGAGCTCGTCGAGATCGGAGCGGGCGGCGGATCCATCGCAGGCGTCGACCGGCTCCGCAGGGTCACCGTCGGTCCGCAGAGCGCGGGCTCGCAGCCGGGGCCGGCCTGTTACCCGGGTGGTGGGTCCGGGGCGACAGTGACCGACGCCGACCTCGCGCTAGGGCTCTTGGATCCCGGCGCGTTCGCGGGCGGACGAGTTCAACTCGATCCGCAGGCAGCCTCCCGTGCGCTCGACGCCGCCGTTGGCAAGAAGCTCGGCCTTTCGAGCAAAACGGCGGCCTTCGCCATCACCGAGACCGTGTGCGAAAGCATGGCGAGCGCGGTCCGCGTGCACGCAGCCGAACGCGGCGAGCCCATCGCCGACTATACGATGATCGCATTCGGCGGTGCGGCCCCACTGCACGCCGCTTGGGTTGCCGAGAAGGTCGGCATCCGCAAGGTGGTCGTGCCGCGCAACGCGGGCGTCGGCTCGGCGGTCGGATTCCTAGAGGCGCCGATCTCCTTTGAACTGATCCGGAGCAAGCACGTCAATCTCGCTTCCGTCGATCCAGCCGAGATCGGCGCTTTTCTCGACGCCTTGGCGGCCGACACCATCGCCCTGGTGAAGACCGAGGGCGCAGAGCTCGTCGAGCGTTGCGTGGCGCACATGCGCTACGTGGGCCAGGGTCATGAAATCTCGGTTGTCCTGCCGGACCGGTCCAAGCCTCTGACGGGCACCGTGCTGCGCGAATGGTTTGAGGATCTCTACGGACGCCTCTTCACCCGGTTCATTCCGGGCGCTGCCATCGAGGTCCTGAGCTGGTCGGTGACTGTCTCGACGACGCGCAAATCCGTCGAACCGACAGCTCTCATTTGGAACATCGGCGAGCCATCGGATGCAGGCGTGCGCGAGGTCTTTGATGGCACGGCCTCGAAGTCCATCGTTGTCCCCGCCTACAATCGTTCGCAGATGGCAAATGGATTGACCATCCGCGGCCCGGCACTCATCGTGGAGGACGAGACCACGACCTTCATCACATCACGCTTCTCCGCCTCCATCGACGGGGACGGCAGCATCGTCATGCAGCGGATCGCCGCCTCGGAACAGGCGGTCGAAACCCGAAATCTAAATTCCGCGATCCACCATCAAGTCCTCTGGAATCGTCTGCTGGCCCTCGTTGAGGAGCAGGCGCAGATTCTGATCCGCACCGCCTTCAGTCCACTAGTCCGCGCCTGCGGCGACGTCTCGGTCGGCGTATTCGACCTTTACGGCCGGATGTTGGCGCAGGCCGTGACCGGCACGCCGGGCCACGTGAACACGATGGCAGAGTCCGTGAAACACTTTCTGGGTCGCTTTCCGACCACAACGATGAAGCCGGGCGACGCCTATATCACCAACGACCCGTGGCTCGGAACCGGCCACCTCAACGACTTCGTCGTTGTCACGCCTTGCTTCCACAAAGACAAGTGTGTCGCTCTGTTCGCCTGCACCAGCCATCTCATGGACATTGGCGGGCTGGGCGCGGGGACTGAAGCTCCGGACGTATTTGCGGAAGGTCTCTACATTCCGTTGATCAAGCTAATCGACGCCGGCACGGTCAACGAGACGCTCATGGCGGTGATCGAAGCTAACACGCGGCTTCCGGTCGACACCATCGGGGATACCTACTCGCTCGCGGCGTGCAACGATGTCGGCGTCAGGCGGCTTCAAGAGACAATGACAGAGTTTCGCCTCGATGATCTTTCGGAGCTCGCCGACTTCATTCTCGAGCGCTCCCGCCAAGCGGTGCTTAAGGAGATCGTGTCGCTTCCGAAGGGAACTTGGAGAAACGAGATGATCGTCGACGGCTACAACGAGCCGCTGACGCTCCGGGCCGCACTGACGATTAACGAGGACGGCATCGTTGTCGACTTTGCCGGCAGCGCCCCCGCGGTGATTAAGGGCATCAACGTTCCCTTGACTTACGCGACCGCCTACACGTCCTTCGCCATCAGTTGCGCCATCGCTGACGACATTCCCAACAATGCCGGATCTCTGTCCCTGTTGAAGGTCCTCGCGCCGGAGGGTTGCATCGTCAACGCCAGGAAGCCCTCGCCCGTCGGAGCGCGGCACGTGATCGGCCAGATGCTGCCGGATCTGGTGTTTGGCTGCCTCTTGCAAATCCTGCCGGAGCGCATCCCCGCCGAGGGCAGTTCGTGCATGTGGAATATCGCACTGCGCGGGACCTTCACAGTCGGAGAGCGCAAGGGGCGCAACTACTCGTTGACGGTTACCACCAGCGGCGGTATGGGAGCCCGCTTCACAAAGGACGGCTTGTCGGCGACAGCGTTCCCAACGGGCATCCAGTGCATGCCAATCGAGATCGCGGAAACGCAGATCCCCTTCGTGTTCTGGCGCAAGGAGCTCCGCATAGACAGCGGCGGTCCGGGGCGCACGCGCGGTGGTCTCGGCCAAATCATCGAGGTCGAGAACGCCGACGGCACCGCGTTCCGGCTCAGCGCCGCCTTCGAGCGCGTCAAGAATCCGGCGCGAGGACGCCTGGGCGGCGAGAACGGCGGGGCGGGCTATGTCGGCCTCGCGTCCGGACGGCCGATCGCCGGCAAGGGGCTTCAGACGATCGAGGCGGGCGACCGGCTGGTGATCCATACGCCCGGCGGTGGTGGTCTCGGCAACCCGAAGGAACGACCGGCGGCGTTGATCGAGAGGGACGTCTTCGAAGGACGTCTGTCGCAGGAAGCGGCCGCTCGTCTTTACGGCCACCGCGACCGCGAAGCTTCATGATCGAAAGAGAGCGGCGATGACGAATATTTCGACTGAGGCCCTGCTAACCCTCGAAAAGACGGCCGTCGCGACCGTCTCGACTGTCCTTCGGCAGAAGGGCTTCGCCCGTGTCTCGCTGCGCGGACCGCGGGCGCTGGTGGAAGGGCAGAAGCGCATCGCGGGGCCGGCCTACACGATGCGTTTTGTGCCGGCGCGCGAAGATATCACGACGACCATGGCCGTAGCCGGCCCCACGTCGCCGCGCACGGTCATGGAGAAGATTCCCGCCGGCGCCGTGGTGGTCGTGGATGCGATGGGGCTGCGGTCGGCCGGCGTGTTCGGCGACATCATCTGCGCTCGGATGCAGACGCGAGGCATCGCAGGTCTTGTCACCGACGGAGCGATACGCGACCTCGTCGGCATGAAGAAACTCAATTGGCCGATCTGGGCGGACGGCACCACCGCGCCGCCCTCGCCGTCCGAGTTCTTCTGTGCCGACACGCAGGTCGCGGTGGCGTGCGGCGGCGTTACGATATTTCCCGGCGACATCGTGGTTGCGGACGACGACGGTGCCGTCGTCGTGCCGGCCGCGATCGCAGAAGCCGTTGCGGTCGAAGCCTTCGAGAAAGATCGCTTCGAGGAGTGGGTCTACGATCAGGTGAAGGCGGGAGCATTGCTCGACGGTCTATATCCACCGAACGATGCGACCAAGGAACGCTACGCGAAAGAGAGGCGCTGATTCTATCGTCAGCGCCCTAATCAAAGGATTTTTCCAGGAAAGCAAGATGTCATTCGTGTCCGACGCGCTCGAGCGCATTCAACCCTCCGCCACTATCTTCGTCACGCGCAAGGCGCGCGAACTGAAGAAATCCGGCTGTGATGTCGTCTTCCTCTCCGTCGGGGAGCCCGACTTCGATACGCCGGACAACATCAAGGAGGCCGCCAAGGCGGCGATCGATAGGGGCGAGACCAAGTACCCAGGTACGCCCGGCGTGCCGGCGCTGCGGGAGGCAGTTGCCGCGAAGTTCAAACGGGAGAACGGGATCGACTACAAGCCGAGCGAAACCATCGTCGGGACGGGTGGCAAAAACGTGATCTTCAACGCGCTCCTTGCGACGCTCAACAAGGGCGACGAGGTCATCATTCCCGCGCCGTATTGGGTCAGCTATCCGGATCTCGTCCTGTTTGCTGGCGGCAGGCCAGTTTTGTGCCAACTTGTCTGTCTGACGGTTTCAAGGTGACCGCGGCGGCGCTCGAGGCGGCCATTACACCGCGCACGAAATGGCTGATTCTGAACTCGCCGTCGAACCCGACCGGTGCCGCCTACAGCGGCGATGAATTGAAGGCTCTTTCCGAGGTGCTGGTCCGGCATCCGCACGTATGGACGCTGTCGGACGACATCTATGAACATCTCACCTACGGCAATTTTGTCTTTACCACCATGGCGCAGGTCGAGCCGGCTCTCCGCGACCGAGTCCTCACGGTCAATGGCGTCTCGAAATCCTACGCGATGACCGGTTGGCGCATCGGTTACGCGGGTGGGCCCGAGAGGCTGATCAAGGAGCTCGAAAAGCTGCAGAGCCAGCAGACGTCGGGTGCCTGCTCGATCGCGCAATGGGCGGCTGTCGAAGCGCTAAACGGCCCGCAGGATTACATTGCCAAGAGTCGTTCTGTCTTCAAGGAGAGGCGCGATCTCGTCGTGTCGTTGTTGAACGAGGCGGATCATCTCAAATGCCCGGTTCCCGACGGGGCCTTCTACGTCTACCCGTCCTGTGCAGACGCGATCGGAAGGAGCACCCGCTCCGGTAAGTTCCTCCGGAACGACGAGGATTTTGCCGCGGCACTCCTCGAGGAGGAAGGCGCCGCGGTCGTGCATGGCGCCGCGTTCGGCCAGGGGCCGAATTTCCGATTGTCTTATGCGACCTCGACCGAGGTTCTCCTTGATGCCTGTGCACGCATTCAGCGGTTCTGCTCAGGGCTCAAGTAGGTCGGTTGTTGCGGGCGCCCAGGGTACGCACCTCAAGCCGCTACTCGCGCAGTTCGTCGCAAAAGTTAGTCGTCCGTGAAGAGCGGCTAAACGACTGAGCTGGGATCGCATTATTCGTTGTTGCCTGTTTTGGGATTGCAGGGTTTTGATGCTTCGGGCATCGGAACCCTGCAATTTCGTTTTGAGGATTCCATCGAATCGCCAGTCATGATTCCGTCCTCGCATCGGAGGTGGCGATGCGACCGAAGAAGCCCAAAGCGACGGGATCGGGCGATCTGTTCCGGGCCAGGCTGGACCAGATCATCAACATGAAGCACGAGCTGGTTCAGCTCGCCGGCAAGGTCGACTGGGACTGGATCGACGGCGAGATCGCGCCGCTCTACAGCGAGAACGGTCGGCCGGGCATCGCGACCCGCTTCATGATCGGGCTCTTGCTGCTCAAGCACATTTACGGCCTGTCCGATGAGGGGGTGTGCGAGCGCTGGGTCCACGACCCGTATTTCCAGTACTTCACCGGCGAAGAGTTCTTCCAGCACGCCTTCCCGCACGAGCGCTCGGACCTGAGCCACTGGCGCAAGCGGCTCGGCGACAAGCTGGAGCTGCTGTTGGCCGAGAGCCTGCGGGTGGCGCACGAGGCCGGCGCGTTACGCAGCCAGGACCTCAAGCGGGTCACAGTCGACACCACGGTGCAGCCAAAGGCCATCACCTTCCCGACCGATGCCAAGCTGCTGCACGCGGCAATCAAGGGGCTCAACCGCCTGGCGAGGAAGCACGGGGTCAAGCTGCGGCAGTCCTATCTTCGCATTGCCAAGACCGCGGCGATGATGGCGGGACGCTACGCCCACGCCAAGCAATTCAAGCGGCATCAGCGGCAGTTGCGCATCCTGCGCAGCCGGTTGGGCCGGATCATCCGCGATATCCGCCGCAAGATCGAAGGTCAGGCCGTGCTCGAGAACGCCTTCGCCCTGCCGCTCGGCAGGGCCTCGCAGATCCGCTCGCAGCAGCAGCGCCAGCGCGGCTGGAAGCTGTATTCCTTCCATGCTCCAGAGGTCGAGTGCATCGGCAAGGGCAAGGCCGCCGCACCCTACGAGTTCGGTGTCAAAGCCTCCATCGTCACCAACAACCGCCGTGCTCCAGGCGGCCTGTTCGTGCTGCACGCCAGGGCGCTACCCGATAACCCGTACGACGGTCACACCTTGCGGGACGTCATCGACCGCACCGAGACACTCACCGGCTGTGCGATCGAGCGGGCCTATGTCGACAAGGGATACCGCGGCCATGACGCGCAAAATCCTCGTCGCGTCTTCATTTCCGGCCAGAAGCGCGGCGTCTTCGGTGTCATCAAGCGCGAGTTGCGCCGCCGCTCCGCCATCGAGCCCATCATCGGACACCTGAAGACCGATGGTCACCTCGGCCGATGCTACCTCAAAGGCCGCCCCGGCGATGCGGCTAACGTCATCCTCTCCGCCGTCGGTCACAACTTCCGCCGGGTCCTCGCCTGGCTGAGGGCTCTTTGGTGCCTGATCCTGACCACCTTCATCGCGGCCGCCAGCGACCGCTCATCGCTACAATCGGCTTCTTAACGGACGACAAGTTAAGGACAATGTGATTGCGACCGCGCCGCCGGCCGCCATTGCGGCAATCGTCGCCTTGTTTTTGGTCATATCTTCGGCTAACGGCCCGCCTTCTTCAGTCAGGCCGTGACATCGTGAATTCGAAAACACGATTTTACGCGCAGACTCAATACTTCGACCGCCTCACTCCGCGGCTTCGGCAGGCGCGCTCTTAAGCTCCGCAAATTTCGCAGCCATTGTCGGATTGCCCCGAGTTAGCTTCTTAATCGTCACGTCCTGTGCCTTGTCATTGGCAAGACGCAGGTTGCGATCCGCACCGATCAAGGCATCCTTCGTCTTCTGCAGATGATCGATCGACTTGTCGATCTCCGTAAGAGCCGTCTGAAAGTGCCGGGAAGCAAGATCATAGTTCTTTGAGAATGCGGTTTTGAACGATTCGAGCTGGTTCTCAAACTGGGTTATATCGACATTCTGCGCTTTCACGAGCGCAAGCTCGGTTTTGTACTTCAGCGAATTGACTGCCGCGTTCCTTAGGAGCGTAATCATAGGCAGGAAGAACTGCGGCCGGATGACATACATTTTTGGGTAGCGGTGGAAGACGTCGACGATGCCGGCATTGTAAAGCTCGTTGTCCGGTTCAAGCAATGAGACCAAGATAGCGTACTCGCAGCCCTTCTCGATGCGATCCCGGTCAAGTTCTTTGAGAAAGTCTTCGTTTTTGCTTTTCGTCGCGGTCTTATCGCTCTCGTTCTTCATCTCGAACATGATCGAAATGATTTCAGTGCCTGCCTCGTCCGAGTCGCGGAAAATGTAATCGCCCTTGCTGCCGGTCCGCGCGTCGTTGTCCTTCTCGAAATAAGCGCGCGGAAAAGCCATCGACCGGACCCGGTTAAACTCAGTCTCGCAGTGTTGCTCGAGGGTCTCGCCCACCATCTTGGTCGAGAGGCGGGCCTTCATATCCTTGAGACGCTCGATGGCGTCGTCGCGATCTTTGATCTGGGTTTCGTACTTATCCTTCAACGATTGCTCGGAGAGCTGCTTTTCGAGCTGTACTCGACTGATGCCGCTTTTCAGCTCATCACGCTCTTTTTCGAGGGCACCTACCGCTTCAGTCACGGCGAGCTTCTTCTCAAGCTCAACTGCCTGAACCTTCGCCTTCAGATCCTGGATCTCCCTTTCCTTGGCAGTAGCAATCTTGTGCTGCTCGCTCGCCAGGAGCGCGTCAGCAAGCTCCGAGGCCGCCTTCTTTTCGCGCTCGGACTCAGCTAGCGCGTTCGCGAGTCTATCCCGCTCCTTTTCGACGGCGCTGAGCGCTTCAGCAACCGCGAGCTTCTGGGCAACGCCGCTCCCCTCAAGCTTGGACTTTAATTCCTGGATTTCAGCGTCCTTAGCAGCCGTGGTCTTCTGCAGATCGCTGCTTACCTGGGCCTTGGCCAATTCAACGGCGCTCTGCTTGTCACGCTCGGCCAGCTCCAACCGTTCGTGGAGCTGCTGAGCGAAATCCGCGTCACGGACTTGCTTCAGGATGTCCGCGTAACCGGCTTCATCAACCTTGAAGGCCTTGTCACAGTGGGGACAGATGATCTCGTGCATGGTTCCTGGCCGGATCGTGGCGCTGCTGTTGTCATTGAAAAGGGACGGACCGGCAGAATCGGACCCCAGGAGAACAAAATTAGAACGAGCGAACTTGGAACGTCAAGTCAAGCCCAGCAAGTTCTGGGCGCTTTGCTTGGACTATCCCCCGCTTTCATGAACGCCATAGGTCGGCCCAGATCACGACATTCGCTTTGATGACCACCAGTGCTCATGTCAATCAGAGTGTCCATTCCGAATCGTCCTTGCGGCAGGGCGGTATTGATCCCGACTGTGTTCGCGTCGCTGCTTTGCGCCGCGCTAAAACACGACACGGCCACGCTCCCCTCCGGCCAGCGCATCCAGATCGACCTTCGCCTGGCGGCACGAGCATCGACAATAAGTACGCCTCGATCGCGCGGATCGTCGCGCAGCGCCGCGATGCTCATGCGCTATTTCGAGCATATCGCGGCCGCGCCTGCTACGTTCAAAGTAGCTTTCGAGTCATTCTGCCGCAGTTGTCCCGCCGCCTGCGGGCGCCGTGCTTCTTCCGGACGGACTAACCTCCAATCCAGCCCCTCGAAAAAGGCCGCGAACATCGCCCGCGACATCCGCATCACGCCGTCCGCAATCGTTGGCCTCGGTTCGATCGGAACACGAAGGCCGCGCCGAGGAACGGGTCGAGACGAAGCATCTCCTGCACCTCCGTCGCAAGCCCATCATGGCCGCCGCGGAAGTCGATCGGCCGCGTTGCAAATCCGCACCAGCCGCGATCATCGTGACGCTCGCACCGCACGGATTACCCGGGACAGCTGCTCGGCATCAATGGCCATATCCGTCCGCAGCACGACATCGCCGATCGCGATCTCAAGCTTGATCGCCGGAACCTGACGCTCCTCCAACGCACCTTCCACGACCAGCGGCGCGAATGTCGGCTGCGACGCTTCGCACGGCGGCAACATGTCTCGCTGTCGCAACCCCCTCGCCAATCGTAGATCTGCCAGCGCGTCGCTCCGTGCTTGCGCGCCACCTCGGACACCTGAGCACCGGGCAACAGACTCTCGGCGACGATCCGAGCTCTCTCTGTCGCGCGGCGATCAGGGTGGATGGCGCCACCACCGTGCATTCGTGGCCGAGCGATTGGATCAGACGATAAAGGCCATGGCCCGTCGGGCCGGCCTCGTAACAGAAGTGGATGCGATTAAACCGGCTGGCGAATCCACACTATAATACAATACGGCGCACGTTAACGTCCGAAGCATCGACTTCACCGAAGAAGCGAACCCCTCCCTCCCAGCCTGCCTCCGCAATCGCGACGGCATTTCTCAGTTTGGCGACACGATTCCAACAAATGCTTCCCTATAATCCGCCACGGCGCCTCGGCTCGGACCTAAGCAACCTCGGACACGCAGTGTAGGGCGAACGACCCCACCGGCAGAGACGGACATGCGGTCTTACAATCAATTCCTGCCATGACGATGAGATCAATCTATTCCTTTACCGCTTGGAGCGATGAGGCCGGCTTCGACCAGCAGTTTTCCCCGAGAGAGTTCCATCACCCATGTCGTGAGCCTGACTACCATCTCGGGATATATACTCCTGCGAACGTTTAGCATGGCGCCTTGCGCCGCCTAGTGCAAGGCGCACTGGCCCGGCACTCGCGACGTTCTGACCACAACGTTCTGCGTAAGCGGCCCCCCTAGTGTCGGCACGCCCCCGGGTAACTGTTGCAAACATACTGGCCAAATGGATATGGAGCAAGATCTTCACATCCATTAGGGTCGCCGACGCAAGGACTTGATGGTCCGGCTCCGAGTGCATCGGCGTTGAGATGCTGTCTTGCGACGTAGACGAAAGACGTCGCCGCCAGCGCGAGGGCGAGGACGATCGCCGATATAATCCAAACGTTCTTCATTCCAGCCGTAACTTCCTTAGGTTGACTCGGTGACGCTTAGCCAAATGGTAACAACGCGGAGCTCAACTCGAGCGCAATTGAGCTTTCATTTCTTGGCTGCTCCACACCTCGGCCTTTGTGATGGCGAGGCTCTTCGCGTCTCCGGCTTGCGACCAGTCAGCGGCAGTCGACTCCGAACGGGTAAGTCGAGCTGCAAACCACGTTCTCATCTGCTCCGGTCAGCAAATCTCTTGAGATCGCGCCGATCACGATCTCTGTTGCGCTTCTTTGCTGACGCCCCGGGTGGCCGATGCCGAACGGCAGCTCGGCCCCTCGACGGCGGCTATTGCCCTTACCAAAGGAACTTCGCGCCGTCTGGCAGCTCGCAGACAAATTCACCCTGGATCACGGCTTCGGCCGCGCCAGCAACCAACTTTGAGGCCTTTACCTTGAGCTTGCCTTCGCGGTTAAGGCTGTGGCGGATGTATTCGGTAACAGGGTGTCCTGAGTCGTCCAAGGTTTGATGCACATTGGCGAAGCTGATTCCGTTCTGCGCGCTAACCCTGAAGGCGCTGATAATCAGACCACCTTGCATGGCTGGTCCGGGCTGACCGCCATCAACGGTTGTGCAACGATCGAGATCTAGTATTAGCGTTACTACCTTGCCGGCCCGCAGGGCACTTAGCACGTCTACATATTTTGCAGAAGGCTCGCCGGCCTTCGCTGTCGTGCTTACGCTTGCCACTAAAAGCAAGGAAGACAGTCTCGTTAGACATGTGATATTGAGCCGCATATGCTCTTCTCCAATACAAGACTCACATACGTAGCAGTACCCGTCTCGTCTCGTGCTCGGAGACTTTGGCGGGCACCGAACGTCAGGCGAACGTCGCCGTTGCGATAAACAGCATGCGCTACTACCGTACGCAAGTGGTTGCGAACGCAAACCTAACGTCACAATCTCGTATGTAAGGTACGCATACGACGAAGCTTTCAATTACCCACATTTCCAGCCGCTGCAATTTCGGCACCGAGTTTGATATCTGTGAGTCTCGAGAGACAGCGCCAGATGACAACATTTCCCGGTGGCGGATCGGCTGCCCGGGCCAAGTAGCCCCCTAATCGTGCAAGTTTGGTAAGATAAAATGCAAGGGTTCCAGGCCGACATCGTCGATGGCTGGCGCCGCTGATGAGTTGATCGAGCAATGCGATCTCGGTGTCTGTCAGTGCGAGCTTCGGTGACGCGTTTGGGGCGAGGCGATTGAGCATGGTGAGCCAGAGGACGCGCCAGCTGAGAATGCAGAAGACTGCCATTAGATTGGCAAGTCGCTCCGCGGTCCGGAGTTTTGAGTCTTCCGCCTTACAACCCGATTTCAGGATCTTGTGGAACGCCTCGATTTTCCACCGCATGGCGTACCAGTTGATCTTCTCGATTGCCTCCGAGCGCCTGCGGACGGCTAGGTCCGTGATGAGCTTCCACTCAATCGGTTTACGGCCCTTTGGCGTACCGCGCTCAGTGGCATGGATTATAGTAAGGTCGAGGGCTGGATAATGTTTCTGCTTCCCGATGGGAGGCAAGACCGCGATCCGCTTGAACTTGATTTCCAGCGCGGCCTTCGTCGTCTCGCCCTTGTCGTTGCGCACGTCGATGTAATGCAAGCCTTTGACGCTGGTCTCTTCCATCTCGGTTGCAATCGTATGACCGCCATCGCCTGCCAGCCGATCGACGCAGGCGCGGACAAGGAAGTGAGCGCCAAGCTCTTGCGTCAGGCAATACAATTCGTCGATGTCGCTTTCACGGTCACCGATATGAATGCAACGCTCCGGCTGTCGGAGCCGCTCGATCGATTGCCTGAGATTGTCGAGCCAGCGAACGCTCTCCTTCTTCTCGATCGGAACGCGGGTCGGGTTGATCTTCTTCTTGAGCTGCGCCCTGCCTTTGAACTTTTTTCGTGTCCAGAACTTCACCGCCGCCAATCCCAGCGGCAAGCCTCGACAGTCACAGCGAGACTGGAATGCATCAGCATTCCGCAGACCGTGTGATGGCGCCAACGACCGTCCTTGTTCCGACCGCTGTTGACGCTCTTGGTTAGGCCAATGGCGCTCGTGTTCGCGCGTTGATAGGAGAATTCCGTCGTGTCCTGAATGAGGAGAATTGGGCCTGTACAATCATCGTAACGTGCGCGTGTGGCGGCGAAGTGGCCGCTGAGGATGTCGGCTTCCTCCACGCGCTCGTTGGCGAAGAAGCGGTAGGCCGCCTTCGTGTTCGCCCAGTCCTGACGCGCGAACGGTATGCTCCCGCCCATACCGTCACCAATTTGCTTCAACAGCTCGCCAAATCGTTGACCAAGACGAGCATCCTTGAAAGCTGTCTTGTCGATCTCGCGCTCCGTCCAGTGTTCGACGGCGCTTTCATCACCATCATCCTGGCGACCATCCGGGCCGGCCGACCAACGAGATGTCGTTCCACTTGAACACATCAAGGCACCTCGCCGTCGCGATTCAGGTGCTCGACAATGAATCACAAGCGATTCATCCGATTCAAGATTTTTCGATCAGGGCTACCGCAATCGAATAAAGCATTCGTGGGTAATTGAAAGACGACGAAGGTCGCCTGATTGACGCATGCGCGCGGGGGCCGGGTAGCGCTATGATAGCGCTGCGTGAAGGTTAGGCAGCTTGCTGATCGGTAGGTTCGTCGGCTTGGCGCGGGAGCTTCCATTCCCAGGGCAGCAGTTCGTGCAGACGCGAAGCGGGAAGATCGACGATCCGGGCGAGGACGTCGGCAAGCCCGGCTTTGGGATCGACATCGTTAAGACGACAGGTAGTGATCATCGTCAGCATGATGGCGGCGCGTTCGGCGCCGCGCAGGCTGCCGGCGAAGGTTCAATTGCGCCTTCCCAAGGCGATGCCGCAGCGCTCTTTCGGCGGCATTGTTGCTGAGGCAGATCCTGCCATCGTCGAGGAAGCGCGCAAAGTCGGCCCAGCGCCTGAGCATGTAATTCATAGGCTTCAGGACCTCGGAAGAGCGCGAGAGGGTTTCTCGCTCGCGCAGCAGCCAGGCGTGCATGTCGTCGAGCAGCAGCTTGCTTCGCGGTGTGCGCCGCTTGAACTTCTCCCTTGGCATCACAACGACTGGTTCCTGCAGTTCTCTACAAGAGCCTGTATCCAGATCGCGTCCCCTAAACGCCGGTCGCCATCCGCGCAGTAATCCAGGCGTCTCACGGATTGATCTCAGGGATGGCACGCGCCCCTGATTTTGGCGACGCCTTAGTAATTTTCGACGCGTCATCGGAAGATTTGCTTTCGCTCGCCTTCTGGATACGTACCTGCCCCGTAAACCCGGGACTTTTGCAACACTTGCTGATGACCGCGCCTTTTAAACGAAGCCACAGTGTCGTGGTTTTGCACCTGCGCCTGGAACACCGATGCAGGAGGGCCGTCCTCCATCTCTCATAAAGCTGTACGCATCAAATTCGGATATTCACCTCCTTCATGCTCTGCAGCACACCGTGCCAGATCACCTTTCACAAGATCGCTTCGGCGACCACGGAAGACGAACAGGTGACCGCTGAGCGGGTCCTTGCGCAGCACCTCCTGCACTTGGCGCGCCAAGGACGGAAAGCCTCGGCGCATATCCGTGTGGCCGGTCGCCAGCCACACTCGCGCACCCGCCGGAACCGGAATCATCGGCGCACCAAAGCATCGAGAACACGACGCAGCGCGTCTCCATCACCATCCCTGGAATGCGCACTCCATCAACCTCGCCATCGATCCGGATGCGGGGTCCGGTACCAAGATCAATCTCGATGATGCCTTGGCTCTTCCGTCGACGCCCCGATGTCGTCGCCAAAGGGGCTTCGGCAACCTCCCGCGGCGGCACAGACGGCCGACTCTCGACCGGCACGAACGGCCGCTATACTCGCTTCACCGTGCTTACAAAGCTCTTTGCGCCACCGGAACAGCTGGCTCACATGAAGGCCGGCCGTGCGAGCCACCTCGGAAACATTGGCTCCGGGCTCGAGCGATGCTGCAACTAGCCGTTCCTTCTCATCCCGCGACCACCGGCGCCGCCGCTCGACCGATGTGATCACCTCCGCCCTCGAAATCGTCATAGCGCTTCTCCTAGGATTACCCCTAGGACCTGCAGCGTTCGCCTCCGTCAAACAAGGCGGCCCTCAACGGAGGAATACTATGTAAGTGTTACGAGCGGCACACACTTTGCAATATCGTTCGGCACTATCAATCCGGCGAAAGGCGAAGGGCAGCACGCGCACTAAACGACGAGGTCGATGATCTTCTATGTCAGCGCCAGGGGACTTACCTAATTCCGCATTGAAGATTAGCCTCTGCATCCGCGCTCGTGCTTGACGCGAGACGATTCATGATCCCGTAAGTCGAGTAACGATACGGAGGTCAGCCGTCGTGCTCTCTTGATCCCTAAATTGCATCCTCTCGACACGACGCCCCACTAGACGCGGCAAGCTCAGAAGCGTGACATTGAGGACACTTGGCGCCACATCGCTCACCTCGTCCACGACATCCAGCCTCGCGAATGCACCTGAATGCATTTCGACAACGCTTGCGAACACCCAAGTGGTCCGGACATAAAGCGCTATGTGACAAACAGAAAGCCGGCCTTAGCGGCTGGTTTCTTGAAGGCGACTAACCAATTTGCATCCAGATTGCTTGTTCTTAGGGTCGCCAGCCCCGATGCTATCCGTTTCCGTTCGGAAGTCTAAAGCCTGGCGCATCTTGACATGGGCACAGCGGACCTTGACGGCTTGATTAGACGAACGGCCACGGCGCTGGCCCCAAGCGCACTTGCGCGGGCCCACAAAAATGTTGGCCAAACCGTCTTCTCCCGCCTATTGCAAGGAGAATACAGCATATCAGTCCACTCGCCTGCTGCGCGCATTCAGCGTCATTAAAATCGGCCTTTGTGAACTTCAGCGCTTGGGCTCCGCCCCTTGCACGACGAACCCGCCCGGCTGCGACATGGCGACGAGGCGCGCCGCCGGCGGAGGAGCTGGCTAGTGACCTATTGTGGGTACCTTGGCTGATAGGCCTCGATCCGATCGAGGCAAGTTGAGAAAGCAGTGCCGCATCTGCGACTTCGCGACATCGCCAAGCCGCCAGCTTTCGCGGATAATGTCGAGGAGGTCTCCATCTTGACAGCGTCGGTCCATTTGCTGGCGCCCCCTTGCGCGAGGCCGTCGGCCGACCATTCTATGGCTCCCTTGGCGCCGACCGTTGGACGGACAATAGCGGCACGTGCCAAGTCAAGCGGCTGGCGTCCAACGCTCGGCTACCCCTCCTGTGCAACTCGAGCTGTCTGCACGCGTACACATCTTAGAAACGTTGCCAGCTACCTTCCCAAAGGCAGCTACCAATCCCGAGAAGCTCCGGGGTATCGCCGATATAGGAAACGTGAATCAAATTCTGGCCCGAATGAGCGAGCCAATTCAACAAAGGAATTGGACTTCAGTTGGTCGGAGGCATCTAGGCGGTTTGCCTTGAGCAGATCGACAAGACCGAATTAATCTCCATGGCGCTGCCTAAAATTACGGCGAGCGTCAAGGCTTGCAGGTAGACAGCGAGCTATACGGAGAGCAGAAGGGGCGCTGTGGACGAGAACGTTAGGACAGCCACCAGCCTTACAATCGGATGGCTCGAGCACATGACAAACCTGAGGAGAGCGATCCGGATCGAACCGCCGGCACGCTCTCGCGATTGGCTCACACTAGCCCGTCCACCCTCTTCCTCTCCATCAGAAGGAGCCGCTCAAAAGGCTTTCGCCCGGCCCTTTCCGGAACGACACACGGCCTCCTCAAAATCCCTGAGACTCAGCAATGCCCCGCGGCCATCCGTCCACCGTTTGGTTTTGCACTCCTCTGCCACTCGCCGCGGCAATCCAGATTGTAGCATTGCCGCCAACGAGGAGGACCGCTAAAAGCACGATACGCCATTGATTTACTATGTGAGCGTACGATTTCTACCATGTAAGAGAACTATACGAAGGTTTGTAATGCGCCTTTTTTTTTGGCTATGCTGATTTCGGCGGCCGACGTAGAAAGCGCTCAGGAGCGCTTGTCCGGCGGCTCGAACAAATTCCTGCATTTTAATCATCCCGCCAGAAGGGCCGGACGGATACAAGCATGTTTAATTGGCTCATCGCGTTTGGACGTTCATCGGCGCAATTTATTTTGGCTAGCATTACGCTCGCGGCATTGACGCTAGCTTCCTTGTATCTTCATAGCCCTTTCGCAGCCACAGCGCTTGTCTATTTGGTCGTGATTTTGGTGTTTTCGCTGATTGGCACTTTCGTCGCATCGTTGGCGCTTTCCATAGTCGCCGTCAGCGCTTTAATTTACGTCCTCACGTTCAATCCCCAGATCGACGCCCCTCACGAGCTTTTGGTGATTATCGCTTTCCTTACTGCGTCCATCATCGGAACGCGCCTGATCGCAAAACTCCGCTACGAAAAGGAAGCAGCGCGTGAGGTCGCCGCCGAGCTAAGGCACAGCGCGGACGATCTGCGCAACCGAGAGAAACTCTGGCGCGAGATCTTTGAGCATAACCCGGCCATGTACTTCATGGTCAATGAAACCGGAACCGTCCTGAACGTCAATAGTTTCGGCGCGATCCACCTCGGCTATACGCCCGCGGAACTGATCGGCCAATCGGTGTTCAGAGTCTTTCTGAAAGACGATCGCGAGGTCGTTCGCAAATCCATCGAGCGATGCCTTACATATATCGGCCAATCGCGTACATGGGAAATCCAGAAAGTCCGTAGGAACGGCTCGGTGCTGTGGGTGCGCGAGACTGCCAAGGCGATCTTGTGGGCCGACGATAAGCCCATCGTCCTCATTGCCTGCGAAGATATCACCGAACAGAAGCGGACGGTTCTTGCTCTTCAGCGGAGCGAAGCGCATTTGGCTCAGGCGCAAGAATTGAGCCACACAGGCAGCTTTGGCTGGAACGTGGCCACCGGCGAGGTCTTTTGGTCGAAGGAAAGCTTTCGGATATTCCAGTATGATCCAGAGACCAAAGTAACGGCGCAACACGTCATTGACCGCACTCACCCAGAAGACAAGACTTCTGTCCAAGACACTTTGAATCGGGCCCTTCGAGGCGAGCATTTCGAGCACGAATACCGATTGCTGATGCCCGACGGCTCGATAAAGTACATTCACGCGGTGGCACGTGCTACGAGAACCGCGTCCGGGAATATCGAGTTTGTCGGGGCGGCCACGGACGTCACGACAGCAAAGCAGACGGAACAACAACTGCGCCGTAGCGAGGCCTATCTGGTCGACGCGCAGCAGCTCAGTCGCACGAGCACCTGGTCGTGGGACTGCAACCGTCGCTGTTTTGCTTATCGCTCCGCCGAAGTCAGTCGTCTATTTGGCTTTGACCCGGATGAGCCGGTGACCATTGAGGCCATCCGATCGCGGATTCATCCAGACGACTTGCCGCGGCAACAGGAAATCCAACGTCAGGCCATTGAACAAAAAACAGGGAATTTTGAATACGATTTCCGAATCTGTCTTCCCGACGGCGCGATACGACACATACATGCTGTTGCGCACGCCGTGCTGGCAAGCGATGGCTCAACTGTCGAACTCGTCGGAACGCACATGGATGTCACTGAGCAGCACGCAGCCAAACAACAATTGGAAGACACTCTTGCTGCGCTACGCGAGAGCGAGCAGCGCTTTCGTGACTACGCCGCAACTGCTTCTGACTGGTTATGGGAGACCGGGCCGGATCACCGGTACACCTTGTCGGAGCACACCAACGCTACGGACCTCTTGGCAAGAGCGGTCATCGGCCTGCGTTGCTGGGAGATTGCGAGCGACGTTGAAGAAGAGCCCGAGAAGTGGCGGCAGCATGAAATAACGCTAAATGCCCATCTTCCATTTCGCGATCTGGTCTATCGTACCGTGGGGAGGACCAGGTCACCAATCTACTTCCAGAGCAGCGGCAGGCCCTTATTTGATGTAAGCGGCCATTTTCTCGGCTACCGAGGCGTGGCCACTGATATCACGGCGAAAGTTCGCGCCGATCAGGCTGAACAAGGACTGCGAAAGGCACAGGCGGATCTTGCGCATGTGACGCGCCTGACGGCGCTGGGGGAACTAACAGCCTCTATCGCCCACGAAGTGAACCAACCGCTCACGGCCATAATCAGCAACGCCGATGCGTGCCTTGGCTGGCTACGTCGCGAAGCTCCCGACATTTCCGCCGTGCACAGATCCGTAGAGTGGATCATTGATGACGCTATGCGCGCAAGCGAAGTGATTCGCAGGGTCCGCACACTCGCGAGGAACGGTGATATCGAGATGGTAGCGCTAGACATTAATGAGGTTGTGAACGACTCTATCGCGCTGGTAACGCGTGAGCTGATTAACCACCAAGTGACCTTGCGAACTGAGCTAGCACCATCACTTCCCAAAATTCTCGGTGACCGGGTTCAGCTGCAACAAGTAATCATCAATCTGGTGATGAACGGAGTAGAGGCCATGCAAGCTGTTGACGACAGAGCGCGCGAACTGATGATTCAGTCATCCAGAGACAATGAGAGCCGCGTGCAGCTCTCCGTGACTGATAGCGGCGTCGGCATCGCTGAGGGTGATAGGATCCGAGTCTTAGATCCGTTCTTCACCACCAAATCTACCGGCCTTGGAATGGGTCTGTCGATCTGCCGCTCGATCGTAGAAGCTCACGGAGGCCGCCTGTCGATCGTCCAGAAGCAAGAGCCGGGCGCATCCTTTCAATTTGTCCTGCCAGTCGTGTCATGATTGGAATTTGACTAGCCGTGTGAAATCGGGTCGACAAGTACGATCGTGCTTATTGTCGAAAGCTAAACGGCTCGATGCCTCGACGAAACTTTCGCTCGGCATATCTGGATATCGCCGCATTCGGATCGGCTCACGGAATGCTGCAGGGCACACCTTCGGGTCGCATGGCCATCGGGTTCTTGACACCGACTGCTGGGACCGTGAGTTTGTATCTAACCTGGCGAAGTTGAATGTTCACCCCGCATGAACCTCAAACTGAGGAAGGCGAAGCGTTCGATCGGATCGCAACAGAATCGAAGCTGAGCAGACGATCACGACGCCTCGCTGGCAAGCAGCTTTGGCACTGGGCACCACCGGCTCCGATTCAGGGCGCTTTCGCGTGCTTCCCGCTCGACGGCCCGAATGCCGCTTCCGTCCGCAGAAGGATGCACGAGCTGAGCAGCAGACCACTCGTTAGATAGCGAAGCGCTGGCGATTAGCCGCAGTCTCAAGAGCTAACGCTGCGGGTTCCCTAGTCACACCGCCGGCGCCTTCAGGGCCTTGAGTGACGGCCTTAACCGCTTTCCGGCCAGATTCGCCACAAATTCCATCGGTACTTTTTGAAGGGGTCGATCCCTTTCGGGGTGTCAGCCCTAAGAAGCTGAGTTCCTTCAGCAAGCGCGTCGTGCCGCTTCGGCTTGACCGTACAAGCTGATCAGCTTGGACTTGCACGCGTTGCTGTACGAAATCCCCGGCGCCGCGATACGATTATTACGGCTCCTCGATCTGGCCGAAGCGGAAAGAGGACGAGACGTTCGAGGCCCCCTCCTTCAAAGCGTTGAGCCGATGGGACGTCCTGGGCCATAGCGGAACACATTGACGCACAATCGAGCGCCGGCACCCAACCTGCGCGTCAACAGCGACGCCCGATGCTCGCGGTTCTGTTTTTCGACGCGGCAAGCCAACGCATAAGAGCGTTGCTGCTTCCGCTTATTCATCGGCTCGCGGCGAGCTAGGCGCTGACTCTCCGCGCCGCTACGTGCATTCCCTTTGCAACCTATTCGCGGCTTGGATGAACACTATCAAGAAAATTGATTTTTCGATCCTACCTGAAGCCTCGTAAGTCGTATCCGTTCTTTACAAGGAGGACGCAGCTACTCGTGCGGTTCGATTTTCTCTTCAGTCAAATGCTCGACAATTGCAGCTGCTCGACCAGGCGGGGGGATCATCGTAGCTCCGTGCCGACAGTGATGCGCTCAGGCCTCGACACAATCGCACTATAGGCGACCACAATGCGAATCCTACTGGTCGATCAGGACGCCGCCTTCGTGCGAGCCGCCAAGAAAACCCTGTTCGTTCGCGGTTTTGCCGTGGACCTCATCTCTACTCTTGACGAAGCGGAGACCGCGCTGAGTTGTGCCAGCTATCACATTCTCTTGCTCGAGTTGGCTCTGCCGGACGGAAATGGATTGGACTGGTTGAAACAGTTGAGACGTGAAGGATATTCAATGCCTGCCATGATGATGAGCAGCCTGAGCGATCTTGAGACCAGGATCGCGATATTCAATGGTGGCGCCGACGATTTTCTTCCTAAGCCGGTGTCTATCGATGAGCTTATTGCTCGAATGCGCGCCATTTTGCGACGATCGACGCAATTGACGGCACCCGTGATCACCTTCGGGAACTTACATTTCGATCCTATTGGCCGGCAAGTCTCAGTTGACGGTCGGCCACTCAGAATTGCGCGCCGCGAAGTCTGCATTCTCGAACATCTGCTCAGCCGAGCAGGCCGCACCGTGCCGCGAGCGTTGCTAGAGGAAAGCCTCTATGCGTTTGACGATGAAGTCTCGACCAATGCCTTAGAAGTCGGGATCTATCGATTGCGCACACATTTGAGCAAGTCCGGCACAACGCTACGAATCAAAACCGCGCGCGGCGTCGGCTACGCGCTTGAACTGAAGAACGATCCGCTGCCTTGCCGCCACACTTGAAAACGACGCTCAGTTGAAGTTCCCCCTTGATGTTCGCAGCTGCCGATGGCCGACGGCGGTCACCTCAGCTATTCGCTCGCGCCTTCTGTATGTCGTTTGCTCGCTTCCTCTCGTGCTGCCGCCCACTACCGCAGCTCAGATAAAGCGCGACCCTAATCAGGCGTCGCCACGGTCAACAACTGACAGCCTTAGCGGGGTCTTGAATCTTTCCTCCTCTCAGGGCCAGACGATTCATCTTCCGGCGCCGGCGGCCAGCATATTCGTTGCCGACCCAACGATAGCCGACTACCAGGCCCCATCGAATACAACCATCTTCGTCTTTGGAAAACAGTCGGGACGGACCAGCCTATTTGCTTTGAACGACAATGGAGAAGCGTTAGCCGAGTTACGTGTTGTCGTTACCCAGCCTATCGAGGATTTGCGTGCTGCACTAAAGGCTGAGCTCGGGGACCATCCGATCCAAGTCACCTATACGCCACGCGGCGCAATTCTGAGAGGGACAGCACCAAGTGTCGACGTCGTTGAGCGCGCCAAGAAGATTACCGAGCAATTTCTGGGCGCGGGCGCGCTGGTCGTCAACAACATCCAAGTGGCCGGCTCATTGCAAGTGACGCTTAGCGTGCGCGTGGCGGAAGTCTCGCGCAGCGCCGTGAAGGAGCTTGGCATCAACCTCTCTGCATCGGGCCAAAACGGAGCGGTCATTTTCGGGTTTAGCAGTGGCAAGCCTGGCGGTTCCGGTGCGAGCCGGGGTGGCGGCACGGCAAGTGTCGGAGTCGGCGTTGGCAGCACGAACATCAGTGCTGTACTTGACGCCCTCGCCAACGAGCATCTCGCGTCGGTATTGGCGGAGCCAACTCTTACCGCGATGTCCGGCGAATCAGCAAGCTTCCTGGCAGGCGGCGAATTTCCAATTCCGGTCATGCAGGACAATCGTCAACTCTCAGTTCAATTCCGTCAATTCGGAATCAGTCTGGAGTTCGTTCCGACCGTTCTCAGCAACAATCAGATCAATATCCACGTCAAGCCTGAAGTCAGTGAGTTATCCAAAGAAGGTGAAGTCAATATCAACGGAATGTCTCTGCCTGGCCTCTCCACGCGACGTGCCAGTACTGTTGTCGAGCTTGCCAGCGGTCAGAGCTTTGCAATCGGCGGGCTCATAAGACGCAATTTCAACACCGACATCAGCACGTTTCCCGGGTTAGGCGATGTCCCGATCCTTGGTGCACTGTTTCGGTCCTCCTCATTTCAGAAGCAGGAGACGGAGCTTGTCATCGTCGTTACCCCTTACATCGTGCGGCCAGCATCATCTGCCGCCAAGATAAGCGCGCCGACTGACCGCCTCCGGCCGCCATCAGACGGGGGGCGCATTTTAACGAATACGTTGGCGCGTCCCCCGCGAAGCCGCGAGGCTCCCGCACCGAACCAGACGCGACCGGCGGAGCCGGCTTTGTTATCGAATGAGGACCGCTAATGACCTTGCGAAACCTGGGCCACTTGATTGCCGTAGCGGCAACCGTAGGCGGATGCACACATAATGCTGCGATCTATTCTGAGCCGACTGATCAAGCGATTCAAGTGGAGCAGAAGACCAGTATCTTGCGACTACAGAGCCTTCGTCGCGCCGAGAGGTATGGTCTGCGTAATTTCATTGCGAACGCCAGCCGCGGTCGGCGGGATGCACTCCATCTGGACGTCAGTGGTTCGCCCCGGCTCATTACGCAGGTGGCTCATGAGGCCCGCGAGATGGGCGTTCCCGCCTATAATATTCGCCGGTCCGCTTCCCCCGTAGATCTGCCCAGCCATTTCGGTGTCCAAATCGAGGCGATCATTTACGAAGCACGTCCTCCGCTCTGTCCATCCCTTTCAATCATCGGCCCTTCAGTAGACGACAATTCTTTCAATCCAACGCTCGGCTGTTCGATCCGCAATAACCTCGCGGTCACGGTCAACGATCCCGGCGACTTGCTCGAGAACAGAGCTATCTTGCCAACCAGTGGTGACCGTGCGGTGCTTCCGCTTACCGCACGGGGAGGTCTCGCCGCAGGCAACAAGAGCCACTTGGAAAGTGACACTCATAATCGCATTGCGTCAGAAGCCCAATGAGCACTCTCAATGGCTGAGCGGCAAGAGCATTGGCGATACTCTGGCGGCCAACTTCCGCAGACGCCACGATCTGCTTCCGCCTTTCCAGACGACGTGACTTACAGATCAAGTAGCGACTGGACGTCTTTGACTAACACGCCCGAATGCATCGCATTGCCGCGCCAAGCTAGACCAGGCCAGCGGCAAAGACTGCCTTTGCAACCCCCTCGAAACAGTCCTTCGGAACGGCCTTGCCCATTATTCCCTTTCGGATCAGCTGACGCGCCAAAGCAGGTTCCTGAATAATGCTCAGATGCAGCGCCCTCGCCTGATCAAACAACTGTGAAGCAAGTTCGTCCTCACCGCGGCATACCAAAACCGGCACTCCGGTCTGTCCACGAACGTAGCGCAGTCCAACTAACATCGCGGGGCCCGTCAGTATCAATGTGGCCCGATTGACTCCGAGCGGCGGCTCACTCGCCGATTCCCGACGAAGCCGGCGGTGTTCGCCCTTTACATGTGGGTTGCCTTCCTGCTCCTTAGACTCGCGCTTCGCTTCACTCTCCGTCATGCGCATGTCACGCAAGAATAGCCAGCGCTGAATTAGCAGGTCGGTCAAGCCGCCGATCAGAAACGCCCCAGCAGCAATTTCAATTAAGAATTTGACCTCTTTGAATACAAAGCTGAAACAACCCAAACCGCAGACAGGCAGGTACACCAGCGCCTTCCAACTTGCGAGTGAGGTGAAAAACAGCGTTACGCCGAGAAGGAACACTTTGATCAACGACTTACCAAGCTCGACAAGCGACTTCTGAGAGACAATCCGTTTGAGCCCTTTGATTGGATCCAATTTCTTAAGGCTTGGTTTCAGCGGCTCCACGGAGAACGTCAGCCCACCAGCAGCCAAGACACTGGCTAGAATGCCTGCAGCCACGGCCGCTCCAATGATTGGGGCAACGCTCGTCAACGAAAGTTCGATCAATCCGACCAGTGCCTGCTGGACCGCACTGTTGAAGGGCTGCCCCTGCAGCTTGTCGACGAGCCGCACCCCCTCACGCCATACGCCCTCGATCGCGCCCGCTCGGAAACATAGACAGCCGAATGCGGCGCAAATGCTAAGCGCGCTCACAAAATCGGCGCTGCGCGGGATCTGTCCCTTCTTACGCGCCTGCCGTAGCTTCTTGGGAGTTGGCGGACGCTTCTTCTCTTCGCTCGAGTCGCTCATTTTAGGAACTTCCCGAGCCACTCCAGCACTCCGTAGGACTGGATAATCTCCGTTCCCATGTATTCCATGAGGAAGACGGTGTAACTCACCATGATGATGCCAAAGGCGGCGTTCTTGATGGTGGGGGAGAGGTCGTTCAGCTTAATTTGCGGCGCAAACCGCCCTAGCAACATGAGGGATATCTCAATCAGGAGCAGCAGAGCCAGCACGGGTCCGGAAAATAGCAGGGCCGTGTGCATGATATGATCGAGAAGCGCTACAACTTCCATTGCCCCTTGCATTGTCAGAGGAGGTAGTAGCCGGTACACGGGCCAGATCAGATAGCTGCCATACAGGCACCGAACCATCGTCTGTAGACCTCCAGACGCAACGAAAATAGTAACCCCAGCAGTTCCGAGAAAGAGACCCGTGGCGGAGGCCTGGCTGCGCGTCGCAGGATCGTCCAACTGGCTTGAAACGCTCCGTTGCGTGTCAATGATGTCGCCAACTGCCTGGATGCTCCATAGCGGTATACTTAGGAACATCCCGAACAGCAGGCCGACGAATATCTCTTTGAGACCGAGGAACGCGACCGCGGCCAGACGGGTGGCCGGATCTAGAGTCTGCAGACCGGCCTTGACATGCGCAAGGCATGGCAGTCCAATCACGATCGTCAAGCTTGTGCGGATCATCCCGCTAATCTGCGGCCGCGTGAATACGGGAAGCACCAACATAATGCCTAAGGCCCGCGCAGCGCTAAGGCCCGCTGCAACGACGAACTCGACAGCACTCTGAATTAGAGCTTGCGCCTCGGTGGGTGACAAAGCATGCATTCGCGGCGCTCGTTGTTCGCCTCAGCTAATCTAACCGGTTCCGCTCGCCGTGCCTTAATGTTTGACGCCAAGGCCGCAAATAGTCGGCGGTGTTCGTTCTAATAGCGCTCAACGAGAGCACCAGCCGCACTGCGAGCCCGCAGGGTAGGCCGTCGATCCCCATACTCTCATGCTCGCTCGACAAACTGGCCAGCCACTTTGGTAATTCACCGGTGATGTCGATGGGCGGTTTTGTCCTCACAAACTCGGCCTTCGGTTCCTCACTAATACCTCGATGTGAGAGAGGGGAACTCCGTGAAGATATGTTTGGCCTGTTCGATAAGCGGCGCACTCAGCACCCGAGAAAACAGAACGAGCACGGCGACGACGACGAGGAGCCTCACGGTTAGGGGCAAGGTTTGATCCTGGAGCTGCGTTGCCGCCTGTATTATGCCAACACCCAAGCCGGCCACGAGAGCTGCTAGGAGCGGTGGCAGAACCCACATCATGAAGAGGACGAGCGATCGGGTCAAATGCGTGAGGATGCTGGTCTCGTCCATATTAACCTCCGGCCGTGGCGTAACTTAACACCAACCCGTGCATGAGCCGCGACCATCCGTCGATCGTGACGAACAGAAAGAGCTTAAAAGGAACAGATATCATTGTGGGCGATACCATTGACATGCCCATGGCCATCAGAATCGTCGTTACAATCAGATCAATCGTGATGAATGGAAGATAGAGAAGGAAGCCGATTTCAAAGGCACGCTTTAATTCCGAGATCAGAAAGGACGGTACAAGAATCGCAAAATCATCCGCTGTAGCGTTTGCCCGCATCTCCTCTGACCAAACATGTTCTGTGGATGACAGGAAGAACGTGCGCTGCTCCTCACTGCTGAACTTTTTCAGGTGAGCGCGCAGCGGCTCGCTTCCCTCCTTAGCGGCTGTCGCCCAGTCATCGAGCGTTTGGTAGTGAAGTTGCGGGGCGGTAACGTGGTTGTAGATCTGCTCCAGCACTGGAGCACCAATGAAGACCGTAAGGATCAATGCAGCGCCATACAGAACGATGTTCGGGGGTATGGATTGGGTTCCGAGCGCGTTGCGCACGAGGAAGAGAACGACGGAAACTTTTATGAATGCCGTCGTCGTGACAACTGCGAACGCCAGCAGACCGAGACCGACCGTCGCTGCAAGAAGTGCAGGAATGCCTGGCTGAATGTCAGTCATTGACCGCCAACCCACCACGTAGCCTGATGGCCAGTTCCTCCCCGACACGCACGATGTCGCCGTGGCCGATCAATCGACCATTGGCAACAATGTCAACCGGACGGTCAACGGGACGGCCAAGTTCAAAGACATGCCCTTCGTTGACGCTCCTCAACGTACCCAGCGGGATAGGCCAACGGCCGCATTCGAACACGAGCGTAATCTCAATGCTGTCGATGTCGGTTTCCGAGGGCAGGGTCGATGGCTGGGTTTGGGGTCGTGTTGTCATATATGCACTCTTGAGAGGGTGGGGTTGCAGGCGGAAGGGTCCCCGCAAGATTAGTCTGTCGCCAGCAATCTCCGCCGGCGCCCACAATTTGTCCGCAGTCAGGATGACCTGACCGCTCGCAAAGGGAATGACGTCCGGCAACAGCGCATCGCCAGTTTGTGCTTGGCGAAGAAGCCCGACGGACACGCGCAGCGAGCTAATCTCGCTGGCAACCATGATGGGCAACTCCGGGGAAAGCTTGCGCATTTCTCGGGGCAATTGGCCAAGCATCTCGCCTAACTTACAGAAGGCAGCCGGAACCGGACCCTCAAGAGACGAGAATAGGAACAGCCGCGCCTTGCCCACGAGCGCCCCGTAGACGATGTCGAGTTCCAGATAAGGACCTTCCATCGTTGCTTCGTCGATGCGGATAATTTGCAAATCCTGCGCTAGCAGATGCTCTACTCGAGTGAACCATGGTTCAAGCGCAAGTTCGAGGACGAAAGAGCGGGCTGGGTCCGAAGGTAACGTAAGGCCATGCTGCACTGTCGAAATCAATGCCTCCGCCAACTGGCGCGGCACCGACAAGACGGCCATTTCGGCTCCGACGCGAAATACACAATCAAGCATCGGCGCGGTCGATTGCTGCGCCTGCCACACAAGCCGGTTAATACATATCGAGACCGGCGTATCGCCAAGGCGGCTCTTCAGAACCGTTCGCCGGGGGGCCATCAAATTGAGGCACGAGACCGCGCTATGCGACAATCTTAGCCGCGGCACGAATCGTGCCGGTTCACCGACCGCATTTTCCGCGCTCATGTTCACGGGGTCGGCAGTTCGCGCCGACATAAGAGAAGCAGCCATTAAATCAAAACGCCAATTGCCTGGCTTCGCGAGCCACTCTGATACCGGAGCAAGACCTCATCGTCCGTTTCGATTTGAGCTGCACACTCCGAGCAAGCGTTGGTCGAGCGCTGCACATCGCACTCAATCTGCTGCCATTTCTGGCTCGCCGCCGAACGCTTGGCCCACACGACCCGCGCCTCAACAACCGCCGCCTGGGCCTGCTGTTGAGCGATGCGCGCTTGCTCAAGCACCTGGCGTGCAGTTGCGATCTCAGCTGTGAGGCGTCCAATGACGAGATGAAGCCTACGGTCGAGTTCGGTGACGCACATCCTGTTAGACGATGCGAGTTCTAAATAAAGTTCAGCTTCGAGGCTTGCGCGGCGTTTCTCGGCGCTGGCGGCATTCTTGGAAGCTTTCTCCATCGCTTTAACCGCAATTTGGCGTTCGGCTTGCGTATTGGATAATTGACGAAGCGCACTTCGCTCCCTCATGTCCTTCACCAGCCGCAATTTCGACGCTTGGCTGGGATTCAGTCGGTAAGACGCGACATCCACGTGATGGCCTCCTCAAAGCTGGACGGTTCATCCTGCCCCTGGCGCAAGAAATTCCGCAAGTCCTCGATCGACGCGATTGCTCGGTCGGTCAGCGGATCGCCCCCTGGCTTGTACTCACCGACCTTGATCAAAAATTCGGCCTCATCATAGCGCGAAAGAAGATCTCGAAAGAAAGAGGCGGCCTTTCGATGTGACACAGAGACGACCGCATCCATCACGCGACTTCGGCTCGACAACACGTCGATGGCCGGAAAATGCTCTCGCGATGCGAGCGCGCGTGAGAGAATGATATGACCATCGAGAATACCGCGCGACTCTTCGGCGATTGGATCGCCTGTCCCGTCACCTTCGACAAGTACGGTATAGAAGGCCGTGATCGAGCCCTGCTCGCCCATACCGGCACGTTCCAACAGAGCCGGCAGCAGCGCAAAGACGGAGGGAGGAAAGCCTCGCCGCGTCGGAGGTTCTCCCGCGGCTAGGCCGATTTCACGCATCGCGCGGCTGAAGCGCGTCAACGAATCCATCATGAGAACGACCCGCTGTCCCTGATCACGAAAGTACTCGGCGAGTGCCGTCGCCGTATGAGCACATTGCGCGCGCTCCATTGCCGACCGGTCGGAGGTCTCAACGACAGCGATCGTCCGATCGATGGCATTGCCAATATGGCGCTCGATGAATTCACGCACCTCACGTCCGCGCTCTCCTATAAGCGCAACGACGGTGACCTCAGCGTCCGCGCCTTTAACAATCTGCGACATCAGCGTCGACTTGCCGCAACCAGCGTCTCCATAGATTCCGATCCGTTGGCCTTCGCCACACGTCAGAAGTCCGTCGAGCACGCGGACGCCGAGCGGAAAAGGCTGCTCGATCCCCCGCCGCCTCATTGGGTTGGGTGCCCTGCCGCGTAGGGGACGAGTGTGGGTCGTCTTTATTGGCCCCTTCCCGTCGAGCGGACGGCCGAAGCTATCGATGACGCGGCCCAGCAAATCGGCACCGACCGCAACTTCCTGCATTCGCCCGGTCGGAACCACTTCCGCACGGCTAGACATGCCTACCATGTCGCCGATTGGCGTGAGCAATACTCCATCCGGCAGCAGACCGACCACCTCCGCATCAAGTGACCATCCCGTACTGTGATCCTGCAATAGGCACAGCTCCCCAACGTGGGCCCCGGGCAGCACGGCATGGACCAAGGTGCCGACGGCTCGGGTGACTCGTCCGCGCACAGCACGCGTATCGACATGCTTTGCCGTAGATTTCAGAGATGATAATGCTGCGTGCACCGCGCCTTCAGCAGCCGCATTGCCATAGCTTGGCCTTTGGGAAGTCATTGTTCGTCCTCCTGAACAGGCGGAGCAAGGGCGAGGCGCAGTGTGCGGAGCTGCGCGGCAAGTCCTAGATCGACATTACCAAACTCACTCCACAAAACGCATTGGTCCGGCGTTAGAGCCGGGTCCGGATCAATTCTGACCTTCGGACGCCCATGCGTTCCATGGAATGACGCGAACTCGCATGTCATGGCATCGACGTTCACAGGAGACACATGAAGGCGCAATTCCGCACCGCCATATCTTTGCTCGATAGCGTGACGAACCGACCTCACTAACATCTCGCCCGGATCGAACGAGCCCACCAAGTCGTTCAGGACCTCAATGACAAGTTGTGGCAGCTCCTGTTCCAGCACGGCTTTTCGCCGCGCCAGCTCAGAAGCAGCTCGAGCAACCAGCCGCGCCATTTCGTCCGAGCCTGTCTTCAGGCCTTCGGAGTGCCCGCGCGCCTGCTCGCGATGATAAGCGTTCCTTGCCCAGTTGCGAACCTGCTGTAGATACCGCTGAGCTAGCGCGCGCGTCTGTACCACATCGCACCAGATCCCAAGTTCCGAGGCTGGTATGACTGGACCCACCGGACGTATCTGCGGGCGTTCTGGCAATGCTGGCTCACCCGCGGTCATGCCGGCCGTGTCTCTGCGGCCAAATGGGTCATCACCAAAGACATCAATTGGCCCGCGGCTTTGTGATGTTCGGCGGCTGGACTCTCCGCGGCAGTCCCGACAGGCAAGCAGAGAAGCACGCGCGTACGGTCGAGTTCTGAGGCTCGCTTGAGGAAAGCGCCAAGGCAGGCATATCCGTCATGTGCAATCCGCTGCGAAAGTTGCTCCGGATCGACAATCAATTGGGTTTCGACGGCGCTGGATACATGTCGGATAGCGAAAGCATGTGCTTCCGCACCAATATTTCCGATCAGTGGAGCAAGATCATGCTTTGACACCAGCTTCAGTACCGAACGGGCATGCCAAATGCCGCCAGCGAGCAATGCCGCACGATGCGGATCATGCCCAAGCAAAGCGCCCCTTCCCCAGCTACTTCCCTTCAAGACCAGTTCACTGCCTAGGAGCAGTTCGACTAGTCTTTCCTGTAGTCTGGGAGTTTTCTGCAGTTGCAGCACTGTAGACGCCGCCAGCGACGCATCAAGACGTTCAGCAAAACGGCTTGGATGGATTATCGCAGCAAGCTCCCGCGGCCGACCGGAATGTTGGTTGAGCAAATGATTTGGTTCGTTGGATGTCATCGTTGCGGACATTGCATTCGGCCTATCTCGCATCGGAGTTCCGCTTTTTGCCAGCGGCTAGGACGGCGGGCATACTCGCCGCTGTGTCAATATTCGGCACTTTCCGCCAGAATTGACCTAGCTGGCGCACACGTGTGCTCAGCAGCACGTAAGATAGAATGCCGACCGCGGCGCCGACACCCCCGACCACGATCGCAAGAAAGGTGGCTGACGTGAACTTGGTCGGGTGGATCGAAGCAGCTGCTGGTGCAGAGAACATCTCATGCTGCGCTCGCTCAACCGGCACGAAAACGACGGCCACCTTGTCGTATGATAGTCCTTCAATGCCATTGGCGACGAGCATCTTGATTTGGGGCAACAAGGCTGAGAGGTTCGCATTGGAACCATGTCGAATGAAGACCGACGCCGAGGACGGGGTCGCATCCTGTCGCAAAAGGTCGTTCTTCGGCAAGACAACATGAACCCGGGCGGAGAGAACCCCATCGATATCATTGATTGTGCGCGACAATTCTTCGCTTAGGGCATAAACGTAACGAGCGCGCTCCTCAACTGGGGACGCAACCAGGCCGGATCCCTTGAACACCTCCCCAAGATTCTTAAACACCTGGCGCGGCAAGCCCTGGCCATTCAGCAGTTCTATCGAAACGGCCAATTGCTTTTCTTCGACCTGAATCGTGCTGCTACCGTCCTTAGCGACAACACGGACTGCATCGACACCCTTACTAAGGAGAAGGGCAAGCATCTCGTTGGCTTCACGCTCCTGAACTTTCGTATAGAGATCGGCCTTGCAGCCGGCTAGCAACAGCACAAGCGGCAATAGGAGAACGGCATGCACCTGCCTTCCAGAAGTCGCGCCGCGACCGATCTTTCTTTGCGCGAAAAGAACCATCAACCGCCGCTCAGCCCGCTGATAGCAGCTTATTCAGAGATGAACCGACGGCGCCAGCACTCTTGGAGATGAGCGAAACCTGAATGACGCCGTTGTAAACATCCCGCAGATTCTGCAACGTCGACTCGAAATTGTCGGCACCTTCTGGTTTTCCGATAACATGGACATCGACTCCGTCCAAGCGCGAGATAGGCCGCGCGGCGGGCCCAAGCTGGACGCTCTTCGAAGGGCCCGGCTCGCCGATCGAAGGGAGTCCGGTCGAAGGATATGGTTTGCCTAAGTGCGCTCCAAAAAGATTCTGCAGAATGCGATCGCCCAGTGGACCTGTCTGCGCGACTGCACGCTGAACCTCCGGTACAGGTGGCGCCAACGCGCTGTCGGCCACCAAAGAGGCGGCGCCTTGTTTCGATGCCGCCTTTGCAAGATGCTCATGAAAGTTGCCCGGCGCCGATGAACACCCCTCGGTGAGACACTCGCCGAGGTTGGCAGAGATCGGCATCGCGCCAAACATCACGGAAGGAATCATTGCTCTCGCGTCTATTAGCTGTCGTTGCCGGGAACGGCTCGGCACCCTAGCGAGCCGAGCTGACCAAAACCTGACGTGGATCAAGAGCTACGTCATCCAAAAATCACGATTGGCTTCCAATTTGCGACGAAGTTCGTCTTCCAACTTTGGAAGAGTACCAGCGCATGACCGCCTGGAATACTCAACCACACCACGAGGCTGCACACGTTGAAGAACATTCTAATTGTTGGTGTTTTCATCTCCTTGAGCGCGGTTAGGGCGCTCGGCGCCACTCTAGAGCTGCCATCCACGCCTTATACTTACACAGTTCTGGATCAGGATCTCGCGGCCGCACTGCAGGAGTTCGGCAACAATTTGAATATTCGAATCAATGTCAGCACCCATGTAAAGGGGCGGATTCGCGGGCGCATGCCGGATCTCGCGCCGCGAGATTTCCTCGAACGCGTGACCACTCTTTATAATCTTCAGTGGTACTATGACGGGCTGGTGCTGTACGTATCCGACGCGCACGAGGCGGAAAGTCGCCTGCTTGTCTTAAACCCGGTCACTTTCGATGCATTCAAGGCGGCACTCGATGCACTCAAAATTTCCGATGAACGCTACGTCGTGAGAGCCGCACCGGAAGATGGACTGGTCTTCGCTTCTGGTCCGCCTCGCTTCATCGCGCTCGTCGACCAAATGCTCAACGGCCTAGTGGCGGAGGCCCAGGCGCGACGAACTCTTACGACAACCGCAAAGCCGGCGCCCGCGTCGGTCTTGATGTTGTTTCGGGGCTCCTCAAGTACGGTTATTCGTGATGGACGACCGGAGGGACCTGTTTTGCCCGAGGCGACGCATCAAGATAACGTGGCTCACGCGCCCGGCCCAAGCCAGAGATGAATTGGACAGCAAAAGTCGCTTACAACGGCGCTCAATGCGGTCGCGGCTTTCTTTGTGAGCATGTTGAAAGCTGATGCTGTCGGCATGAGAGCCCGAGACCTAGACGGTGATGCCTTCAACTGGAAAGGTGGGCAGCATCATTCTTGCGCTGGCTACGGCTTTAGCTCCACTCAACGATCGACGATCTCAACCGTTTGAGTACATTTGCCGGCAAACGGTGACTGATCCCATAATGCTTCATGGCGCTGACGGAGCAGACGCTAACCCTCTCGTAACGGGCCGTAAGCGCGCCCACTCGCCATCGCCAGACGACGCGGCAGTATCATTTAATTTTGTTGCACGAACCCGCGCCGATCTTCCGCGGATTGCAGGCCCGAGTTCCCATTTTTGCCATCTGCCGCGTGAGGACGCGACGGAGTGGCAGACACTTTTGGGGGGATGCGGGTATTGCGCAACACCGCATTCATGTCCGTTCGCGCATTCCGCTGAGCGCCGTCAGCTTCTCGAAAGCTAACTCCCGCTACTATAAAAGGGGGTGAATATCTAGCAGGCAATGAGCCTGTTGATCGGGACCTGAGCACTGGACGCTCACTCAGCCGCCGGGAGCAGCCGCCAGGAGTTGTTGGATCTGCCCATCAACACTTGGTGTTCGTCGCGAACTCGGGCTGCACGGTGTGACAGGACGGTGGCGCAATCTCACAGCACAGGATGTATAATGTCAGTCAACAACCTATCCCTCGCCGCCAACTCGAACGTGGCTTTGTCCGGGCTTGCCCCCGGGCTCACTCCGGCGCAAGAGCTGTCAAGTTTCGAGGCGGTGCTTGCGAGCTACGCCTTAAATGACACGACCGGCGATCATTCCGCACCACAGGATTCGGCCTCGGAGTCGACTAAGAACCTGACGGAGGAGCTCATACAGCTGACGGGGAATATCGTGCCACCCGACGTTAGGGCTGCATTGGACGCAGAAGCGTATAGCCAGCCCCCGCAGTCAACCTCTGCTGCGGCCTCCACTGCGATTGCAGCGGCGCCAGTACCCAGCTCACGGATTACATGGAACAGTGGCACTCTGACTGACACCGAGTTGCAGATTGTGTCGGTGCTGAACCGTCATAAAGATAAATGCCCCCTAGATTGGAAGTCGCTCGTAGATTTGGCGACGGACCCCTCCACACCGCCGGATCTGAAGACGGCGATCGAAGCATTGCAGCAGGATCCGGAGCTCTTCTATGCGATAGGCTCACAAGGCGATGGCCGCTGCGGGGGGACAATCAAGGCAGGAGATCTCTCCGGCTTCTCCGATCATCACTCACAAGTGGCTGCATTCCAGGAGCAGCAGGCGCGGCGCTACGAGCATAACTACGTTCCGTCGGACGGCACCGGAAACGGCCAGCCCTGCGTTATGACCCAGACCGACGCACTGCGTGAGCTCTATCGCTATTCTGATAATTTGCCCAAGAACCTGAGCCTCGCGGATTTCAGGCAGATCGTTGATGGCGAGGCTAAAACGGGTAAATGCCCACCTCAGGTTCTCGCAGCCGCGAGATACTTCCTCAATCATCCAGAGGAATGGAAACAGTTGTATGGCGGCTCGGTAGATAAGGTCCACAAAGAGGACTTCTTGCAGATGGCTTCGTCATCGATGAACCTCACGCATGCCGAGTTGGATACGCTAGGTACGATCAATAAGAACCAAGCGGCTTTTTTCGGGAAGGGTGACCTGACCCGGGAGACGCTCACTAGTATGGTCGATGACAAGAGTCTCGCCCCGGACGTGCGAAAGGCGGCCTCCCAGCTGTTGTCGGATCCTCTCTTGTTCGGATTGCTGAACAACTCGATCACAGGCTACAAGACCCACCACAAGTTCTTCGACTTCGGCGGCGGCCATACGGTCGATTCCGGCAACATCAGCAGTAACGATTTCACCCATTTCTTCAGCAACATGTCCGGCGCGAACCGCACCGCTCACCAATTGAAGCAGCACGCTGTTCAGCCGGCTGCCGACCAGGCGGCCGTCAAGGACATGATGACGGGCGTGGCGGACCAGCCGGACGTCAAGTCACCCAAGAAAAACGGAGGTGCCTTCATGCACGCCTTTGATGAAGTGCTCAAGGTGGGCTCCAACGTGCTTGACTGGGCTGCGACGGCAGTTGGTGTACTCGGCTTCATTCCAGGTTTGGGGGAATTGACCGATCTCGCGTCAATGATACTCGAGAGCGAGGCGCAAGCAGCAAATCTTCTGCACACAGCCATCACAGGCGGCAACATAAAGCAGGCGCTGGAAGAAGCGGGACTCAATCTTGCGGCACAGGCGGTGGGTTGTATCGGCGGCCCGGAGGTCAAACTAGCCATGCGCGAAGGCTTGACGAAGCAGGCAATTCAAGAAGCCGCGACGGCCGGCGTCAACCTTCCGGTCTCGATGGCACAATCTTACGCGGAGGACTATTTGAACTCCCTAAAGGAGCGGATTGAGTCCGCGGACATGCAAGCTGCAGGCGTTTACAGCTAGTCAGAGTGACTTGGGGCTCTCGGCTCACAACTGCGTGGCTAGACGAGCTTGCGCAGCCCTCGTGCGGTTGGGTCTCCACTCCAAACCGGTAGGGGCTCGCAAGCTTTGCCAGCATGTTCGAGCTCCTTACCCACATCCGACGACTTTGCTTCGCCGGTTTTCACCATGGCCCGCTTTATGTTTGGCTGGACTCGACCGGTGCTTCGAGAGCAGCCCCAAATGCGGCACGTCGTCGCAACAGTTCGATAGGCGGCCGTCCGGTTCCAACAGCCGACGCTGAACTTGTCGACTTTCTTAACACCGGGACAGAACGAGATGATGTCGACGAGAAGGCACACGCCGCACTGAGATGCGCAATAGGGCAGAACGAATGAGACCAAGGGCGACCGCTCGAGGCTTGCCCTTTGCCCGCTCAGCGGGAAAGTGCTCGATGACGCTGAGGGCTTAGCAGACTTGGCGGATTTGCCTTGACGCTCTAATCGCTTCAGCACGCTTAACATTCCAGGTCGTGTTTGATCCGATCTAGGCACATCGCCGCCTGCGCTTGGCAGGGAGAAATGTCTTAATGCCTTACCTGATGGAGATGCCGCCGGCGACGGCGAGCGGGACGTTATAGCATCTCGGCCTCAAAGCCTGATGATCAACGAGACCGCCCGATCAACCGGCTTCATAACATGATCGTCTTTCTTGGTGCCAACTGTCTGATCTCCACACGTGGCCGATGCACCAATCACGTCGAATTCGTTAATCCGCCAAAACCGGTTGAATTTCTGAGATCCGTCAGCTTGTCGAAAGCTAATGCTCGCACAGTGAGGAAAGCCACGACGGCATGACCACCTTGACATAGGAGACGCCTTTAATGCGCATTCCGAGTTCAAGCGCCACTGCGCGCGTTGCTCCTGACTTCCATGCTGCTCGTGGTGACAAGAACGGCTCCCGCACACCCGACGACAATGACAATCATGGTCAATCGCCTGGTACAAGCAGCGCTGGAAATGGCACGTCAACTCCGGACAGTAGCTCGCAAGAGGCCGCGTTGCGCCAAGCATTCAACGCCGCTCTCGGAGCCGCGGCTGTCCAAATGGCAAGTAATGCAATGGCTCGTTTCCATGAGGCCATTAGCGAGGAGGATTCCTGACGCCGGATGTTGCGGCGTCGGGAAATAGGAGCCGCCAGGAGCGGCGACACCCGAACACACAGGAGAACAATATGCCTTCTAAAATTGGTGCGACTACTGCCTCGGTCGCAGGGGGGGCCGCTGGCACCGCTACGGCCGCAGTTGGTGCTGCAGCTGCTGAAGTCACCGGAGACGCCGCTTGGCACGCCCAAATCGCCGCTCTGACTGCTGAAACCACCAAAGCGACTGAGAGGGATGTGCAACTTCGCATCGTTTCAACAGAGCTCACGACGATCAAGAAGGTCGCCGACGAGCGGGTGCAGTAACGGAGGAGGTGGGACGACGTCGTCGTTCCACCTTTCTTCGCCTGCGTAAGCTGCAAAGCTCGCAACGAGCCGTACGGCTCTCTCGCTGTTCAGGAGACCGTCGACCGTGAATGAACCACACTCCCTGCATTTCGAGGTGCTGTCGGGGCTTTACTCCGGGCTGACCGGCAAATTGGGCTTTGGATCGAGCCTGATTGGTAGCGACCTGGATGCTGACTTGGTTTTCATCGAACAAGGGCTCGAACGTCATCACTTTCGTATCACCCCCCATCACAATTCGATTGAAATCGAGCCTCTTGCGCCGCAAGTAAGGATAGAGGGACAACGGGCACTTCTCCCGAACGAGCGCGTTGCTGTTTCTCTTCCCGCCGTCATCCATGCGGGCGAGATGTCCATCCGTTGTTCCATAGAGGATTCCAAACAAGCTGGCTCCATCAGCCGCTGGCTCGGATCGACCGCGGTACTCGCCTCTGTCCTGATCAGTTCCGTCGCGGTCGGCGCCGTCTCAACGAGTTTCGTCGAGACGGACAGCGCTGTTGACGTGAACGCCGACTTGCACCGTAACGTCGACGTTGCACCTAAGCTGGCGCCCAACGCTCCTGATGCTCCGACCGCCGAAGCAGCTGCCACACGGCTGCAAGAGGAAGTTGATCGAGCGGGCCTTTTTGATATCAAAGTCCGATCTGAGCCGGGTGTTGTCGCTGCTGACGGTACCGTAACGCGCGCTTCTCTCCCAAAGTGGCGGGAAGTTCAAGAATGGTTCGATCGCGATCGAAAGGACGCATATGTTCTCGTCAATGCAGTCGCCATCAGGGAGGAGAAGACGCCGTCCTCGATTTCCGTCGAAGCCGTTTGGCGAGGAAGTGAGCCATATCTGGTCATCGCTGGTCAAAAGTATTTCGTGGGCGCGCTGTTGAATAACGGATGGACCGTCAATGGGATTGAGGAACGACGTCTGCTGCTGAGCAGGAACGGCCGGCTTGTTGCCCTCCCCTATTAGAGTTTCAGCCCGCGAATAAGGAGGAAAGACTCATGACTAGGCTGTCTGAGCATTCGCTTGAGCCCGGCGCCTCTTTTGAGGAGCTCAAGGTCGACGACAACCCACCTGCTATTACGCCGGCGACTGCTAGAGCCACGGAATCCGCAATCGAGAGAACTCATGCAAATGGTGGCAAGAGCTTCGCGATTTTCCAGGATGATCCCCCGCAAGATCTGCCTGTTGTCTCCGCGATCGTAACCGCACTGGACCTTACCTCTATTGATCCCGTTTCGCGCGTCAATGTCAACGAGGCGCGCGGCGAGATTGGTGAGATCAAGCCAGGCTCAGAACTTGCTTGGCTTAATGGTCCCAGTCTCGCGGACAACCTGCTCTCCTTTGTCACGCCGCGCCTATTTCATTCGCATGTTTTGCGCCCAGAGAAGCAGGGCATTCTTCTCGAGCGTTTGGCCGATACGCTCTCGGCCGCGCCAGAGAGTTCGGTGTCTCGTGAAGACCTCGCGATTGTGCAGTTGGAGCTGCGACGGTTAATTCTGCTCCGGCAGAATGACAACGGTTTAATCAAAGGCTAGCAATGGCCGCGCCTGACGGAGAGCAACACCTCACACCTGCTCCGCCGCCACACTTATCACGTGCCGGTGAGGTTTTGCACATCACAAGAAGGGAGCGTGATTTGCTCTGCGCGCTTTCGTATGTCCATCTTGCCTGCGGTCAGAGCGCACAGAGCCTGGCTCTGTTGCAAATCGTAGCTCACGAACATTCTTACGACGTCGAGCTGCTCCGCATTCTGGTCTACGCTCTGATCTCGGAGGGCCACGGTGACGACGCATTGGCGGCACTGGACAGGTTAGACAAGCTTGACGACGACCCGTCTTCGCGCCTGCCTTTGATGGTCTTGCGCAGTCATGCGCTTCGTCAGGCCGGCCGCATGGCCGAGGCACGCGCACTCTTCAAGAGCTATGTTTCATTGCGGAGCGCTGCTCCAATCAAACAATAACAGGCTTCTCATGGCCAATACCCTGCATAGTCTCATCGTGCGCGCACCAGCTAACCCAGATTTGATGGTCGCGTTGATGCTTCTTCTGGCGATCGGAATGATGATCATGCCGATCCCGATCGTATTGATCGACATGCTGATCGGCTTCAACCTCGGCTTTGCCATACTGCTGCTGATGGTGGCCCTGTATCTCAAGACGCCGCTTGACTTTTCGTCCTTGCCAGGCGTCATCCTGATCTCGACCGTCTTTCGCCTAGCGCTTACCGTCGCGACGACGCGGTTGATTCTTGCGGAGGGGGATGCCGGCAGCATCATACATACATTCGGCGATTTCGTTATATCCGGCAATATCGCTGTTGGCATCGTCATATTCCTCATTGTGACCATGGTGCAATTCATGGTTCTCGCCAAAGGCGCAGAACGGGTCGCAGAAGTGTCGGCGCGTTTCACGCTCGACGCGCTTCCGGGCAAGCAGATGGCAATCGACGCGGAACTGCGCAACGGGCACATCGATCAGAACGAATCTCGCCGTCGGCGAGCGGCGCTGGAGCAAGAGAGCCAACTTCACGGCGCTATGGATGGCGCTATGAAATTTGTGAAGGGCGACGCCATCGCCGGGCTCATAGTTATCTGCATTAACATGCTGGGCGGCATCACAATCGGCTTGCTCTCCAAGGGCATGCCCCTGGAGGAGACGCTGCATCAATATACGATCCTCACCATAGGTGATGCGCTAATTTCGCAGATCCCGGCTCTGCTGCTGTCAATTACGGCTGCAACCATTGTCACTCGTGTCAATGGTCCTTTGCAGCTCAATCTGGGTGGCGATATTGTCAGCCAACTGACGGCCAGCACGCAAGCGCTGCGGTTGGCCGCCGGCGTCCTGATTGTGATGGGGCTCGTACCGGGTTTCCCTTTGCCTCCGTTCATCATGCTGGCCGTACTCTTCGGCGCGGCGAGCTTTGTCAATGTTGGCGTGCAGCGCGCCAAGAACGCCGCCAAGACGGAGGTCAGTAGCGCCGGTACGCCTCAAGCTCCATCGCAGGGTCAGAAACAGACCTTGCCTGCAGAGGCCCTTCCAATCGCGCTGTTCCTCGCACCAAACCTTGCAGGTGCAATCGACAAAGAGGAACTCGAGCAGGCAATCGTGCGAATATCGACACTGGTCTCATCTGATCTTGGTATCACAATTCCGCGCATACCAACCAAGATAGACCAGCTTTTACCTGAATCGCAATTCAGGGTAGACGTTGAGGGAGTGCCCGTTGGGCGAGATTTTGTGGATCCGACGCAACTCATGCTCAACGACGACGTAGCGAATATTGAATTGAGCGGTATCCCCTTTCGGCAAGACGTAGAGACAAATCGGATTTGGATCGAACAACTTCATGCGCCGGCTCTCAAAGCAGCCGGGATAGGGTATCACCGTCCGAGCGAAGTCGTCGCCTTGCGCGTCCAGTCGACATTGATGCGCTATGCACAGCGCCTGGTGGGCATTCAGGAGACCCGACAATTGCTGGGCCGAATGGAGCAGGAATATGCCGATCTGGTGAAGGAGGTGCTGCGCACGATGCCGGTTCCCCGGATCGCCGATGTCCTGCGCCGCTTACTGGACGAGGGCATCCCAATTCGCAACACTCGCTTGGTCCTGGAGGTGTTGGCAGAATGGAGTGAGCGCGAACAAAATGTTGTGTTGCTTACCGAATATGTTCGCTCCGGTCTGAAACGGCAGATCTGTCATCGCTATGCCAACGCCCACCGTGTCGTGGCAGCCTTTATCGTAGAGCGCCACACCGAGGATATCGTGCGCGGTGCGGTGCGCGACACCGCCGTGGGTCCTTATCTCGTTTTGGACGATTGCGATAGCGAGATGCTGCTTTCGCAGTTTCGCAAGATCCATTCGAGCATCGCACGCGGTCAGAGCCAACCCGTCATTCTGGGTTCGATGGATATCCGGCGTTTCGTCCGGGGTTTTCTCACCCGCAACGGGATCGACCTTCCTGTTCTTTCGTATCAGGATCTCGCTGCGGATTTTACGGTTCAGCCGATTGGATCCGTCAAGCTAGAGGCTTCACAACATAAGACTTCCCCAGGAGAGCGTCGTGACCCGATCGCCGCAACCAGCTAACAAAGGCACAGCAGTGGTCGTGAGATAGCAGTTGAATTTATGTAAAATGAATGTCTGGCGGCGGTTGTTCTCACTTGATCCGAAGTTATACTCAGCCATCCTCGCTCCGCTTGCCATTCTGCTACTCGGAGGCTGCGCGAGCTCGCCTAAGCCCAGTCCTTCATCGCAGCAAGAGACCGCTCCAGAACGCTAGGCGACAAGGATATCGATCCTGCTATGCGCGACCGCATTGCCTACGCTCTCCAAGCGGACGCTGACGAGGAGACTTTTCGCGAAACGTTGAAACAACAACCGGGCAAGGTCAATGCGGCGATTCCTCTGGCGCGTGCCCTGCTGGTGCGCAAGCGCCCGGATGAGGCGCTTGATGTCCTCGACAAGGTCTTGCTCGCGGTCCCTGCAGACCTGCGCGCCCTGAATTGCGAAGGGAGTTGTGCTTGACAGTGAAGGACGTCACCGTGAAGCACAAGCGCTATATCGGCAAGCTCTCGCAACGACCCTCGATAATCCGATGCTGCGCAACAACTTAAAGCTGTCGCTCGTACTTAATGAGAAGGCCAAAACAGGAAGCGCGAGCCTACAGCAGTTTTAGCCGCCCATCAGGGGGCGCAATCTCGCTAGCGCCGTTGCTCGCTAACGATACATTTCCTGCAGGGTTTGGTAGGTTGAGCACGGCTCAGCCTGCATCCGCTGGGGTCCTTTTTCGGCTAACGGGTTAGTCGCGAGTCAATGTGCAGATGCTCTCTTATCCCCGAGGCTTGGGATTGCGTGTGCTGGTTCTGACACTCATGTCTGTCTTCCAGCGACCTAGTGTATGCGATGGAGAGAGCATTTGCTGGTTTTTCTCTACAGCAACGCCGAAGAAACATTACGCACGACGCAAGCAATTCGCATTGCTTGTCGCACCGGCCGCCGACGAACAACTTGATGGTATGCTCAGCACGAGGTGGCTCGACATCTCTCCAGATTTGGCGTCTTCGATCGAAACGGCCGAAGACACACCATCAGATTCGCTCCTCAAACGGAAATCACTTTGGACCGTTCTGATGGTGGACATTGGCGCACACCGCGACTGGGCTGGAAACCGGCACGATGACGCGTGGCCCCCATGGCGTCAATCCGCGAATGATTCCTCCTCTCCGGATGCAAATGGAAAGCCCCGGCTCGAAGCCGGGGCTTTTGTTGAGCTATCATCGCCGCGCAACTCTCATAGACCACGGTGCGGTTGTTACCAGGGATCTCATCCGGTCAAAGCGGTCGGCTTCGACCCGCCGAGGACTCAACGTAAGCCGACAATGTCGACTTACGTTGCTCCACCGCCCGCCGCGACACGAACGCTTGCAGATCCGCGCTACATAAAGTCACCGTCCTCGTCGGAATCTGCTGCAGCTTCAGTATCACTGTCCGCTTTGGAGAGATAGCGCCGAGAACTAGTTGCACGTTGCCATTCACCATCGCTGTTTAGCTCCCACTTTCCGGACTGGGTGGGATCGAGCACCATGTCGTCCTCATCCACTTCAACGAACCCCATTGCTTGCGCGCGGGCTTTCGCTTCTGGATTAGCAGGACGCCAATTCACCAACGGTCGTTCGCCGTCTTGCCGAAGTTGGTGCTCGAGCAGAATATCGCCAGCATTCGTGACAAGCGGATGAGCCACCTGAAAGTCGACAACTGAGGTGACTTCACTTCTTCCGGGGAACTGGTCTCGCCACCTACCGCTTTCGAACTCAGTCATGCTGAATCCGCGTTCAGTCCTTTGCAGGCCGACGCTCATATTTCCTAACTGGTAGCTGTAGTATCGGGCGTCCTCGGAATCTCTTCTGACGGCGTACTTCTCGGCAACCTCTACCGTGCGCCTTGCTCTTTCAGATACAAGCTCAGAGTATTCGTGAGGATTGTTGGCGATTCGATTGATAGCTTCCCCATGATAGTTCCGCGCCTCTCTCCTGAATGTCGCTTGATCGATCTCAACCACGGGTGGCCTTGCAAGGAGGGCATATTGCGGATGCGAAGATGAGCTGCCGGCCGAATCTTGCAACTGCATTCTAGCGAACGCGTCCGCGAAGTCTTGGCTTTCGCAATTCGAATGCTCCGCATCTTGCCGATAATAAGTTTCGTTCTCGGAAAAATTGTTGATTCGACCGTACATGATGAGCACTCTCCTATGGTTCACATGTCTTGCATTGTGTCGGGCCGCTGACCAACCCACTCGTAGACCCCTAAGCTGTCCATACTCTGACACCAGCCTATAAATGGAAGGGACCTGCTGCTGCGCGGTGCTGGTCAGCGAGTACAGTTTCGGCGCCATGCCTCGGAACCGGTTGATGAGCGCCGTAACGAACAGGCCTCGCCTCCGCTAGGGCGAGGACCTTCCGAATAGAGTTGCATCATCCAAGCTCGCTCCTCCTCAGCATAGGATTAAATCAGACAATTCCCCTCTGACGATGTCGATTCGGGAGAAACAACAGGCTCTAGATCGAGATCTTACTTGGCCTGTTTGGATCGTGGTCGAGTAGCTCAGCCATTTGGCTTTCGCCCTCACAGATCCGGGCAGGCGGCTTTCCCGCACCCGGCTCTTCCCGAGAGTAACCCGCGTCATATCCGCGCCTGCGCCCAAGTGCGAGTGATGCCCGGACCGGGCAGACGGAAGTGTGTCGTCAGGGTCTCGAACTCCGACCAGCCCATGCGCCGACTTTTCTGGCTACGCCGTCTCAGACAGCGCATCCACGTCCGACGCACTTCGCGGTAGAAGCCGTTGAGCGCTGGATAATTGTGCGGCCTGCCGTAGTAGCCGTAGTGTCCACGCAGAACAGCGGCGAACCACTGGTGCTGCGTGGCCAGTGACTCGTGCATGAGCCGCCAGGCGTCCTGGCGCAACGCCGTCAGCTTGCGCGTCAGGCGTTTCCCGTCCGTCTTGTGCTTCACCATGAACCGGCCGTCCCGGGTCCGCCCGCAGTAGTGGGTGAAGCCGAGGAAGGCGAAGGTCTCGGGCCGCCGCTCGCCGCGCCGCTGACGCGAGAGGGCCTCAAACCGGCCAAACTCGATCAGCCGCGTCTTGCCCTCATGAAGCATCAGGCCAAAGCTGGCCAGCCGCACCTTGAGGGCCAAGAGCATCTCCTGCGCATCCGCCTTACTCTCGAAGCCCATGACGAAGTCGTCGGGCATAGCGCACGGTGCGACCGCGTGCATGGCGACGGCGCCATTGGTGGGCCCAGAGATCGAGGACGTAGTGCAGGAAGACGTTGGCGAGGAGCGGGCTGATGCCCGCCCCTTGCGGAGTACCCCTGTCCGTTTCTTGCTTCTCGCTGCTCTCCAGAACACCGGCCCGCAGCCACAGCCCAATGAGCCGTAGAATGCGAGGATCGGCGATCCTGTGCGCCAGCATCCGCAACAGCCACTCGTGGTCGACCGAGTCGAAGGAAGCGGCCACACACTACCCATCGCCATGATATCCCAGCTTCGGTGACGATCACGCGCAAGCGTCACGCATTCGAAGGTCAGGCGTTGGCCGTGATCGGCACCATTAGGCGGCGCGGCGTCCGCTATCTCCTCACAGTTCTGCCAGATGGCAGTCGGTCGTTGATTCCGGCGAGTTGGACCGATTGGAAGGTTGAGCCGCTTGGAGGCACGCCGCCGACCGATGACGCTGTCCACGATCTCGGCAGGCTCGGTGATTTGCTCCACTTGCGCAAGCTCGTCGACGCTCTTTGCATCGGGGGTGCCGAGTCGGCGCCGTGCAAGGAGAGTCGCCATGCAATTGAACCTGGAGTTTTTCGATCAGCCCGATGTTCCACCAAGCGCGCCAGCAGCGTGGGACCAAATCGACGAAGCCGCCCGCATGGCGGCAATCGAGATTCTGGCGCGCCTCATTGCACGCCTGCTCCCGGACGACCTGGCGATGGAGGCAAGCGATGAGTGAGCGCGTCAAGATTACGTCAAGTCATCTCTCTCGACAGGCTTTCGTCTATCTGCGCCAATCCAGCGCCGCACAGGTCGAGCACAACCGCGAATCAACCGACCGGCAATATGCGCTTGCCGGCAAAGCGCGTGACCTCGGCTGGCCCGATGAACGCATCATCGTTATCGACGAGGATCTTGGCCTCTCCGGTTTGGGCTCGGTGGCGCGTTCGGGCTTTGCCCGCCTCACCGCCGAAGTGGCGCTCGCGCGCGTGGGCCTGGTGCTCGGTCTCGAAGTCTCGCGGCTCGCGCGCAATAACGCCGAATGGTACCGCCTGATTGATCTGGCCGGATTTACCGACACGCTGATCGGCGATGCCGACGGCATCTATCATTCGGCCGTCTTCAACGATCGCCTCTTGTTGAGGCTCAAAGGCACGATGAGCGAAGCCGAACTGCACGTGCTGCGGGCTCGCCTCAACGGCGAATCCGCAACAAGGCGGCGCGGGGTGAACTGCGCCGCGGGCTGCCGGTCGGCTTCGTCTGGGGCGAGGCTGATGGCGAGGTCCGCTTCCATCCTGACGAAGCTGTCGTCATCGCCATTCGCAGTGTTTTTGCACGCTTTGCCGAGATGGGATCGGCGCGTCGCGTTTGGCTCTGGTTTCGTTCCGAGGGGCTCACGTTCCCGCTGCAGCTGCACGCCCGTGCCCAGATCCGTTGGGTCGAGGCAAGCTACACCGCCATCCACCAGGTCTTGACCAATCCCGTCTATGTCGGCGCCTATATCTATGGCAAAACGCGTCAAGAGACGATTCTCTTTAGCACTGGTGCCCGCAAGAGGCGGATTCGATTCTTGCCGCGTTCCCAATGGCAGGTTCTCATCCCCGAGCATCATCCAGGGTTCATCGACTGGCAGACCTATGAAGCAAATCAGCAACGTCTCGCCGCGAACACGCGACCCCAGCCGCACAAGGGCGGCGGCGCCGTGAGAGAGGGCAACGCCCTCCTGCAAGGTCTTGTCAGTTGCGGCCATTGCGGCCGCCGCCTGCACACCCACTATCGCGGACGCAATTCTTCGCCAGGTTATCACTGTGCTGGCAAAGTGCTGGTCGAGAACCGAGGCGTTTACTGCCTCAATATCGGCGGCGTTCAGGTCGATGACGCCATCACCCGGGCGTTCATTGCCGCGTTGGAGCCCGCCAAACTGACCGCGACACTCACCGCCGAGAGGGAGGCGACGGGAAGTCTAGTGTAGTGAACACCTAACTTTCGTGCGCTAGTGTCGGGGGCCGCGTGAGCTGTCGTTGTGTGAGTGAGCAAACTGCTCGTAGATCGAGCTAATCAGCTCAACGGGGATGATATCGAAGCGGTATGGAAATAGCGAATGCTGCCCAGTCTCCGGGTCAATGGCTTCGAGAAAGTCCGCAACCGAACAAAGTGCTTATGGCGCAAGCGGCTCATTGGCATGGAGGCTGGAAACATGTCTCCGTTGAACGTGGCGCGAAGCCATGCAAATAACGCGTGCGAAGACGTCGTATTGCGTAAGGCGTCAGGCAACGTGTCTTCGCCGCAATGTTTTTTGAGCTTGCGCTTATCTACGATACCGCGGTCGACGAGATACTGGGTAAATATTACTCGGCCGATTAGACCTTGAGCGATGCCTCGCTCTAGGTCATCAGCGACGAGGTCCCGCTCGAGAGCGCTTAGATCGGACAGAAGCCTTTGATCGACGGTATTCTTCCGATTGATGGAATCGTTTCGAAGCCAGAATTGGCCGCTCTCCATTGCGAGGCGCCCGGCGAGTTCGTCCAGCGCGGTTAGCTCGCTAGCGATGATCTTGAACGTGTGGAGTCGGTTAGCTTCCGCATCGCCTTGTGCAAGCGGCCGGCCAAAGCCGTTGTAAAGCTCGATTGTGCTCGGGCTGACGATCCACAGGAGGGGCGTGTCGTGCCCATGGCGTCGCCAGCCTCTCAAGCTCGCTCGTCGATCACGCGAAGTCAAAGGAACTTGCCGTTCGCACCAGGGACGTCGCGTTACCAACGGCCCCGAGTAGAGCAGTTGTTCAATCGGTTTCCTCTTAAGCACGCAAGATGCGCTGAAAGCGCCCTGGCGTTCACCACAAGTCGGCAGCCGACATTTATCGGAAATTGAACGGTGATGGGTTGCGCCGGCTCGCCGCGAACAGAAGCCCTGCGTCCATTCCGAAGCCGAGCTTTTGAGTGTCTGCCTTTCGCAAGAACCGTTAGTTGCGGGGATACGCAACACCCGATTGTTGCGTTTGGTAGAACAGGAAATTCCGAGAGCCTCTGCATAACTGATCAGAAATGGCGACTCTGCGCCCCAACGCCTTCTAAGCTGTTGATTTAAAAGGTAGTTCATCGCTGCGCAGGTTGCTCGACCTGCTTCGCGAGCGCTAACCGGATCTCTCGGCCGCTCGAGGGACGGAATGAGTGTCACTTCGCTGGGGACATCGCAAGGCGCGGTCGGTCGCCACAAAGCGCTCGATCATGGGAGGAATCAATTTAGGGGGCTCTGTTGGCGTCGCGCTGCGGTTCCGTGTCAGAATTTCCGCGTTGTCCGGCCTCTAACGGGGCTATTTCATGCCTGTGATGTCTGGTTGCTAAGACGGTCGCCGGACATCCACACGATGACGAGGTTGGCCGAAGCGTTGAAGGAGGTCTTATCCTAGTGTCTTGAACCAGAAGTTCGCAACATCGGGTCTTGTTTTTCCGGGGCGCTGTAACGACAGAAGCGCTCGATGGAAGCAAGGATGTCGTCGGCGGATTTGGTCCATCGGAACGGTTTCGGATCGGCGTTGTGTCGTTCGATGAATGAGGCGATGTCTGCCCTGAGGGCGGCTACGCTGCGATAGACGCCGCGCCTGATCTTCTTATCGGTAAGAAGCGCGAAGAAGCGCTCGACCTGATTGAGCCATGACGAACTGGTCGGGGTCAGGTGCACATGCCAGCGCGGCCGTTTAGCCAGCCATTTCCGGATCAGCGGAGTCTTGTGGGTGGCATAGTTATCCATGACGAGATGGACGTCGAGTTGGCGGGGCACAGCGGCCTCGATCTCGTCCAAGAACTTGCGGAACTCGGCGGCACGGTGCCGTCCGTAGCACTTGCCGATAACCCGTCCGGTCGCAATGTCGAGGGCGGCGAACAGCGATGTGGTGCCGTGTCTTTTGTAATCGTGGCTCCTTCGGGCCGGCTGGCCGGGACGCATTGGCAACATCGGCTGACTGCGGTCCAACGCCTGGATTTGCGACTTTTCGTCTACACACAGAACGATGGCGTGTGCCGGCGGCGAGACGTAAAGGCCTACGACATCGCGCACCTTGGCCACGAAGTTCGGATCGGTCGAGAGCTTGAACGTCTCCATCCGGTGCGGCTGGAGGCCGAAGGCCCGTCAGATGCGTTGTACCGTCGATACGGATAGGCCGCTCGCCTTCGCCATGTCCCGGGAGCTCCAATGAGTGGCGTTCTCAGGGCAACTCTCCAACGTTCTCACGATCACGGCTTCGATGCGGGCGTCGTCAATCGTGCGAGGCGCGCCGGAGCGCGGCTCATCATGCAGCCCGGCCACGCGCTGCTCCACAAAACGTCGTCGCCACTTGCCTACTGTGCCCCGCTCCAGGCCTAGCTTGGCCGCCACGTCCTTGTTCTGACCACCTTCCGCGCAGGTCAGCACGATCCGGGCTCTCAAAGCCAGCGCCTGCGCCGTCTTCCGCCGCTTCGTCAGCGACGTCAGTTCGGCGCGCTCGTCATCGCTCAATATCAGGGGGGCAAGTTGCTGGACCGCCATCGGAGACTCCGTCGCTGTTTGCCGCCATCTTTGGCACAGCGACGCGAATCTAATGCGAATCTACGATTGCGAACTTGTGACTCAGGACACTAGAGTTTTACTTCACCGATCTGGCGAACAGTCGTTGCAACGCGACTGCAAAAAAAGGGAGGCTGCCAACTGCGCGGGTGTGAATTGGCCGGATAGCTCTCGACTTAAGCAATGGTTTCCACGATTTCATAGCGCCGGATCAGCGGTCCGATCCCCTCGTTGAGCAGGGTCAGGACGTTCTGCGTTGTCGGAGCGAGGAGTTCAATCCGCTCGATGCGAACTGGACTCCATGAAGGCTGCTTGTCCTCATCCGAGGCGATTTCCTCGCGGAGTTCGAGAACGATCTGTCGCACCTCTTCCAGCTCTGCAAAAAAGAAACTCTGGATTCCTGTGTCTTTCCAGCGATCTTCGTTCGGCTCAATCTCGCGTGAGTAGGTATATAAGATCATGGTTCCTCGCCTGCATGGGCGGCGGCGATCAAGGTGAGACCTTAGCGACAATCAGGATGAGACTGCGCGGATGGGGACGGACCGAAGGGAGGGCGTAGCCCGACCGGAGGACCGTTCCCATCGGCGTCGCGTTTTTCGGACCGGTCTGGCGGCTGGGTGCGGCTGGTGCAAGCTGTTGATTCGTCTCGACAAGAGGGAATCGATGCCTTGCCTGGCCTTCACATCACCGACCACCAGATGAGATGGGATGGTTGCCGCCCTCCCCAGACGGCATCGTAATGTGCCAAGAACGCAGTGTTTGAACCCCGAAGCGAAGAGGACGGCAAATTGATGGATACGGTGATCGGAGTGGATCTAGCCAAGAATGTGTTTCAGCTCCACGGGGCGTCAATGGCGGGACACTTGAAATTTCGAAAGAAACTGTCGCGGCTTCAGTTTCGGAAGTTCATGGCGGGCCACCCATCGGCAGTGGTGGTGATGGAAGCCTGTGGCAGCGCCCACTATTGGGCACGGGAGATGGTCAAGCTCGGCCATGAAGTGAAACTGATCGCTCCGCAATATGTGAAGCCTTTTGTGAAACGCCAAAAGAACGACGCGGCTGATGCCGAAGCAATCGTGATCGCGGCACAGCGCCCCGAGATGCGCTTCGTCGAGCCGAAATCGGAAGAACAGCAGGCCAGGGCAGTGCTCTTTCGGGCTCGGAAGCGCCTTGTTCATCAGCGCACCGATCTGGTGAATGCGCTGCGTTCTGTTCTCTACGAATTCGGCCATATCATCCCGCAAGGAATCGAACAACTTAAACGCATTGACGCAATCCTCGAAGATCCGAACAGCGATCTACCAGAACTGGTCCGCGAGGAATGTCGGAGTCTCATTGATCAGATCGCCTACAAGACGGAGCGGATCGATGCCAAGGCAGAGCAGCTCAAGAAGTTGGCGACGCGGACGGTCACGGCGCAGCGGCTGCAGACAATGCCGGGGGTCGGCCCGCTGACCGCACTCGCGATCGAGGCTTTCGCGCCCGACATGGCGGCCTTTCGACGTGGCCGAGACTTCGCGGCTTGGCTCGGCTTGGTCCCACGGCAACATTCCTCAGGGGGAAAGGAAAGGCTCGGACGCGTTTCGAAGGAAGGACAGGCGGACATTCGCCAGTTGCTCATCGTTGGGGCGATGTCGCGGCTGAACTGGCTCGGGCGCAAGTCGATCCCTAGCGGATCCTGGCTGGCGCAGATGCTGGCGAGGAAGCCGCGCATGCTTGTGGCGATCGCCTTGGCGAACAAGATGGCTCGGACGATTTGGGCCATGCTCACCCGGAAGGAGGATTATCGGAACCCAGCGCAGGCAGTGACGGCATGACTGCATGCAGCACGAAATAGCCTGACGTTGGCGAAGGGGGTGTGAGAAGGCGACGACCCGAATGGGCGCAACGATCGAACAGATCTGGATCAGGAAACCAGCTAGAGCCAAAGAGCCGACGTGCTCGGAGATGAGAATTGGACCTGGTCCGCGGATCACCATACCGGCCAGCGGCTTCTGAAAATGCCGTAAAGGAAGGCCTGACAGAAGACCGCACTCGATCACACGCCAAAGGGTCAGAAACTTCTTGCATTGCGGGCGGCAACCACAGAAGGCTGTACATGACCTACCGACTGACATTGTCTCCCGAGGCCGCGGCGGCCAAGGCGGGGTTCTCGAAAGCGAGCGCGTATCGGATCGAGGACGATTTGCGCCTGCCATCGCAGAAGAAGGTGCCGAGAGGCCGGCGACGGTCCGATCCGCTCGTGCCCTATTGGGACGCCGAGATCGTTCCGATCCTGAAGGCTGCGCCCGGCATCCGCGTGATCGGCGTGCTGGACGAGCTGCGCCGTCGGCATCCCGACCTCAACCCCAACATCCGACGCACGCTGGAGCGGCGCATCAATGCCTGGCGGGCGCTCAATGGCCCTGAACAGGACGTGATCTTCCGCCAGGAGCACGAGCCCGGTCGTCTGGGTCTGTCCGACTTTACCGATACAAGCCCGCTCGGCATTGCCATTGCTGGTGAGACGCTCGATCACCGGCTCTACCACTTCCGGCTGGCGTTCTCCGGCTTTGAGCATGCCCATGTCGTGCTCGGCGGCGAAAGCTTCGTCGCCCTGGCCGAGGGCTTGCAGAACGCCCTGTGGGCGCTCGGCGGCGTTCCGCGGGAGCATCGCAGCGACAGCCTGTCGGCAGCATTCCGCAATCTGGCGGCCGACGCGCGGGAGGATCTGACACAGCGCTACGCCGCGCTGATGGGCCACTACGGCATGGCGCCAACGCGCAACAATGCGGGCATTGCACACGAGAACGGCTCGATCGAGAGCGCGCACGGTCATCTCAAACGAGCGCTGGAGGATGCGCTGTTGCTGCGGGGCACGCGCGACTTCATCAGTCTCGATGCCTACCGGGCTTTTGTCGACGAGATTGTCGGCCGGCGCAACGCCAACCTCGCTAAGCGGATCGCGCTCGAAAAGGAAGCACTGGCGCCACTGCCGAAAGGCCGCACGACCGACTTCGAGGAGAAGGTGATCCCGGTGACGTCGTCAGGCGGCTTCATCCTGCGGCGCGTGTTCTACACTGTGCCTTCAAGACTGATTGGCCATCGCCTGCGTGTGCGCATCTTCGACGACCGGCTCGAATGCTTCCTCGGCGTCACGCCGGTCGGGACGCTGCGGCGCGGGCGGCCTGTGTCGGAGAACCACGGCGGGCATGTCGTTGATTATCGGCACGTCATCCATGCCCTGCGGCGCAAGCCGATGGCGCTCGTCAATCTCGTCTATCGCGATCAGCTCTTCCCGCGCGCGGCTTACAAGCGCCTCTTCGAGACCTTGCGGGAGCATGGCGACGACCGGCGCGCCTGCAAGGTGACGGTCGAGCTTCTGGCTCTGGCCCATGAGCGAGCCTGCGAAGCCGAGCTCGCCGAGGCGATCGCGACCGCTCTCGATGCCGGACGGTTACCCGATCTTGCGGCATTGCGCGATCGCTTCCGACCCGAGGCGGCCTCGATCCCGAGTGTCGCCGTCAAGCTGGCGTCGCTCGACGTCTACGATGAGCTGGCCTCCGTCAGCGTCGTGTCGGCCCACTCGAACCTGGGAGGAGCAGCATGACCAGCGGAGCTACCTCCATCGATGCCGCCCGCGTCGAGCTGCTGCTCAATGAGTTGCGCCTGCCCGGCGTCAAGGCGATCTGGCCGAAGCTCGCCGCGCAGTCGGACAAGGAAGGCTGGCCCGCCGCCCGCTTCCTTGCGGCCCTTGCCGAGCACGAGGCAGCCGATCGCACCCGCCGCCGCATCGAACGACACATGGTGGAAGCGCGTTTGCCCGCCGGCAAGACGCTCGCCACGTTCGAGTTCGAGAGCGTGCCTATGCTGTCAAAGGCACAGGCGATGGCGCTCGCCGCCGGTGACGTCTGGTTGAAGACCGGCGCCAATCTGCTGCTGTTCGGTCCACCCGGCGGCGGCAAGACCCATCTCGGCGCAGCGATCGGCCTGGCTCTCGTCGAGGACGGTTGGCGCGTTCTCTTTGCACGTACCACTGATCTGGTGCAGCGGCTGCAGGTGGCCCGGCGCGAGCTGGCGCTGGAGTCCGCAATCGCCAAGCTTGACCGCTACGACCTCCTGATCCTCGACGACATCACATATGTGAGCAAGGACCAGGCGGAAACCAGCGTATTGTTCGAGCTGATCGCCTCCCGCTACGAGCGACGCTCGCTGCTGATCACGGCCAATCAGCCATTTGGCGAATGGGGGCGTATCTTCCCCGATCAGGCGATGACACTGGCGGCGATCGATCGCCTGGTGCACCACGCCACGATCCTCGAGATGAACGTCGAGAGCTACCGTCGAAAAGTTGCTCTCGATCGCAGGCGCGGTCCAGGCCGGCCGCCGGTTCACGCCACTCCAAATGAACTCGAGAAGGCGGTGACTGACGCTGGCAATGCCGCTTGATTGTCGCGCAGCGTCAATCAAGCCTTGCCAAGCCCGCAGCCAGCGTCAATTATCTTCTGACTCGGCCGCCTCGTCTCATCTTGATTGACGCGCCGCTCTCATCCTGATTGTCGCGCCATACCTGCATACCTGCGATATCCCCGCCGGTCTTATACTTTCCAATTCTGCCATGGAAGATCAAATCCCTTGTTGAGGACGATGTAGTTGTCACTCTCCGGCTCGTGCGAGTCCGATGAAGTGCGTGCACTCCGGGCGGCAAACGGGCAATGGCGCGACACCTCCAGGCCTTCAGCCATCTCGTGAGGACTTGTCGACAAGATCGGACAGCTTCAGTTGGAACTGTCGCCGTCGGAATCCCTGCAAACCGTCCCTGACGGCGAGTAAATGCGTCCAGCACTATGGCCGTATGGGCGGGGGCGATAGCCAACGACAGCTTCCGTGGCGTCGGGCGCTGCATGGTACCAATCGTTGCCCACGAGTAGTAAATTCAAATTGCAGGCTTGTGTGGCAAATATCCGGTTCAGGAGGCAGCCGCACTTGCGCTCACAGCGCCGGGGCGTCCATTCCTACGCGATTGGGTTCAAGGAACCTATTCTGTGAGTGCGTAGGGTGGACTGCCCCGGCCCAGTGAAGATCGGGCCAGTGACGCTATCAACCATCAAGATCGATAGCGAGCTAGTGCGGAGCCGATACAAAAACCCGACGCTCATCTCATTAGCACTGTGAGCGCTAGCGGTACGAGGAAAGATGTGATTAGTGCGTTTAGGCTCATAGCAATTCCAGAAAACACGCCAGCCACCTCGTCCACCTGAAATGCTCGCGCGGTGCCGATCCCGTGCGCGGCGATTCCTGCCGCAAAGCCACGAGCCCGAAAATCGGTGATGCCGGTACGGTTCATCAATCGCGTGACAACGGTCGCTCCCATGATCCCGGTGAGGATGACCGCGACTGCCGTCAGAGACGGATCCGCCTGCAGCGTTTCGCTGATGCCCATTGCGACCGCGGCCGTTACCGACTTCGGGGCAAGGGACAGGATCACCTCGCGAGGCAGGCCGGCAGCCTCCGCAAGCAGCACAATCGAGAAGACGGCCGTGACCGAGCCCGCAACGAGCGCTGCCAGCATCGGCACGATCGAGGCAAGGACAATCTTGCGATTTTCGTATAGCGGGACCGCGAGCGCGACGGTTGCCGGGCCGAGCAGGAAATGCACGAACTGCGCTCCGCCGAAATAGATCGCATACGGCGTGCCAGTTGCGAATAGAAACGCGCCGATGATCCAGACCGCGTGCAGCACGGGATTGGCAAGGGCATGACGGCGAAGCGCAAGCGACACGGCATCCGCGATTGCATAGACCAGCAAGGTGACCGTCAACCAAAGCAACGGGGATTGCGAGAGATAGACCCAGAGGGAGAACGGATTGTCCTTCACGGTGCCTCGCTGAACAGCCGACTGATAAGGCGGAACGTCAGAACCGTCGCAAGCAAAGTCACCATGACCGAGACAGCAAGGATCAATATTATAGCGAGCCCGTGCGTCGCGAGGAGATCGAGCTTTTCCACGACGCCAATGCCGGCTGGGACGAACAGGAGCGACAGATGCTTGAGCAGCCCCTTGCTTGCTGTTTCCACGCCGCTATTTCGTAGTGGGCCTCGAGCGATGCTTGAAAATCTGTCACGGGCAAGCAGCAGAATCAGCAAGAGCAGGAGCCCGAGCACGGGACCTGGCAGCGGTAGGCCGAGGCCCCGGGTGATGACTTCGCCGGCGAGTTGGCAGAGCAAGATAAGACTGAGACTTGCAAGCATGAAACACCCTGAGCGGCACATTCATATCAGGAGGAGCTACCGAAAAATTGTCCATGGCCGCGTGGTCGAGAACCGACCGCCCCTTCTTCGATTTGCTCAAGTCCGAGACGGCTTCTGACCACATCAGGTGCTCGCCCGGATCACGAACTTAGTACTGAGATATCCCTCGATTGCTTCCACCCCGCCTTACGAACCGTAGCTGGAATCCCTGATGTTTCCGAACGGGACTTCTGAAAGCGCCAAGCTAGGTATTTGATGGACACCATACCGCTTTCAAGCGGTCGGCCCCGAAGGCACAAGCCGTCGATTGGCCTCCTCGGCGACCTCGTCGTAGCTCTTGAATGCAATGATCTGGCGCGAGCGGCCAAACGACTCTTCATTCATGATACACGCCTCGGGCGAGGTCCCCGTCAGGACCGTTGACTCGACGAAGAACCCTTCGTTGCCAATGCGCTTGCCATCGGTCTGCAAGAATGCGCCGCGCTGGACTGACAGCGCCGGCAACGAAGCTCTCCATCGCATCGGCCAGCCGCGAATTGGCGAGTTGTCCCCCATTCGCGTATCCTTCTCGAACACATTTCCGACCTTGATGCGCCAAGCTTCTATCGTAGTTCGCCAAGTCGGCCCTTCTCGCCACATTTCAGACCTTTCTTGATAGGGCATTGAATTCGAGCAGCAGGCAATCCGCTATGCCTTCACCATGGCTGCGACCACCAGGAAGGAATGAACGCGTTCTCTGAGAAGCGTTCGCCGAAGTTTCGGGGTAGCTAGACGAGAAAGAGAGCTGGGGAGTAGTCATCAGAGGCCGTTGGGTCTGCACCGGCTATCGCGGCCGGACACCGGGCTTGCCAACCACAGGGAACGTAAATTCGATTCCCGCTTCAGAAAACGTCTTCCGCAACGTTTCCATCAGCTCATCAGACATCTGGGGAGTGTCATTGTACTCCTCCAGCCGCCGAATGACCGCGGAAGACACGCCCGCTCGCTCCGCTAGCTCCTTTACCGACCAGTTTAACATTCCACGCGCTGCACGCAGTTGCCTCCCCGTGACCTTTGAGGCCCCTCTTCGCTCCCGCGCGAGTATATCATGGTGTGCGTCGCTCCACGTGCCGAGCCATTCTCGAACGCCACCCTCGCTGTTCTTGAGGGGCACCGCCGCGCCCTGGTGCCAGCGATAGATGCCGTCCGGCCGGCGCAAGCGACATTCGACGTTATAAGGCTGCGCTGTCTCGACCGAGACCGCCCACTCTCTTAGAGCTGCCTCGCGGTCATCCTCATGGATGAGACCGATCCAGTCCTTGAAACGTGATCCATGATCTTCGGCAGTCTCTAGCGCATTGGAAACTGCAGTGAGGCGACCATCGCTACTGCTTGTCCATGGGAAACCCCGACAGATCTCAGCCAATGCCCTGTAGCGCTCCGCTTCTACTTTGAGCGCGTCCAAGAGATTGCGCTGTTCAGTGATATCGCGCGCGAGCCCAAGAATGCACTCTGGTTTGCCGGCCTCATCGAGCAGCGGTTCGGCCCGGCCGTGGATCCAGCGCAAAGTTCCGTTCGGACGGATGACACGAAATTCACCCTCGAGCAACGATCGATTGAGCTCCCGTGCGCCGAAACAGCGCATGCTGCTGCGGTCATCGGGATGAATCCTTTTCTCGATTTCCGCGTATGCTGGCGTAGTTCGACGCGGATCCAGCCCAAATAGCTCATAAAGGCCACGGGACCATTGCATCTGGCCGTTGCCGTCGCTGCGCCACAGTCCGACAGAGAGCTTCTCTTCCAAGAATGGAAGGACATTTGCAAGGCTGAGGCCGCTCTCGAAGTCAGGCAATGTGAGCTCCTGGCCGGACCTGGGGCCGAGTTCGGTGCATCTCGCGCGCGATCATCTTTGACGCCTCGCCCTCCTCCCGACCGCAACCAAGACGCCTCGCCCGACGGTTCACGGCAAATGACCTTGTCCTTCTTAGCAGGCAGCCACGCGGAGATTGTTTGTCGCGCCTCTATGTCCGAATGGCAGGCCAAAAACCACCACCGCCAGGTCGCCCGACCGCGCATAACCTTCCCGCTGGGCCGCCACGGCGGCGATCTGGGTTATTTCCTCATAGCCAGAGGGATCGCTGGCCACCACACTGTGTACGCCCCACAACAGGCACATGCGCCGCGCCACGTTTTCATCCTGCGTCAGAGCAAGGATCGGAACCGGCGGCCGCTTGCGCGAGATGCGGGCCGCGGTCGTCCCGCTGGCTGTGAAGCCGACGATGGCTTTGGCCTCGATGGTGGCTGCAAGATCTGCACCCGCGGCAGCGACCGCATGCGGAGGCGTATTCTCCTCGTCAACTCGTGAGGCCTCAATCAGGGACCGGTAGAGACGATGCTGCTCTGTACTCCTGATGATGCGATCCATCATGGCGACGGCCTCGATGGGATAGGCGCCGCTTGCCGATTCGGCTGACAGCATCACGGCATCGGCGCCATCATAGATGGCGGTCGCAACATCTGAGGCTTCCGCGCGCGTTGGCGTCGGCGCCGCCACCATAGAGTCGAGCATTTGGGTTGCGACGATCACGGGCTTTGCGGCCAGCCGGCAGGCGCGGACGAGTTCTTTTTGCCGGCCAGGCACGTCTTCTGGGGGGATTTCGACCCCGAGATCACCGCGCCCGACCATGAGAGCGTCTGACAACTGAATGATATCGTCGATGCGATCAAGCGCCATGGGCGTCTCGATTTTGGCGACGAGGCCCGCTGCTTCACCAATGAGGGCCCGCGCCTCGATCAGGTCTGAAGGCTTCTGAACAAATGACAGCGCAACCCAGTCGACACCGAGCTCCAGGCCGAAGGCGAGATCGGCGCGATCTTTCTTGGTGAGGGGCGAGATATCGAGCGACGCCCCCGGCAGGTTTACGCCCTTATGATCGCGGATCGGGCCGCCGACAATGACGCGCGCGACCATTTCGCGATCGCCCGGTCTTTCGACGCTCAGGCGCACACGGCCGTCGTCGATGAGCAGCTTTTGGCCTGGATGCGCAGCTGCAAATATTTCCGGATGCGGCAGAGGGATTGCCTGCTTTCCACCTCTTGCTCCGTCGAGGACAAAGCGGACGCTCTCTCCAGCATGCAGGCATAGCTTGCCCTCTTCAAGCAAGCCGATCCGGATTTTCGGGCCTTGCAGATCCTGTAGCACTCCGATGGGACGGCCGAACTCTTGCTCGAGCGCGCGGATCGCCGAAAACGCGCGCGCGTGGTCGTCTTGGCTGCCATGGCTGAAGTTCAGGCGAAAGGTATCTGTGCCTGCAAGATAGAGATCACGGATTTTGTTAGCCTCGGTTGTGGCCGGACCGAGGGTTGCGACGATCTTGGCGTGGCGCGAACGACGCATCAAAATTGAATCCTGTGCAATGGGCTACGTTAGGGATCGGCGCTCATAGCTGTTGCCAATACCGGGTTTATCACGCGCCTCGCCCGCGCCATTCCCAAGTCGACATCACGCTCCCGAAGCGGCAGCAGCTTTCTCTTGCTGCGTCGAGGAAACGATACTGTTGACGGCCCGGTACGCGAACACAATGGCTGGCCCAATGGTGATGCCTGCTCCGGGATAGATCCCACGCATCGGGGAGGTCATGTCATTGCCGCAAGCATAGAGTCCTGGAATTGGCCTTTCCTGACCGTCCAATACCTGCCCGCAAGTGTCGGTTGCCAATCCGGTTGCAGTGCCGAGCGTTGCCGGAACGATTGGGAGTGCGACGAACGGGCCGGTTTTGATTGGCCCAAGGTTTGGGTTCTTCTTGCCCACGGCCGAATCGCCGAGCGTGCGATTGAAAGCCGATTCACCGCGATTGAACAGCGGATCGCGCCCCTCAGACGCATGCGCGTTGTGTTCTTCGACAGTCTTTTGAAGCGCGGCGGACTCCAATCCCAGCTGCTTCGCAAGCTCTGGAATCGTCCGGGCGACCTTGATGTAGCCAAGGCGCGCATATTTCCCGATGCTCAAGGTCCATGGCCATGGCAGCAAATGCCCCATCCCTCTCAGCCGTACGAAGTCGTGGTCGCAGATGAAATAGAACCGCTTGTCTGCCGGATACCCACCGTTGAACATCGCCAAGCAGATGTCGTGATAGGAATTGGATTCGTTGACAAAACGCTTTCCATCTGGCCCCACGGCAATGACGCCGGGACGGCCGCGGTCGAGCCAGCCGTAGGGAACGACTTGCGAGGAACTGCCGCTCTTCAGAATCGATACGGGCGTCCAGAAGCCGGCAGAGGCAACATTGTTGTCGATTGCCGCTCCGAGCCTTGTCGCAAGAGAGATGCCGTCGCCTGTCGCATCGGGATGGGCGAGCGTGTCGTCGTGCTGGTGGGGGCCACTGAGCTCGGCTCTCAATTGCGCGTTACGCGCAAACCCGCCCGTTGCGAGGATCACCCCATGGGAAGCGCGCACGCGAATCTCGGAATCGGCCGACTTAACGACCGCGCCGGTGACGCGGCCTTCTTCCTTGATCAACTCTACGAGCGGGGATTCCGGCCATATCTCGACGCCGTACTTGCGCAGGCTCACAAGCAAGCGCGCGATCAGGGCGTTGCCTCCGCTGAGCTCGGTGCCGCGCCTGTGGCCAAGCCGGTCACGCGCGTAGCGGCTGACGCGGCGCAAGACGTGCCTGAGCGAGGCAAAGGATTGAAACGGATTGAGGAAGCTTCTCACCTCGCTCGATGAGATCATCATTCCGCCGAGCACAACGCGGATGGGATTGCCTATCAGATCGAAGTCGCTGCCAAGAAGCCGTCCGTCATAAGGCGCGGGGCTCAGTGCCCGGCCCTTATCGACTCCGCCGACCTGGCTTGAATGGTAGTCGGGGGCCGAGGCCAGCGTGAACTTGACTTCAGTCCCGTTCTCAAGGGCGGCGAGCGCAGCCGGGCCGTCCTCGAGATAGGCATCAACAAAGCCTGACCGGTAATATGTGCCAAGTTCATGTTGCAGGTAGGTCTTCGACTTCGCAAGCGAGTCGTCGATCTTCGCCGAGCGCGCTTGGTTCGAGCAAGGAACCCAGATCATTCCATTGGAGAGAGCTGTCGTGCCGCCAAGCCGCGCCGACTTTTCGCAGACAGTGACGCGCAGTCCTGCCTTTGCTGCATAGAGCGCAGCCGAAAGCCCGGCCGCACCACTACCGACCACGAGAACGTCGGTTGCCCAATTGTGCTCCGGCCTCCCCTCTCGGGCGAGTGCGACGGTCTTTCCCTTGCCTGATTGGCCCATCGGGTTATTCATTCGAGCCTCGCTGCGAGTGTTCTCTTGGAGCTGACGTCAGTGATGCCGCGGAAGCGGGACGGCTTTGAACTCCTCAGCCGCCGCCTTCACTGCCCGTTCGATCGGGATTCTTTCGATGGACGAGGCGCCAACGAAACCCACGCATTGCGTTGATCGGTACACCACGATCGTATCCTCCGGCTCCGCGATTGCACCGCCATGGCAAAGCAGGATCACATCGGAGCGCACGCTCCTTGCGGCGTCGCTGATGTCGTTGATGCGCCTGATCGCCTCTTGGATGGGCTGTCCTTCCTCATGGCCGACGAGCCCGCCTCGGGTGGCTCCTACGTGAGGGACGATGCAGTCCGCACCTGCGCCCGCCATCGCTTTGGCGTCGTCAGGGCTCGCGACATAGGCAAGCGAGAAGATGTCCTTCTTGCGCGCAGCCGCGATCATCTCGACTTCGCGTTCGAAGCCTAGTCCGACGCGCCCGCGGCGATAGCGCCATTTGTCGCCCATCGTGGAGATGGTCGGATAGTTGATTACGCCGGAGAAACCGGCCGACCAGAATTTGTCGAGCAGGGCATCAAGATCGAGCCGGAGGGGATCCCATGCCTCAATGCCGCCGATCACGGGCACCGAAGAAACGACGTTGCGGACTTCCGAGGCAAGTTCGAGCGTGCGCGCATTGGAATCGCCGATCCGGCTGGTCGGAAGTCCCATTAGGCGCGACAGCCCGGTGCTGTAGACGACCAGCATGTCCGCGCCCCCGAGCACTGCACATTTCGCAACCAGACCACAGCTGCTGCCCGCGGCAAGAATGGCTTTTCGCTCCGCCACCTGGTTTGCGATCTTGGCCAGGATTTCGGTTCGCTCAAACATTCGCATCGCCATCAGCCTTCTTGCCCAATTGCTTGAGGATCCATCTCGCAGCCGCCTCCGCAAATTCGGGATCGTTGATGTGACAGTTCAATTCGCGGACCGTAACCTTGGGCGGCAGATTGTCCTTAAGCGCATCGAGCCACGCGCGGTCCGCATCAGGATCTCGAAAGATGCCGCCGTCGCGGTCATAGTCGGAGACGCCTTTTGCCGGCCAAAGGACCATGACAGGCCCTTCTGCCAACGACAGCCGCTGGGCCGTAAGCCGGCCGATGCTCGTATTCTCGGCGAGGGTTGTGCGCATCAGCGTCGTGTACGGTGTATGGGAGTAGAATAGCCGGCCGCGAAATTGATCAGGAACGCTGGATGGCGCACCAAAATTGACCATGTCCACCGCGCCAGGCGCGATAACATGCGGTATTGATTGCTCTGCCGCTCCCTTGAGCCGATCCGGCCCGGCGCTCGCGGTGCCACCCACGATTTCGTCGGCGAGTTCGGTTGTGGTCAGATCAATCACAGCATCGAATTCGCCGGCCGCGATCAGCTGCTCCATCTTGCGGCCGCCCGCCCCGTTTGCAGGAAAGACGATCGCGTCGACCCCGGCCTTGCCGAGGCGCCCAACGCACTGAGTTGCCGCCGGCGTCGTCACTCCGAAGGCCGTGATCGCAACGATCTTCGTCTTTCGCGCAGCTTTGGCGGGCGCATAGCGCATGGCGGCGATGGCCTGTCCTGCATTCTGCAAGACCCGCTCGGTAAACGCATTGATCCCGAAGAGATCGACCAATGTCGGATAGAGCATGATGTCGTTGTGGACCGCCAATTCGGCGAGAAGTGCTGGCCTTGCGCTGCTCACGAGCAGCTTGGGAAAGCCATAAGGCAAATCAGATACGACTTCGCCGAACACCGCACTCCCCTTCCCACCGGCGACCCCGACGATCGCGCCGATGGCCCCTGATGCCAGCAGATCGCGAACTTTCCCGCGTGTTGTTGCGGCGATTTCTTTCAAGAGCTCGGCGGGCGAGGCGACGCGAACGCTATGACCGCCTGCTTGATTCGTCCGGGGCGCAATCTTCGAGGTGCCGACGTCAATCAGGACGGTCTTGCGGCCACACTTACAGATGATATCGGCCAAGTAGGAGACTTCGCGGCCCTTGGTATCGAGCGTAGCCACAATCGCGACTGCGTTCGAAAGCTCGGACAGGCTACCATCCCGGACCGCCCCCTGGCCGTCCGTGCAATGGTGAGACACGATTTTTCTCCTAGATCATTCTGACCAACGCGAGGTCTAGACCGAGCGGGATCGGCGTATAAGACCGCAAAGCGTCTAAGTGGGTAAGATTGGGTAGCCTCCTCCCGAAGTTCGAGCTACGTGCGCGCGGGCTTTTCAAGTGTACGCATACGACGAAGGCCGCCTGATTGACGCATGCGCGCGAGCACGGCGAGTTCTACGATGGCGTTGCGTGAAGGTCAGGCGGCTTGCTGATCGGCGGACTTGCCGGCTTGGTGCAGGAGCTTCCATTCCCAGGGCAGCAGTTCGCGCAGACGCGAGGTGGGAAGATCGGCGATCCGGGCGAGGACGTCGGCGAGCCAAGCCTTGGGATCGACGTCGTTGAGGCGACAGGTCGTGATCATCGTCAGCATGATAGCGGCACGGTCGGCGCCACGTTGGCTGCCAGCGAAGGTCCAGTTGCGCCTTCCCAAGGCAATGCCTCTCAATGCACGCTCAGCGCAATTGTTGGTCAAGCAGATCCTGCCATCGTCGAGGAAGCGGACGAAGTCGTCCCAGCGCTTGAGCATGTAGTTCATGGGCTTCAGGACCTCGGCGGAGCGGGAGAGGCTTTCTCGCTCGCGGAGCAGCCAGGCGTGCATGTCGTCGAGCAGCGGCTTGCTCCGCTCCTGGCGCACAGCACGCCGCTCGTCGGCACCACGGCCGTTGATGGCGCGCTCGATCTCGAACAGGGCGTCAAGACGCCTGACCGCCTCCAGCGCGATCGGGGAGACCGGTTTGCCCTTGCCTTCCCGGGCGGCTTTCTCGATGTCAGCCAGCTCGAAGAATCCCCGCCGCGCATGGGCCAGGCAAAATGCCGGCGTGATCGGCATTGCTTTCCTTTTTGGATCGAACAACGGCTCGAAGCCGCCATAGCAATCCGCCTGCAGAATGCCGGCGAAGGCGGCCAGATGCCTCTGAGGATGTTCGCCCCGTCGGTTGCCCGAGGCATAATAGACCGCCGCCGGCGGCGCAGGCCCGGCGAACGGCCGGTCATCCCGCACATACGTCCAGATCCGGCCGGTCGTGCATTTGCCCTTCGCCAGGATCCGGATGGTGGGGTGAGTAGGCCGGAGGGATTTCACCTCCAGCCTCTCGCAGAACCGGGCGTGAGACTCTCGCCTCACCCGGCTCCCATCAGGCAATCTTGCCGCCATCGCCGAGTTGCCAATGCACAAAGAGCCTGCGGTTCTCACGCGCGATCTTCTCCAGGAAGAGACGCGCGCGTCCTAAACGGTGATGGAAGCGCTTGTACTTTCGCTTCAACCAAATACCTAACGTCTGGTTGATGTAGCGCGCCAGCGGATAAAGCGCTGAGCGGGTGTATTGCCCATAATAAGCGATCCACCCCCTAACCATCGGGTTTAGCTCGCGAGCAATATCGTCCAGCGTCACCTCGGCTCGCCTGCGAAGTTTCAAGCCTCGGACCTTCGCCCGCATGGCGTTCAGCGCTGGTTTGCTGACCGCCGGGGTGAACCCACAGAACATCTTCTGCGAATGCGGCCCCAGGACCGATCGTGGCCGGAAGCAATAACCGAGAAAGTCAAACATGACCGTCTCGCTTTTACCTCGGCGTCGATCATCCTTGCAGTAGACGATCCTCGTCTTCGTAGGATGCAATTCCAGATGGCACTCCGCCAGCCGAGCCTGGAGCGCTTCGCGAACGCTTTGCGCCTCCATCTCATTCCGATAATGTACCAACCCGTCATCCGCATACCGACACCACCTGAGATCGGGGAACGTCCGCGCCATCCAGAGATCAAATGCATAGTGCATGAAGAGGTTGGCGAGGATCGGGCTCACCACGCCCCCTTGTGGGGTGCCGCGGCTTCGCTCGATTATCGTTCCATCCTCTTGCACCATCGGCGCTGTCAGCCATCGTTCGATGTAGAGCAGCGCCCATGCGCACGTCACATGTTTCCGGACGGCCCGTAGCAACAACTCGTGGTCGATATTGTCGAACAATCCTTTGATGTCGAACTCTAGAAACCAATCATACTTCCAGCACCGCTGTCGCGTGACGCCTACGGCATCGAGAGCCGATTTTCCGGGTCTGTAGCCATAGGAATCCGCCAGAAAGATTGCGTCAAGAGCCGGCTCAATCAGTTGTTTAACAACTGTCTGTGCCACGCGGTCCGCCACGGTGGGCACCCCGAGGATCCTCTGGCCTCCACTCTTCTTTGGAATGGAGACAGCCCGAACAGGCGGCGGGAAGTAAGCGCCTGAACTCATTCGATTCCAAATCTTGTAGAGATTTCCCTTCAAGTCGGACTCGAACTGCTCAATCGTCACTCCGTCGACACCGGCTGCGCCACCATTGGATCGCACCTGCAGATATGCTTCGTACACCTCTCTCTTGTCGATGTTGAACGGCTTGCTCGGCTGGTTCATCGACGTCCTCCTGTTGCCAGTTGCGACGATGGCCAGCCCACCTGATCCGATCCCTTCGCTCCGGCCCCATTACGAGCCTTCGTCGCTAATACGGATCGGTCCGTCCCAGTGCTCCGCGTCGGTAATCTCGCCTCGCGGTCTTCTCCGCTTGTGCTTCTCCCTTTCCATCGGAGCGACTGGTTCCTGCAGTTCCGCGGCAGCGCCTGCATCCGATTCACGCCCCCTCAACGCCGGTCGCCGCCCGCCCGGTCATCAGGCTCCCGGCGGGCTCATCCCAGAGGGACGACACACCTCTGGTTTTGACGACGATTTCCACGTTACGACGGTTCATCGGCGGGTTCATTTTCATTCGTCTCTCGGACGCGTATCCGTTCGGGTCTCCCCCGACCGTTAGCTTCAACGCTCACGACCGCGCCTCTTAAGCGAAGCCGCTTGAAGTGATTTGAGACCTACTCCTGAAAGTCGATCCCGAGGGGCCTACCCTCATCGCTGCCACAGCTTGCGCGCACAGATTTTCAGATCATTTTGATCATCCTTTCTGTGTGCTTCTGCAGAACACTGTCATCGCCGTGCAGCCGCTCGGCGGCGAGGACATGGCGCTCAATCAGCTGGAACAACGGCATGACGGCGAAGGTTCCGTGGCCGACCTGGTCGGCCAGCGTCGACAGCGGCAGGTCGATCCGCTCAGCCTTGAAGCGCACGCTCTGGCGATTGAGCGGGATATGCATGCCGAACTTGTCGAACAGCATTGTCGCCAGCAATTGCGGACCGATGAAGCCGCGCGGCGTGGCATGGAACGGTGCCGGCGGCTGGCTTATCTTCTCGCAATCACGGCAGGTGAACTTCTCGCGTACCGTCTCGATGACCTTAAAGCGACGCGGAATCTCCTCCAGCGTCTTGGTCACATCCTCGCCTAGCTTCGCAAGGCGCGATCCACCGCAGCAGGCGCAGGTCGTTGGAGCCTCGATAACGACGCGCTCACGTTCGATGTCGTCCGGCCACGGCTTGCGCACCGGCCGCTTACGCGTGAAGGCGCTTACGCTCTGGGTTTTTGCGGCGGCAGCCTGCGCAGCCAGCTCATTCTCGGTCGCCGTGGTGGCGAGTTCTTCGAGCTCCAATTCCAACTGCTCGAGTAGCCGCGCCGTGCGCTCGGAGCGCAGCCCGTGCAGTTCGCGTTTGAGCTTCTCGATCCGTAGCTCAAGATGAGCGATCAGCACCTCGCTGTCCGACAGCTCCGCCCGCGCGTTGGCGGCATCCGCGACTGCCACATCGCGTTCAGCCTGCAACGCCTCGCGCTCGGCCAGCAGCGCAAGGTAGGCGCTCGCGAGATCCGACGGAAGATCGTCCGGCTTCGATGTCATGAAGCCATTGAATCAGATCAAGCCGCAGATTCAAACCAAAAACGGCTATCCGACACGCGTCGGACGATGAGTTTCTTGAGGGTTGCGCCAATCGATTCCGGACAACAGGTAGCTCATCTGAGCCGATGAGATCGTCACCGCTTCGCCCGCAACCGATGGCCAGACGAACCTTCCTCTCTCAAGTCTCTTAGTGAACAGGCATGCTCCCTGGCCATGGTGAGTCGGCCCCGGGAGTTGCACCCGGAGCCGCTCTCCGAACCGTACGTGACGCTCTCACGTCATACGGCTCTCAACAAGTAACGAAGCAGAACCTAACATCGTCCAATGAGCGAACAGCTTCGGCCTACGGCAGCGGATCAGCCTGAGCCTGGTGGAGGCCCTGACTTTTCCATTCTTCAGCCCTTTGTATTTGCGTCGCGCCCAGCGGTTTAGAGATTCGTCGACGTATCGATACAGGTTATGCATTTCTGACCGCCCATATCTGCCGTAGTACTGCATCCATCCACGAAGGACGGGGTTCAGTTCCAAGGCGATTGCGTCGATTTCCGTCTGCGAGCGAAGCCTGAGCCGGAGCTGCCGGATCGTCATCCGCATAGACTTCATTGCCGCCCTGCTGACCGCTGGCGAGAACGTACAGAAGTTTTCTTTCTTCTGATGGTTTCTTGCCCTGCGCGGTCGAAAGGTAAATCCCAGAAAGTCAAATGACTGACTGGCATGGCTACCCGGGCGATTGCTATCTTTGCAGTAGACGATCTTGGTCTTGTCGGGATGCATTTCGAGTTCGCATTCCCTGAACCTCGCCTGCAGCGCCGCCTTGATGGCTTCCGCTTCAGCCTTGGTTCGGCAATGTACGAGCCCGTCGTCCGCGTATCGACACCACGGTGACTGCGGGAAGTTTCGCGCCATCCATATATCGAACGCATAATGCAAGAACAAATTGGCAAGGACGGGACTGATCACGCCGCCTTGGGGTGTACCCCGGTCGCGAGCGGTGATCGCTCCGTCTTTGCCTTGCATCGGCGCTGTTAGCCAGCGTTCGATGTAGAGCAGAGCCCATTCGTCTTGCACATGCTTCCTGACGGCTTTCATAAGCAACTGGTGGCTGATATTGTCGAACAGGCCTTTGATGTCGAACTCCAGCACCCAGTCCATCTTCCAGCACCGTTGCCGGGTGATGCCGACGGCGTCCAGCGCGGCTTTTCCGGGCCGGTAGCCGTAGGAATCGGGAAGGAAGATTTTCTCGAGTACTTGTTCAATCTGAAGCTTGACGACCGTCTGCGCCACGCGATCTGCTACTGTCGGCACGCCTAGAATGCGTTGTCCGCCGTTCTTCTTGGGAATGGGGACAGCCCGAACGGCAGGTGGAAAGTAGCTGCCAGAAGACATTCGATTCCAGACCTTGTAAAGGTTGCCCTTGAAGTCCTTCTCAAAAGCTTCGAGCGATACCTTATCCACGCCGGCCGCGCCCGCATTGGCTTTGACCAGTTTGTAGGCCTTCATCACTGTCTGCTTGTCGATATCGTACTGCTTACGTCCGGTTACACTCACATGTCCTCCTGCTCATCACAGTTGCATATGGGCGCAACCCACTTGTTTCGGCCCCTTCGCTCCAGTTCCATTACAGCACCTTCATCACTACTACGAGCCGATCCGCCCCAGTGTTGTGCTTCGGTACTCTCGTCTCGCGGTGTGTGCCGCTTGAACTTCTCCCTTGGCATCACAACGACTGGTTCCTGCAGTTCTCTACAAGAGCCTGTATCCAGATCGCGTCCCCTAAACGCCGGTCGCCATCCGCGCAGTAATCCAGGCGTCTCACGGATTGATCTCAGGGATGGCACGCGCCCCTGATTTTGGCGACGCCTTAGTAATTTTCGACGCGTCATCGGAAGATTTGCTTTCGCTCGCCTTCTGGATACTTACCTGCCCCGTAAACCCGGGACTTTTGCAACACTTGCTGATGACCGCGCCTTTTAAACGAAGCCACAGTGTCGTGGTTTTGCACCTGCGCCTGGAACGCCGATGCAGGAGGGCCGTCCTCCATCTCTCATAAAGCTGTACGCATCAAATTCGGTTATTCACCTCCTTCATGCTCTGCAGCACACCGTGCCAGATCACCTTCACAAGATCGCTGCGGCGACCGCGGAAGACGAACAAATGACCGCTGAGCGGTTCTTTGCGCAGCACCTCCTGAACTTGGAGGGCCAGCGACAGGAAGCCTCTGCGCATATCCGTGTAGCCTGTCGCCAGCCACACTCGCACATTCCCTGGTACAGCAATCATCGGCGTCCAAGCACATCGAGGACCCGCGCCAGCGCCTCCGGATCGACGTGCGCATCCACCCGGATGCACCGTCGGTTGCCGAGATCGATCTCTATCAATCCAGTACGTGCGGCTGCCGCCGAGCGAACTCGGCCATCAACCGTAGGCAAAAGCTTCGCAGTTTCTTCAGCCGAGGCCGCTACGGCGGCGATCTGCACCGGCGTAAAAGATGGTGCAACTTGTTCCGATGTCCGTGCTTGTCGACGCCAGGTAAACACCAGGCTGGCCGCTACTCCGTTGCGCCGCGCGACTTCAGTTACCTTCGCGCCCGGTACTAGCGTCTCCTCGACAATCCGTGCCTTGTCGTCCTGCGACCAACGCCGCCGCCGCTCAAGCCCGCCCAAAACTTCGACCCGCATCGCCTGATGACCTTAAAGCTAGACTTAAGGTCACACGCTTCGCGAATTACCACCCGTCACGCAAGACGGTCCTCGTCGGAGGCGTACTTTCAAGTGGACGAGAATGTCGGCTCGCTTCGAACGCAGAATGGGGCCCAGCGCGCCTGTGAGCCCGTAGCGGGCGCGTCAAGTTGCTGAGGTCAAGTCAGCAAACTCCGCTGCTGGAGTTTTCCAAACAGCCGCTCAAATCTAGGGAGAAGTCAGCCGAACCGGTCTACGATTAGCGTCGGCCGTCAAAGCAATCTGGAACGCGCCACTTAAGGCGCGAGGTAGCGCAGAAGTTCCGGATTCGTGCGGATATCGGCTGCAGCGCCTTGTAGTGCGATACGGCCGCGATCAAGGACATAGGCCTTGCTCGCCACGCGCAACGCGAGATCGAGGTGCTGTTCGACGATGATGACCGCGATTTCCTTGGCGAGTTCAATGAGACGTTCGGTAATCTCTTCGATGACGCCGATCCAGACGCCCTCGGTCGGCTCATCCAGCAGCAGCAGCTTTGGGTTCCCCAGGAGGGCGCGCCCGATCGCTAACATCTTACGCTCGCCACCAGAAAGCGTACCAGCCGCCTGGTCCAGGCGGTGGCCGAGCTTGGGAAAGATCGCCAGGACCCGATCGATCGCCGAAGCGTCGGTGTTGAAGAGGGAGCCCATTGCAAGATTATCCCGCACTGAAAGGCGTGAGAACACTGAGTGCTCTTGCGGCACATAGCCGATGCCGGCGCGCACGCGTTGCTCGGTCTGGAGCCGATTGAAATCGTGGCCATCGAAGACTACCTCGCCTCTCCAGCTTGGTAGCTCGCCAACGATAGCTTTCATAAGCGTGGTCTTGCCTGCACCGTTGCGCCCAAGCACGGCGGTACCACCACGCCACGGAATGTCGAGGCTCAGGTCAAACAGCACCTGGCTGCGACCATAACCGGCGTCGAGATGTCTTATGTCGAGAAAGCGTTGTTCAAGCACGGCGCAAATAGATCTCCTGGACACTTTTGTCAGCCTGGATCTCAGCGACGCTTCCTGTCGCCAGCACACGGCCCTGGTCGAGGACGGTGAGGCGGTCGCAAATGTCGCGGATGAAATCGAGATCGTGCTCGACGATAACGAGGGAGCAGTGCTCCTTTATTGGTCGCAACAGTTCGCCAGTGACGCGACGCTCCTCCAGGCTCATGCCTCCGGTAGGCTCGTCCAGCAGCAGGAGCCGGGGTTTTCCCGCGAGCGCCATCGCAATCTCCAGCCATTGCTGCTGGCCATGGGATAGCGCTGCTGCTGCATCGAACGCACGATCGGCAAGACGAAACTGGGTGAGCATCATCATGACCTGGTCGTGCAGCTGTCTGCGGCTGCGCGAGAACACAAGATCAAAAAGAGAGCAGTGCCCCTGCAGGGCAAGGAGGATGTTGTCGTAGAGGGTGAGGGATGGCAGAACCGATGTGATTTGGAACTTCAGGCTCATGCCAGCGCGCGCGCGCTCGGTGGGGGTGAATGTGGTAATATCAGTGTTGATGAATCGGACTTTGCCTTGCGTCGGTACCTCCGCCCCCGCGATGCACTTCATCAGCGTGCTTTTCCCCGAGCCGTTCGGCCCGATCAACCCGTGGAACTCGTTCTCGCGGACGGTGAGCGCCGCACCGTCGACTGCCGTGAGCTTGCCGAAGATCTTTCGAATGCCTGCAGCTTCAAGAAGCGGCATGATGCTGCGCCCTCTTCTTGTCTTGCGCTTTGGCGGCGAAACTGCCTACCCGCTCGCGCTCCGTCAACACCAGGCTGATAAGCCCAAGCGGCCGAAAAAGGATTACCAGGAGCAGGAGCACGCCCAGGATGATCGGCCAGATATCGCGGTAATTGTCCGACAGCCAGAAGGAGAGACCTTCGACAATCGCCGTACCGATCACCGCACCGATCAGCGTGCCGGAACCGCCGAACAGAACGTAGAGCACGACTTGCGTGGAGACGACAACGCCAATCATATTGGGCCACACAAAACCCTCGTGGAAGGCATAGAGGCTGCCGCTCAGGCCTGCGATGGCGCCACCGATCGCGAACACTATGGCTTTTAGATGCTGTGTCCGGTAGCCGAAAAAGGCAATGCGTTGCTCGTTCTCGCGGAGGCCTGCGAGTGCAAGACCGAACTGCGAGCGCACCAGGAAACGGCATGCAACGTAGACGATGACAAGAAGCCCTAGTGCCAGATAGTAAAAGTTCGACCCTTCCGATAATTCGTAGGAGCCGAGCGTCATCGGCGGAATCGAGGGAATGCCGTTCTGGCCGCCGAGATAGTACCAGCCACGCGCGAGGCGATCCGCCGCATAGGCACCGGTGAGCGTACCGAGCGAAACGAAGATCATGCTGGCCGGATGCCGTCCGAGTAGGAGGAACCCACCAAGTAGCAGCGCGAATACGAGGCCAATCAGCGTGCCCGCCGGCAGTACCAAAAGGATTGAGGTGATATCGAGGTCGCGCGCAAGCAGCGCAACGCCGTAGCCTGCGGAGCCGAAGAAGAGGGCCTGCCCAAAGCTCATGATTCCGGCATAGCCCCAGACCAGATCGAACGAGAGAGCGAAGAGCGCCAGGATCACAACGCGAGTGGCAAACACCGTAAGATAGTCGTGAAGCATCACCGGAAGGACTAGTGCTCCAATCAGCACTAGTCCTTCGATGATGAGCAGGACACGTCGTGCACGACTGACCTGTCCTGCAAAGGCGATTTCAGCCATGTCAGCCGTCGCACAATTCACTTCTAGCGTGGGCACCGATGGCCTCTCTACCGCGCTTGTCGCTTTCACAGTGATTCGTCAACATTGCCCGGGATCGACAAGCCCATTGCTGCGTTGCACGACTTGAAAAACCCCGCTCTTGCACACGGCCGTGTACATGTTCATCTTACAGTGCCGCTTGCCCGGCACCATCTCGGCGGGGCCGCCCGGACCCTCCGCGATCTTTGCGTGATCGAGCGTCGCAGCAACCGACTCGCGATCGACCTTTCCGGCCTCTTTGACGGCAGCTTCCCAAAGTTTCAGCCCGCGATATGTACTGGGAGCGGCACTGCTCGCGGCAAATAGAGAATCGCCTGGATAGTCCTTATCATAGGCAGCCTGAATTCTGGCGGAGACCGGGTCATCTTTGGCGACGGCTTTGTAATAATCGAGACAACTCGCAAGCCCTTCCATCTCATTGACCGGATGGAGGCTGAGATAATTCTCGTCCTCGTTGACGGCAGCAAGCCGTCCGCCGTTCTTCAGATAGCCCGCTTCATAGAGCTGTTTGAACAAAGGACCGACGCCGGGTGGAATAACGGTGTTAAAGACGGTGTCGGCCTTGTTGGACATGATCGCGTGGACAGTGGCGGAGAAATCCACTTGGTCTAAAGGATAATACTCCTCGAACACGACCTCGCCGCCATTGGCTTCGATTAACTTGCGAGCATATGCATTCAGGTTACGCGGCCAAATGTAGTTGGAACCTGGAAGGGCAAATCTCTTGCCGCCGTTCTTGATCAGCCACGGGATAAATGTGTCGCATTGCTGCGCCGGTGTGGCGCCGCTGCAGAACAGGTATGGCGTGCATTCCCCCCCTTCATAAAATTGCGGATAGATATAGAGCGTCTTGCCCCGAGAAACGATCACATCCTTGATCGCATTGCGCATTGAGCTCGCGAGGCCGCCTAGGACCATGTCCACCTTGTCCCGCTGGATCAGCTTGCGCACGTTGCCTACAGCGACCGATTCATTGGAGGCGGTGTCTTCGATGTACAGCTCGATCGGCCGGCCCAAAAGACCACCTGAATTGTTGATCTCCTTGATGACCATTTTGGCGACGTTGGCATCCGCCTTTCCGGCAAAGCCGATCGGGCCGGTCAGATCGATCGCGATGCCGACCTTGATGGGACCTTCGGCCGCATTGGCCCAGTCGGGACGGATCACCCAGCTACTCGCTCCTGTGGCGATTGCACCGGCCGTGAAGGCAAAGTTCGAAAGGAAACGACGGCGTGTGAAATTGAGTCGATCAACAGCCATATGACTACACTCCCCCTTGCGCGATGAGGCCTTGCGGCCGACACTTGATGAAAACAATGGCAAGCAAGAAGACGAGCACATCGGCGAGGACCGGAGGGATAACCCAGGGCAGCGCCGCGCTGAGAGCGCCGATGATACCGGCTCCTGCCACTGGGCCCATAAAGGAGCCGACACCGCCAAGCATGACGGCGACAAATCCCTGGATCAGAAAGCGAATTCCGAGATCTGCAAACAGATCGAACACCGGCACGATAAGCGCCCCGGCGAGCCCGGCCAAAGCTGCGCCGAAGGCAAAGGTGGTGCCATAGATGAAATTCGTCGAAACCCCGGAGGCGCGCGCTAGCGCCGGATTTTCCAGGGTCGCCCGAACGCGCAAGCCGAAGCTTGTGCGGGACAGGAGCAGAAAGCAGCCCCCCATCACCAAAGCCGTGATCACGAGAATCGTAAAGCGCCAAGCTGAGATGTGTATCGTGGCGATATCTATGGATCCACCGATAGGCTCCGGAACCGTCAGATAAAACCCGCCAATTAGGCCCCGCACAGACTCCCGGATGATAAGACCGAGCGCATAGGTGCCGAGCATTGCAACGATCGGTGCGGCATAGAAGCGGCGGATGATGAGCGCTTCGAGTACGAAACCCAGCAATCCGACTAAGATCGGTGCCGCCGCCATACCGAGCCAAACCGGGAGACCATGACTATAGGCGAGATAAGTAATATAAGCGCCGAGCAGGACGAACTCACCCTGGGCAAAGTTGAAGATGCCCATCATGCTCGCGATGATTCCTAGCCCAAGCACGATCAACACGATAATCGCACCGAAGCTCAGGATCTCGAATGCCGCCATGAATGCACTAGTCATATGCCGCGATCCAGTCGCACTATCGTCTCGGCCTCACATCTTCTTCCAGTCGCCTATCTGTTCGAAGGCATGGGCGGCGCGGTAGATGGTGGATTCCTCGAAGTGGCGACCGACCAGCATTAGGCCCACTGGCAGGCCGTCGACCATTCCGCAGGGCAGCGACATAGCTGGATGATGCGTAATGTCGAATGGCGCGGTGTTGGTGAACATCTCAATCGCGCGCGTGAAGTAGTCCTCGCGACTGGCATTGGATGGCGGCAGCGGGGTTGCCTTCATCGGCGTCGTCGGCATGAGGAGGAGATCATAGCTCTCGAGAGCTTTGTCATATGCCGTAGCGAGGCGGCGGGAGATGTTGAGCGCCTTGCCGTAAAACCTGGACCCGAAGGTGTTGTTGATATAGGTCCCCCACAACATAAACAGCTTGTTAGTCTCGGACAATGAGTCCGCCTTCTGCCGCCACCCGCGATGGAAATCCATCAGGGAGGTTGGATAAAGATCGCCTCGGCTGAGACCATAGCCGTCACCGAACATCATGGTCTGGACAGCCCCCTCAGTTCCGATGGGGGTCCAGATCGCCGCGCCTAGAAGGTGCATCGGAATCGAGACGATCTCTACGGTCGCGCCGAGATCTTTGAAGCGCTTTGCGGCCTCACGCACGCTTTCGTTCACGGCAGCTTCTGCGGACGGCTGCTCGAAGCCCTCCTTGAGGATACCAATCTTCATCCCTTTGATGCCCGCACCCAAGGCCTTGGTGTATTCATCCACCTTCGGAGCCTTGATGCGCGAATCGTAGCCGTCGTCGCCGGCGATCACCTCGAGTAGCAGGGCGTTGTCGGCCACCGTTGCCGTAATCGGCCCGGTGTGGTCGATAAAGATCTCAATCGGCATTATTCCTGTATAGGGAACGAGACCCCAAGTCGGCTTCATACCGTACGTGCCGCAGAATGAGGATGGCATTCGGATCGAACCGCCCTGATCGCCGCCGATCGCAATGTCGACCTCGCGTAGTGCGACCACAACCCCGCTTCCGGAGGAAGAACCGCCGGCCGAATAGCCCATCTTGTGTGGATTGTGGACCGGGCCAGTCGCGTTGGTGTGGCTGCCGCCAGAGAGACAGAAGGCTTCGCAGTGAACCTTGCCCACAATTTCGGCGCCAGCATCAAGCATGCGTGTAACGATGGTGGCGTCAAAATCGGGTACGTAGCCTTCGAGGGTGGCCGAGCCATTCATCATAGGCACTCCGGCCAACATAATGTTGTCCTTCAAGGCAACGGTCTTGCCTTTCAGTTTTCCGCTGCCGGCGCCTTTGATGTTGGTTTTGCGGTACCAAGCATTGCGAGTGTTTTCGTCTGGCGATGGCCGATAGCCGGGCGTCCGCGGATATTTGACCACGGGCAACTCGTCGGGCATCGCGGCAACGAGATTGTATGCGTCCAGCGAGCCCCGCATCAAACCGCGGAACGAGGCGACATCTTCGTCGGTCAACGAAAGACCACACTGCTTGGCAACTTCGAGAAGCTGGGTGGGAGTCGGAAGGGAAACTGACACGCGGCTCTCCTGAAAGGTTGATCCCGTCATTGGGACACGCGGCGTTCTTCTGTCGTGGCCGCTTATCAGATTAGCCGTAGGTAAAGCGCAGCAGGGCGCTCGGCCCCAGAAGGTGCGCAACGCAAGTTGGGTAATATTGGGTAAAACGACGCTGAATGCGTCTGCCAGTGCAGGCGTTTCGCCGATCTGTCCTGCCTCGCCGGCTTGTCTTTGAGCCCTTAGGTCTTTTTGACGGGCTGGTAAGGCGACAAGTGAACCGGTCTCGTCACCTTAGAGTTGAAATATGGCACGGATCTGACAATGCAGCGGATTACATCAGAGGCCTAAGCATTTCAAAGTAACAACCAGCCAATTTCGGCGATCACGCGCTTCCCCTAACTGGCGCGAACTGCCGCGCGCCAAGCTCACGATCGTACGCGCATTCGCCACCACCTTAATCCACCTAAAGGGGGGTGGTAGATGAATGATGGTGTAAAATCTTCCAGGAGGCATCATGACGGCGCAGCACAAACGTAAATCGGGCGGGTGTCGCCACTTGCAGATCATGCCGCGTTTCAGAAAAGACATAATTTCCGACGGCCATAACAATGTCAGCCGCCAAGCTGACGCAATGACATACGTCAAATTTTACCCTTGCGGTGCCATGGAAGTAGGTGCGTATTTCTGCGACACCGATGTAGAGCGTGGAACTAGACGTACCGTGAAGCAAGGCATCATCTGCGTATAACGCAACAAGATACTCCGGCTTGCCAGAGTTGAACGCTCGCGCCCAAGCTTCCAAGAAGGCACGCACATCCAGCACAACTTTGTCGTTGTTCACGATGAACGCCTCTTCAGCGGAGAAATGGCGACCGGAAGCGATAAGAGTGGGTTGGCCTTACCATCTGATATAAGGAAACCTCTTGCATATGCACTGCATTTTTGATCCGTTCGTTCATGCTTCCGACTGCGCGCTCATCCACGATCTTGTTGAGGTCGCTGCTTGTCAGCGGAGCGCAACGTTTTTTGCAAGCTCGCCTCCTCTATGCAGCTTGTCGGTCATTATGTTCTCATTGCGAGCCAGCAGTACCTTCGCCACCCCGTCCGGGTCCACACCAAATTGGTGATGGGGCCGCAAAAGAATTGGCGCGAACTCAACAAGTACGGACCGAGTTCAGAAGTGTTCGCAGAGGATCAGGGGCAGCGACGTGAAGTCGCTGCTTCGAGCCCTTGATCGCCGCGTATACGACGCAGCCCTGATACACCGGCTTATCTTCCCTCAGCTCGCCGCCAGGTGCTGGGACTGGTGCCAGTGCTGCGCTTAAATTCACGGCTGAAGTGATAGACGTCACAAAAACCGCAGCGTTCGGCGATTGCGCCGAGCCCAGCGTCACTTTCCAAGAGCAGCTTTTGCGCCATCATGATCCGCTCTCGAATCAACAAGCGCCTTGGGCTGATCTGCAGATGCCCTTGAAATAGCCGCCGCGTCTGTGCGGCGCTGAGGCCAGTGACCGAGGCGAGTTCATCGGCGTGCCAGGATCGCTCCGGGGACTGCCGCATCTTTAAAATGATGGCTCGCAATGGGGCCGGGAGACGGGATTCACCGTGCTTCGAGGAAGGTGCTGCGATGAGGTGAAGCAGTTCCGCCACGAGGCAGTTAAGTGCCAAATCGACGTTATCATCCCTGGCGCGCAAGACATCAAATAGTCTTGCGAACCACCGTTCGATCTCGTTCGGCACTGATATCGTTGCTAGCGTTGCTCCGGTGCCGAACACCTTTCGCCGAATGGCCGCACAGTCGGGCCCGTCGATCCGCACCCACAGAACAGTCCAGGGATCATTTTCATCCGGCCAGTGCGCATGCGACGTTTCGTTGGCAATCCAGATCAACTGACCGCGCTCAACAGTCGATGTCCTGCCTTCGCTGACTACAAAGCCGCGCCCAGCGGAGCAGTATAGAATGTCCTGGCCCGGATAATTGTCTCGAGCGATGTGATGATCACGTGCGGTGATGGCCTTGCCCGCCCTAAGTACCGTAAAGGCGCATCGGGTCCAGGCAGCATCAGGGAGGACGTACTGATGGCTCTCAGGAAAAAGTGTGCGCTGCGGCAAGCCGGCCATGCGCGTTTTATATAAATTGAAGCGTGCTTTGTCCATTCCCGCTGGGGCTTTCTGCATCTAGGCTCGATGTCAATGACTAACAAATGAGCTCGTGATCAGGCTCCCGGATGCACGTTTTGTATCCATAGAGATCGCTGAGGGAGCTCAGGGAGGACCGGTGCCGATGCTCACGGCCCACGAAACTGCGCCACCGCGCGCAGGGCCCTTGTGGCGACGTGGTGGAGGCATTCCACGCCACGCCTTGATCTCAGGCACTTTCAGGGGAGGAATTGATGAGTAAACCGAGAATTACCGTCGTCGGCAGCTTCGCCGTAGGACTGACCATTCGCGCTCCGAACATCCCGGTCTTCGGGGTCACGATGTTAGGCAGCAGTTTCGATATGGGCCCGGGCGGAAAAGGTTCGAATCAGGCTGTTGCCACTGCGCGGCTCGGGGCGGACTCGTCGCTGGTTGCGATCATCGGCAAAGACCAATTCGCAGATATTGGCATTGATCTGTACAAGGCCGAGGGCGTCGATACGGCGCATGTCAAGCAGATCACCGAGAAGCCGACGGCGGTTGGCTTCATCATCCTCAATGAGCGAGGCGAGAACTTCATTATCATGGATTATGGCGCCACAAACGCCATGGATCCGGCTTTTGTCGATCGCGCCGAGAGCCGCATTCGCGAGAGCGACCTCGTCATGGCGGTCCTGGAGCCGCCGGTCGAGGTGGCTATGCGGGCGATGGAGCTCGGTCGCAAATACGGTAAGAAAACCATTCTCAATCCGGCGCCGGCCGCACCGCTGCCGGATGAAATCTTCCCGTTGGTCGATTTCCTGACGCCGAATGAAAGCGAACTTCGCATCCTGCTCGGTCTGCGCCCGGATGATCCGCGGCCCTCGCGCGAGCTGGTCGATCTGTTGCGCAAGCGCGGGGCCGCCAACGTGATCGTGACGCTTGGCGACCGTGGTGTACTGATCGTCACCGACAAGGTCGATACCACCATTCCGGCTGCAGTGGTCGACGTAGTGGACACGACGGGTGCTGGCGACGCGTTCAATTCCGGCTTCGCCGTGGCTCTGGCGGAAGGGCGGGATGTGATCGAGGCCGCGCGCTTCGGGGTGTGCTGCGGTGCCCTGGTCTGCACAAAGCTAGGGGTCATTCCCGGCATGGCGAGGCGCGCCGCAGCAGACGAGATGTATCGCACAATGCGCGCCTCGGCTGCAGAATGAGAGAGCAACAAGAAATCAATGCGCCTTGGGCGCGAACAGTGAGAACTGGAACGATATGCCGCGGATTTACGATTGGGCGGCGCGCGAGGCCGAGCGCACGGTGACGGTGGCCGACCTGCGCGCTTCCCGAAAGTCGGGCAAGCGCTACACTCAGGTCACTGCCGAGACCGCCGAGGAGGCAGCGGCCGCGGAGCAGGCCGGCATTGAAATGCTGGTGACCCGCGCCCGCAACGTGGAAGCCGTACGGAGGGGCTCAAAGCACCTCTTCGTCACCGCCGCGTTGGGCTTTGCCGATGCTGTAACACAGGACGACATCCTTCGTACCGCCTTGAAGGCGCTAAGCGACGGGGCCGATGCGGTGATCACCGCACGCGGCATGGCGACCGTCTCAATGCTCGCGGCCGAGGATATTCCGGTTGTCGGTCACTTGGGCCTCGTTCCCAGAAAATCGACCTGGCTCGGAAGGCTTCGCGCCTTCGGCAAATATGCGGAGGAAGCCTTGGCACTCTTCCAGCGCTTCCGACGTCTAGAAGAAGCCGGCGCTTTTGCGGTGGAATGCGAGGTCATCCCAGCCCGGGTCATGTCGGAAATTCGCCGGCGGATCGGACTGGTGACCGTCTCGCTCGGCTCCGGACCGGATGCTGACGTGATCTTTCTATTCACCGAGGACATATGCGGTGGCGAAGGCCGGCGGCCCCGGCACGCTCGGGTCTATGGAGATCTTCAGGCCCTGCAGGAGCGCATCAAACAGGAGCGCGTGAAAGCTCTCAGCGCATTCCGTGCTGACGTCACCGCAAATGGCTTTCCAGGCCCGCAGGAAATATCGGACATCGCCGACGATGAATATGCGGCCTTCGTGTCGAGACTAAAAGACTCGGGCTTTGGCGATTGATCTAAAGCTCTTGCGACGGCGACGAGAGCTGATCTCAATCAGCCGGCGAAGGATCTAACACACGAGCTGTCTGCCTTGAAGCGGCAATGGAGTGCAATATGGACGAAGCATTGTACGGCACGCGCGATAAGCGGGGCAATTGGGTACCAAAGAAGAAGCCCGAACGTGCGCCGATTTTTGTCTGGCCGGTGCAACCGCTGAAAATACTGCGCTGGTTACCGGGCTATCTCCTGCCCTGGAATACGGTCTATTTCCTGATCTCTCTTGTATCGTGGACTTATCTCACTCCATCGCTCGATACGATGCGAGAACTCCACGCCGACTGGATACTGCTCATTCTGCTTCGTAACACCGCTTTGACTCTCCTCCTCTACGGCACCTTCCATTTCATTCTTTATATCGAGCGGCGTCAGCAGACGGCGTTTAAATACAATGCAAAGTGGCCGGATGCGCACAACCCGACCTTCATGTTCGGAAGTCAGACGGCCGAGAACATATTCTGGACCATGTGCAGCGCCGTGCCTGTATGGAGTGCATATGAGGCGCTCACCTGGTGGATGTACGCGAACGACCGCTTGCCTTACGTCGATTTCGCAGCGCATCCGCTATATTGTGCTGCACTCGTGCTGGTGATGCCGGCGTGGCGCGAACTGCACTTTTACCTCATTCACCGCCTCATCCATATTGGGCCGCTGTACCATCTCATCCACAAGGTCCACCACAAGAACGTCAATCCGGGGCCGTGGTCCGGCCTCTCGGCGTCGACACTGGAACACATCGCTTACTTCTCAGGGGTATTGATTCATTTCGTTCTTCCGTCCCATCCGCTGCACGCAATGTTTCAGCTGATGCACGCGGGACTGTCCCCCGCAAAGTCACATACCGGTTTCGACCGCGTGGTCGTGGATGATGCGAAGGCGATCAGCACCGACAACTTCTACCATTACCTGCACCACAAGTATTTCGAGGTGAACTACGGTGAACGCCGCATCCCGCTCGACGAGTGGTTCGGCACGGCTCACGACGGCTCTCCAGAGGCCGACGAGAGAATGTATAAGCGCATAAAGGCCAAGAAGTGGGTGCGCGGCGGTTAGCGCCGAAGCGGGGAGGCTCCGAAGGCCTGTCACGTTGAGGCAGCCCTTGCGCCGCAACGGTACTGGCGCACGCTGCGCGACTGAGCCACAGCCGATTGATCGCCGCCAGTTGAAGATTGAGGACTAGATATGACTAAACAAGCTGAATGGGTGGCGGCCTGCGCTGCGGACGCTTTGAGGCCTGAAGAGGTTCGCCGCCTCGATCACGGCGGCCGCACGTTTGTGATTGTTCGCTCGCCCGAGGGCGATTACTTCGCGATGGACGGCCACTGCTCACACGAGAAGGTCCATCTTGCGGATGGCATTGTCGATGGCGGAATTATCGAATGCCCGAAACACTTCGGCACCTTCGACTATCGAACGGGCGAGTCGCGTGCGCTGCCCGCATGCGTCGACTTGCAGAGTTACGAGGTAAAAATCGAGAATGGCATTGTTATGGTCAAGGTCTGAGCGGGTGAGAGCTGCGGATGACCTCACAGCGTTTACTTGTCTTGCAGTCCCTCTGGGCCATGGAGCGGCGGCAGCCTGACGGTTTCGAACGTTCTCTCGATGAAAACCTGGCGATGATACAGCAAGCGGGGTTCGACGGGATCTCTACGTCCTGCAATGATCCAGGACGCGTCAACCTGATCGCACGCGCTTTGAACGGTTCCGGGCTTGCAGTCGAGGGCATGTGCTTCCCGCAGACGATCGATCACTTGAAGTCTGCCATCGACCTCGCCAAGCAGATCAACGTTCTGCATCTCAACGTCCAGCCAGACATCCGTCCGCGCAGGGTCAGCGATTGTATCCCGCTGCTGGATGGCTGGATCAGGGTGGCGGAAGAGGCAGGCATGCCGATCTACTTCGAAACGCATCGCAACAGGATGACCACGGATCTCCTCTTTACTCTCGATCTGATGGACGAGGTGCCCGGGATGCGGATCCTTGCCGATTTGTCGCACATCCTGCTGGGTCGGGAGTTCTGGTATCCCATCTCGGACGAGGATGAAGCGCTGGTGCGGCAGGTGCTCGATCGCGCTTGGGCGTTTCATGGACGGGTTGCATCTCGCGAGCAAATTCAGGTTGAGATCACGTTTCCTCAGCACAGGATATGGCTGGATCTGTTCCTGGGGTGGTGGAAATACGGGTTCCGAAGCTGGCGAAAGCGCGCAGGCACGGGTGCCTGCCTTAGTTTTACCTGCGAACTTGGCCCGCAGCCCTATGCGATCACCGATCGGCAAGGCAAGGACACGACGGATCGTTGGGAGGAAGCTCTTCTTCTTAGGTCCCTAGTCCGTGACCTCTTCGATAGCGTGGCCAGTGAGGAGCAGGCTCTGCCTGCAAGAGGGGTGGCCATTTGAGTACTCATTCGACGATTGCCATTGTTGGCGCCGGCGAAGCTGGCACGGCAGCCGCCCTGGCGCTGCGCGAGCGCGGCTGGGAAGAGAGCGTGGTGTTGATCGGCAACGAAAGCAGTCTCCCGTATGAGCGCCCTCCTCTCTCCAAAGCAGTTCTGGTCGATGAGACGAGGCCTGGGCCGAAGACGATTGTGACGTCAGAGCGGCTTTCCGAATTGAAGATCGATTATCGCCACGGCTGTGAGGTGGTCTCGATTGATCGCACGGCCAGCATGGTGATTCTCTCGAATGGGGCCAAGATAGGCTATCATCGCCTCCTCTTGGCCACTGGCGCTCGTCCGCGTGACCTGAACGTGCCAATTGCTGAGGGATCAAGGGTCGCAACGCTTAGGTCGTATGAGGATGCCACACGCCTTCGCGAGTTAATCGGCCAAGGCTGCGAGATGGCTGTGATCGGCGGCGGCTTTATCGGGCTCGAGGTTGCTGCGAGCTCGATCTTGCGAGGCGCTTCGGTCATCGTCTTCGAAGCAGGATCGCGCATACTTTCCCGGGCAGTGCCAGTTGGCATAGCTGAACTGATCAGGGCCAAGCACGAGCGTTCTGGGGTACGGATCGAGACAACGGCAGTCGTTGAACGTATCGAGCTTTGTGAAGGACGCTCCTGCGTGGTACTGGCCGGGGGCCAAAGACATCTTGCCGATCTCGTGATCGTGGGGGTCGGTGCAACCCCCAACGTCGAACTGGCGCAAGCGGCGGGGCTCGCTGTCGACAACGGCATCGCGCTTGACGAAATGCTGGCCACATCGGATCCGCGCGTATTCGCAGCGGGGGACTGCTGTTCCTTTCCACATCGCCTTTACGGAAAGCGGATCAGGCTGGAAGCTTGGCGCAACGCGCAGCGGCAAGGGGTGATTGCGGCGGCGAATATGGTGGGCGAGGATCGTCCGTATGACGATCTCCCCTGGTTCTGGTCGGACCAATACGATGAGACTTTGCAAATGGTCGGCCTCTGCTGCGGCGGAGAAATCCCGGTCGTCAGAAGCCTAGGCCCGAGGGGCCAACTTCTATTCTCCCTTGTCGACGGCGGGCGCCTCGTGGCTGCTTGTGGGTTTGGAAGCCTCGGCGCCGTTGCGAAGGAAATCCGAGTTGCAGAGACGATCATTAGGCGGGAACTGAAGGTCGAGGCAGAGGCGCTCGCTAATCCGGCGCTGAACTTGAAGCAGCTTCTTTAGTGACTACTGCCGCGGCGCAGGTCACCCGGCAAGCAAGTCACCTGGCAAAAGGACATGCGCCACGCGGGCTACCGAATGCTCGCCCATTGGGCGTAGCGGCAATCCCTCGTCAGAGGCTGGATGCGGCGTTTGTCGAGCCAGGACGACCGTTGAGAAGGCTCGATCGATAGATCAACTTCGGGCCGGCGCGCCAGCGCTCCACTGTGCGCCAATATCCCTGCAAGCAAACGCAGACTACTTTGATACCGCGCTGAACATCATGCGCTGCTTTTCGGGACCTGGCGGCATCACGCTGGGAGCCCGATTGAATGTAGCAAGACCTACCTCGTTGAGCAAATACACTATCCCAATTTCAGATTGATATAATGCAATAATCATGAGAAGCTCTCAAGTGAAGCAATGGTGAGAACCCGCTTTCAGGTGGAACCATCCTGCATTTTCACGAGGAGCTTTGATGAGCATAGACTGGGAAGAAGCGATCGCACGTATGATGCGGCGGATCGAGAATACAGCTCAACAAGTTGGCGACGCCTATCCACATTGGGCAGATCCGGAGAGCGGCACCTGGACGACAACTTCAAACGGAGACTGGACCGGCGGCTATTGGCTGGGGATGCTTTGGCTTGCCTCGCGGAGTAACGGCGGCGAGCGCTTCAGAGATCTTGCAGAACGAGGTTGCGAGCGTCTTGAACCGCGCGTCTCGGCCGATACCGCGTTCAAGGCTGCGACCTTCTATTACGGGGCCGGACTGGGTTCGCTGCTCACCGGAAGTCACCGCGCGCGGACGCTCGGCCTTGCGGCGGCACGAGATCTGAAGCAACGCTACAACCATCACCTTGGTCTTGTGCCCCTTGGCGCGAATGCCGAGGAGGGCGCTGACGTGGGAGCCACTGCAAGCAGCGTCGACAGTTTGGTCGTCTCATTGCTGCTGTTTTGGGCCGCTCGAACTCTAGACGACCGCGCGATGCGCGAAGTGGCTGCCAATCATACGGATAAAGTTCTGACCGTCCATCAGCGTGAGGACGGATCCTTCATCCAGTCCTCCTCCCTCGATCCCGAGACCGGCAAGGTTCTCCGACGCTACACACACAAGGGCTTCAGCGAGAACAGCGTTTGGGCAAGAGCACAGGCGTGGGGCGTGGTGTGCTCGACGATCAGCTACTTTTCCGGCGGCGGAGAGGAGCGATGGCGTCAAGCCGCCATGAACGGGGCCGACTGGTGGCTCGCCCATGTGCCAGATGATTGCGTGTCGTACTGGGATTTTGACGCTCCTAAAGCGCCCAACGTCGAGCGGGACACTGCGGCGACCGCTTTTATGGCATCGGCTCTTCTAAAATTGAGCTCGATTGCGCCGACTGACAGTAAGCGGCGGCAATACCGTAGCGCCGGAGAACGCACCGCTTTGGCGCTGGTCGAACGATATCTCACTCCGGTTCATAAGAACGATAGCCGTCCAGCCGGCATGCTGGTGGAAGGATGCTTCAACAAGCGCGGGGATTCGAGAGCCGAGGACTACGTCAGTAATGCCGAATTGATCTTTGGTAGCTACTACTTGTTCGAGGCGCTTCATTTGCTAACCGGCAGGTTGCGGCCTGAAGAAATCTAAAATGGCACTCGCTGCTGGCGAAGGCCAGCGGCGAGCGCTCTCTGTGTCACTCTCGCGTTACCCCGGCCGAAATCCTTAAAGCGGCTTGGAACGGACCTAGGGGCGCATTTGACGGCTGGAGAGATCAAGGGTTTCTTGTTCAGCCGCTGTTCCACTGAGACCATTGCCTTTCCAGAGGGGAGCCGCCGATCGGCCGGACCTCTCTGGAGTGCCCTAACAAGACTGTTATCACTCGCCTACATAGATGCAGCCGCGCTTTTTAGCGATCTGATATACGACCACGCTGAGCAAAGCGACGAGCGACCCGTAGATTGGGAACATCCATGCCATGTCCTCGCGTTGCAACCATACCAGCAGGTAGGGCGTGGTACCGCCGAAAATTGTCACACCGATTGCGTAACCAAGGGCGACGCCTGTCGTTCTCACTGTGCGCGGCATCAAGGTTGTGGCTATGAAGTTGTAGAGAGCCATATTGCAGCCCACCATGGCCCCGCCAACCAGCATCACCATGGCGTAGGTCAGAAGGCTTTGGTGTGAATAGAGCAGCGTCAGGAAGAATGCTGGGATGAGCAGAAGGCGCATCAAGATGAACGCGCGCGAGGGCTTTATCTTGTCTGCAAACGCACCGATGGCAGGTGAAAAGACCATCCAGCAAAATCCCATGAGGGTCAGGATGCCGTACACCCACGTGCTGTTTTCCTTGAAAACACCATTGGCGATGTTGGGCAGGCCCACGTTGTACGTGTAGTTGGCGAGCTGCACCGAGCCGATCACCAAAATCACGGCCAGAAGCGACAGTCGCACATTCCAGAGCGCCTTCCAAACGCCGCCGGTGGTTTTCTGAACGCGCGACATCTCGTCATGATGCATAGCGCGGGCGATCAATGTTTCCGGGATTGCTTGGCGCAGGAAGAAGATGAGGACGCCAAGCAGGCCTCCGACCGCAAACGGCACTCGCCAAGCCCACTCGCGCATGACCTCGGGGGCGACGGCCGCGCTCACCAGAAAAGCGACGAGGCTTGCTCCGATCGAACCCAACATGATGAATGTACCGTTGATCAAGCCGAGATACCGCCCCTCCTCACCTGGTGGTGCCAACTCGATGGCGATTGCATTGGCGACGCCCGCCTCTGCGCCAGTGGCAAGCCCTTGCATCAGTCGAAGAATGACCAGCGCTGCAGTGGCAAGGGTCCCGATGTCCTTATGAGCCGGCAAGATCGCAATCAGGAACGAAGATAGCGCCATGACCGTAACAGCGATCATCATGACGCGTTTATGGCTGATGCGATCTGCGATAGGACCAAGCAAAGCCGCTCCCAGAGGCCGCGCAATGAATCCGGCTCCAAATACGGCAAATGCTCCCAGCAGCGAAACGACCGGGTCATTTGAAGGGAAGAAGTGGGGAGATAGAAAAGCCGCCATGAAGCCGTAGACTTGCCAGTCATACCACTCCAGCGCGACGCCTCCGCCCAGACCAATAGTCATTGATCTCGTTGCAACTTGCTTCTCGGGCTGAATGAAATCGATAGAAGGTTGGGCCATTGTTTGCATGGGTCTGCTTCCGCTCATTGGGTAAGACTGCTTAAGCCTTGCGCGGCAAGCGCGAATGCGCGCCGGCCTGTCGCTTGTTGGCCTGCTCAAGGCGCTGAGATTTCTGGCGGCACGCCCGTAAATGGACGCTGGCGCGATCGAAGGCAGCTGATCGGGCTTCCTTCATTCCAATCGTCTGTGTAACAGCCCGCGGGCGGGCTTATGTCCCAACTCCATGGTCCCTCCTGTAGCAATGCGCCCTTCTGCGGGACGCTTAAGTTTTTCGATTCAAGGCAGGCGGACAAACTCCTCCGCGCTGAGACGTCCGCTCGGCTTGGCGAGGCGAACGTTTCCTACTTTTCCGCGCAAACGATGCGAGCTGATCGAGTATCTGCTTACGTAAGCCGAACTGACCTGGAAAAGGTGAATGATGAGATCGTCTCGGGGCCGCCGCTTGGATCACAAGGACTTGCGCGGAAAGACAAAGGGGCTCGCGCGAGCGCGAGAGGGATGGTTGTAAAGGGCGCGGGCTGGCGAGAAGCTTGGCATGGACTGCAATATCGCCAGCCCAGCCGCTCCTCCCATGAAACCAGTAAATCGCCTCCACCGCTTCGTCTCCCATGACGGCCGGCATCTCTGTGCACTAGCCCAATATCGAGCGAGACCATCACAATGACGGGCCAATGTCAAGCAATAGACTATCTCAAATACAATTAGGATATATCAATCTGGTAGCCATCATTCTAGCTGAAGGATTGATACATCTATACGACTGAAATCGCTCATGAAATATTGGCACCCCCGATTAGCCAAGCACATTGACCTATCTCAATTTGAATGTCAGTCTGGCTTTGCCGCAATCAGCGCGGCTGGCTCTCACCTGGAATGGATCTCGTGCGCCTCATCCAATTTGTATCTCTGAACGGTTCTCGTCATGTCGCTGCGCTCCAGGCGGGCGACGGGGTCCCTGTGCTCGTGAACAATCGGACAAGTGTACGCGAATTAGCCTTGGAGGCAGCCCGCTCCCGGCTATCGCTTGCCGAATGCGTCCAAAGGTGCGGCTTCGGAGAGAAGGTCGATTACGATGCGATCATCCGCGAGAAGCGGCTGTTGCCGCCTCTCGACCACGCTGATCCTTCGCGTTGCATGATCGCGGTGACTGGACTTACGCACCTCGGTAGCGCCGAGTCGCGCGACGCCATGCACGCGAAATTGGCCGCAGGCGAACTTTCCGATTCAATGCGGATGTTCAAGCTTGGCCTGGACGGTGGAAAGCCTCCGCCGGGATCCATCGGGGTCCAGCCAGAGTGGGCCTATAAGGGTGATGGCTCCTGGGCAGTCGCACCTGAGCAACCCCTCACGTTGCCGTCCTATGCTGAAGACGGGGGCGAGGAGGCCGAAATTGTAGGGCTTTACGTCATTGGCGAGGGAGGCGACGTACTGCGTGTCGGCTTCTGCCTCGGCAACGAATACTCCGATCATGTGATGGAGCAGCGAAACTACCTCTACCTTGCTCATTCAAAGCTGCGCCAGTGCTCCTATGGTCCCGAACTCCTCGTGGGCGATCTTCCGGACGAGGTATCCGGAACGGTCCGCGTCTTGCGAGCTGGCGAAGCGATCTGGTCCGGAAGCTTTATCTCGGGCGAGAACAACATGTCTCATTCCATTGAGAATCTTGAGCACCATCACTTCAAATACCGCGCGTTTCGTCGGCCCGGCGACGTCCACGTCTATTTCTTCGGCGCGAGCGCCTTAAGCTTTTCGGCCGGCGTCAAGCTGCGCGGCGGTGACGCTTTCGAGATCGAATCTCCGGCTTTCGGGCGGCCATTGCGCAACTCGCTCATCGAGGAAAAGCAAACAGAGATCGTGAGGGTGCGGCCGCTATGAGCTTGATCTGGTGGACCAAAAATTGGGATAGCGAAAGCGCGGTATTCTGAGATAAGCAATCAAAATGCAGAAATGGCACCCTCACCTGCGGGCTGGCACCGCTCCCCTGTTCGTCCGGCTCGTCGAGGCCATCGAACACGACATCGCGGCAGGAACTCTTGCGGCAGGAACAAGGCTGCCTACCCAGCGTGATTTGGCAGAGGAGATCGGCCTCAGCGTCGGAACGGTCATCAAGGCCTATGCAGAAGGTCAACGGCGCGGCCTGCTTCTGGGGCACGTCGGCCGCGGGACGTTTGTCGCGTCACAGAGGCCGACCCCTGCGTCCGGTGGCAAGGTTGTCGATCTCAGCCTCAACATCCCAGGGCCGGCGTTACTGCCCAAGGTGCTAGCTGAGAGCCCATCTACGTTTCCAACGGCTGACATCTCCGACTACGTGGGATACCTCTCCCACTCTGGTGTTGCCGAACACCGGGCCCAGCTCGCCGGCCTATTTCGTCAATCGGGCTTCGAAGCCAATCCGGACAACCTCGTTATTACGAATGGAGCACAGCACGGGATAGCGCTGACCTTCAGCTCGATCTGCCAGCCTGGTGACAAAGTCTTCGTCGAGGCCGGCACTTATCACGGCATGAAGTCCTATGCTCATTTCGCAAAGCTCGACCTTATCGGGCTGCCGATGGATGGCGAAGGATTGCTGCCGGGCGCTTTCGACAAAGCGGCGGCAAGCGGGGCAGCGCGGGTGCTTTTTGCTATTCCCACCATCCAGAGCCCAACCGCGAGAATCATGAGCGCGGCACGCCGGCGAGAGATCGTGCGGATCGCGCGTAAGCGGGACATCCTGATCATCGAAGATGACGCATACGGCTTCCTGGACGAGACCAGCGAGCCGCTCGCCTCATTGGCGCCGGAGCGGACCTTCTATGTCAATACGCTGTCGAAGTGCCTGGCGCCGGGTCTGCGCATCGGAATGCTCGTCGCGCCCGAGCCTTATCTTTCGCAGATTCATCAATCTATGCGCGCGACCTGCTGGATGGCCTCGCCGATTTCAACCTTCATCGTATCCGAATGGATCCGCACGGGAACAGCCGCGCGCGTGAAGCAGTCTCTGGTCCAGGAGGCGAAGAAGCGCGTGAAGCTTGCCTCCCAAATCCTCCGGCCGCATATACGTGCAGATCATCCGGCCAGCTTTCACATCTGGATGGACCTGCCAAGCGACATTGCTCAACAGGTGGCAGCCCGTTCATTGCAACGGGGCGTCATCACAACGCCGCCCTCGGCGCTCGTGGTTGATCCCTCCTTGATCTCGGGGCTGAGGATATCGATCGGCGTTCCCGAAAACATCGAAGATCTCGAATGGGCGCTCCGCCAGGTCGCAGCTTCGCTCGAAGTCGGCAACGAAGCCAGCATGTCAATCATCTGAACGTGCAGAACTGTTCAACTCGGGCGCTTTCAGGCGGCCGCCATCACGCTCATGGTGGACCTCCATCAAACGCATAGGCTGTCTTCACAGTCGCATAGAACTCTGCAGCGTAGCGCCCTTGCTCACGTGATCCATAGGACGAACCTTTGCGGCCGCCGAAGGGCACGTGATAGTCGACGCCCGCCGTCGGCAGGTTGACCATCACCATGCCAGCCTCCGCGTTGCGCTTGAAATGGCTGGCATAGTTCAGACTTGTGGTGCAGATTCCGGAAGATAGTCCGAATGGGGTGTCGTTGGCGATCTCAAGGGCCTCGTCATAATTTCGCGCCCGGATCAGTGCTGCCACGGGCCGAAAATTTCTTCGCGCGCGACCCGCATCCGATTGTCGACTTCTGCAAACAGCGCGGGCGACAAGTAGAAACCGGGCGCATCGCGTTTCAATAGCTCGCCCCCAGCGACGAGCTTGGCCCCCTCGTCCTGGCCGAGGCGGATGTACATCAAGTCTTGCTCCAGCTGCTTCTGATCAACCACCGGCCCAATCTGCGTTCCTGGCTTGCAGGCGTCATCCACGACCAGCGCATCCATCCTTTCCGTGATAGCTGCCAGGAAGGCGTCGTAAATGCCATCTGTCACGATGAGGCGAGATGAGGCCGTGCAGCGCTGGCCGGTCGAAAAGAAGGCGCTGTTGATCGCGCATTCGACGGCCACCTTTAGGTCGGCGTCGTCGAGCACCACCATTGGATTCTTGCCCCCCATCTCCAACTGCATCTTCTTCATGGGATCGGCAGAAATGCAGGTTTGGGCAATGCGCCGGCCGGTCGACAACGAGCCGGTGAAGGAGATCGCGGCCACCTTCGTACTGGCGAGCATTGTTTCGCCCACGACCGAGCCGCTCCCCATGACGAGGTTGAAGACGCCGGGGGGAACGCCGGCGCGCGCAATGATGTCGCAAAGGGCGTTTGCCGAGGCGGGGACCAGTTCTGCAGGCTTGAACACGACGGAGTTGCCATAGGCCAGTGCCGGGGCGATCTTCCAGGCCGGAATGGCCATAGGAAAATTCCATGGCGTGATCGCCGAGCGGCTCGCGGGACATCTCAACGTCTATGCCGGCTCGCACGGAGAGCAGCTTCTCGCCGCTCAGCCTCAGGCACTCACCCGCGAAGAAATGGAAGATCTGGCCGGCGCGAGCGACCTCGCCGATCCCCTCCGGCAAGGTCTTTCCTTCCTCACGTGAGAGCAGGCGTCCGAGTTCGTCCTTGCGGGCCAATATCTCGTCACCCACGGCTTTCAGAACGTCGTGGCGGCTCTGGATCGTCGAACGCGCCCAAGCCGGAAAGGCGCCATGGGCCGCATCGATCGCACGCTTCGCCTCTTCTACAGAGGCTTGGGCGTACTCGCCTACGATGTCGCGAGTATCAGACGGGTTGATGTTCGCGACTGCCTTGGCTGCCGCAATCCATTCACCGGCGATGTAGTTCTTCGTCATCAGGCCCCCCGTCACCAAGCCTTGCAGAACGTCTCAGGACGTCCAACTGCGTCGGCACCTGCTTTTCGGCGGCAGGGAGTGATCCCCTTTCCGGCAGGTGCTGGCCCAAACGCCTGTTCGGCGCCTCGATTCGGCAATCGCATTCAAAGCCGGTTTCGCAGCGCATTGCAATATATCAATTTTATAATGGGATATAGTAATCTTGACGGCGACGATCGCGCGGCATAGTATCGAGCGTTCCAATCTGAGGGAAAGGCCTGTCGTGAGCGATAAAGCAACTGCCTCCGTAGCGCGTGGCGCCCTTGACGGCTTGATCGTTCTGGAAGTCGGCATGGTGATGCAGGTGCCGCTTGCAGGACAGGTGTTGGGGGATTTTGGCGCGGACGTCATCAAGATCGAACGTCCCCAAGGTGACATCACGCGCGGGCTTGATTTTGAGGCCACCCGCGTCGGCGGGATGAGCGCGTATTACGCTGCGATGGGCAGAAACAAGCGGACACTCGCCTTGGATTTGAAGAACCCGGCCGCCTTTGAGATCTTGCTGACCCTGGTCGACCGCGCTGACGTGTTGATGCACAACTTCCGCCCCGGCGTGATGGAGCGGCTGGGCCTCGGCTATAAGGATCTTAGCACACGCAATCCCCGTCTCATCTATGCTGCGGGGTTTGGTTTCGGGGAAACAGGTCCGCTTGCAGATCGTCCGGGCCAGGACATGCTGGCGCAGGCATTTAGCGGGTTGGCACGGGGAGGACTGCAGGAGCACCAGCCTCCGCAGCTGACGAACTCTCCTATTGTCGACTATGGCGCGGCGATGTCGCTCGTCCAGGGCATTCTTGCCGCCGTCATCGAACGCCAGACCTCGGGCCGGGGACAACTGGTGTCGACGTCGCTGTTCGATGTTTCGCTCGCTATGCAGCTGTGCGAAATCGCCAGCGAGAGCATCTATGGTGTGAAAACCGACTGGACGCGTCAGGCGATGCTCGTCAGGACCGCGGACGGTTGGGTAGCCGTTGTAATGCTCTTTCGCGACAACCCGCTTGGCCTGCTTTGCCAGGCGCTCGATCTACCGGACATAAGCACGCGGCCTGAACTCGCTACACGCGAAAAGCAGATCGAAAATCTGACCGCCATTCAGGAATATTGTGCGCCGGCTTTGATGACCTTGAACACTTCGGAGGTACTCGATCGTCTGGCTTCCGTGGATCTGCTCTGCTCACCTGTGAATGAAATTCCAGAAGCGATCAGCCACCCTCAGGCAAGCCAAAACGGCATCATGTGGCAGGTTGAGGTACCCGGGCGAGGAGTCGTTTCGCTCGCCGGACTGCCAGTCCGGCTCTCACGCACACCTCCAGCCGTCCGGATTCACCCCGCGCCGATCGGTGCCGCTACCGAGGAGGTCCTGACTTCCTTTGGCTTCTCGGAGCAGGCGATTCAGGAGGCTCGAAGCAGAAAGGCTTTCGGATAGCCCGCCCAAACCACAATGTGGTGTCTGTTTTTCCTGGCCTTGCTCGCACGATAGCAACCATATCAACCTCGGGTCCTCGGCAGCTTGCCCGGATGAATGGCAGCGAATTGTGTGCAACGCAATGATCTCTCCGAAGCTCGCTGCAAGCCAGCTTACGCAAGGTGCATCCCGATCCAAGTCGAGAAGAAGTTCTGGTTCTTCTCCCATTCTCCAGGAAGAATTCTCTCGTGATCCAAAAATCCGAACTCGTGCTATCCACTTCCCCTCTCCCGCACGTCCGCCTGCTGAGCATGAACAGGCCGGCGAAGCGAAATGCCCTGAGCAATGAGCTTATCGCGGCACTTGCATCGGCCTGCCGAGACGCAATTTTGGATGAGGACGTCCGCTGCATCGTGCTTTGCGGCACCGACACGTTCTTTTGCGCGGGCGCGGATATCAAGGAGATGCAACAACGCGGCTTCGAGGCCATTAACAATCTCGCCCGACGCAATGATTGGCGCGACCTCACCAACTGTCTCAAGCCGATCATAGCTGCCGTAGAGGGCGTTTGTCTTGGGGGCGGTCACGAACTTGCAATGCTGGCCGATATCATTATCGCAGGCGAAGGCGCGCTCTTCGGTCAACCTGAAATCAACATCGGCGTTTTGCCGGGTGACGGCGGAACCCAGCGGTTGACACGCGTGGCGGGCAAATCGCTTGCCATGCTGATGATCCTCACTGGCCAATCAATTTCGGCCCGTGCCGCAATGCAGGCAGGAATGGTCTCCGAGGTTACAGAAACGGGCCAGGCGCGGGCACGCGCGCTCGAGATTGCGGAAATAATCGCACAGAAGCCGCCTCGATCGACGGAGCTTGCGAAGGCTGCCGTTCTGGCCGCCTATCAAACGAACCTCGATGCCGGTGTGGAATTTGAACGGCAAGCGATCCGGGTTGCTTTCACCACTTCTGATCAGCAGGAAGGGATGGACGCTTTCTTCGAGAAGCGGCCCCCAAATTACCAGGGGAAATAGAACCCCTTTGCAGAATTCTGCTCTTAGGAACACAATACAAAGCGAGCAGATTTGCGAGCGCCGCACGAGAGCCGTCGGGCTGCTTGTGGTGCTGAGGCATTGGAAGCTACGATGGCCTAGCCGGATCATCGTTGATCGTCTCGATCACCCTGTCATCTTCGCTCCCGGCGAGAGCCACGAGTTCAATCGGCGGCGCAACCGCGTCGCTCTGAGCTAAAGCTGGCCGCCGGTTTGCTTCTGGTCGCAATGGTCGAATTGCATCGGTACTTAGATATTCTGGGTACGATTGTCCCGGCTGAGAATATCGGGACTGCTAGGAAGGAGAAATACAGACCGCCGCGCCGTATATGCTTCAGACAAGAGGGTGCCCAGTTGGATCTAGTCGATTGAGGCGAGCCAGTCGAAGCTCAGTCGTAAGGCGACTAAGACGATGCGGCATTTGCGACCGTCGACCTTACTCGTTCGCGCGGATCTGTGCGGTTGCAGTAATACATCTCAAAGCGGCTACCGGTTTCTTGGAATAACTTGTGACCTTCCAGCGCCCGTCGGTCACTCAGCGCAAACGCCAGTACGTGACTCGTGATCCCCCGAGATCCCATCGCGCTGTTGGAGCCGTAGCGAGGGGTGCAGATGCCGGGAGAGGCTACCACACTGCCGCTGTCGGGGCGGTGGGCGGAGTCACCATCAGCCGCCGCATTTGCACGTGGGGGACGCGTTAAAGAACCGAGAAGGAGCATGCGGCGCACTGTCGGAGTCACGACACACCCGTTCTACCTGAGACACGTGCCAGATGAGAATAAGAAGGAAACTCAGACTGACGGTTTTGGTATGCTTCTTGAACTCAGAAGCTGACCCGCCGTGTAATGCTCCATCCGAGAATAGGAAATGCTGCAATGAGCGCACCGAATTTGACCAAGCGAGCTAATGCCCTCGGAACCGACAAGGGGAATGAGGTAGGCGACGCCCACGGCTACACCAGCTTCTACTCTTTTCTGTTCGAAGAATTCCGCCAGCAACCTTTCACGATGGTCGAGATTGGATTACAACACGGAAACGGCTCTCTCGATCCCGATGTAGTGGTCGGTCGCAAGGTTGACGACATTCCGTCTATTAAGATGTGGCTGGAGTTCTTTCCCAAAGCCGAGATCATCGGATGCGACGTTGCCGATTTCAGCGCCTTTAAGATGGACCGGTTCCGTTTCGAGCGCCTTGACATGGGCGATACGGTAGCCCTGGAACGCCTAGCGAACTCGCTCCCGCCCGTAAGGATCATCATTGATGACGCTTCGCACGCAGCTTATCACCAGCAGCTTGCTCTAGCGAAGCTGTTTCCCATCGTCGAGCCTGGCGGTTTCTACTTTATCGAGGATCTACATACCACGCACGGGATTGCCGCACGATTGCCTTCCTGCAATTCAACTGAGACCGTAGTTGAGAAATTCGCTCAGACACGTCGGCTCGACATTCCGTTCCTGCCCGCGATCGAGCGTAGAAACCTCGAGACTACAATCAGGAAGATGTTCATTCATCGCGACGACAAGGGGGGTGTCAGCCGCTGGACCATGAAAATGGTGGGATTTGAAAAGTACTAAAGAGTCAACCGAACTTTCCCGCGACCAACATGCCTATCTAGTCGGCGGTCTTCGCTCGCGCACGTGAGACCACTAAAATGTTGATCTCAGAAATATGAATGGGTTCACAATGGTGGAAAAATGGCGATAGAGGTGATTTGCTGGCTGGAGCGGCTTGGCAATTCCCGTGCCTCGCTGCCGCGCGATACGGCGGCTCGAAGTCTTTGTGTTGGAGTTACAAGCTGCGGGCCGTCTAGCTACTTGATCGACGATCGCCAAGCTTTCTCGACAACAACGTTAGATTGAGGCCCTGGCTCTTTACGGACTTCAAGGCCAGGCTGTACAACGAATTCGCTGGCCATGAGCGACACGTCACGCAAGGCCTCGACAGGTGCGCCGACGACGACAATAAATTTGGAGAGGCTGCGCACCTCGAGCCGCCCGTCGACGTCAACATCGCGCCGAGTCGGCCAAATTCCTTCGTCCGCTTGGCCTGCACGCGGTAGCTCTCGATGATCGATGCATCAATGATCTGCGTGTTGCGGTACTTCCGCTGTTGACCGGAGAAGCCAAACCGACCGCCGAGTCCAGTTCGCGGCGGTAGGTCGGATAGCACCTCCCAATTGGCGTAGCGCATGCTTCTGTCCGAAAACACACTCGTCTGATGTCAGGAACCCGCCAAGCAGTTTGCGAACGCGAGAGTCGGCCGAGAAACCGCGAGGGATTCCTGCGATTTGCATTGGTCTAGATCGTGCACTGCGCTACGTGCGGCATCTAGTAATCGGATCGCCGCGCTGGGGTCACGCTGCTAGTGCCGAGACGGTCGTGGGTATGTGGAATGCAACCTTAGACCGACGTCGAGCGCGAGCGGTGCCAGAATCGATCCACGACGATTTCCTATTCGCATCTTTCTAAGTTCGATTCGGTCTTTGTCAATCGAATTGCCGGCATCAGACAAGGAGGCACTATGCGCATCTGCGGTATCAAGCTGACACATGACGGCGGGATTGCTCTTGTTGAGGACGGACGGCTTATCTTTTGTATCGAGCAGGAGAAACGGAGCAACAATCCGCGGTATCAAACAATCGACAACCTCGATGCAATCGTCGTCGCTTTGACCGAACACGGTCTGGATCCGCAAGAAGTTGATCAGTTCGTCATCGATGGCTGGGCGGGGGTGGCGGAGTCGCAGTTCCAGGTTCTCAGCGGGACGACACCGATCACTCTCAAAGGGGCGCCCTATGTTGAACGCCATGCCGACGGCCTTCTCACCTCGTGCGATGGCTCTGGTCTTAGGCTCGATGGCAGCGATTTCCCTTATAGAAGCTATCCGCACGTCACAGGCCATGTAGCCTCCGCATACTGCACCAGCCCCTTTGCCAAAGCTGGACAGCCCGCCTTCTGCCTCGTGTGGGACGGCGGCACCTTTCCACGTCTTTATCACGTAGAACATCGAGGCGCTCAGTTCATCGAATGCCTGTTCCCGGTGATTGGGCATGTCTATGCCGCCGCGGGACTTCATTTTGGACCGTATAAGCAGGCGAACCGCGCTAACTGGGACCTGGGTGGCCCCGGCAAGGTGGACCCGGGCGGTGCCGGCAAGCTTAACCTGGGTGTAGCCGGCAAGCTGATGGCGTATATCGCGCTCGGGTCTGTCATTGAAAACATTGTCACGGTCTTTGAGGAACTCTACCAGGAGCGCTTTGCGGCCGACACGAAACTTGCCAGTTTCCGTACAGACATTGAGAGCATGGAGTCCGCGCTTGCGGCTGTGCATGACTTCTTCGACGCCAGCGCGCGCCACCTAAAGGCCAGGGCCCCCGAAGATGTGCTGGCATCGTTTCATTGCTTCCTCGAGCGTCTCCTCGTCCGCAAAATGGCGCTTGCTTTGCAGCGGCATTCATATCTTGGGGCGCGCAATCTGTGCGTAGCAGGTGGCTGCGGTCTCAATATCAAATGGAACAGCGCACTACGTGCGACAGGCCTGTTCGATGCCGTCTGGGTGCCCCCGTTTCCGAATGACAGTGGCTCGGCAATCGGTGCCGCTTGCTGCGCAATGGTGGTGGAAAAAGGCTTCTCGCCGTTGGAATGGTCGGTATATAGTGGTCCAGCCTTGCAACGTCGAGATGTACCCCCCGAATGGAAGGCCGCGCCGTGTAGTCTGCATGAACTTGCGACCATTCTTGCCGGCAACAAGCCCGTGATTTTTCTTACCGGCCGCGCCGAGCTTGGGCCTCGGGCGTTGGGTAGCAGAAGCATTCTCGCCCCCGCGACCTCGCCGCGAATGAAGGATTATCTCAACGACATCAAACTTCGCGAACACTTCCGGCCAGTGGCTCCGATATGCCTAGAGGATCGTGCGCCGGATATATTTAGTCCCGGAACACCGGACCCTTACATGCTTTTCGATCACCAGACACGACCAGAATGGCGGGACAAAATCCCCGCTGTTGTACATCTCGATGGATCGGCGCGATTGCAGACGATTTGCAGGACCTCTCAGCACAAAGTCGCCGAGCTTCTCGTCGAATACGAAAAGCTCACAGGCATTCCGCTGCTTTGCAATACGAGTGCAAACCACCATGGACGTGGGTTCTTCCCGCATGTCGCAGCAGCCTGCGAGTGGGGACGCGTCGAGCACGTATGGGGCGACGGCATACTGTGGACCAAAGCTCGATAACCGTGCGGCGCGACAATCAGTGACAGTGCTTCCCAACCAGATTGTCGCGCTATAATAGCCTGTTCTAGAGGGCGCACAACGCAATTTGAGTAATACTCGGTAGAGCGGCTCCGGCGACGAATGCAGCCTCCCTGAGCGTCGCCCTCATCCAGCCGCCAGGATTTGACTTGTGTCGCAGTTGGCGCGAGCGATTAGTTTTTGTAAGGCGGCACGAGTACACCAACGTGATCACTTAGAGTTGCGGCATGGCCGCAATCTGACAGTGCAACGCAATACGCACGTGGCCTCGCTTGCCAAGGGAAACGCCAACTGTTTTGGCCGGGATCAGCACAATCCACGCGCTGTAGTAAGCGGATGTGTTCGGAATGGCTTGACGCATATCCGAGTCCGAAAAGAGTACGGCTGCTTTTCGGGTGCAGCAGTCGCAGGACCAACGGCCTATGAGCTTAGCAGGGTGCGAGTGGGCATCCTGGATCCCCGACCTCAGAGGATGACACCTGATACGAATGAAGTTCGCATAGCGCGCTCGGCGATGGTGTTGAGGTGGCGGGTTCGCGCGCTTCGGTGCTTCGGTAGTACCATCGATCGGATCGAGAACGAACGCGGCGCCTCGGTGACCGACAACGTCCCTTGGTCAGCATCCCTCCTGCCGATGAACGAAAGCACGTCTGGGCCGCGCTGGCAGTGACAGTTCAAATTGACGGCAGACCTGATTCACGATTAACCCCCGCCAGCGACCGACCATGTACGGATCGTAAGCGAACAAGCTCACTTGCCGTCCGCACTCGAAGATCCTGTCGTCGCCGATTGTCCTGCTGCACCTGTCTGTGGCCGCAGCAAACCAGAGGACCGCTTAACCCTACATTGCCATCCATGTTGAACGAGCGTGGCTTATGCCGCACCAGAGCTTCCTCTGCGCTCCCCGTTGGAACAAGCCGCCGCCGCTAGTAAGGACTCTTATGGTTCGGATCGAGTTCGATTTTGCAGTTTATGACTGGCCCACGTTAGACGTTTTGAGCTCGACTCTTGAGTGAGACTCACAGCGATGCCCTTATCACGGACCAGATCAGGAGATTGATCGCCAGAAGTGGCGGCATCGCTAGGGCTTAATTTTGAAATAGAGCAATCTCGCCGTTAACAAGATATCGAAAGCCCTATCCGCCGCTTAGCGGCAATGGATGAGGTGAACGACGGACACTCAGCTCAAATTCCTTCATTTCTGATGCGGTTAGGTCCCTGGCTGCCCGCGCCTTAGACCGTTGAGCGCCTCGACGATGCGTTTGAGCCCCATCTCCAATAGCTCCGGTGGAGCACCGAAGGAGAGACGTAGGCCGTTCGCGTCGCCGAAAGCGTCGCCTGGAACACATCCTACATTAGCTTCTTCGAGGAGCACTCGTGCGATGTCATCGGCAGATCGCACTGAGCCTTCAGTCCGCAAAGCAGACAAAAGCCGACTCAGATTGAGATAAAAACAGAACGAACCATCGGCGCGGGATGGAGTTACATCGCGTAGATCAGAAAGGATGTGAAGACCTATGTTGCGAGCGTCGACAAGACGCTGATAGATCTGCTCCTCAAAGCTGCCATCGCTGGCTTGAAGGTGGTGCAGGATCGCCTGCTGCGCGATTACATTCGGAGTTGCGATTGCATGGCTCTGAAGCTTTCTTACCGCGGAAACGAGCTGCGCGGGCGCGGCGAAATAGCCCAAGCGCCAGCCGGTTATCATCAACTCCCTTGAAAACGACTTGACTATGATCGTCCGCGAACGTACCCGGGGGTGCGCCATGACGATCGACTCGTGGTGACGAAAACCAGTGAATACCAGTCCCGAGTAGCACTCATCGGAAATGATCCATATCTGGCGTTCGATAGCGAGTTCGCCGATATCTTGTAGTATCGTTCGATTGTAGACTGCGCCGGTCGGGTTATTTGGCGAATTGATTATTATAGCTTTCGTCTGCGGTGTGACAGCAACTCGGATTGCACTGATATCGGGAATATATCTCGGGCAGCGAGCATCAACGAACACTGGTGCTGCACCAGCGAGAACGACCTGGGACAGCAATATCGGCCGCCAGGGGCGAATAATGATAACCTCGTCGCCCGGCGCTAGGACAGTCACGGCCGCATAGAGCAGCGCTTGCTGCGCGCCCGTAGTGATTACGATCTCTTCCGCACTCCAACCAACGCGCGTTTCGACCGAGAGCTTTTCGGCGACGGCCCTGCGAAGGGGCGTAAGCCCAATGAGATCGACATAGCGGTTCGCTTCGGCGTTGACCGCAGCCATCGCTCCTTCGCACACTGATGAGGACGGCTCGACGACGATTTCGTCGGTTGCCAGATCAATGAACCGGCGCCCAATCACAGCTACCGTGGCTAAGTCGTGGCCGGCTTTTCGGGATCTAGAAAGGAAGGACATCGGGCGCGACGGCATAGGCGCTCTCCTGCAAAGTTGTCGCGCTTGTGAAGTGATCCCAGCCGCGTGACCGGACGTTCCTTGATCTGTTTCGGAGATATCGCTCTTCGGGTTGAACAAGCTCTTCCCAACCGCCGAGAGTTCACCGAAACCACCAAGCCCTTTCTCAATATGCACAACACGTGGTTGCGACTACTCCGGAATTGAAGCCGAACACGCACAAGACGCGGACCAGAGCCAACCGCAGCCGACCTTCAGTAGTATTGGCACGGCGATAATGCTGGGAACAAACAGATCGACTTTTGGACCCCGATGTCGCTCGGCAGGACGCCACCATGCAATGCGGGCTGGTGAGCGCGCCACGAGTCGTGCCATCTGCCAACTTGCCGAAGCTCCTGTCTTCATCAACGAGCGCATGGCAGCGTTCAGCCTCAACACGCCACAACCTCCATGTGATCGTTCTGCGACCCGCCTTGCCGCCTCGACTAGCCCGTTGACGATAGTCGATTGTGGTTGATCTTAATTGCCGACCTCCTCCCATCTGCCTTGCGATCAGCGCGTGATCCGCAGCAGTTACCCACCGTTCATTGCCAAGAAACCATCTCTTGATCAATCACTATTGTTGGTAGTTCATCCGGGCAATACTTCCTTCTGCTGGATGCCAGCAAAGCCCCGCGGCCGGCTTGGCGCGACTCGCATTGGTCATGCTCGCTAATGTGAGGACACTGCCTCGTACCCACGCGCGAGCGTGAGAGTCTCAGACCAACGGTCGGCGCCTGACACTTTTCGGACGAGCTCGTCGCACCTTAGACAGAATGTCGGGATTCGGACACGGAGCTCATCGCGGGTCGCCAAACTGTTTGCGTATCTCGACCTTCGTTGTTGCATCAGCGCGAGCCAGCTCGTCTGAGGAGTGGTACGGCGCTTGCTTAAAGAGAGCAGAGCCACGTCGTCACGCCGTGGTGCATTCGCCAATGATGCGAGCCGGGACATCGGTTCTTCGACAAGAGGGGTAAAGGCATGTCCGGCGTTGCTGCTGCGTTTTTTTGTCCTTCAAGCAATTCGCAGGCGGATGTTTATGATCGACTCGAGCACATGATCCCGAAACTTGCGCTTCGTGGCCAGGCGGCGGTCGGCGTTGCGGCTTTCATGCACAAACAAGGTATTCGATATGGGAGAGCGTTTCAGTCATCGAGCGCTTCAGTGCGCATTGATCCCAACGAACAAGATCGGCGTTTTCGGCCTCATGTTGCAATCGCTCAAGTCCGTAGCCGATGCCGCGAACTCAGTGATGGCGTCGACCTTCAGTCAATTCATAACAATGCAGGCACCAGCCGCCATCTGGCCATTTCTCTGGATGAGGCCTTGGTCAATGCTCGTGAACTCAGGGGAGCCTTTCTTGCCCAGGAGCAACGATCAACCGTCAACACAGATGCTGAGCTCTTGCTCAAGTGTATTGAACGCTGTTGTGAACGACACTACTGGCGCCACGGTCTAGCGGCCAATTACGAAACCGTTTTTCGAGAGATTGACGATCGTATTGACGGCGCTATTAGCGCGCTTTTCCTGGACGGAGACGGAAATCTCATTGCTTACCGCAATCGAAGCGGCTTGCGACCGTTGGAGACCATGCAAACAGATGACGGGTTCTTGCTCTTCGCCTCTGAAAATTGTGCCTTTGCCGCTCTCGAGGGTAAGACGCGGCAGATCTCGCCGGGCCACATAACGTATGTGGACGGAACGACGGGGGGCAGCGTTAGTCGTGCCGTGCACAACGGGCGACATAAAGCCAGGCTCTGCGCGTACGAAGCTCTCTATTTAGGAAGTCCGAATACGTCGGTCGAAGGCCATTCACATTTCGAAACCCGGTACAATATCGGTGCTGCCTTGGGTGGGATTGTTGCGCAGCGACTGCAAGCTGAAGCAGATCCTACCTGCACACTCGTTTCCTCCAAGCCGCGTACAGGTGGTCCGTTCGCCGATGGCCTGTACGCATCTCTCGCGGAATACGGGCTGCTCGCCGAGCGTCGTGAAGTGGTCGCCACGACGTTTCTTCAGCGAACGCTCATCGGCACGACCGACGAGCGAAAGTCCCGCATTTCTCAAAAGTACCGAGTACTGGAAACTGACCTGACTAAAACCAGCGTAGTAATTGTCGACGAAGCACTCATTCGCGGCGATACCAGTCGAGCTGTCACGAGCATGCTCCTTACCGCCGGAGCCAAAGCCGTGCATTGGGCGATCGGTTCGCCGCCTATAGTGGCTCCGAACTACTACGGCATGGGTATCAACACACTCGATGAGCTCGCATTCTGGCAGATTTGGAAACGACTGCCGTCCGAGCAGCGAACGCAAAGCCTTCGCTTTCACAAGATGGAACCCCACGTTTTGAGACTCATCGAAAGCAACATCGCGACATCCATCAACGCAGCCTCGATAACGTATCTGCCCTTCCCACTGCTAGAATCGTTGCTGCCCCTGAGACCGGAGAGCTTCGATCTGTCACCCTTTACATTCGAGATGCCAACTCGGGCGGGACAGGAGCGGGCGGACAGGAATCTGCGCGAATTGGTGGCTGATCTTCCCCGCATGCAATCAGTTCACGCTTGAGGTCATTAATGAAACCCGTTCTCGTCTTTGATTGGAATGGAACGTTGCTCGATGATGCGCACGCACTGCTTCAAACGACTAATGCTATTCTGAACCGCTTTGGTTACGCGCCGATCAATATGGAGACGTTTCGGGAACATTGCGACCTCCCGCTATCTCTTCTTTATCGCAATCTCGGAATGTCGCAGGACGAGGTTGCGGCCGTGGATCGCGATGGCAGCGCTGTCTTTCACAACACCTATGAACCACTTGCGGATCGCGCCGATCTGCGCGAGGGCGCGCGTAGAGTGCTGGAGCTAGCGCACCGAGAAGCAGCTTTGTCCGTCATCGTGAGCAACCATATCGTTGCCCCCCTTCGGTCCCAATTGAGAAGACTTGGAATCCATGACTACATCAACGAAGCTCTCGCCTTTGAAAGCCGCGCCACTCAATACAAATCGATGAGCAAAGGAGAGCGGCTTCGCCTCTACATGCAGAAGTACAGCCTCGACCCGGCGTCGACGTTTATCATCGGCGATATGCCGATCGAAATGGACATCGCACGCAATCTCGCACTCATAAGCATATCGATCACCGGAGGTTTTGTTTCGGACTCGCGCTTGCGGGCGGCAAATCCTGACTATTCGATTAACAACCATCATGAGCTGTTGCCTATCTTACAAAGGCACGGCTTTTTCTAGAGTGCATGAACCATGTTCAGCGAGGCATCATCACCAAACGCAGGTCCTAGCACTGCGAAACAGAGAATAGGTCTTGTCGGCGTCGGGCGAATGGGAACTGGAATGGGTATTAGCCTGATGCGTCATCAAATTGAACTGCATATCAAAGCCAACAAGAATCGTTTCGGTGCGAATCGATTTGCTTCAGCCGGTGCCCGTGAACATCCTTCGATCGCTGAGTTGGCGCAACATGTAAGCGCTGTGGTGTTGTCCCTACCGTCAAGCCGCGAGGTTGAGGCAGTGTGCCTTGGGCAGGATGGGCTTTTTGTCCATATGTCCCGTGGCGGTTTGATAATTGACTGCACGACATCTTATCCTGCTTCGACAGTTACACTGGCGGAGCAGGCTCAAGAACATGGCCTAGGTTTTGTAGATGCCCCAGTAACACGTAGCCCCGAACAAGCTGAGTTCGGCCTTCTCAATGCGATCGTTGGATCGAACGAGACGCTCTTTCCTGTGGCGGAAGGCATTCTTGCTGCATTTTGTGAGACCGTTCTTCATGTCGGAGAAGTCGGACAGGGTCATAAGCTCAAGCTTGTTTACAACAGCATGACTATGGGCATAGCGGCCGTCGCAGCAGAGGTCTGCCAATTCGCAAAGGCTCTTGACATTGATCTTGTAACACTCCGCTCTCTGGTCAGCCGCGGTTCCACTAACAGCGGAATATTCCAAGCCTTCGCTGCCTTTTTGTTGGGCGAAAAACCCGATGTTCTGGCCGTCTCAATTGCCAATTCCGCAAAGGATATTAATTGCGCTGTGCGCCTAGCGGGCGAGAACGTAGTTTCGGTGCCGATCCTAGCTGCGGCTGCGAACAAGTTAAACGCCTCGGTTGCCTCGGGCAAAGGCGAACTGACTCTACCTCATTTGTCTCACTCATAAAGTCTTCGGTCTAATCGAATTTTACTATCTCACTGCCTTTGGAGGTACGGGCGTGTTCCTTCAATGCCGAGAGCGTGGAAGGGTCCCGCCCTTGAGGATTGGCGCGCTCGTTAGCGACACTCGCGCTTCAATGAATGAGATGCCTAGTGTCCTTTAAGAAAAAGCCGCTGTCAGATTTCTCCAACAGCGGCTTAAGTTGAGGGAGGAAGGCAGACGAACCGGTCTGCCAGCGGAGCCGAAGGCTATCGTTAGCAGGCGACAAATCGGATAGTTGGTCGCCCAACGCATCGACATAGGACGCCGGAGACCACCGCGACCAAATTACCGATTGAATTAGATTTTCCTGGTGCCCCCCAGTTCGGAGAGATTCCGGACGAGACGCTGGACCAGGCTGGAGACTTGCGCCGCCACTCTCGCATTCGGAGAGCGAGGGTCGGCACGGGCTTTGGCGCTTGCGCGTGATCCAGACCATTGAAGGTTGCGGTGAAGCGGAACACCTCTTTCCCATCACTGGCGGCCGCGAGATTTCCCCTTAGTGGCCGCGAAAGGATCCAGCGGGTGATTTTTGCTTCAGCTTCAACCAACCACCGACAAGGGTGACGCCGGCTTTCACACGCACGGATTGAAACATTTACAGGCGAGGCTCCATCCGGGACCGACGCTTGGCCGTCCGCCAAATAATGAGACACGAATTTCCTCCCGGAGCATTCTCAACAATAGGAGGTCTAGACCGGGCTGAAGCATTGTATAACATCGGCGATACTTCCGGGTGGGTAAGAATGGGTATAGTCAGCTGCAAGCTTGCCACGCGCTTAACGGCCGCATCTAGAGGCGCGCCCTTGGAAATCTACGCGCCGTCCCTGCGGAGCTTTCCAGCAGACTCGATGCTCGTAATGGCGACTTTACCTGTCGTCGACTGGAATGACTGTCTTTTGCGAGATTTGCGCAGCCTCGACAAGCAAGCGTCCATTCGCGCCTACGCGGCGATGGTCATGATCGATCCCTTTGCCTGTTGGGAGGATTTTGCCGACTTGCTGAAAGAGGCGAGAATCTCCGGCGTCACAAATTTCCCACCTGCATCTATCATTGAGCAGGCTACGGATGGCATGCCAATTAACTCCGGACTGGAGCTCGAACTTCGACGTATGGAATGGTTCGCCAGCCTGGGATTCAAAATCCTGTTTGTTGCTGCCAAGGATTCTGAGATCACGATGGCAGAGACGAGACTTGGAGCGCATCTCGAAGGTATTGTGTATTTGCCCGAAGAGGCTCTTGCGCGTAGGATTTGCGACGAAATGGGGTTGATCAGCCTTGGCCAACAGGCATCGTCGATGCCAAGGTTCTCGTTTTTGCATGCGACTACGTCGCAGCAAACCCGACGCAAGAAATGAGGGTAGGCTATTCTAGGATCCGCAGTTTCTTTATCTTGTTGTAAAGCGTCTTCCTTGAAAGCCCAAGAGATTGTGCGGTCTTGCCACGGTGGAGCCTGTTTCGTTTTAGGCCTTCGATGAACCACTCGCGCTCGGAGAATGCTCCTTTGGGCCGAGCGGGCGACGTCGAGTTCAGAAGCGGCTTGAGGACGTCAGCAGTTATATGCGCGTCTTTCACCATCACCAGTTGATTGACGATCTGGCGCAATTCTCTCAAATTTCCGGGCCAATGGTGGCCCGCTAACGCCAAGAACGCGGACTTCTCTATTGCCAGCGTTTGTGCATTCGAATCCCCCTTGGCTTCGACGGCAAAATGCTGAATGAGCTGTGGAAGGTCCTCCAGACGGTTTGGCAAAGCGGGTTGTTCTATGTCAAGCCCGGCAAAGAAGGCAAGAAGGCGGGGACATAGAACACTTTCCAAGCTTGCTCCGCGGGTCACTGTCGCGGTTGCGATGATCCGGGCGTTTGACCTTACAACGGATACGCCGTTCAGCGGCGTGAAAGTACCCGTCTCGAGATAGTCCGCGAGACGCTCTTGCCCATCTCGCGACAGCTGATCGACATGCGTCAGCAGGAGCGCGGAATCACTTGCGGCTTCGAGGAGCGACAGTTGGCGCCTCCTATTCTCAGCGCTCTCGGCACCGAACAGCGCACCGACCGTGTCGATTGCCGGCCCTCGGCGGCAATGAAACAGCGCGGCCTTCGTGTGTCTCCGATCGCTAAAGGCATGGACGAGGTTCGCTATCCTTCGCTTTCCCGATCCCGCCTCGCCCCACACCAGCACAGAATTGGGATTACTTGCCAAGCGCCTTGCAGTCTCAAGCACGTGCTTCATGATCGAGGACTGCGCGATGACGCCATGCCGGAATCCGCTCAACTGGAGCTGGCGCTCGAGGAGATCGACCTTCTCTCGCAATAAGTGGATGGTCTTAAAGCCCGAGGTTACCTCGAGAACTGACATTTCGAGCGGGATGCGGTCGAGCGACGAACCGCCAATGAAACCCTGCACACCCGTTTCTCGGCAGATGTCCAGGAGTTCGTCAGGCTTCGTGATTGGCCCGCCACCAAGCAGGCAAATTGCGTTCACGTCGACGGATTGAGCGACACGCGCAACAGCGCTCGTTCGCGCGGCAAGCTCCGACAGGCTGATCGACAAGTCGCATCCGCTTTCGACAGCGCGGTTGAGATTGAAGTTGATACAGATGGCTTCAGCTCCAGCTTCAACCATGCGCCTTGCTTCGGACTGGGTGCGAGTATAAGCGATGGTCATTAGGCCGCGTTTTGCGGCTTTGACCAGGAGTTCGATTTCCCGCTCGTAGCCGAGCCCGCAACTTTCAAGCAGTGATCTCCTGTAGTCATCAATGTGGATGACGGACGGGAAATTGGTGACGCCTGAAAAACCCCATCGCATGATGCGGTCGAGAAAGCGGTCGATATCCAGCTGCGGATCGAAGGTACAAGCGCCAAAAAATACCGGCAATTTCGTTGAGGGCAGGATCTCGGTCCGGCCGAAGCCCGCCACGAATTCGTTTGTATTGCGGATTGGAAGAATTGAGGCTGGCGAAGAGCCCCCCATCGCGCGAAATCGGCCGGCGTTAAGGGCGAGAACGAAATCCGCGCCCGCCCGTTCGGCCGCTCGCGCGGTCATGCCCGATCCTATTCCAGCCCCAAGCATAAAGGAGCGGGAGTTGCGGAAGAACCGCCTGATGCCGCCGCCCTTTGCCTGGTCTGTCCGCGTGTGCATGACTTGCCCGCCTCCTGCACGGCGGTTGCGAAAACTAGCTCCAATTTGCGGGCGCGTGCAACCGGCGCAGCGCCTTTCCGTTCGTCACGAACAGGTGGCAGTCCGCCGGCGACGCCGCAAGACGAACCTTGCCAGACCTCTTCTGTGACTCCGGCTTTGGCGCCTTTGCGACCACCGATTCCTTGCCAGCGTTTCCGTAGATGTAGGTGACGCTGCCAAGATGCTCGACGAAATCGACGTCGAGTTCGATCGCGATCTCTTTCCTCTCCGCCGCAGATGGAGAGAAGTCATCGGGGCGAATTCCGAGTGTGATCGGCTTGCCGACGAGCAATTGATCCGGCTGCACGGGGACGGAGACTGTCGCCCCGGCGTCGAGCCTGACGTCCATGCCCGCCTCGTGCGCCGCCTCGATGTGGCCGCCCAGGAAATTCATCTTGGGTGAGCCGATGAATCCGGCCACAAACCGGGATGCCGGATTGTGATAGAGATCATGCGGGCTTCCCACCTGCTCGATGTTGCCGTCCTTGAGTACGACGATCTTGTCGGCCATTGTCATGGCTTCCACCTGGTCGTGTGTCACGTAGATCATGGTATTCCCAAGCTGCTTGTGGAGCTTGGCAATCTGAACCCGCATCTGCACCCGCAATTCGGTATCAAGGTTCGACAGGGGTTCGTCGAATAGGAACACCTTGGGTTCGCGAACAATTGCGCGGCCAATCGCAACGCGCTGACGCTGGCCGCCCGAGAGTTGTCGGGGTTTTCGGTCCAGAAGATGATCGATCTGTAGCAGCGACGCAGTCTCGGCGACCCTGGTCTCGATCCCGGTCTTCGCAACCTTTGCCATTCGCAGAGGAAAGGCAAGGTTCTCGCGCACAGTCATGTGCGGATAGAGCGCGTAGCTCTGAAACACCATCCCGAGGTTTCGATCCGCCGCATCGACATCATTGACGAGCTCGTTGTCAATCAGAAGCCGGCCGCCGCTGATTCGTTCTAGTCCTCCAATCATTCGCAACAGCGTCGACTTGCCCGATCCCGAAGGTCCGACGAACACGACGAACTCGCCGTGATCGATGGTGAGATCAATGTTCCGCAGGATCTGGATTGTCCCATAGGCCTTGTTGACGCCTTCCAAACGAACATCGGCCATCACGAACTCCTCTGTCGAATCCGTTCGACCAGCGCCGCCGGGACCTCAATCTCTGCCAGGCTGGAGACGATAAAATCAGGTGGCACCAGGGATGGGTCTTCGCGGGGCGGCACGCCGGTCGTGACCAGCACCGTCGGTAGCTTCGCTCGCTTTCCGGCCTGGATATCCGTCTGGATCTGGTCGCCAATCATCAATGTGGCGTTGCGCGCCGTCCCGAGACGGGAAAGTGCCGTCTCGATCATGTGCGGCTCAGGTTTCCCGACAATCAAGGGCTTCACGCCTGTGGCAGCAGCTACAGCTGTGATCGTTGCTCCTGCTCCAGGTTCGAAACCGCCTGCGGTCGGCAGGAGGAGATCGGGGTTGGTGCCGACGAATGCGGCACCGTTCAGGATCGCTTCGACCGCAATCCGCAGCTTCTCATGCGTTATCTAGCGATCGAGGCCCATGACCACGGCATCGGGTTCGCGATCGGTCACATCGAGCCCCGCTTCGGTGATGGCCTTCACCAGCGATGGCGCGCCCACGACGAATACGCGCGTTGCATCCTTGTATGTCGCGCGAATGAGCTCGGCGGCAGTGATGGCGCTCGTGACAACGTCTTTCGGCGTGACGACAAGCCCGAAACTCGCAAGTTTGCGGAGACATCTTCGGGGGTATGGGTGGAATTGTTAGTCACGAAGCAGAACGGCAATCCTGCCGTCTGCCAAGCTCCAAATGTCTGGATAGCATCTGGTATCGCCGCGTTGCCGCGATAAACCACGCCATCGAGATCCGAAATGATACCTTTGACTTGCGGCCAGTTATGGGCCGGGGCGGTATTAGCCATTCATCAGCATCCCGCCGTTCACGTGAAGAATCTGCCCGGTCATATATGAGGCCGCGGGGCTTGCGAGAAAGACAGCAAGACCCGCGATATTCTCCGGTAGACCCACGCGTCCCAGCGGGATCCGGCCACTATGGCGGGCTTCGGTCTCCTCCCGGGGACGCCCGTGCATGGGCGTGTCGATAATGCCAGGGGCGATTGCGTTGACATTGATCTTGAGCGGCGCGCATTCGTAGGCGAGCAGCTTGGTGAGATCGTGGACGATCGCCTTGGACAAGCAGTAGTCGGCGCCGCCAGCCTGATAGTTGAAGACTGCACCTTGCGAGGACAGCGAGGAGCCGACGTTGACGATACGGCCACCTTTCGCCTTCATGAACCGGTCGACCACCAGTTTGGAGGAGCGCAGGACAGCGACTGAGTTGATCTGGATCGTGCGCTCGATCTTTTCCGAATTGCCGTTCAGGAGCGGCTCGGCAGACTTGATGCCGGCGTTATTCACCAGCACATCGAGCCGGCCGAAACGTCTGGCAATCTCATCTAGCACCCTTGCGACATCGTCCTCCCGCGCGACATCCATCGCCATTGGCAGTACGCCGTTGCCATGGGGCAGGCCAGCCAAGGTCTCCCTGAGGTTTGCGAGATTAGCATCGGTGGCAAGGACATTCGCCCCTCCCGCCCGGAATGCATTGAAACAATGGCCGACCCGATGCCTCCACCGGCTCCGGTTACGAGCACCGTTCTATCCGAAACTGAGAACTGTTCAGTCATTCCAACTCCAGGATCGTTTGTGATTGCAGAAATTCGCCAACCGCCTCGCGGCTCGGCATCGAGCTTTGAGCACCGCGGCGCGTCACGCACAGGGCTGCCACCGCGAGCGCCCTTCGTACGGCTTCCCTCAAGGGCAGGCTCTCAGCCAATGAAGCGGCGAAGGCGCCATTGAAAGCATCCCCTGCGGCCGTGGTATCCACGACCTTCACCGGGAAGGCGCGCAGAGAAAAAGATTGCTTCTTGTCGGCATAGTAAGCGCCCTGCGCGCCCAAGGTGATTAGGGCGGCAGCTGGACCGAGATCGAGAAGCTTTAAGGCCGCGCCCGCGGCTGTGTGGAAGTCGAGGACTTCGATCCCTGTGAGCTCAAAGGCTTCCGTCTGGTTCGGCGTGACGAAGTCAACGCTTGCCCACGCGGCCGGTGAAAGCCCGGGCCTGACCGGCGCCGGCTTGAAGATGAGTTCAAAACCCTTGTCCGCCTTCATCTCGAAGAGCCGATTAAGGGCCGAGATCGGCATCCCCATTTCCGCAACAACGATTGCATCGCGCGCGATGAACTCGGCCGCGCGCTCGATCATCTCGGGTGTCACGTTCAAATTCGTGCCAGGGTCTATGACGATCATGTTCGAGCCGTCGTCGCCGACCATGACCAGGGCTGAACCGGAGACCTCGCCCGCAGAGATCTGAATGGCATCTGCGCGAACGCCGGCCTGCATCAGGGACTGCAACAGCCAGTGGCCGGCATCGTCATCGCCGAGACGCGTGTAGAAATGTGGCTTGAGGCCAAGCCGGGCGGCAGCAACGGCCTGATTGGCGCCCTTGCCTCCGGGGTAACGGGTCAAGCCGCCCATCAGGCTTTCACCTGGAGTCGGCAGTCGCTCGACGTTGAAGCAGAGATCGAGATTCGTCGTTCCGAAGAACATCAATGGCCGGGTGTTCATTTTACGGCACCGAAGGTGAGGCCGCGTTCGAGGTGACGCTGGCCAATGACGATCAGGATGACGGGAATGATCATCGTCACGACGAGCCCGGCCGCCATGACGGGATAGAACTGCACGCCCGGATTGAGAAGCTTGAGCAGAGCGACCGTCACCGGCGCCTTGGTCGAGCTCAGCATTAGACCGAGGGCAAAATTGTGCCAGGCGAGCAGGAAGATGAGCAATGAGGCTCCGATCAGTCCTGGCTTCAACAGTGGCAGCACGATGTGCAGCACGACGCGAACGGGTTTGGCGCCGTCCATGGCAGCCGCCTCCTCGATGTCCTTGGGGATGTCCTCGATGTAGGAGCGGCTCAGCCAGACGATCATCGGCAGTGTGACCACCTGGTAGACCCAGATCATGCCGAGATAGGTGTCATATAGCCCGATGGTCTGGAATACGCTGAAGAGCGGGATGACGACCAGGAGAACCGGGGCAAAGCGGAATCCAAGAATGAAGAACGCAATGTCCTCTTTGAGAGGTATGTCGCGCCGCGCCAGCACGTAGCCGGCCGGCACGCCCACGAGCAGAGACACGATGACCGAGCCCAGCGCTATGACGACGCTGTTGGTGATCGGCGTCAAGAAATCGACTTTGATGGTGCCATAGCTGGTCGCCCCCGCCTGGGCGACATCAAACAGCACGCGAAAATTCTCCAGGGTCGGCGAGAACAGAAAGGTCGGTGGCCAGGTCATGACTTCGGCCTGCTGCTTCAGCGACATCATCAATATCCAGATAAGCGGAAAAGCTAGGATAAATGCGCAAACGCCCACGAGCAGGTTGAGGATCAGATTGGCGGGAGTCGAACGATTGACGCGCATGCGCGGCCTCTTCAGCTGACGCGCTGGCGAACAAAGCGCCAGAGCTTGACCATGGCGAACGTCCCGACTAGCACGATCAGCCAATTGACCACCATCAGTGCGGCGCCACGCCCAAAAGCGAGATTCTGGAACGCGGTGATGTAGGCACGTACCGAAAGAACCGAAGTGCTGTTGCCGGGCCCGCCTTGGGTTGTCCCGAAGATGATGTCGAACTGGTTGAGAGACTCGATCAGCCGAAACACCGCCGCGATCAGAATGTAGGGAGCAATCAGAGGCTGCTCGATGTGCAGAAAGGTCGCCAAGCCCTTCGCACCGTTAACGCGCGCGGCTTCTCTCACCTCTTCATTGATGCCCTGAAGGCCGGCGAAGATGATGAGTGCGAAGAAGGGCGTGTAGGTCCATACGTCGATCAGGACCAGGGAGAACATTGCGGTCACGGGATCTGAGATCCAGGCAAATCGGCCGATCCCGACAAGCGACAACAGATAATTCATGATCCCGTTTTGTGGGTCCATCATGGTCGTCCACATGAGCGCTACGCTCATCGGGGGTAGGACGAGGGGCAGGAGAATGACCGGCCGCATCACGCGGGCCAGGAAGACTTCGGTCGCGAACAGCTTGGCAAGCGCGAGACCGAAGGCTGCCTCGGCAAGGACGGCGGATCCAGAGTAGACCAGCGTCGCGCGAATGCTATTCCAGAAATCCTCTGTCTTAATCAGCGCCGCGTAATTGTTGAGGCCGATGAAGTGGACCAAGGGGCGACCGAACCTGAGGTCAGTCAACGACTGATAGACGCCGTAGAAGAACAGAAGCAGAAATCCTACAAGTATGACGATGGCTGGCGCAATTGCTGCAATGCTCCACCAGTCAAGACGCGGCTCCTCAGCGCTCTTGATCCGCCGATCCTGTGAGGAGGCAAGTTGGCTGGCCGAAGACTGCAGCGTCACGATTGCGTCGTATCCTCGAAGTTCCATATGACTACATCTCTAATTGCAAGAAGGGGCAGCGGGTCGCCGCCGCCCCCTCGGCACTTCACATGGTCGATCGGATTTCGGCCGCGAGGTCTGTCAATGTCGCCTTCACGTCAGCTCCGTTGACCATTTTCTGCATGGCAACGGCCCAGGCATTCATTGCTTCGGCAAAGCCGACGCGAGCTGTAAAGGCCAGCTTTGCCCGGTCCTGCACGCTCTTGAACGTGTCGACAAAGTTGTTGAATTCAGGCTTTGCCGCGTATTCGAGCCATGCCTTGTCAGTCCAGGTCGAGGTGCGCGGAGAGTTGACGAGCTTGCCGGCCACGGCACCGTTGAGCTTCACTTGCTTCGAAGTCGCCCATTGGATGAAGAGCCACGCAGCTCCCTTCTTTTGCGATGCCGCATTCATCGCCAAAGACCAGATCCAGATGTTGGATTCGAAGTTTTTGGCATTCGGAGCACGCAAGGGCGGCGCAAATGCTATTTTGCCTGAGGCTGGCTTGCCGGCAACGTCGTTCCAAAAGCCAAACATGTTGGAATCGATCGCCATGGCTGTGCGGCCGGAATTGATGCCTTCGACCACCTGGTACCAATTGTCGTTAGCAAAGGAGGGCGCCGCGCACTTCTTGATCATGTCCACATAGTCCTTGTGGAAAGCGATCGACTCGGGTGAGTCGAGGCCGGTGTCGAGCTTACCGTCCTTGACGGTGAAATCGTGCACCCCGTAGGACCTGGCGATCGAGATTGCGGCCGTGTGGATGCTGCTCCAGAACCGCACACCGCGGACGCCAAGGGGCGTAATCGTCGGATCGGCAGCCTTCAGCTTTTCGCATGCCGCGGACATCTCCGGCGGGGTCGTAGGGACCTTGATGCCATACTTGTCGAGGATGTCCTTCCGTTAGAACAGTTGGATATTCTCGAAGCCATGCGGAATGGCCCACACCTGCCCGCTTCCCGGCTCGATCTGGCCTTCCTTGACCTTCCAAGTCAGCGCATCTCGTAGTGCTGGGAAGAAATCCTTGTAATCGTAGCCGGCCGCCGTAAGTTTCGGATCGTTCAGATAGCGGTCGAGGGGCTCAAGCAATTGACCGGGCGCAAGATCCCAAGCCGGTTGAATGCCCGTACCGACAACGTCCCAGCTTGGTGATTTGGTGCTGAGCTGGATCGTCAACTTATTCCAATACGCATCGTCCGGATAAAGCTCCGGCGTCACCTTGATGCCGGTAAGCTTCTCGAATTCCGGCAGCTGGGCTGCAACCGCATCGGCATATGGATGAATATCGGAGGCCCAGACGATCGACTCGCCTTCGAACTGGCGCCAATTGATGTCGTCTGCCTTGGCGTGGGTAAGCGCCATGGCCGTTCCGGCCAAAAGCGTGGAGCAGATAAGGGTAGCTTTCCTAGCAAAATTTGCTGAACGGTCCGGACAAGCAGCGTACTTCCTTGGCATGATTCCCCTCCGGTGAGCTCTTTGGCCCGTAAACCTCGTGCCCCCTCCTCTTCGAGAGGCCGCAGTGTCGGCAAGGCTAGCGCCCGCTGTTCCGTCGTAAGCGGTTTTCCGAACTCTCTTTGGGTAAGATTGGGTAACGTCGAACAATCGGTAGTTCAGAAAGTGATCCGCGGATCGCGTCAGGCGTACTCAAGCCACGTTGTCTACCAATTTGCTGGACTGGCAGCAGTCATCCTCAAGGATCAATTAGCAAACTTATGACGCTGACGCCTCGTAGCTTCGGCAGTCAAACGACAGTCGATTGTCCTGGGATGTGGCGGCTCCGAAATCTCTTGTGCACGCGCCGGTTAGCGAGGTTCACAATGACCGTTCTCGAGTGCGCGATAGGGCAAAGGTTTCAATCCTCCACTGCAGTACTTCACACGGTTTTCCGTCTTCCGTACCGTTCCTCCGAATGCGCCGAGACGGCTTTAAGCTGCAAGAACCGTCATCAGGAATCTCCGGACCTCTGTCTTCAGCCGCGCGCTGTCGTTGGACAGCATCTGCGCGTAGGTGAGCAGTTAACTCGAAGCCGAGCCGGTCTCCGTTGCGCGGCGCTTCACGTCGGCTATGCTCGAAGCCACTCGGCGGGCCCCGTGTGTGCCTCCTGGATATTGGAGGAGATCTCTTGCGTAACAGCTCCTTGTTCGTCAACCGCGCACAAGATCGCCGACCAAGAACTAAGTTCAACGGCGGCGTGGGCCAAGCGTGTAACTCATCAGCAACGCGACCACGAGCAGCACTCCCTGAACGAAGCTTTGCGCGTAGTACGGGAAATTGAACATTGTCAGTCCGTTGATTAGTGTGGCGACGAAGACCGCGCCAACCAGCGTACCGACGGCATTCGCTTTGTTGGCGCCAAGCACGGCATATCCCACGAGCGCGGCGGACACGGCCTGCAGCAAGTACGCGTCGCCCACATTGACGTCGCCCCGGTTGGAGCGGGCCGCTAACATGACTCCGGCGATTGCTGCCAACGCGCCGGAGATCAGGTATGCCGCCATGCGATAACGCGCCACGCGGATGCCGGCCGCCGCGGCTGCGATCGGATTGCCCCCAACGGCGTAGAAGGCCCGCCCCCACCGCGTGTAATTGAGCAGCACAATGACGACGATGAATATCAGACCTGCGACCACGACTGACGCTGGGATACCGAACAGCCGCCCACCACCTAGCCAGCCGAATAGCGGCGAGAACTTGCCCGGAGCGACATTGCCGTTGAACGACATACCCTCCGCGATCGACTGGCCCGAGACGCCGAGCAAGGTCAACCCGTTGATGAGGAACAAGCCGGAGAGCGTTGCCACCAGATCGGGGATGCGGGCGTAGACAATGAGAAAAGTGTTGAATAGGCCGACCGCGACGCCCGCCGCCACGGCGATCAGAATCGCTGGGGCGCCACCGAGGTCGCCGATCACCATCGCCGCGGTTGCTGCCATCACCGCAAGCGACATCGACGCTCCTACGGACAGGTCGAATCCGCCGACCGTCATCGAAACCGTGGCGCCAAGCCCGATCACCGCGACCACCGAGGCCGCTTGCAGGATAAACATTGCATTGGCGAACGTGCGGAAGAACGGCTGCTGCCAGGAGAAGAACAGAATCATCAGCACCAGAACGGCCAAAAGCCCGTAGCGGTAGATGAAGACTTTCAGCTTTTCCGCGCTGCCGCGGGTGGATCCAGGCTCGGCCGGCTGCGCGAGCGAGTTTTGGATTGTCATTGAAGGGTGCCCCCACTTACGCCTTGCCGAGCTGCACCGGTCCGGCTCATGATTTCAGAAAGCTCTTCGGAGCTGAGCGCATCCGCCATAACTTCGCCCGCGATCGCTCCTTCGACCATAATGAGTACGCGGTCGGCGACCTCCACCACTTCCTCAGGGTCCGACGACGAGACTACGACCGAGTTGTACTCCGAGAAAGCCCGCAGCGCGTCCGAGATGATGCCGCGCGCTCCGATGTCGATTCCCCGGAACGGTTCGTCAAGAATTAGAAGTGACCAGCCGTGCTTGAGCCAGCGGCCGACTAACAGCTTCTGCTGATTGCCTCCCGACAGCGCCTCGATGGGGGCATCCCAGCCGGGACACTTGACGTTGTAGTCACGGATGATATCCTGGGTGAATGCCACTTCTTTATGTAGGTCGATGAAGCCATAGCGGCTGAAGAATCCCATTGCGCCGATCGAGCAATGCTTCGCCAGGCCCTCGCCAGGGAAGATCGATTGCTTCGCGCGCTCCTCCGGCACCATCGCCACGCCCCTCGTCAGCGCATCGGCTGCGTCGCGCGGCTTGAAGGGCCGATCGTTGAGCAGCATCTTGCCCGAAACCAGCGGCATAGCACCGTAAATCTGTTCCAGAAGCTCGGTCTTCCCGGCGCCAACGAGCCCGGTGATACCGATCACCTCGCCCTTGCGGAACGTCAGGTCGACGGGCACCGCATCGGGCCGCACACGCAAGCCGCGTCCGACAAACACCGGCACCTGGTCCGAGCGGCGGATGACATGTTTCGCCGACAAGATCAGATCGCCGAGAATTGATGTCGCTATCGCATTCGTATCGAGCGGTGACTGGTGCTCGGAAACGATCTGACCATTGCGCAAAACGACTGCGCGGTTGCATAGTTGCTGGCTCTCGCTCATGCGGTGCGAGACGTAAAGCACCGCGATACCGCGCCGCTTGAGGTCCGCCACCGCCTCGAACAATTTTTCCGCTTCACGCGCCGACAGCGTCGAAGTCGGCTCGTCGAGGATCAACAGCTTAGGGTTCTTCACTAGGGCGCGCGCGATCGCCACCTCCTGCCGACCGCTCGCTGACAGTTCCTCCACCGGAGCTTCCAGCGGTAGCTTGAGGCCCAACTTCTGCTGCACCTGCTGCGCGCGGTCCATGACGCTGCGGCGGTTGAGAAAGAAGGGCGAGTCGGCGGTCGAGAGATCGTCGAGCAGCAAATTTTCTGCCACTGTCATGCCGAACACCACGGCATCGTCGATGTTCTGGTGAACGGTCGCGATGCCGCAGTCACGCGCTTCGGTCGGCGAGCGGATTTCGGTCCGCTCGCCCTCGATCAGGATTTCGCCGGACGTGCGCAGGAAATTGCCGGAGAGCACTTTGATGAGCGTGGACTTGCCGGCGCCGTTGGCACCGAGCAGACCCAGCGTCTCGCCCGGCATAATCGAGAAGCTCACACCCTTTAGCGCTTGCGTGGCACCGAAGCGCTTGGTGATGTTGCGGAACTCGACGAGGGCTCTCGTTCGCTCGGACATAGGGCAACCTCCAGCGAGGCTTTCCTGCGTGGACCGATTCATTTCATCTTATCCATCCAAGGGGCCTTCGCCACGTCCGGCGTCTTCAGATCCGGAAAGACCGCACCAAGCTGTTCGATGTTCTCGACTTTGTTCGTGCGCAGCTCTTCCTGAGTGATAACCAGCGGCGGCACGCTCAGCGTGTTGCCGATGAGGTCGCCGGCAATCCTGGCCGCGGCCACCCGCAGTACGACCGAGCCGACATTGGACTGGTTGGTGGTAGCCGTGACCACCCAAGGACTGTGTGGCTTCGTCATTACCGCGATGTCGGCAGTTGAGATGTCCATGCCATAGGTCTTAACCTTGTCCGCCAGACCGAGTTCGCTGATCGCTAGCGATGCGCCTTTGGTGAACTCATCATACGGCGCGACAATCGCCTTGACGTTTGGATGGGCAGTCAGCGCTGCCTTGGCCTGATCGGCCGTCTGGGCGGCAGTGTTGGCGTTGACGACGCCGATCGTCGCTACCGTATTGACGCCAGGGTTGGCCCTCAAGAATTCCTTCCAGACTTCGTTGCGCAGATCGAGCGCCTGATAGCCTGGCACATAGACATAGATGACGTCAGCCTTTGCACCGTCGCCGCCGATATGGGCCTTCAGAGCACCAAGGATGCCGGTCATCATCAGCTTGTCGCCCTGATCAACGGTGATGACCTTGTCCGACGGCTCGACCGAAACGTAGTAGGTCACGACAGGAATATTGGCGTCAGCGGCCGCCTTGATGCCGTCGCGCAGACTATCACCAAATCCCCAACCAATGACGATGGCATCCGGCTGAGTGGCTACGGCCTGCTGCAGCATCAGCGCCTGCTTCGCATTGTCGCCGTCGGCGTTGTAGACCGTCAGCTTGACGCCGAGCTTCTTCGCTTCAGCCTCAACGCCGGCAATCCACTCCTGATACACGTCGCCAGTGTTGAGCTGGCGGACAACCGCGATCTTAACCGCGTGATTCTTAAACTTTTGCGGTACCTCGGCGTGCGCGTCCGACTTAACTCGAATCGGAGTGGGCCCGTCTGCGAACGCTACACTTGTAAGGGCGATCCCCGCGACGCCTGCGAGAAATGCGCGACGAACAATCCTTGCCACAATCATAACGTTTCCCCTTTGCTGACGTGGTGCTTGGCCGCGGAGTTCTCCGTGCGGCTTGAGTTCTTCAATAGGATTCTAGGGTACGTTGAGCACCCAGTCAGGCTCGAGCGTCCTTCTTGGCATAAGCTTCAGCACGCCGTTCCATACGAAGCTTTAGACGCTCATCGGCTTCAGGGCTGCCGTCGTGAAAGCTGCCAAACCACTTGTCTAGTGGGACCGCCCCATCAGCGTAATTCACCTCGAAAAGCTTGTGGTGAAGATAATGAGCGTAGACTCCAGATGGGACGGTGCGCTCGCCCCCCAGCTCGGTTCGATCGAAACCGGTATGGGCAATTGCTGGAGCGAGGCCCGCGCGCATCACCATGGCAAGCATATGTATTGGATGTGAATTGAAGACAGCGATCAACACGATGACAGAAAAATACAGGATGTGTTCGACCGGGTGCATCGCTAATCCCGACCAGGGAAGCACGTTCGTATTATTGTGGTGCAATGAATGAACGTACTTGTAGAGGAGACGAGTATGAAGCAGGCGGTGAACCGCGTAAAAGTGGACCTCATGAATGAATGGGACGAGTAACAGCAGGACGATGAACCATATTGGGTTGTCTGACAAGGTGATGAGAGGCACGTAGCCGTTGGCATAAAGATAAAACGCCGCGACCTGATATGCTGTAAAGACCGGAACGCCGCTCGTTATCGTCCAGAAAATATTGTCCAAAGCCTGTTTGCCGAAGACGAAAACAGTAGCTCTGGCCGTGGGCCAACGCGGGTTGTACTTAAAGCGCGTCTCCTGCCGTCGCAAAACGTAGAGCCAAGAGTGCCAGGCGCCATACCAAAGGACGACGATGGCATAGTTGAGGAGAACGAGATAAAGTACCCAGCCGATCTCGAGTGTCTTCATTTGTTCAAGAGACGGCGCAAGAAAGAGCCAATAACCGATCCCGAACACGATAAGCAGCAGGTTCCAAGGCAAAAAGTACCCTGGCAACCACTTTATCACCGCCATAGGTTTCGGAGGCAACGTGAACAACGGCCCATAACTGATGAGCTCCTTAGGCGCGTAGTGACCAAACTCGTCGCGACGGCCGAATTTAGTTTCCTCCATCATCGCTTCCTCCTGGCGCGCAATCCACCCCTATATTTTCTTCAGTATATGGCAGAGCGTTGGATGGCTCGATGGTTAGGTTGATTGAAATCCATCAAAATGTCGAGCTACGGCTTACTGCATTGTCGCCACGGCCGCTAAACGCTCGTCATTGTACGGCTCGTTTGCTCCCCTGCACGCTACGTATAGCGGTCGAGAGTATAGATTGCAGATCGGCAACTGATGCAACTTAGCGTGCTCGCTATCGAAACACCGGTACACCAGACATCACTGCCTTTCGAACCGCGATGCAGCATCTGAGCGGCCACAACGGATTGCGCCGGGCGCCACTTCGAGGTGAACGACTTCGCCGCGAACCGGTCGCTCGCGTTATTAGCAGCGAACCGTTGTACGCTGAGGGCTGCGCCACCGGCGACGAACTTTGGCGTCTTGCTCACAACGGACCACACGACCTTCACCGCCGCGGCCGAACTCTTCGCCAACTTCGACCACGGCGCCGCAATGTTCGCGTTGTGTCCGTCGTCAGATAATTTGAGACCGCTCATGCATTTCGAGAAGGGAGGCTCCGGATCATCTTGGGCTAGAGGTTAAGCTGCCTGCAGTCGATGCCGCAAGCGACGGATTGCGATGGTCTCGCGCTTGATGCGCTCAGCAAGATGCGGTTCTTCAAGGTCTGATGCCAGTGCCCTGGGTCTGGCGATGATTGGCGCACCGCGCACAGGCCGTATGTCCTTGCCCTTGAGCCAGGTGGCCAGATCATCCGCGACGTAACTTGATCCGTTGTCGCTGAGAAGCCGTGACCGCTGCTTTATATTGATGTACTCCAGGCCTGAGGCGACAAGCGCCCGGTCGAGCGTGGCCGTAACGTCGGAGGCGCACATGGTTGGGCTCATCCTCAACGCCACGATATAACGCGAGAAGTCAGCGAGCACAGTGAACAGATAATACCAGCCCCAGCCGGTGATCTTGAGGTAGGCGAAGTCAGTCTGACAGAGCTGGTTGATCGCCGTGGTCTTGTCCTTGAACTCGTTGGCCGTCTTGATCACCTCATAGGCGGGGCTGGTGATCAGGTCGTGCGCCTTCAGCAGCCGATAGACCCAGCGCCTCGGAGACTAAGTACTTTCTGTCATCGGTGAAGCGCACCGCCAGCTCGCGCGGCGACAGCTCGGGAATCTCCAGCGCCAGATCGATGATCTGACCGCGGACTTCGTCAGGAACCCGATTCCAGACCATGTCCGACTTCGAGCGATACTCAGCCAGTACCTCAACGCCAACCGCACGGTAGCGATCGTACCACCGATAAAATGCGGCTCGCGGGATGCCGAGCTTCTCGAGCGTGCGTCTGGCACGCAGATGGTGATTGCTCGACCAGCGCGATGATCTCGGCCTTCGCGAACGCAGGATACCTCATGCCTCGTCCTCCCCAGCCGCGCTCAACTCTTTTTTGTAAGCGGTTCTCCAGGGTACGATCGGCGACCACCTCCTTCAATTCGGAGGCTTCACGACGAAGATCCTTGACCTCGCCGGACGTGGCTGAGCGGGCAGTGTCGCCCCCCAAGGCGGCGTTTGCCAGCCTCAAGGAACTCCTTGGACCGGCCATAATACATCGAGGCCACACAGCTCGGAGATATTCTCCTCGTCGCGCAAATCCTTCCAACACGATACGGATATTCTTTTCCGCTGAATACTGCCGAGGTGCCTGGCGTCGGTTGTCCTTCAGCACTTGTTCTGCCGGGGCTTTGTCCGGCCCGGATTTCTGCTTCAACTTCGCTCCGTACGGCAACGATGAACCAGAAATCCTCCTTCGTGAAGTCCTGGTCTCAGAGGCGCTGACGGCGAACACGCCACACTACATGGCGTTGATCCTACGCCGGCAGGCCGCCGACTCGGGGCGCCCCGCACACGAGCGAGTCTACGAATCGTAAACATGATGGAAAAACATCAGGTTCAGAATAGCCTAAATCAGATGTCGGCGACTAACCTCCAAGCTCGCACAGTTCGGACTTGATGTGATGGCTCGAAGAATTGTCATAGTTGGTGCTGGACATGCTGGGACGAGTGCAGCTCGCGCACTACGGGAGCATGGGTGGTCCGACGAGATTGTACTCCTAACGGAGGAACGGTCCGCCCCTTATGAGCGTCCGCCTCTGTCCAAGTCAGTCCTTACTCAAGAGGAGAGCTTCAGCGGCGTAGCGGCTCTTGCCCCAGGTTGGCTTGACCAGAACGGAATCCTTTTCCGCTCTGGGGTCAGAGCGGAAGCAATCGACCGGGACGCACAGAGCGTTACACTCGCTGGAGGAGATCGTTTTCGGTATGACTACCTCCTGCTCGCGACAGGAGCAAAACCGCGTTTTCCGCAGTTGCCTGGCGTCGGCTCGAAGGGAGTGATCGCGCTGCGGTCGTTGGATCAATCCGCCGTTCTCCGAGAGAGATTGATGCCGGCACGAAGGCTTGTCGTTATCGGCGGAGGACTGATCGGATTGGAAGTCGCGGCGTCTGCCCGGGCAAGAGGTGTTGACACAACAGTTTTGGAAAAGGCACCCGCTCTGCTGTCTCGCGTGATGCCGATCTCGACGTCCGATAGAATCTTAGAACTGCATCGTTCCAACGGCACCAAGGTTTTCCTCGGAGCGGACGTGGAGGCGATCATTGGTTGCGACATGGTCGAGGGCGTGCGACTCAGATCAGGACAGGAATTCGTAGCCGACACAGTTCTGGTTGCTGTTGGCGCGGATCCCGACGTTGAATTGGCGCAGAAGGCTGGCCTTGCCACTGACGACGGCATTCTCGTCAATGAATACCTCCAAACTGCAGACTCTCGGATCTTCGCCGCCGGAGACGCAGCAAGATATCCGGCGTCGACGGGTAAAGACACGATACGATTGGAGGCATGGAAGAATGCGCTGGACCAGGGGGGCACTGCCGCGTTGAACATTTTGGGACGAAAGGTTTCCTATAGGGCAGTTCCATGGATGTGGTCTGATCAATTCGACAAAGTATTCCAAGTTGCTGGCATTCCGAACAAATCGCAGGTCGAGGTAAATCGTAGTTTAGACGATGGGGGTATAGTAACGTTTCTCCTAGACAGATTTGGCGTTCTAGAGGCCACGGCGGCGTTCGGTAGCCTATCGCAAGTAGCAAAGATCGTCCGAGTCGCGACCTCGATAATTGAGAGGCGCCTTCGCCCGTCGCCTTCCGTCCTGCAGGACCCAAGCTACGATTTGAGAAAGCTCTTGCAGTCAGATGCCGTCAACGCCCACTCAACGCATGAAGCCGCTCTCTCAGCAGTTCGAAGGTAGACACTACATGAACACCATCCTGTTCTTTCAGTCGCTTTGGGCCATGGAATTGCGAAGCGCGACGGAGCCAGAACGCGGGCTTGAGGAAAACATCCGAATGATCAAAGATGCCGGCTATGACGGCGTTAGCGCAGATTGGCGGAGCCGGGAGTACGTACGCGAGCTGCATGGCCTGTTGAAGGCGAACGGGTTGACAGCCGAAGGCCAGTGTTTTCCGAAGACCATCGATGAGCTCAAGCCAGTGCTCGAAAATGCAACGGAATTCGGTCTTCATCATCTTGAGATTCAACCAGATGTACGGCCACGTCGCTTGGATGATTGCATCCCGCTTTTAGAAGGATGGCTGCGGCTTGCCGAGGAGGTCGATTTTCCCGTCTATATAGAGACACATCGCGACCGGATGACGACCGACCTGTTCTTTACACTCGATCTACTTGAACGAATCCCCGATCTCAAGCTGCTGGGGGATATTTCGCACTTCGTTGTTGGGCGCGAGTTCTCATGGCCAATTACCGAGGAGAATAACAGCCACATCCATCAAGTTTTGGATAGGTGTTGGGCGTTCCACGGTAGGGTAGCAAGCCGCGAGCAAATACAAATCGAGATTAGCTTCCCGCAGCACCAAATGTGGCTCGACCAGTTCTTAGAGTGGTGGGGCTACGGCTTTCGGAGTTGGCGCCGGCGCGCGGCGGACGGAGAGGCATTGGCGTTTACTTGCGAGTTGGGGCCGCGGCCGTACGCGATAACCGGTCGAGATGGTGAAGATACAACGGATCGCTGGAGCGAAGCCCTGATGCTTCGAGAATGCGTCAGGAAGGCTTGGGACAAGTCTGGAGCCCACCTGGAAGACAACGCGTAGAGCACAACGACAGCGCTTGAACTCAGGAAACGTTACAGCCCACTACTGCTCCGCTGCTGAAGACTGCAAACTGTAGACTGCAGATGTAGGTGTCCAGATCAAGGCGATCGCGATTTGTTGTATCGTCGATACACGCTTCGTGTGCTGATCCAGATGGCCTCTTTCTGTTGATTTGAGCTATGAGAGCGCTGGGATCTTGGTCGACATCGGTTTGGGGGGCCCGGCCGGAAGCGGCGCATGCATACATGGTCTATTGAGAAGATCCAAAGGTGCAATGAGGTCGACGGGTACGCGGGAGAACTAGAAGTCGACCTAATGATAGCCCGACTTTGCCGCCGGATCGATCGACGAAGGGTTCGATGTCAGGTGCAAAAGTGATGGCGCCAGACGTTCAGCATATTCTAAAGAGGGAAGAGAAGTTCAACATGAGCCTAGATTTGAAGATGGTTGACGACACCGCTCGTACATGGGTGTTTGCGTGCAAGGTAGAGGATATTCGGCTTCAAGACGTTCGTCGCTGGGAGTTTGACGGGCATTCATACGCAATATTTCGCTCCCCGAAGGGCGAAATCTTCGTAACAGACGATATTTGCACTCATGAACACGCCCACCTGTCCGATGGTTATGTTGAGGGCCACACGGTGGAGTGCCCCCGTCACTCTGGACGGTTCAGCTATATGACGGGAAAGGCACTTGGCGCTCCGGTATGCATAAACCTGCGCACGTACGAGGTGAGAATCGAGGATGGAGCGGTCACCGTTTTGGTACCTCGACGGGCTTAACCCGCAACGACCTCTAACTCGGCTCCGTCAAGCGTGACAGAGTTGCAGATAGCGCGTGAAGCAATCAGCTGACGCATTTTTCTCAGCTCTCGCCCGATGAGCGCCGTGGGTCCGATGGCGGTCGCGCCGACGAGTCGTTCAAGTGCGTCGCAGTGAAGCAAGATCGCGCTTCCAGACGCTGTCGGTTTTCGCCTTGTCGACGTACCGAGATGAGGTAACCCCATTATTTGAAGGGAGAGGTCGTACTGGTCAGACCAAAAGAATGGGACTGACGGCGCCGTAACTTCTTCGCCCAGCAGTACGGCGGCTAGGATTCTTGCGTGATCCTCCGCGTTTTGCCACGACTCCAAACGTATATGCCGTTGGTAAAGTGGATGCCAGAAGGCGGCAATGTCGCCACAGGCGAATATGTTGGGATCAGAGGTACGCAGCTGCTCGTTAGTTATTACACCAATGTCGATCTCCAAGCCGGCGCCAATCGCAAGGGATATCTCAGGTTCAACACCAACGGCAACGACGGCGACACTGCAGTCAACAGCATCTCCATTGCTGAGAACAGCGCGCTTTAGGCTACCATGGCCATTGGAAACGAACCTCTCGACCATGGCCCCGTACGTCAATTGCACACCAGCGTGGAGGTGCGTCTCGGCAAGGCGATCTGCTACCAGTCGCGGCACCAAGCGAGAAAGCAGTCGGTCGGAAGCTTCGATCACTCGTGGCTGGATGCCGCGCTGTGCGGCGGCCGCCGCGACTTCGAGGCCGATAAATCCGCCACCAACGACGGCCACTCGGTTTGATGCCAGGAAGTACTTAGAAACGGTTTGAGCATCGGCGTAACTTCGAAGGCTAAAGACGCCGCGGAGCTGACTTCCTTGCACCGGAAACCCGCGAACTCGAGAGCCGGTAGCGAGAACCAATCGATCGTATCTAATCACTTTACCGTCGCTAAGTCGGATGTTTTTCCGGACGCGATCAACATCTTCAACGGCGACGCCGAGATGGGTCTCTACACGCTCCCAAACTGGGTCGTTAGGCTTCCACAACACGCAGTCATCGAGCCCGCTGGTGCCCAGGAGAACTCCTTTAGATAGCGGAGGTCGTTCGTAGGGATAGATAGGCTCGGCCCCGACGAGGGTCACGTGGACGCGATCGGGGCCGCGAGACAAGAGTTGCGCCAATCTGCCGCCGGCGTGCCCCCCTCCAACGATGACTATTCTGCATCGCTCAGTCATCAGTTATAATCCTGTGCATCCATGACATCTTGGTGCGAAGTGCGGTGTTGACCTGCGATGGGCTATCGTCAACAAACATACCGCAAAACGAAAGCCGAAGCGAATGAAACCTGGGCTGAACGAGGTAGCCAAGCTCGCTGGCGTCGGAATTGCAACGGTCGATCGCGTCCTCAATGAACGAGCTAATGTATCCCCGAAGACGGCGCTGAAAGTCATCGAAGCTGCTCGTCAGCTGGGGATCAGTCGGACTCTTCCATCGCCCCATCGTCGGCTCTTTCGAGTCAAGGTAATAATGCCTTCGCAAAGGACGCCCCTTCTGTTGCGGCTTGCCCGAGCGTTTGAAAGCCAAATCGCGCAAACTACAAAATCCCTTGTGATCGAACGCGTCCTATTCGAGGAGCGGCATGCGGAAGCGGTCCCGGGTCTGATTCGCGCGGCCAAGGCAGACGCGGTGATAGTGTACGGACCCGAGACAGATCAAATGATAGATGCGATTGCCTCGGTGACCTCATCGGGGACCCCTGTCATTACTCTCGGATCAGACCTGCCGACGACACCACGGTTGGCCTACGTCGGGATTGACCACTACGGAGCCGGACGAGCTGCGGCATTCTTCATGTCCCGGATGGTCAATCGGGGAATCTACTTAGCGGTCTGCTCCGATCTGAAATACCGAGCGGAGGCCTCTAGGATTAGTGGATTTCGAGACGGTGTGAAGGCAGAACTTTCTTCTCCGATACACGTCGAGATAATGGAGAGCGATGAGTGCCCTAAAGGAATGTCCGAGGATGCTGTCAGCGGTATCTACGTCGCGGGATCAAAAAATGGGCTTGCCCACACAGTGGCACCGTGGTTGGCCAGAGCACCAATCGTGATCGCGCACGACCTTAGCGACGAGGTCAGACAGATGATGAAGACCGGCGTCGTTGCTCTGGCGATTGATCAGAACCCGGAAGAACAAGCATCGAGGTCGGTAGCTCTTCTCTTAGCCCGCTTCGGCCTAACGGCTCACGCGCCCGAGGCCGGGATAGTATCGTTTACCGTCCACACGAAATACAACATCTAAGACTGTGCAGTATCCAGAGTCCTGCGAGGGCCGCTCTTTTTCATCGCGACCGGCGCGTTCTGCGCGCTAGCGGCAATGCTGCGTTTGGCGCGGCTGACGAGCAGCCTGCCCTCGGCCGAAAGGCGCCCGAACTCGCCGTGGGCCAAGCTTGATGGTATCCGTCCGGTGATGCTTGCGATTACCCACATTTTTTGAGTCAGAGTTTCGCTCCCGTTGCGATATCGATGAATCGCGATAATCCGCGCCATATGATCAGATTCCCTGGTGGCGGATCGTTGGCGCGGGCGAGATAGCCGCCGAGCCTGGCGATCTTGATAAGATAATGCGACAATGTCTTTCGTTGTGTGTCGACTGGATTCTTGTCTTCGACGAGCCGATCAAGCAATTGGCTTTCAGCCTTGGTCAGCACAAATCCGGTGAGGCATTTGGCGCTGAACGATTAAGCATCGTCATCCAAAAAATGCGCCAGCTCACAATGCAGAATACCGAGATCAGATTCGTCAATCGCTGAGCAGTCCGCAGTTGCGAGTCCTCCTCTGCCCTACAGCCGGATTTGAGTATCTTGTGGAAGACCTCGATCTTCCATCGCAGGGAATACCATTCGAGTTTCTCGATCGCAGCCCTGCGCCGATTGCACTGGAAGATCGGTCAGGAGTTTCCATTCAATCTTCTTTCTGTTCTTTGGCGCTCCTCTTTCATCAGCGTGGATCACTGTCATAGTCAAAGTTGGATACCGCGACTGCTTGCCGATCGGTAGCAAAGTACCGATTTTACGATACCGGATTTCAAGAACAGACTGGTCTGGATTGCCCTTGCTATCCTGGACTTCGATCCGGTGGAGGCCTTTGACCACGACCTCGTCCATTATCGTTGCAACGGTATGATCGCCATCGCCTGCCAGGCGATTGACAAAGGTCCTTACCAAGAAATGCGTTCCAACCTCTTGGGCGGCGCACAACAAGTCATAAATATCGGCCTCACGATCACCGATATGGATGCACTGCGTGGCTTCTCGAAAAGCTCCGTGGATTGTTTGAGGTTCTCCAGCCACCGAATGCTCTCCTTGGTTTCAATGGGGATCCGTGTCAGGTTGACCTCGCGCCTGAGCGCGGCGCCCCCTCTGAACTTCTTTCGGTCCAGAACTTCACGGCGCTGAGCCCCAGTGGAAGCCCCTCGAGGGTCACCGCAAAGCTCGAATGCATCAATATTCCGCATGTCGTGTACGTTTGGGTTTTCCGTCCAATCTTCGGGAGTTGCTTTTGGGGATGCGCTTAATCATCCCGATCAGATCCGGGCGCTCTCTTTGATAGGTGAACTCGGTCGTATCATGCGGGACAAGAACAGGACCTTTCGCAGCCGCGATACGTTCCCGCGTCGATTTAAAGAGACCAGACAGAATGTCGGCCTCGCTTACTCGTTCATTGGAAAAGAAACGATAGGCCGCCTTGGTATTCGCCCAGTCTTGGCAAACCATCGGAATGCTCTGGCCGATGTCTCCACCGATCTGCTTCAGTAGCATGTAAATCTCTCGCCAAGTCCAGCGTCCTGGAATTCGCAAAGCGCTGCTTCACGATCAAACCAGGTCATCGCGTCGGACGCCTCCCGATGCAAGGCTCAGCCTCACAATCTCGCGCACCTGGCGCATGATAACCCTCCTCGTCGGCATCCAATCCTCCCAGCTGCTTCCAGCCGGAGAATTGGCCCAACGATCGGGCCTCACACCATCCGAATCTGCGCGCGATCAAATCCGAATGCTGCGCGGAAAATGCTCGGAATGCTGGGCGCGATCATTTCGGAACCCTGCGCGCCATCAAGTCGGTACGGTGCGCACCATCATCTCGGAATCCGCACGCATTGTCTGGGTGGTCTTGAGCTCTCTACGAACGCAGAGATCCTGCTTTCACCTGACGCTGGCTTCGATTGCATGGCTCGGGAACAGTGATGACGAAACAGTGGATCAACATGCCGTAAGGCCTGTGCAAAAAACGGGCTTCGTGCCCGAACCATTTATTGGGAACGGCGTGCGCAGATCTCATCATGGCCTGGCTGCAACAGCAGTCCACTCACGAGAGGCCGGATACATTTATGCAACTGGAAGTGTCATTTTCGTTGTTACGAACCCTTACACGGACGGGGTGAACCATACATTTTTTGACAAAAGCTCGCGCAGTGCCGCCGCATCGAGCATCTGCTCGGCCAGCAGCTTCTTCAGCTTCGCGTTCTCTTCCTCGAGCGCTTCAGCCGCTTGGCTTCGGAGACTTCCATGCCGCCGAACTTGGCCTTCCAATTGTAGATCGTCGCCTCGGAGACCCGTGTTTGCGAGCCAGGCCTGCTGTCGTCGCTCCAGCCTCATGCTCCTTCAACACTGCGATAACCTGCTCTTCCGTGAACCTTGCCCGTCCATCTTCTGATCTGAGGCCGGCAAACTGGACCATTTTTGGCTAGAGTTTTTCGCACCGGTTCCCTGGCTGGGAGGAGCGAAGGACGATGAAGGCTTCGAAGTTTTCGGACGCCCAGAAGGCGCTCATCCTGAAGCAGGGCAGTGACGGGGTTGCGGTGGCGGAGATCTGCCGCAAGGCCGGGACCAGCTAACTTATTCTGGTAGGGGCAGTTGCCAGTCCGTCCGCTCATTGATGTATTGCTTGTAGGCGGGGTGATCGAACAGGTGCAACACAAAGATCTGGTCATGCCACTGCGTTGGTGCGCCAAACTTCCAAGACAGACCGTTTATCTTTGCGATTTTCCGCGCTGCGTGAGCATCGTTAAATTCCCGGATTGCCAGAAGTTCCCCAACCCATTCGCAGTGTACTTCATCAAGATCACCGACGATATCGTCAAAGTAGCAGAAGGTCCGTGGTAGAAAATGAGATGCAGCAGAGTTGAAAAGGTTTAGTGCCGGCTTAGTACTTGTATAGAGGTCGAGGTCGAAAGACACAAAGCCGATAACAGGTGGCGAATAGCGTTCGATAAACGCCAGAACCGTCTCGCCGACGTTGCCGATTATCAGGGTGGCGCGCTTTAATTGACGCTCCAATTTAGCCCTATCCATTTTGAAAAAACCGGCGCGCCAGAGGTATGGCAGATCTCGGTAATCGTCAGAGGGTGGCAAGCCAGTTTCCAGATCGAAGCCGTAGAGTCGGAAGCGAACTCCCGTTTCAGCCTGAAGACTCTCAGCGACTTGTTCCATCTCCAGCAGTCCCATACCGCCAGCGACGCCAAACTCGATAGCGGCGATTTCGGGAATTTGGAGTGCCTTTGCTTGCCTCGCGGCTTGCCTCATTCCGAAAAGATAATTCGGGCGCATGCGTAGTCCTCGCTTTTAGTGTGGCGGCTTAATCCTGCCACCAAGCATAGGTCCTATTGTACTCAGATCGCCCCATTGGGACACCCCTTAGCGTTGGTAGGTTCGCCTTCTCGAAGACGACCTGCGGGACTTACGGCGCTCCGGATCCGCAAACCACTCCTTCAGCGATTTGCAGTAGGCCTTCCGCGTCTTCAGAGCCACGACGATCAGCAGGACGGGAGCCGTGCCTTTGGTCCAGTATTCGATGTCAGCGTCGGCGCACGCGAATTCGAACGTTTCCTCGGTCTCCACCTGCAGTCGTTCGCGCTCAGTGGCCTTGCCCTGGACCCGCAGGAGCAGGTTGCGTACAGAATCTTTCGCTCTTTCAGCACTGACGGCTTCTTCTAGAATGAAGGAGCTTTGGATGAACGATGGGAATGCCATGGGTCAGGTGATCCAGATAGATGAAGCCCGGATTCGCGATCACCTGGGCGAGATGGTCCGCGGAACGGTAGAAGAGACGCTGAATGCCATGCTGGAGGCCGAAGCGGACCTGCTGTGCGGTGTCGGACGCTATGAGCGGAGCCAGGCCCAGCAGGACACGCGGGCGGGCAGCTACGAACGAACGCTGCAAACCAAGGCGGGCGACGTCAATTTGAAGGCCAGAAGCTACGGCGGCAAACCTTCGAGACGGCGACTATCGAGCGCTACCAGAGGCGGGAGAGCTCGGTTGAGGAGGCGCTGATCGAGATGTATCTGGCCGGGATTTCAGTTCGCCGGGTCGAAGACATCACGGAGGCGCTGTGGGGCACCCGGGTCAGCCCGAGCACAGTGTCGAACCTGAACAAGAAGATCTATGCCAAGATCGAGGCATGGCGGAATCGCAGGATCGAGGACGAGCATCCGTATCTCTATCTCGATGGCATTGTGATGAAGCGCAGCTGGGCCGGTGAAGTTCGCAACGTGTCGCTGCTGATGGCCTCGGCCGTCAATGCCGAGGGATTCCGGGGGATCCTCGGCATCTGTGAAGGTGCCACGGAGGCAAGTCCGGCTGGTCATCGTTTTTGCGGCATCTCGTCGATCGTGGTCTCAAGGGCGTGCAGTTGGTGGTTTCCGATGCCTGCCGAGGTCTTGCCGAAAGCGTTACGGATTACTACGGGGGGTACGCTATCAGCGCCGCATGGTGCATTTTTATCGCAATGTCTTCAGCCTCGTGCCGTCGACCCGGGTCCGCGAGGTGAGCCACATGCTCAAGGCCATTCATACCCAAGAGAGCCGCGCCGCGGTTGGCGCGGGCGACCTCGTGGCGAAGAGCGGCGTGTCGGCTGGAAGCGCGGCCAGGCAGCCTATTCAAGCCTTATCGGGTTGAGGCGTCCGCGCGCCGCGCCCTCGGCGGACATACTTTCCAGTACGTTACAAATCGTACGTAACTCTTCTCGGCGAGTTCGGCGACCTGACGTTCCTGGTCGCGCAGAGACTTGACGTTATAGGCGTAAGTGGTCCCCCCGGCGATTGCCTTTCTTCTGCGGCCGCCCCGCCTGAGCCTCCATCCATGGCGCGCATCTTGCTCGCCACCGGAGCCGGCCGCGCCCAAAGATAGTCTTCCTGCTTGGTCAGCAGATGCCTGCATAGGACAGTGAGCTTACGGGCAAGCGCGACCGCCGCGATCTGATGCCCCCGCTTCGCCCTGATGCGAACGAACAAGGCCTCTTTGCAGCACCCCATTCCGCCTCGACCAGCATCGCCCGCGCGTGGCTGCGACCAACCTTGCTGATGCGCCCATGATGGGCAGCGCCGAGGCCCGACTGGCGTACCCGTGGATTCAGGCCGAAGTAGCTCACCAGCTTCTGTGGGCTCTTGACTCGCGTGACGTCGCCGACCGCCGCGATGATGCCGACGGCCACCGTTAGGTTGACGCTCGTGATCGTCATCAGCCTTCGCACGGGACTGTCGCCCATGACACTCAGTGCGATCTCGCGGTCCAACTCCGCCTGGTCTTCGGCGAGCCGATCGAGTTCACGGATATTCCGCTCAAGTGCCGGCTGCTCATCTGCCGGCACGACCTGCCGTGCAAGCCACACTCGGCCGCGCTGGTTGAGCAGGTCAGAGTGAAGGCACTTCGGAACAAGATGCGACGCAAGGATCGCATGCACCTCATTCTTTACGCGTGTTCGACGACGTACAATCTGGTAACGCCGCGCCACCAGCCGGCGCAATCGCTCGGTAACCGCGTCCGGCGTCCACACTTCGGGCAAGTAGCCCGCGACGTAAAGGTTCGCGAGAGTGCCTGCATCAACCTTGTCGGTCTTCACATGCGCATGGGCGATCGCCTTCACCTGCAGCGGGTTGGCGATCACCTCCCGGGCGACGAAAGGCGACAGTACGCGCGACGCTGCCATGCTATTGCCAGTCGCTTCCAGAACGACCTCGTCCGTCGGCTTAGGCGTCCTCCCGAAGCCTTCAAGTGCCACGCGGGTCATGTCGACCCGGCCTGCGTGCCGCAGCACGCCTCCTTCCCAAATCGCCACCTCCCAGAAGGTGCGGTGGATATCCATTCCGATTACGCGTCGCATGTCCGTCTTTCCTACCCGCCACGTTGATAACGAGAGCGGCGGGCGACACGACAACTACGGATTCGCGCTCTCGGCGCAACCGGGCGAGTCGTAAGAGGCGGCCACCTAACAAAACGAGCTCGCAGCTCATCGTACGAACCGGCCGCCCGCACCTTCGTGCTCCCGGAGCCTCTATCCCGGATACTCGCAGCATATGCCACCAGTTCGAAAAGCCAGTAGCGGAAACAGTGACCGCGCCATCCTCATACCGGTTAACAATCCGCTCGAGCGCATCATGAAGGAGATCCGGCGACGAACCCGTGTCATCGGCGCCTTTCCTGACGGTCAATCCTGTCTCAACTTGGCAGTGGCACGGCTGCGGCACATTGCCGGAACGCGTGGTCGACCAAATGCTACATGAATATGCGACCGCTCTATCAGCAGCAACTCTCTGAGACCGGAGTCGTCGCCTGATCAATGTGCGAAAGATACTGGACACTACCAGTTGCGACCTCGCCCGTTTCGGCGTCACGCAACTCGATGAAGCCGTCGATCTCCGCTTCGACGCCGCCGGTCGGATAGAACATGAACTCCAAGAGAACGATTCCCTCGATGAGGGACATTCCCTGCTGTCCGATGACATCGCTTTTCACGACCTTCTTCATGGCCGTATGTTGGGCGCGGGATCCGACTCCTGTCCATTGCTCGACGCCGGTCGTGCACTCCTTCGTCGGTTATCGGCGATCGACAATCCGCTTCGACCGCGGGCGCGCTCCGATGGTATGATGCCATCGGAAAGAGTCGGGAAATCGCTGGTGATGTACGTCTACTGCAATGGAACCGCCCGTATCAGACATCGACGTTTTGGCGAGATACACGAAATCGATTCGGACCTGCTGGACTGGAACGCCGTTTGCAGCGACGAGCGACAGATGGGACCGGAGCTCCACCATGAAGCCGTTATTAAGCATCCGGAATTGGGAAGACTTTCCCTAGGGTCTGGGAGTATCCGGAGGGCGTCGAGAACCATCAGGAAACCAACACCGGCTCCCACCACGTGGTCGAAGATTTCGACTACGGACTCGAGCACGACCGTCCCGAGTACGACGACGAGTGGCTGGAGCTCCCTCCGCCCGACAATCCGTTCGCACAATTCCAAACGTCGTACCGGGAAAGCACCGATCTTCTCGCGCGAAGCGGCTCAGATGCCGGCAATCGCCTGGTCAACAAAAGCGGCGGCCTTGCCGCACTTAGGTCGCCTCGTGGAATGAAGCTGCCAATCAGATGTACTCGCGCCGGTCGCCAATACGGTGAAACGCGGACGTGGCGCGGATGCATCATGTCTCGACACGATGCAACTCATGCCAAAGGCCGGCACTGTGACAGGATGTCGGCCTCGCTTACTCGTTCATTGGAGAAAGAAACGATAGGCCGCCTTGGTATTAGCCCAGTCTTGGCACACCATCGGAATGCTCTGTCCGATGTCTCCGCCGATCTGCTTCAGCAGCATGCGAATTCTCTCGCCAAGCCGAGTGTCATGGAATTCGCAAAGCGCTGCTTCACGGTCAAACCAGGTCACCGCGTCAGACGTCAACCGATCCGCCTTCTCATCCCGCGCGCGTGAAGTCAGTCCATAGAGCACCTCTTCTCGAATCAGGTACCCGTCAAAGAATCACAAGCGTTTCTGGCGACTCAAGTTTTTCGGCACAGTACACCTCAAAAAATGTGGGTAATCGTAGGGTTGCCCGGATGCGTACACTGCATCGATGAAAATGCGCAGACCGATAGAGGGCCGCGGCCCCGCCAGCTACACCTCTCCATAACGACGATCTGCACTCGCTCCGCGGTTAGAGCCCGCTCTCGATTGCTATGAATAGGCCGAGGAGCTCATGGGCGAGACAGATGAGGTAGTGTGAGTTCGCCTTTGCCCGCAACAACTGAGACATTTAATTTGTGTGCGGCGGCAGCCAAGACCGGCACCGGAACTGCGCTCTCGCCTGCCAGGCGCACAGCGCACTCAATATCCTTTGCGGAATTCGCGATTGAGATTGCCAGAACATCGGGTTTCTCGCCTAACAAAAAGGACACGAAGGCTTGAAATATTCCGCTATTGGTGGAGCCCCGACTAACCAGAGAGCGGAGTGTTACGAGATCGACGTCAAGGCCGCACGCAAACTGGCAAACCTCCGCGGCTACCGCCGCTATCCCCATAGTCATGCTGTTGTAAACAAGCTTGAGCTTGTGACCTTGTCCGACATCTCCGACATGAAGAACGGTCTCACAAAACGCACCAAGAATGCCCTCAGCGACAGGAAAAAGCTTTTCATTCGATCCAACGATCGCGTTGAGAAGGCCTAGCTCTGCTTGTTCGGGGCTCCGCGTTACTGGAGCGTCCATAAAGCTTAGGCCGCATTTTTGCGCCTGCTCAGCCAGTGCGACCGTTGAAGCAGGATAAGACGTCGAGCAGTCAATTATCAACCCTCCTCGGGGCATATGGACGAACAGCCCATCTTGCCCAAGGCATACTGCCTCAACCTCGCGGCTGGAAGGCAAGGATAACACGACGGCGTTTACATGCCGCGCCAACTCGGCGATCGAAGGATGTTCATGGGCACCTGCACCAGTCAAGCGATCCGCACCGAAGCGAGTTTTGTTCGCTTTGATATGCAGCTCGATTTGGTGACGCAATAGGCTGATACCGATACCGGTTCCCATGCGTCCAGCTCCGATAAGGCCTATTCTCTGCTTCGCCGTTTTAGGAGCGACGTTGGGTGATGATTCCTCGCCAATCATGATTTATGCATTCCGAAAAAACCCGTGCCTTTGTAAGATTGGTAACAGCTCATGATGGTTGTTAATCGTGTAGTCAGGACGCGCCGCGCGCAAGCGCGACTCCGAAACAAATCCACCGGTAATGGATATGCTTACGAGTCCGAGATTGCGCGCGATATCCGTTTCGACCGGCATATCGCCGATGATGAAGGTTGACGCCGGCTTCAGGTTGTTTTTCTGCATGTATAGACGAAGCCGCTCTCCCTTGCTCATCGATTTATATTGGGTAGTGCGGTTTTCAAAGGCGAGCACATCGTTGATGTAGTCGTCGATCCCAAGTCTTCTCAATTGGGAGCGCAGAGGATCGACTATATGGTTGCTCACGATGATGGACGAAGCTGCTTCTTGGTGCGCTAACTCCAACACCCTGCGCGCGCCCTCGCGCAGATCGGCTTTACCCGCAAGAGGTTCGTACGTGTCGTGAAAGATTGCACTGCCATCGCGATCCACCGTCGCAACCTCGTCTTGCGACATTCCGAGACTGCGATAAAGAAGAGATAGCGGAACATCGCAATGTTCCCGGAAGGTGCTCATGTCGATTGTTGCATGACCAAAGCGATCTAGTATGGCATTTGTCGTTTGGAGCAGTGCGTACGTATCATCGAGCAGCGTTCCATTCCAATCAAAGACGAGAACCGGTTTCATGATTTGACCTCAAGCAAGGATCGATTCCGAATAGGGAAGATCGGCCGCTAATTCGCGCAAGTTCCTATTCGCGCGCTTCTGCCCCGCAGGGGTTGGCATCTCGAATGTAAACGGTGACAAATCGACGCCGTCTTGCCTGCAGGGCAACAACGATACTAGAAGTGGAAACGGCAGATACGTTATCGTGGCCGCGTTGATGGATGCCGCGATATTGCTTTCGATGATTTTGAGATCTTGCGGCTCCATCTTGTGAAAGCGAAGGATTTGCGTGCGCTGTTCAGGCGGCAATTGTTTCCATATCTGCCAGAATGCCAACTCATCTAGTGTGTCGATACCCATGCCGTAGTAGTTAGGAGCCACTATGGGCGGCGAACCGATCGCCCAATGTACGGCTTTGGCCCCAGCGGCAAGCAGCATATTCGTGACAGCCTGACTGGTATCGCCACGAATGAGGGCCTCGTCGACAATTATTATCGCGGCTTCAGCAAGGCTCGTTTCCGATACGCGGTACTTTTGAGCAATGAGACATTTTCGCTCGCTGGGTGTACCGATTAGAGTTCGCTGAAAAAATTGCGTTGAGACTACTTCCCGACGCTGGGCGAACACGCCGTATTCGACGAGAGATGCAAACAGACCATCAGCGTACGGCCCGCCAGTATGCGGCATGGAGGAAACGATTGTGAGTGTGGAGCCTAGTTCTCCTTGCAGTCGCTGCGCAACAAGGCCACCAAGGGCGGCTCCGATGTTGTAACGGGTTTCGAAATGTGATTGGCCTTCGACCGATGTGTTCGGATTTCCTAAGTAAAGAGCTTCGTAGGCGCAGAGTTTGGCTTTGTATTGCCCGTTGCTCACGGAACGATCAACGCAGTACCCCATTTTCCCGTCTACATACCTGATGTGCCCTGGTAAGATTTGCTGTGTCTTACCCTCCAGATCGGCAAAGGCACAATTTTCCGAAGCAACCAGCAAGAACCCGTCATCTGTTTGCATAGTTTCCAATGGACGCAAACCACATCGATTACGGTATGCAACCAGATTTCCTTCTCCGTCCAGGAGAATCGCGCTAATAGCGCCATCAATTCGGTCATCAATGTCGCGAAAGATGTTTTCGTAATTGACGGGCAGACCGTGCCGCCAATAGTCTCTTTCACAAGAGCCTTCAATCCACTTGAGCAAGAGCTCAGCATCTGTGTTGCTGCCCAACCTATAGCCCTGGGCAAGCAATTCTCCCCTGAGTTCACGGCCATTGACCAAGGCTCCATCTAGAGAAATTGCCAAACTGCGGCTGGTGCCCGCATTGTTGTGAATTGGCTGAAGGTCCCCGCCATCGCTGATTCCGCGGCATCGGCTACGGATATGGGCGATTGCAACATGGGGCCTAAAATTCGGATCCTGTTCATCGTGCTCAATGCGCACTGAGTCGCATGAGGACTGAAGCGCTCTCGCATATCGAACACCTTCCTTGTGCATGAAAGCTGCAATGCCGACCCCCGCCTGACCGCGAAATGCAAGTTTCGGAACCATGTGCTTGAGCCGATCATAAACCGTCGCCCGTGACTTGCTTGAAGAGCATAGAAACGCAGCAGCAACACCGGACATGCTATTAGCTCCTCGTGCTAAAGAACCGATCTCCTAGGTCCATCGCAGGCGAAGGTATTTAATCGCCAGGGGGCGTAGACGTGGTTCCGCCTCTCTTTAAGCAAGCGCCATACCAGCCCTTAGATCACTCGGCTCGCGCCCCCAGAGCCGACGGAATTCGAAAAGAGTTGGCCATTTGGTTTGCCAGCGATGATTTCGCGTCGTCCGACTCCCGACACGTTGTCTGAAGCGCGACGCGTTGGTACGAAAAGAGCCAAGCTCTGACTGTTGGTTCTCGGTGTCCTATGGTCCCACGGACCCGCTCGAGCTTGCCTGCGACGCAGTCCCCTCACATGCGCGAGCATGACGATTTCGAGCCGCACCAGGCCTTCTGATCCGGCGACCGAGTCGTAATCGAGCACCTGCTTCAGGCCTACCGCCTTTTCAAACACCGCAGGATCGGAATCAGAGGCTCCAGACAGATGGCGAGCAGGTCTTGGACGCGGTCGCCGACATCTTCAGTTTCCGACTGGGATGCGAGTGAAGAGCCGCATTGAAGCCGACGCTGACGATCTCCTCTCGATGATCAACGTCCTTCGCCGCGCCGAACGGTTGTGCGCGAGCGCGACGACAACGAGCAGGCTTAGAAGCGCTCGCAACGGGGCAACACGGTAGCGACGTTAAGATCGCTCAATTTCGAGCGCTTCATGACCGAAGGCAGGGCGCCAACACTTAACCCTTTCGGTGAAACCATCGTGCGTGTCGGTTCAACGACATGATCTGAGGCCGGCAAGCTGGACCACTTTGGCTAGAGTTTTCGCTGCCGAATCCCCTCGGCTGGGAGGAGCGAAGGACGATGAAGGCCTCGAAGTTCTCGGACGCCCGGAAGGCGTTCATCCTGAAGCAGGGCAACGATGGCGTCCCGGCTGCGAAGATCTTCCGCAAGGTCGGGATCAGCCAAGCGACCTACTTCAACTGGAAGAAGAAGTGTGACGGACTGCTGCCGACGGAGATGCCGCGCTTGAAGCAGCTCGAGGCCCAGAACGGCAAGCTGAAGAAACTGGTCGCGGGCCTGTCGCTCGACAAGGAGATGCCGCAGGACGTGATCCGCCGAAGGCTATGAGGCCTTGCCGGAAGCGCAAGCTGGTTGACGAAGTCCGCAACGAATGGCAGGTCTCGATCCGCAGGGCCTGTGCGGCGTTTTAGTTTGACAGGTCGACCCACCACTACAAGTCCCGTCGCTCCGGCCAAGCTGCCCTCGAGCAGAAGATCAAGGAGACCTGTCATGCCCGCATTCGCTACGGTTATCGCCGCGTTCACGTGCTGCTGCGTCGTGAAGGATGGGCGCCGTGCCAGAACAAGACCCGGCGCGTCTATCGCGAGTTGGGCCTGCAATTGCGCAACAAAAAGGCCCAAGCGCCGCGTCAAAGTCAAGCTGCGCGATGATCGCAAGCCGGCGACGCGATCCACGAGACCTGGGCGATGGACTTCGTCCATGACCAGTTGGCAACAGGACACAAGCTTAGCGTGCTGACAATCGTCGATATCTTCTCACGGTTCTCACCGGCGCTGGCGCCACGGTTCACCTTCCGCGGCGCCGACGTCGTGGCGGTGCTGGAAAGGGCCTGCAAAGAAGCGGGCTTCCCGGCCACGATCCGCGTCGATCAAGGCAGCGAGTTCGTGTCGCGCGATCTTGACCTGTGGGCCTACCAGCGCGGCGTCATGCTGGACTTCTCGCAGCCCGGCAAGCCGACCGACACGGATGTTGTAGACAAGCCCTATGTTGCAGAAGCCTTGCTGTGTCGGGATCGCGGCTTTGGCCGCCAATCTCGTATACTCCTTCTCGGCGCATTCCACGCCTGCTCGTTCCTCAGCCCTCTTCGCGGGGATGTTGTATCATAGGCCGATCCACGCTTGGCATGGCTGGTGGGTAGTCCAGCGCGCAGTTCGATGCTCCGGAACTTGTGCGCCAGCAGGGCCGGCCTCGTCCAGATTTAGTCAGTGCTCTTGGTCAGCATATGCCAGATGATCATCGCCAGCTTCCGCGCCGTCGCGACTGCCGCGATGTGCTTGCCGCGTCGTGCAGCGACACGTTGAAGGAATGCACGCAGCGGTCCCGCCGAACGGGCTACAGCCCATGCTGCTTCGACGAGCATTCCGCGAGCTTGGCCGCAGCCCTGCTTGGTGATCCTGCCATGGTAGGGGCCCTCGCCAGACTGCCTGACGCTCGGGTTCAGCCCCAGGTAGCTCACCAGCCTGGTCGGATCGGCAAAGCGCCGAATGTCGCCGACGGCACCTATCGAACCGCGGCGCTCGCAATGCGCGCGGCATCCAACACTTGGCGGCCGATTTCGGTCACTGATGAGCTCATCTGCTCAGTGGCGCAGGCAACCGACTCTAGGTTAGCCGAAGCCTTCTCGGAAGCGACAAAGACTACGGTATTGCCGGCCAACTCGGCACTGGCGATCGCAACCGGCGTACGAAGACCCACCATCTCATTGACGGTGGTTGAGACTCCGCTAACTGCGAAAACCGCATATCCGAATGAGAGCGCTATGATCGCACATTCCGCTGCAAAACCCGCAATCAGCTGACCACGAACGCGAAGCATCAACTTGGCAAACATCCAGAACACTCCACGGTCTTCAATTGCCCGCGGGCACCGTAAGAGAAGAAATTTAGAATCTCGTTAGCCAAAAACTCGTCCATGCCAGGTCAATTCCACACAAAATCTGTCACGTCTCAACGCCACGAAATTTGTCTCGATCGAGAGGGGCAAAATTTGCGACAATTTTGCGCTTGCAGACCATGTAGATTCTGCGAGGAGGCTCGCTCCGTGAGACCTTGGACAACCCGCCTCTTCCGAGTCGTGTGATCTGAAGTACGCTGCGGTCGTCTCTCTCCGGCGTTCTCCGGAACGCGACCATGGATGAAAGCGCTCTGCTGGCGATGATCCAGCTCGGCCCAGAACCCGTCAGTCGCCACGAGCACTGGCGTGTCGTCCAGCGCAATTGAACAGAAAGCTGGCTCGACGAATTCTCGCGAGCGGAAGCTTCGCGTGAGGCGATGACGACCGCTATCGTTCGCAAGGTCGCCGATCGTCATCTGCGACACCGAGTTGGCAAGCGTGTGCGGCTGGGTTAGCCAGGACATCGGACCCGCCGGCGCCTGACGGCCAACCAGGCAATCGCCTGCGTGCAGAACGAGAGCTGTTTGAGCAGCGCCGACATGCATCAGAAGGTAACTCGCCGAATCCCTCCGAAACTGTTTCGACAGTTTAGCATGCGTCGCGCGAAGTTGAGCTGTGAGAACCCCCGCGGTGATGTTTTCGTCGGTCGACACGTACCAATCGACCATCCGACGCGCAATCTCGTGGGCAAAGGCTCCGCTCTCTGCTCCAGAGGTCGAACCGTCGAGCACTATGGCGAGGGCCGACGTCTGGCGTATGCCGATCCCGGCGCAATCCCGGTTGTCGGTCGTCCTCGTTCCCTGCTGGCTGTGCCATTGGATTGCAAACGCCATATCAGCCGTTGCCCAACTGGCTCAATGCAACGAATCGGTCGCGAACAATGTCAGCACGCCCCACCGGGCCGCGAATATTTCCTTCGAGGAAATGATCGAAGTCGCGATCTGCGAGCAGCGCTCCGAATTGCTCGGCAATGTATGAGCTAATGTCTGCATCGGAGGCGGCAACTTCGTCAAGCAGTTCCTCCCGCCCGTCGACGAGCAGGAGAATGTCCTCGGCGTCGCGGCTGCCGATAAGGTCCCACTACCTCTTCCGCGATAAGCCTCCAGCTTCGTTGCGATGAACAAGGGCGGCGTGAGGCGACGAATCGTAATGGCATCATCCAGGGGCGTCTCAACAGCTGTTTCGATGCCCTTTGCGTACCAACGATTGCTGAAACCGAGGATCTTCTCGTCGTCGGGCATGAAATCGACCTTGAGTTCATTAAGCTTCATCCGACAGATGACATTGTCCTCGGGTGTCTCGGAAAAACCCTGCGTTCGCAACTGATCCACCAGCTTTGCCCACTCCGGGAAGCCGACGAGATCCACGATCAGGTCGACATCATCTGTCGATCTGACTCCTTCGAGGGTGACCGGATCCGTTATGTAGAGAGCGGTTGTGCAGCCTCCGACGAAGACCAATCGCGCACGCAGCTCATCGCCGAGTGCGCCGGCGACTGTCTTCAGCATTTCCTTGAGATGCCCCTGGATGGTCACCCTAGTCTCTCCTTGAGCAAGTTGGCCGCGAGACTCGCTTCGCGCTGATTGCCGAGCCGTATTGCGTCGACGAGAGCCAGATAGGCATAGAGGCGATCATCCCTCTCGGCGGCTTTCGGCACAGTCTTGAACAGCGGCGCGACGGACTGCCCCATCTCGCGGCCGCGCGCATAAGGCCAAACATGAATCAGGCTACCCGCGCTGTAGAGTAAGTCCTTCAGGACCGGGGCGGCGAATGCCGTTGGCATGCCGCGCTGCATGGGACCCGGGCTTGCCGGAAAAACGAACTTCAGGCCGTATGTGATGAAGTCGCGCAGGTTCCTGCGATTGGGATCGGGACGGCTCGTCATCGGGCGCTTAATTGCCATACCCGATGCAAGGCTGCGCTTGATCGAGGCGGCGACTTCGGTTTTGCTGATTCCGAGGGACGTCTCGAGTCCCCGCACCGAGTATGGGTCTTCGCCATCTTGGCCAAAGGGGCCTACCCCGCCGGCGTGCTCATGATCCTGCAAGCACACGAGCTTCAGCAGGACGACAATATCCTGACTTTTCATGGGTTCCGCGCGCATGTCCTCTGTCCTAGGACTGAGGACAGTATGCGTGCAGACGGGTGTCCGTCAACTGGTCCGAGGTCTTAGGTCCTTTGACCGCTCAAAACGGGCGAGTTCCAGTCAAAGATTCCATCGCAGCTGAGTTGCTTCCGACCGAAATTTACATCATATTTCGGACACGCTCAAGGAGCCGACCCCGGACCTCCGATCGCGGCTCATTGCCCGCATCGACGCGGCACCCACAGAGGTATGGACAATTTCGCCGACTTCGGAAGCCGTGCGACCGTCGACAAGGCGTTGCAGCGCCTGGTCGTGGCTGGCGAACTACGCCGCTTCGATCGTGGCCTCTACGACCGGCCGCGAAAGAGCAATTTCACGGGCAAGCTGGGAATCCCCGACTATCGCGCCGTCATCAAGGCCGTGGCGCGCCGCGACCAAGCCCGCGTCGTGGTTGACGGGATGACTACCGCGAATGATCTCGGCTTCACCAGGGCCGTCCCATCGCGCATCGAGGTCCTGATCGACGCCCGCCTGAAGCCGATCATCCTTGGAAAGCAGGTCATCCATTTCAAGTCGGCAGCGCCCAGCCGTCTCTATTGGGCCGGACGTCCAGGCATGCGCGTCGTGCAGGCGCTCTATTGGATGCAGGACATGATGACAAGTAGGTATGATCGACAGCCAATAGTGAACCTCCTGAACAGACTGTTTGCAAATCCGCAGCATGGAAGGGTGATTCGCGACGATCTTCGCGCAGGTCTGTCAGCTATGCCGATCTGGATGCAGGATTTCCTTAGGCCCTTGCTCGAGCGTGACGACGCCATACCGGAGGATGGCTCGTGAGCAGCGCAGCTTGCAAGGAGGTCATCCGGCGAGAAGTTCGATCTTTTCTTAACGACAGCGAACCGGCCTCGTGCGCCGATCGACGCGCTCGCGCGTGACTATGCGAACATGACGCCAATGATCTTGCGGCGGGGCTTCGGTTCGAGCACATCCTGGCGTCAATGGAAGAGATCGAGCGCGCGGCGAAACAGGCTCCGATGATGGGATCAAGTCATGGATGAGCCTCCGGAGAATGTTCCGCACGACTGCCCGATCCCGCCACGATCGAGGCGGTCCTCGCCCGTCTTCCGATCGGAGCTAACGAAACGGCGCTGGCGGCCGCGCTGACAGAGACGTTTGCTGGATTCCCATTTTCGACGGCGGCCATCGATGACCAGTATTGGCGCGACAGACGCTCGGTGATCGCCGCTGACGGGACACGGATCGCAGAATACCGGTCGTGGATGGAAGCCGAGCTTGCCAAGAACAACGGCGACATCGGCGCGCTCTGGACGCGATTGCGCCAGAGCGATCTTCAGACTTCTGAATGGCGCGGTAAGACGGTCTACGCCTTCGCGCCGACTGGATCGGGCGCGGCGGACTATGTGCAAATCCGTCTCGGCCGGGAAGTCGAATCGCGTGCGGGGCCGATCGTCAATCGACGTACCGCCCTTGGGGCAAGGACGAATTACTCGATCCGTCATGGATCACGCACGAAGAGATGTCCGACAACAAGGTCATCGCGGGTCCGCTCTATCGGATGCTTGGGCGCGCGGGCAGCAGCGTCATCTACGTTCGGAGTTACCTTACGCGGTGCGCCCGACTCGAGCGCGAGAGGCGCGAGGCGCAGCGGCCGGAGATGGAACGTCGTGCGGTGCGTGAAGTGACACGGGAGGGCACAACCGAGACGCCGTTTCTTGAACTGGTGCCGGACTGGTTCGAGTTCGTACCGCGGGAGAACCGTTTCTTCCAGGACTGGGACGAATCGAGCGCCTCGGCTGAACGCGTCTACGCGCACTGGGCCCTCGATATTTGCGACTACGACCACAAAGGCACGCGCGAGGTTGGATTTGTGCCGCGTCCCCTTCATCTGCCGGACGAGAGGCTTGGCGTGGGAGGTGCGTCCGTCCATTTCTTGATGGACCGCGTGGAAGCGATCGACCGTGAAGTCGGCGTTCCATTCGGCTGGTTTTTTCTGATTACGCATGGCAATCGCGTCGAGCCGGAGGTTGGTCAAACCATCGCCAAGGGCCTCCGCGATCAGCGTGTCATCTTGCCCAATCGGGATGCTCGAGTGCTTCTGCGCTGGGCCGAACGGCCGTATGGATTCTAAGAGGACGACGGCTGCGGGAAGCTGGCTTTGCTCGACTTGTCGGGACGGATGTCCGTTGCAGGTCCTGCGATGATATCGACCGCGTCCTCGTTAGAGCGTTTCACATTTTGATTGAAGCATAACCTGAGTTTGCGAAGTAGTTGGCGCATTCGCGGGGCTGGACCTCCTGGACGAGGTGACCGATATGGCGCCAGGTGTCCTCGAGGGTGCGCTTCTGGGCTTGCCGCATCCAGTGTTTGATCTTGGAAAATGCCTGCTCGATCGGGTTGAGGTCGGGCGAGTATGGCGGCAGGTACCAGAGCCTGGCGCCAGCCGCCTTGATCATCTGTCTGACAGCGTTCGACTTGTGGCTTCCGAGATTGTCGAGAATGACGATATCGCCCTCGCGCAAGGTCGGCAGGAGCAGGTGCTTCACGTAAGCGCGGAAGCATTCGCCATTGATCGGGCCGTCGAAGACGAAGGGTGCCGTGAGTTGTCCTTGCAGTAAACGATCTGCGTCTTCGTCGGATGCATCTGAAGTCCGCACACTTCCAGCCTCGCTTGAAGCTCCGCCTTAATGGCTTCTGCTTCTTGCTCGGTCCGGCAGTGCACCAGTCCGTCATCGGCATACCGACACCAAGGAAGGTCGGGATGTGTCCGCGCCATCCAGAGATCAAACGTATAATGCAGGAACAGATTGGCCAGTATTGGGCTGATCACGCCCCTTGAGGGTTCCGCGGATCCGCTCAACGAGCTTCCCGTCCTTTTCCCTTGATGCCGTCAGCCATCTTTCGATGTAGAGCAGCGCCCATTTGCATTTCACGTGTCTCCGGACCGCCTTCAGCAAGAAGATCATGCGGGAGATTGTCAAACAGTCCTTTGATGTCGAACTCCAGGACCCAATCATATTTCCAGCACCGCTGACGCGTGACGCCCACGGCGTCCAGAGCCGATTTTCCTGGCCTGTGACCGTAAGAGTCCGGCAGGAAGATGGATTCCAGTTCCGGCTCAATCATCCGTTTGACCACCATCCGATCGCTGATAGTGGGCACACCTAAAGTCCTTTCGCCGCAGGTCTTCTTTGGAATGGAGACGGCGAGCACCGGAGGTGGAAAGTACACCCCCGACGACATCCGATTCCAGATCTTGTAGAGATTCCCTGCAAGGTCTTTCTCGAACATCTCGAAGGTCTGTCCGTCCACTCCAGCCGCTCCGCGATTGGATTTGACCGCCTTGTACGCTTCGTACACTCGCCGCTTCTCAATCGAGAACGGCTTGTTTATCGCACTGTTCGAAGTCATCCTGTTTCCAGTTGGTCCAAGAGTACGACTACCTGACCCGATCCCTTTGCTCCGTCCCCATTACAGGGCCCTCAACGCTCCTACGGATCGGTCCGCCCCAGTCTCTTGCATCGGTACTCCCGCCTCGCGGTTGGCACCGCTTGCGCTTCTCCCTTGGCATCAAGAGCCTGGTTCCTGCAGTTCCACGCGAAAGCCTGTGTCCGACTCACGCCCCCTCTACGCCGGTCGCCGCCCGCCCAGTCGTCAGGCATCTGGCGGACGTGTCCCAGGTTGACGAGACGGTCCTGGTTTTGACGACACTTGAATTAATAACGACGCGTCTCAGGAGGGTTCACTTTCGTTCGTCTTTCGGACACTCACCTGCTCGGTATATTCCGAACTTCTGATCCGACGCTCACCACCACAGCTCTTTACCGCAGCAGCTCGGATTGGTTTGAGACCCGCCCCTGAAAGCTGATCTCGGGGGCCCGCCCCCATCTTTCTCGCAGCTTCACCATCGGTCTTAGTTCATTTGAACTCCTTCCGCTGTCTGCAGCACACTCTCATCGATGAAGACGAGCCGGCCCGGATCGAGCCCGGCCTGCCAAGATCGCCAACGCAGGCGCCTACGAGAGACGTCGGCGCGAGCCTGTTCGAGGGCGAACAGTGTTCTTTTGAACCGCAGCCCCTCCCGGCGCAGGAACAGCCAGACTGCGTTGTGTGAGACCTTGACCCCACGGGCTGCCAGCTCTGCCTTCAGACCATGCAGCGTCAGGTGCGGCGTCTCGGTGATCCGCTCGACGATGAAGGCCCGGTGCGGATCAAGCACAGGCTTGCGGTGACCACCCATCTTGCCGGGGGCTACCGAGCCGGTCGCTCGATAACGCTGAGACCACTTCACGACTGACGAGACCGCAACGCCAAACCGTTCCGCCACAGATCGGCAGCTCTCACCCTTGGCAACAGCGGATACCGCGCGCTTACGCAAATCGTTGGAAATTGGTCGGACCATCAGATGCTGGCCTCCAGCCCAGCCAGCATCTTGAATCATATTCGCCCCAGATCCGGGATCCCTTCCGATTCAATAAATCTGTGAACCGCTCTAGGTCGGAGTTCGACCCGTACGGAGCCTCCGTTTCCAACATCCTCCAATGCGGCTTTCCAGACCCGCCGTATTGCCCGGCCGAGTGTGGCGGGATCAACTGGACAGTCTGTGACGAGCGGAACCATGACATTGCCGGTCACGCCGGCCGCTTCGTAGGCTTTGATGATCGCGAGGGTGGCGCGAGAGGCGGCGACCACTGACATCGCTTCGACGAGATCGAGGGGGACGATGCCGTTGGTTTTCGGTGTCCGGACGATGGGGATTGTGGCTGTTTCGATCGTCAAGTTCGCGTCCGCGCTCGATTGGTCTGCATCCTAGTATCGGTTGGCCATAGTGGTGCAACAAATCTTTGCGTGTCAACCCCCGGTAGTGATACCGCCCTGCGCAGTAGGGCCGCGTGATGCTGATCGATCGCGCAATGATGTATTGTCGTGTGGATGCGCCGTCGGCGGCTCCATCACCGGGGCACCGAAGGTGCGCTCGATGGAAATTATTGCGGAAATCGAGCGCGTGGCGCGAGAGGTATATTGCGGGGCGATCGGCTTCAACGGGCACATGGACACGAACATTGCGATCCGCACTGTCACGATCGACGACGACCTGGCCGTATTTCATGCCGGCGGTGGAATAACGGTGCTGTCGGACCCAGAGGCCGAATCGAGGAGACGCTCGCCAAGGCTCAGCGGATCTTTGATGCATTTCGTGCTGAAGCAGCTGGTGCACTTTGATTGCCATCATTGACAACTACGATTCCTTCGCCTTCAACATTGCCCGCTATTTCCGCGAGCTTGATCAAGCAACGGAGGTCGTCCGAAACGACTTGGCGAGCATCAGCGATCTTGTTGGCCTCAAGCCGCGCGCGGTCAGCCTTGTACTCAAGTTGCCGGTCCTGAATTTGGATCCGCAAGGAACATCGCCGCTGCCGGACCTTCAATTCGCTGGACTGATAAGCGTTCACAGGGTAAGTGCCGGCAAAGGGGGCAAACGTGAACGAAGACTCACCGGCACCGCGTGACATTCATCTGCTTACTACCGACACACTGCTCGCCGATTTGATCGGCGGGCGAGCCGTCGCTGTCGCCGCGGGCGACCATCTTTCGATAGACTCAGACGATGCCCGCGCGGTGTTGGATTGGTATCGCCGCAATCGGGGCAAGTGGGCCGGTAATCTTTCCGCAGGCGACGTCGAGGCAATCATCAACGTCATTGGGACGGAGCCGCCGACGCTGGAGACCGCGGCTGATGATGGTCAAGCTCGCACTGTCAAAGTGTTGCGGCTGGTAAAGGTCGTCGCACACCGGTTTGCTGGGCTGCACGTTTACGGTCGTTCCACCGCGCCTCCCGACACGTTCGTCTTCGAATCTGGCAAGACTGTCACCTAGGGCGCCGATGGTTCGGGCAAGACGTCCATCGCCAACGCCATCGTCTGGTGTTTGACCGGTCACCTCATCCGCTCCCAGCGCCCACCCGAGGAGGGACCGACCGAGTTCGTTTGCGAGGCCGCGCGCAACGACGACACGGTAACGACGCACCCGATGTCGGCAATCACGCCTATGCCACACAAAGCTAGCGATCTGCCTGCGGACGGCGAGGCGATTCCAGCCGACAGTTGGGTCGAGCTAACCTTCGTCGACGCCCACGGTGACCCGCTGCCACCCCTCCGCCACCAGGAGGGCCGCACCCCGCGCGGCAAGATCACCGAGACACCGCCCGATCTCGACGCAATCGGCATCGACCCAATTGCCTCGCGCATTGCGACGACCATGCCCGCGCTGCTGCCGTTTCTGGCGGTCGGCTCTACGTCGCAACTCGGCGAGGCAGTCGCCCGCCTGACCGGCCTCGCTGACCTCGTCGATCTCGCCAAGCATGCCGGTAAAGCGTCCGAGCGGATTGCCAAGCGCACGACCAAGGAACTCGAAGCCCAACGCATCAGTCGTAGAACGCTACCAGCAGGCTGCCGACGACCTCGCCGGCGCCGTCGCGGAATTTCCCGCCATCGCATTCGAAGGAGATGCACCTGCGGTCGATGCTGAGGATTCCAAAGGCGGAATCCAGAAGATCAATGAGCATTTCGCGGCCCTGAAGGCGACGGCACTGGCCAAGGCGCGCGAAGTATTGGGCGAACAATTCAACCCCGAGGACAAGAAGGCCCGCGACGACCTCGAGGCGAGCATTCGGCCAGCCATCGAACAGCTATCGAAGCATCTCAGCGAGTTGCCCTCCATCGCGCGGCTCTCGGCCCTGTCGGCGAGCGCCGACGAGATCGCGGTGGTCGCCAGACTGTTGGCGCAGATCGATGCCGAGGCGGCGACGCTGGCCGCGCTTGCTGCGAGCCCCGACCGCGCGCGGCGGGCGCAGCTGTACGCTAGGCTTTCCGCCTGGATGCACGAGCATGGCCATGCCGATGACGGCATGTGCCCGGTTTGCGTCGGCCCGCTCCACGGGGAATGCGATCCGGTTACTGGTAATACGGTCAGCGACCACCTAGCGGAAGCCACGCGAGACCGCGAGGTTATCGCGCGCACCGTCGCCGAATGTCGTCGCACTGGTGCAGTCGCCTCCTCCAAGATCTTCCGCCTACCCTCGCGAAGGAAACCCGCGGCGACTTGCCAGGGTCACCCATCGACTTATTGAGAGCTGGATTGATTGACGAACTGTTCGGGACGGAATCGTTCCGCGGTGCGCTATCGGCGCTTCGCGCCGATGCTTCGGCGCTCGTGGATGAGCGCCTCGCGACTTTGCCTGCCTTCGAAGAACCGGACACTCGTGTGCTGCCTGCCGTATTGGTGACTGGAACGACGGCGTTGCAGCGGATAGTCGACCGCACTGTGCGTGCGTTGGCGTTCGCCGAATGGCGCGGAGCCAACGCCGCAGCACTGAAGAGTTTCCTCCAGCCGTTCGGCGCGGCCAGGACGGTGCCGCCGACGCGAGCCGGGCGATCGGCCGCCGATTGTCATCGCTGCTCGCGATCGTTGAGGGCGTCGCGCCGCTTAATACCGCGATCGAATATGTTCGCCGGATAGAAGCCGCCCGCGTGGAACATGCATCGAAGCAGGCGCGTATGGACGCCTGCTGCAGGGCCGTATCCGCGCTTGATCTGCTTGTGCCACTCGCCGAGCTCGCCCAGTCTCAGGTTGAGGCGCTACGGGCGAAGCTGCACAACCGGTCGGAGCACTGGCGGCGCGCGATCTACCGCAACGCGACCGGCTTTGCTCCCGACCTTACCGGAACTGGTATGGACGCACGGGGCGTACTTGAGCTCAAGGTCGGCCGCGAGGGCGTGACCGCACCTGCCCAGCATGTCTCCAACGCTTCTGCGCTGCGCGGCGCGCTGCTCGGCTTCTTTCTCGCCTTCCGCGAGCACGTCCTCACAACCCGCGGCGGTCTGTCATTGCTGGTGCTCGACGACCCGCAGAATGCTCGACAACGACAATCGCGAGCGCCTCGCGCGAGGTTTGGCTGGGCTCGCCGAGGCGGGCGCTCAGCTTCTAGTGACCACCCACGATCGCAAGTTCGCCCGCTCGCTCGTTGCCGAGAATCGTGCCGCCGACCGCGTTGAGCATCTATCTGTCCACCCGGTGAACGCGGTGCGGCCGACTCTCATCGTCTCGCCAGCGATCGAGGAGATCGATCGCGGGCGCCACGCGTTTCATATGAACTCCGATTCCGCTTCTGACGCACAGAACTATGCGGCCTGCGCGTCTTCCTCGAATCGCGGCTCGGTGATCTATTCGATGATGTTGCTCATCCCGCGTATGCCACATCGACGAAGCCGCTGACGCTCATCCCTCTGATGGACAAGCTGCGCGGGCTCGTCTCGATCGGGACAGGCGAACTGTTTGCCAATCCGGTCGTCAAGCGGTTCGCGGAGGATACCGCCCTCGCCGAAGGGGCGGAGCCGCGGCGTGTCCTCAACACGTCGCACCACGACAAGGCGTCGATCAGCTACATGGACGTAAAGGCTGTCGAAGCCGACTTCGCGCGGCTGCGGACCAGCATCGAAAAGGTCCACGAACAATTTCGCTTGTACCGGTGGCGCGAGCCACTCGCGCCTTCCGAGAGCAGAACGGACGTCGCGCCCTTGCGGCCGATCATCCGCCCCACCTTTTCCGTTCCGCTCTGCCCAGAAATCGCCGCGTTCGTCGGCGAATTGCCCGTGGGCGGGACGCAAGATGTTGCTGTCGAACGGCTTAGTGGCGAATGGTTCGAGGGCAAAGCGCTCTTCTACGTCCGCGGCGACACGTTGGGCTTTGCTATCCCCGGCGGCGCGGTCGCGATCGTCGAGGTTGAACCTTATCCTGGCCGCGACCAACATCTTGTGATTGCTCAGTATCGCAATCGAGTGCTGGCACGACGGCTGGTGACGTCACGTGGCGCAATCGGTGTCTCGCTAGCTGCGCAGATGCCCGACCCGCGGACCTCGCGCCCGACACTGACGTTCGACGAGAGCAAGCTGCGCGTGCACCGCATTGTCGGCGCAATCTTCACCGATATGCCGCCGCCGCCTGGAAGTGGCGAGGCAACGCCTGTCGATATGGTGCCGGAGCTTGCGCACGTCGTCGTCGCTTACCGCGTCAGAGAGGACAGCGCCGTTCCACTCGCGCTTCCCGGTCAGATCATTTTGGGCGGCGCCGAGCTAACAATTGGCTATCTCGATCGATGGGAGAACACACTTGTCGCAGTAACGCTCGATGATGGTACGAGCATTCTCAAGCGGGTCGGTGCCCGTCTGCCCGGTAAGTTGGCTCACCTCCGCCAATTCGAGACGATCGGCGGCCTCGGTTCGTCGATTGTCCTCGCGACCGAGGCGACCGATATCTTCGGCGTGATACCGACCTTGGTCACTGCGCGAGGAGTCGTTGGCGTGCTGTATGATTGCGCGTGATCAGGCGACGGAGTCGTTCGGATCGTTCGCAGGTACACCGAACGCCCGTTTTCTAACAGAGAGTGCAGATAGTCGCCTCACTGCTATCGGCCAGTCTTTGCAGTTCCCGAAATTGAAGTCGCCCGCAATCTCATCCAATTTCAACCTCGCCCATCGAGATCCTAAAGAAGATCAACGCCGCTGCGGTGCTTTGTCGGCGATGCGATTACCATCGGCAAGGCCCCTGCATAGCCGATGGCGGCTTGAGGAATAGCCTCGGCAGCGCGCTCCGCGTGCTGGCTCACCGGCCGGGCTCGTGAACGAGCCCACCCGCCGTCCGGCTTCGATCCCTCGCGCTGATGCCGTCTACCCGTCAGGCCACGTTCTTTATCGGAACCCCGCGGGGTTCGAGAACCGCGGTCGCCACATGCCCGTCGAAAGCTGTGCGGGCAACGCCGACCAGATGCTGATGATGAGTGAAGAAGAGCACTTGCGTCTTTTCCGCCAGCTGTTGCAGGACTTTGAAACCAGCCGCAGCCCGCGCATCGTCATAATTGATGAAAAGATCATCGGCGATAAATGGCGCTGGCGCGGAATGCGTAAGATACTCTTCTACGGCAGCGATGCGTAAGGCCATCAACAACTGATCGGCCGCGCCTTCGCTCAGTCCTGATACTGGGACGGCGCCTCCATCCCCGCGCAGACCCGCTAGGTGCGGAACATCCTTCTCATCGTATGCGAGCGTAAGCCGTTCGAAGGAACCGGCGGTCAGGATCGAGAACAATTCCCCGGCTCGCTTGAGCAGCGGCGCCTGCTTTTCACGCCGGAACCGCTCGATCGCCCATCTGAGGATCACCGACGCCGAACGAACGCGCGCATATTGCGCGGCAGCGTCGCCGCCGACGGCCTCGAATACGCGCTCGGTATCTTTACTGTGCTGGATATTGGTCAGTTGCCGCTCCCGGACCTCTTCGAGCGATTTCTTCAAAGTCTGTTCCCGCGCCGCAGCCTGGTCGGGATCGTTGCTGTGGCACTCCTCGGCGAGAACCACTAGGCCAAGACCGTCACCATCGGCTTCGAGCGTCGCGCAACCGCGCCCGTTCATCCTTGAGCGCGCGTTGTTGGTCAGACCGCTGAATAGCTTCGCGCAACGCGTCGATCGTTCCAGCGCCGGCCGCCCGTTGGAGCCCTGTCATAATGACCCGCGCGTCATTTCTCGACCTGTCGCAGTCGTCCAGCTTCTTCTGAAGATTTTCAACCGCTTCACTCTTCTCGTTAAGTGAGTCACGCGCCTGCTTCGACGCATTCAATCGTGCATGAAGCTTGAGGGCGGCCTCGTCTGCGTCCTCACCCGCCAGCTGCACCGACACCGATGCAACGAGCCTTTCGACCTCCGTTGCAAACGCCTTGATGTCGCGCTCGATCTTTCCGATTCGCTCGTGCTGCAAGTCCGCAATCTTAACTGACGTCTCGCGCATCTGGTCGATCGCGTCGATTTGCTCCTGAATGGTCTCAATGGGACCTTCAGCCGAAAGACTGAGCGCCGCCAAGGCGTCCTTCCACTGCGCATTCCAGGCGGCGCGTTCTTTCTCGGCGCCCTCGACCACACCGCGCTTGCGCTCGACGTCGGCCTTGAGCTTCCGCTCATCGAGCGCAAGCTCGGTCCGCTTTTGCGCATTCGCCTCTTCCGTGCGGATGCGCACTTCCGCCGTCGCCAAAATGCCGTTCAGGGGCAGGCTGCCTGCCGAGGCCGCAATCGCCGTATCCTGCAGCAAGCCCACTAGCTGTCGCTTGGCTTCTGCGATTTCGTGTTGCAGCGACGTTGCCGAGCGAGCTGCGCCGTCGCGCTTGGCGATCTGATCCAGCAGATCGGCCCTCGCGTCGAGCCAGTCGAGCATCTCGTCAGGGGGCAACGGGCCATCCGTGACACCGTTCCACATGCCGGCCCAGGCATGGCCAAGGCGCTCCGCTCTGCAGCTAACGAGGCAAGTTCTTGCTTGTTGGAGTCGAGAGCGTCTTGCTGGTCGGCGATCTGCCGAGCCAGCACCATGGCCGCAGCCGTCGACTCTGCGTTCTGAAACCGCTGATCCGCCGCCGCATCGGCATGGCCGACAGCCGTTTCATAGGCGTGGAGCAGCGCGTCGCCATCTGCGAAGGCGCGCTCTTCCGATTCCGGCACTGCGATATTGTCGACATGCCGACGCCTGATGATAGGCCATCCTGCGTCCCGGCGTTCCCGCAGCTTCGTCAAATCCTCGGCCGACACGATCTTTTCATCGGATACCAACCGCGCGTAGGACTTTCGATTGTTCTCGACAGCCCGAGTCGGATCGCGGATAGCCGCTTGCTGGCTTTGAGTACGGCCTTCAAGATCGCGCACCGCGTCGCGATGTGCCTTCACTGCGGCTTCGACCAGGATTTTCATGGCGCGCAAACTCGTCTCGTCAACGACCGCGGGATTCATCATCGCCATTTGCTGCCGACATAGTTCATCCGCGTCCCGATACTCTCGCTGGGTAGCCAGGAGAGGAGCGTCAAGATCGCCCAAGGCGGAAGTGGATTTGACCACGCCCGCCAAGCCCGACAGATCCTGGGGGGTCCCGATCGCCTCAATGCGAGCCTGGAGATTGGCCAGCTTTTCGCCCGCGTCTTCAAGGGTCTTCTGGGCATTCTCGACGGCCGCAAAGCGGCCGCCGCGAGAGGTCAGCAAGCCTTGCACGGCCGAAGCTTTGGCACGCGGCGGGATTCTATCAACCAGCTCGGCGGTCTCACCCGTCCAAGCCAGTTCGGACGCGGCCCACTTGAGAGCGTCTTCCGCCGCTGCGAGCTCCGCCCGCCGCTTTGGCAATCAGCTCTTCCCGAAGCGAGCTGGATTCTGAGCTTGGACAGGCGTTCGATCTCCGCCTCATGGAGCAGAACGTTATCGTCTATCGCGATCGCGGCGCGCTCAGCGCTGAACGTTGCTATCTGTTTCTGAAAGGCTGTGATGCGCGCCTCCGCGGCGGCGTTATCGGCCGACGCCTTGTCGAATTGCTTCGCGGCATCAGCGGGCAGATCGGCAACGACGCCGAGGGCCGTTATCTCGTATTCGATTTCGCCGAGACGCCGTACGTTGCGATAAACGCGCCGGACGCGCACGATTTTGGCGAGCTCGGCGACTTGCTCTTCGATCTCTTTCTCGATCTGGACACAGCGTCGCGCGCCTCTTCATAGGCGGATTTCAGCTCCTGCCATTTGGTCGCGGTGACCGTGTGTTGGCGCAACGTCGCTTCGGCCTCTTTGAGACGTTCCTCCGCCTGGTAATATTTCCGGTGCCCCGCCCTGCGGCTGCCCCACAGCCCGTCCGCTTCTTCCTGCATCGCCGCCAGTCGATCGCGAAGACCGGAGACGCCCGCCCCCGCGGCGAACAAGGTCGCGCCGACATCGTCCTTGGCCTGGATGATGTCCCGGCCGCCATCGCGCAGGCGCTCATGGGCGAGACAGAACATCCGGCAGAAGAATGCGCGATCTATCCCGCCGACCAACGGTCCAAGCAGCCCGTCGCCCGCAGGAAGAGGCAGCTCGTCAAGGCCGAGCAGCGTGTCCTTGTTGCCCTTGCGCCGCCGGATCGATAGCTCCGTTCCCTCACGTTCCAACGTCGCGCCGATGCGCAACGCCGCGTTCTCATGAAGAACGTTTCTTGCAGACTGACCCGGAATCCCGAACAGCAGCTCTTCAATCGCCGACATCGTCGTCGACTTGCCGGCCTCGTTCTCGCCATACACGATATGAAAATCGGGCCCTTCAGACGGAATATGAAGCGAGGCTTCGGTGAAGTGTCCGTACCGGATCAGGTCAAGGGAACGGACACGCATGGATCACCGCCTCTCTCGCAGCCAAGCGCGCGCTCAGATATGCGCCTGCCTGCTCAATCACCGCGCCAAAGTCTTTGTTGATCGCCGCCTCCAGAAGCGGATCGTCGATATCCAGCGCGGCATCATGCGGAAGCCTGCGGACGAGATCGCCCAGATCGCTCGCGATCTCCGCCTGCAAGTCAGCGTCGTCCGCAGCATGAGCCAGCAGGACAGGGAGATCGTTGATCGCGCTCCCATCCGACAGAATGCAGACCGCCGATGCCGATCTGGTCACATTGATAACGCGTTCGATCCAGGCGACCTCTTCACCGAGCGCGAGGGCTGCGGCGCGCGCTTCCGCCAGCAATTGCAGCCCGGAGGCCAGCAACTCGCCATGGAGAGCGGTCGCGCCGCTCAGCTGGATGCGGCAGGCCAGCAACCGGCCCTCTGCGTTTCTGGTGGCCTCGCCGATGATGCTCTTGATTTGATCGATGACGTCCCCAAATCGTGCGCGTTCGCCAACCGGCACGTCGAGATATATCCATCGCACGACGTCGGTATGCAATGGCTCAATGCCTTGCAGCGCGCCGTCCCTCACCGTGATCAACTGCGCCGACTTTGCGCCGGCTTCGCGGATATGGCGGCCTTGCAGGTTGCCGCAGAGACGTGCGGCTGCTCGTGCAGCACGCCGCCCTGATGCACGTGTGCAAGAGCCCAGTAGTCGTAGCCCTTGTTTACCAGTTCATCGAGCGTACCCGGTGCGTAATTCTCATGGGGGCCTTTCGGTCCTCCACGGGCGGTGTGTAGAACACCGATGTTGAAATACCCCTTCACGGGCGGTGGATAAGCCGCCGCCGCGTTATCCGTCGTCGCCTGCATACGGAAGCTCTGACTGTGGATCGCAACGCGAGGATCGTCGAGTTTGAAGGTCTGGGATTTGCGATAGCTGAACACCTGCACGTTGTCCTGGAGTGGCAACCGTTTAGTGATCTGACTTTCAACGTCGTGATTGCCGTGAAGAACGAAAGCCGGGATGTTCGCCGCGCGCAGGCGCCCCATCTGCCGGACGAAAAGGAGCCCGGTCTGAAAATCGCGCCAGTCGCCATCATAGAGATCGCCGGCGATGATCATGAAAGCAACCTGTCCGTTGATCGCTTGGGTGACAAGGTCCTCGAAGGCTGCTCGGGTCGCCGTTCGGATTCTTTCAGCCGCGGGACCTTCCTGACCGCTCAGACATCCGACGCACCGTTTGGATCTCAGCCGGTCGGCGTCGAGGATGCCGCATTCAGCCTGTCGGACAACGATAACAGCGAACTTGCGCTCAGCCCCTGGAGATGGCCGATCAGGATGTCTTCGCCTGAGAGAGCGATTCTCGAAATGCTGGATGAGCTCCCTGCGGATGAAAGCTTCCAAAAGGTCGATACGCTGTTCGAGGGCTTGGTGAGCCTGCGACCAAAACTGCTGAACCAACTGCTCGAGGAGTGCCGCAGCATCAAAGTCAAGCGCTTGTTTTTCATTTATGCGGACAAGCATGTACATCCGTGGCGAAAGCACATCGACACCGCCCATATAGAATTGGGCCGCGGTGACCGCAGCCTTGTGCAAGGCGGGCGGCTTCACCCGACCTGTCGCATGACAGTTCCGGCCGAGCTCGTGCCACAGGAAACGGTCGATGGCGCGTGAACGATACATGCGCCAGGTGGAGCTGCTGGTCCGGACATTGCCCTACATCGCGAGTCAGGACAGCTTCGCTCTGAAAGGCGGCACCGCGATCAATCTCGTTTATCGCGACATGCCACGACTGTAGGTCGATATTGACCTCGTCTACTTGCCGATCGGCGACCGCGACGCAACCCTCGCAGGGATCGACGCCGCTCTTGATCGCATTCGCGAGGATATTCAGCGTGATCTCCGCGGCGTCAGCGTTCAGCGCATCGCCGGCAGCGACAATAACGACACGCGGCTCCTCGTCCGGCAGGCTGGCGCCGAAATCAAAGTCGAGACGTCACCTGTCGCATGCGGCAAGGTTCACGCTCCCGAGCTTCGCGTCGTCAGCGATCCGGCCGCCGAAGCCTTCGGATTTGCGGAGATGCAAGTGGTGGCATTCGAGGATCTCTTCGGCGGCAAGCTCAATGCTGCTGTCGACCGACAGCATCCGCGCGACCTCTTCGAGGTGAAGTTTCTGTATGACAATGAAGAACTGACCGACGCGCTCTACCGCACGTTCCTCGTCTACGTCGCAAGTTCGGGGCGTCCTCCGCATGAACTCGTCCGTCCGTCATTGTCAGAACTTGATGACATCTTTGCCAAGGAGTTCGAGGGAGTGACGGTGCCGCCCGTCGGCCTCAACGAGCTCAAGGCAGCGCGGTCGCGGTTATTGTCCGATATGCTTGCACGGCTCGACGACGCGGCGATGCGCTTTCTGCTAACGCTCCATGACGGCGAGCCGGACTTCGAGGCCTATCGGCTTACCGCAGGCCGCGCAATTACCGGCGGTTCGGCGGAAGCTGCTCAATATCGCAAAATTGAAAACGCAAAATCCTGAAAAACATGCGCAGTTGCGTTCGGAGATCGAAAAGCTGCGGTCATAGCCCCTATAGCGGGTGTCTCTTCGTGCCTCGGCGAGATGCATTTCGACCAAGGCGTGACCAAGCCATATAAATGCGCGACCCACCCTGAGACGAACTAGTGGTCGCCGCCGACAAACTTGGGTACACCAAAGAAGGCGTCCCATTCGAATGACCTTGGCCGCGTAACTGACCTGGTCCCGGTTGTCTGAACAGCAACTGCGCGTCGATAAGTGGAGCCTCTGCCGGGTTTAGGCTGCCGTGCGAAGCGGCAGCGAGGTGAAGTAGGCTTGATCCGGTGTGCCGCCGTCAAGGCTCGAATGTGGACGGCGGCAATTGTAGAAGTCCAAATAACGGCCGATCGAGGCGCGAGCTTCGCTGACGCTGTCGTAGGCCCGCAGATACACCTCCTCGTATTTGACGCTGCGCCACAGCCGCTCGACGAACACGTTGTCCCGCCAGGCGCCGCGGCCTCCATGCTGATGGCGATGTCATTGTCAGCGAGCACTCCGGTGAACGCCGCGCCGGTGAACTGCGAGCCCTGGTCGGTGTTGAAGATCTCCGGCTTGCCGTGACGGGCCATGGCATCTTCCAGTGGCGCGACGCAGAATGCGGCCTCCATGGTGATCGACAGCCGCCACGACAGCGCCCGGCGGGTCGCCCAGTCCAGCACCACGGCCAGATAAACGACGCCTCGTGCCATCGGGATGTAGGTGATGTCCATCGCCCAAACCTGGTTCGGACGCGTGATCTCCATACCGCGCAGCAGCTATGGATAGATCTTGTGCCCGGGCTCGGGTTGGGTGGTGCGCGGACGGCGGTACAGCGCCTTTATCCCCATCCGCCGCATCAGCGGTTTGAAATGCCGGCGGCCGATCTTGCACCCCTCTGCAGCCAGTAGGCGTCGCAACATACGCGAACCGGCGAATGGAAACTCCAGGTGCAGCCGGTCGAGCCGCTGCATCAGCGCGAGGTCTTTGGGCGACACCGGACGCGGCAGGTAATCGACGCTGCCGCGGCTGATGCTCAGGGCTTCCGCCTGCTTGCTGATCGGCAGATCGTGTTCACGGTCGATCATCGCTTTGCGCTCAGCAATCCCGCCTTGGTGAGCGCTCCTTCTAAAAACTCGTTCTCCAGCGTCAACTCGCCGATCTTGGTGTGCAGCGACTTCACGTCGATGGTGGGTTCGGCGATCCGACTCCCGCCGTCCGGACCGAACACATCGGCAGCGCCGCCTTCGAGCTGCGCCTTCCACGATGTGATCTGATTGGGGTGAACGTCGAACTGCTCCGCCAGTTGTGCCAGCGTGCCGTCACCCTTGAGGGCGGCAAGCGCCACCTTCGCCGTGAAAGCCGCAGTGTCGTTCCGCCGTGCTCGTCTGCTCATCGTCGCTCCTGATTCGCGGGTCAATCTTGCCCGCCGTCAGGCAGAAACTCCACTTATCGCGCTGTTCAGATTTGCGGGACCAGCTCAAACCTCGCAAACTCATGCTGATATCGGATTGATCACTCAAATCGTCAGTGTCATCGAGGGTCGCCGACCTCTGCCCAGAGGAGGCGCTCCTGCTCGGCCTTCAGCTCTTCGAGAGATACCGGGATCGGATGGAGGTCGAGATTGTACATCGGCAATGGCCAATGCCGATACAGTACATTGACATGATCCTGGGTTACGGATTCGTCCGGCAAACTTTCGGAAATCAGCCGGTCCAGAAGTTGCTCGGTTAGACGTTCCGCGTCTTGCAGCGTCTCCTTCTCCCGACACTCAAGCTGCTCCCAAACCTCTGATGTGGCTCGTAGCCCCTCTACTGTGAACATTCCGCAGGCGGAGCAGCCCGGATCACGAGCAATCAGTTTGTCAAAGCCTTCTATCATTTCGGTCATCGACAATGATCCATCCGTTCGCAGTGCAACGAGCAATCTTCTGGCATCGTACGGATACGCGGTCCTTGCCTTTGCCTCCGCCGAGGAGTTCCTGCGCGCTGCGGCATTGGCCGAGACGACCTGCGTGATTACCGACGTCCAAATGTCCATGATGAGCGGAATTGACCTGCTGATGCATATGCGAAGCCCCGGTCATCGTATGCCGTTCATCTTCATCACGGCGATGGGGTGCGCGCACGAGCGATCAAGGCTGGCGGGATCTGCTTTCTTGCCAAACCGTTTTCCACGGCTGCGTTGATCAAGTGTTTGACCATTGTACTGCCGGGGTCAGGCGACACACACGCGTGAGGACCTTGGCCCCCTCCCCACGGCCTTCAGTCCCAAAGCGGGGATGCATTGCGAGATTCCCGTAGGTTGCGCTGCCGCGGTTATTTTGAAGGTAACCGGCATGAGCTCCCACGTCCGCAGTGATCAGTGAGCGCGGGCGTAGCGGATCGGCATCCAGTATTGCCGCAAGGCTTCGACCGCCGTGGGAATATCGGCGTGGGCGTTACGCAGAAGTTTCTTGGTCTCGCGGCCGCTTCGTGGCGGTCCAAGCAGCGGTCGGCCCTGATCGTCGCGACAGTGCAGCAGGATAGGTAGAAGTAGGCCGTGATTGACGTTGCCGATGTCCAGCAACGGTGCCCACGCCAATAGCTTGAGCCGCATCGCGGCGTAGAAGCCTTGGCACCATGGTCGCGGATCGACGTCTCCACTGGGTTTACGCCGGTGCATCGGCGCGAACCTGTCGGGTGCGGTCGAGAGGGTGTTGCTGATGTCGTTGTGACGCAGGACGACAGCCGATATGGCTGCAAACTCCGGGGTGCCGCCGTGGTTGAAGGCATCGGCATCGATGGCGAGCAGCGGGCAGATCCAGTCGAGTGGGCTCATCGACACCGGTCCGGCCACGATTGCGGCGACGTAGCCGTCGAGCATGGGGAGATTGGTGGCGTCAGGATGCTGATCGACCCTAGCCTGCAGCCATCGCTCGAGCTCCTCGAGTGGCATCGCGGCTGCCGTCATTGACGACGCTGCTTTATGACGACCCGGGCTCATGCCGCGGCCTGTGCGGTGCGCTGGCGCGCCGCCTTCCAGTGCCAGGCGAGCAGTTCGCGCAGTTGATGGCTCTTGGTTCCACCGGAGACAATGCGCTCCAGCACGTCGGTCAGATAGGCTTGCGGATCGAGCTCATGGAGCTTTGCGGTGTTCATGAGCGACGCGAGGATGGCCCAGCTCTCGGCACCGCCTTCGCTCCCGCTGAACAAGGAGTTGCGTCTTCCCATGGCAATCGGGCGCATGGAACGCTCGACCGTGTTGGAATCGACCTCGACGCGGCCATCGCTGAGAAGCAGCGTCAGTCCGTCCCAGTGATTGAGCGCATAGTTGATCGCCTCTGTCAGCTTCGATTGGGAAAACAGCTCATCTCAATCAGTAGCGCATTGAGCGCCACCATCAACGGGGCGCTCCTGGTGCGGCGGGCGGCCAGCCGCTGCTCCGCACTGCTGCCGCGGATCTCTGCCTCGATCGCATAGACCGCCTGCAGCCGTTCAATCACGTCGCGCGCGAATGGCGACTGCGTGGACTTGTACACCTGGACGAATTTGCGTCGAGCATGGACGAGACAAAAGGCGAGCTGGATCGCGCCGCCATGACGGCGGGCCACGGCCTTGTAGGCGGCATAACCGTCCACCTGCAGAACGCCGCAAAAGCCCGTCAACTGTCCGGCGATCTCCTCGGTGCCGCGGCCGTCGGCGAATACGTAGGTAACCGCCGGCGGCGAGGGGCCACCCCATGGCCGGTGATCCATAGCATGCGCCCAGAACTGGCAGATGCGGGGACGATGTCGTCCTGGATCAAGCACCGGCATCGGCGTCTCGTCGCAGAACACGCGCGGCGCAGCCTGAATGATCCGCAGCTACAGCTCATAAAGGCTCCTGAGCCACCAGGCGGTACGTTTGACCCAACCGGCGAGTGTCGCGCGGTCAAGATGGATGCCGTGGCCGGCCAGGATCTGAACTTACCGGTACAGCGGCAAATACCAGGCGAACTTCGAGACCACCATATGGCTCACGAGGGCCGTCGAGGCCATACCGCCCTCAATCAGGCGCGGCAGCACTTTGGCTGGACCGCGCCATCGGTGCAGCCGCGGCAGCCGTATTTGGGACGGATCGTGCGCAGCACGCGCAGGAGCGCCGGGATCACGTTCAACACCTCGCTGACGTCCTCGCCGATCTTGTGAGGCTGGCCCTGGCAGCACGGGCAGGCCGTCACCTCCGGCTCCAGGACCTGCTCACAGCGCGGCAGATGCTTGGGCAACGCGCCGATGTTGCGGCGCGCCTTCTTACGTAGCTTATCGGACGGCTTCACCGCAGGTGCATCGTCGTTGGCAGCTGCAGGCGGCGTGACACTGGTCTCAAGATCGTCAAGCTCAAGCGCAAGCTGTTCGGCCACGAGCGTGGCAAGGCGTTCCGAGCGCTTCCCGAAGATCATCTCCTTGAGCGTCTGCACCGCAACACGCAGCTTCTCGTTCTGGGCGTCGAGCGCGAGCACCATCTCCGTTAGAGCGGCTGGATCAGTCGGGAAACGTCCCGGGGCGTATCGCCATAAATGGACCATACCTCCGCGCGCCGCAGGCTCCAGCGAAATCCTCTCCTCTCAGCCGACAATTGCCGGCTGCTTCACGAGCTTGGCCGAGACGCGCGTCCACTCGAGTCCGTCGAGCAGCATTGCGAGCTGTGTCGCACTGAGATGCACCACGCCTTCGCGGATCAGCGACCAGGTGAAGTGCCCCTGGTGCAACCACTTCGTCACCAGCACCATGCCGCTGCCGTCCCACGCCAGAAGCTTCACTCTGTCCGTGCGTTTGCTGCGGAACACGAAGACGTCACCACAATACGGATTCGCACGCAGCGCTTCGCTCACCAGTGCCGACAGTGTATGCACCGACTTGCGGAAATCGACCGGCTGTGTCGCCAGCACCACCTTGAGGTCAGAGCGTAGCGCAATCACCGGATACCCCGAAGCGCCGCCAGCACGGTCGACAGCGTCGCCAGCTCAACGCCCGGCTCGACCCGGATGCGCGCCCCGTTCACCTCGATCTCGACAACTCCGCAAACCTTGGCCGGCGGCGCGGCGATCTCCAAAGGCCTCGTCTGTAGCCCGGAAATACGTTCATGCTCGCCCGCTGTCCCGCTATCGATCCCGGGACCAATTTCGATTGGCTCGAAGTTCGGTGCCTTGCCCCCCACCGCCGCCGCAACTTGGCGGCGCCACACCGTAAGCAGCCCGCGCGAAACGCCATTGCGCCGCGCAACCTCGGAGATGTTCGCACCCTCCTCAAAGCTCTCTGCCACGATCCGGGCCTTCTCCTCGCTAGTCCACCGACGCCGTCGGCGCTCCCCGGTGATCACCTCGACGCGACGATAGGCGTCATCTTCCTGCCTGGCATCAAGCATGGCATTTGCCATCGTTCCACCTCCACCGATCAGCTCATGCCAGGCTTTATCGAGCGCAAACCGAGCGGCGGCTCGGTGGGGGCCACATGCCGGTTACTGTTCAGTTACACACCGCGCCGTCGCCGCAGATGAAGAGAGCAAAACGGTCCCATTCTAGGCCGCGCTCTTCTTGATCGATATCGACTGATGTCGCCGGTGCTGCAAAGGGGACGTTGAGTTTCCGACTTATGTCGCGATGCTTCGACCGCTAAGGCGACGCAAATCGATCGTCCGCCCTTTCTCAAGCATTTGTCGCCTGATTTTCTCAAGCCCCCAACTGGCATGCGGCTTGCTGGTTAGAGATTGCGATCTGGTCGTAATACGGAGCGCCTAAAACATGAACCACGATACGTCAGTGAAGCTATCCGAGCGCGAAAAACAATGCCTCCAGTTGGGGGCAGAAGGGAGATCGTCATGGGGAAGGAACTGAAGATCACCGAGAATACGGTCAATTATCATGTTAAGAACGCCCGGCAAGAGCTTGATACGAGGACCCGCGTCCTGGGTATCATCAAGGCGATACGCCTCAAGCTGATCTCAGATCCGTCGCAGGAGCGCGACGAGGATAAGGACTAGCGCGACGTCGAGCTTTCGCGACGGCCTCAAGTCCCGGGAATGCTGCGTGGATGGCATCATGCGAGCCTTGGCAACTAGTTCGCGTCGGCTCTCACCGGGGCCTTCATACGCGACACCCGGGACGCCCGCGCTGACGAAGTTCTCGTGCTAGCAGGCGCGCATTATTGAAATTGCCGAAGGAGCCATCACCGTGAACGCGCACAGGCCGTGCGGTCGAGTCGACGATCCGCTCGACCATGTCGATGAGTTGGCTCCATGATCCTTATTGGCGTCTCGCGAGCCGAAAGAGCAGGCAGAATTGGTAGGCCCGCCGCCCACGGGCTTCGAACCCTGCGTTCTTGGGATCACGCTGGAGAGCGCATCGTGAGCTTCCATGGAAAAGGAGAGTTCGCTGGTGGAGCATATCTGAGCGCGCGGCAGTTCTGTAGGCGACGGCTCAGCCCGTCGATCACGGCGTTTTGGGCGGATCGTGTTCCGTGGCGTGGTGTAGCTGGCGGCAGGTCACCGCCGATGTTCCGGCGGGTCGGAAGGCATCAGCCTGCCACAGCGGGCAGAACGACGATGATCGCTCAATGACGCGATGGTTTCCAGTGTCATGTAGCGGGCGCGCTGGAGGACCCATTGGTCGTTTTGCTCGAGCAAAAACGCACCAACGAGGCGACCGATGGCGTCTTCATTGGGAAGATGCCGACGACTTCGGTCCACCGCTTATTCCGCCGTTGAGGCCCTTGATCGGATCGGTCGAGTGGAGCTTGGCGTGGTGCGGAGCCGGGAAGCTCATATAGGCTCGCACGCCGAGCTCGGCTTCGTCCATGAGGGTCGCGAGCTTGGACAGTTTGAGGCCGGAGCTGATCGGCGACCTTGCGCCACTGCGCCCTGGCCGCTTCAACATTGTGTTGGGCGAACGCGGTGGCGATGAAGGCGGACACGACGCGCCGGCCGGCTCTTGCCGCATGCGCGAAGACGTTGCGCATGAAGGGGACGCGCGGCAGCGCTGCCGGGTCGCGTTGAGCGCCTTGCTGACGGCGGCCTTGATGCCCTCATGGGCATCGGACACAACCAGCTTTACGCCACGTAGGCCGCGGTGGGCGAGCTTGCGCAGAAAAGTCGTTCAGAACGCCTCGGCTTCGGACGGGCCCATGTCCATGCCGAGGATCTCGCGCCGGCCGTCGCCGTTGACACCGGCCGCGAGGAACACCGCGAGCGAGACGATGCGGCTATTCTGGTGCACCTTCAGGTGGGTGGCGTCGGTCCGCAAATACGGCCAGTCGCCTTCGATCGGGCAGGCGAGGAAAGCCTTCACACCTTGTCTTCGATGTCACCGCAGAGCCGGCTGACCCGGCTTTTGGAGATCCCGGTCATGCCCATGGCCTGCACGAGATGATCCACCGAGCGGTTCGAGACGCCCTGCACGTAGGCCTCCTCGTCACTGCGCTCAGCGCTTTCTTAGCCATGCGGCGCGGCTCCAGGAACCCGGGAAGTAGCTTCCTTGCGCAGTTTGGGAATGCGTAGTTCAACCGCTGGCACTCTGCTCGCCGTAGGCCGCTCCGGTCTGTACGGCGACCTCCAGCTTCATCAGCCGTTGGCGGCAAAGCCAATCATCTCGCGCAGGTCTGGGGCCTTCTCCACGGGCGCGCGAAGCTTCATCATCTCGTCGTTTCGGAAGTTGCGGGTGGTCGTGCGCAAGTGAATCCCATGTTCGGCTAGAGAGCCGTAGAAGGTTAGCAGCGCGGCACGATTATTGATAGACAATCTGATCACCTGGCCCTACTTGGCGCGGTAATTTTCCACTAAGACGTCGATCGCCGCTTCGCCGGACGCCGGTTCGGCGCCAGACAAACCTCACGCAGGAATCAGCTCGCCATCTCGAGCCGCCCCGCGGTTGCGACATTCGGCCGCGCTACTTCGATCGGGCCGCTGCCGGCCTGATCGTTCGCGACGGACCATAACCATGCCACAGGACACGGCGCTTTCGTCGGCTTCAACTCCTTTTACCGTGGCAAGATAATTTCGTGATAGCTTGCCCAGAAGTTGCCGCGGCGCGCAGGACATTGGTCACTGGGTCGTCGATCTCGTCGGGCTGACGAAATGGGATATGTTTGCAATCTCCTTCGCGGCATATCGCTCTCCTTGAGAGCTTCTGGCATGCTTCGGCACTGGCCTCGTTACCCCGCTTTTCTCATGCCGTGCGTAGCTCCCTTCTGCATGCCTTTAAACCTAAGACGTGCAACACAACGAAGTCGCGCGCTGGTCGGAGCTATCGAAGCAAGCCATGCTGGCGGACACACTGTTCGTCTTTGTCGGACCATCCGTCTAGCTCACCAGCTATACTTGTAAGTCGGCTCACAACCGCCACACCAGTGTTTGTAGGCGGCGCAAGGCGCGATCTGTGTCTAGTTTGTGACATTGGCGCCAAACGCGTCTGGTTCAGAACACTGCCCGAATTGGGCGCCGGGGGGTTTTCAAAAGTGCGATCATAGGCCTAACGCGCTCCGACCGCTGGCACACTCATTGCAAACACGCAGTACTAAGAGTGCTGAGTGCACGCACGCGATCGATGCTCTCCACCCGTTTCTTAGAGACAAGCGGTCAAAATAAGTCGCGTAGGGTTTGATAATATGTCGGACAGCAACGTGGCGCTGCGCATGGAATCTTTGGCTCCTCCCATCAAGGTGGGGAGTTGGCTGCGTGGCCAGCCCCTTGCGAACTTCGAGTGCGGGAAAGTCTACATTGTCGAATTTTGGGCAAGTAGGTGCGGACGATGTATGACGGCGGCGATGCCCTATCTCGTTCAACTGCAGGAGAAATATAAAGATTGCGGAGTTGAGGTCATCGGAGTCGCATGTGGCGAAGAAGCACCAACGGCGGACGAGGCCAGAACCAAGTTGGAGGCGTGGTTGACCGAAACGTCTCCGAAACTGAACTATCGGATTGCGTTCGACTTCACAGGCGAGATGAAGCAGCTTTGGGGAGACCCCAGTTTTGCTCCGGGATTCCCATCTCTTTCGTCGTCGATCGCGACGGCCACATCGCGTTCATAGGACATCCAATGCAACTCAATGATGTTTTGCCGAAGGTTCTTCAAGGGGTCTGGCGAACCAGCGAAGAAGCTAAAGCCGCCGACGCGAAGCGGATTGAGCAGAACCAACGGGTAGCCCGCGAGCTAACGCCCACCTCGCCAATCTACGCTAAACTTCGGGCGGCGCTGTGGGCAAAGGATTGGACGACGGCGCTCTCGGCGGTCCAAGAGGGGCTCGTCTTGATGCCGGACGAAATCGACCTTCGTGAGATTCATGTCAATCTGTTGCTTCACAAAATTCGCGACTTACGGGCCGGCTTGCCCGTCATGCGCCAATTGGTTCGTGACGCGATCGATAAAGGGTCCGAGGAATTGATGACGGTGGCTCTAACCCAACTCTTCGATCCGGCAAATGATGCCTCGCACCTCCCCCTTGCCGAGCGCTTTGCAATGGGCAGGGATTTGGCTGAACACATTTTATGGCTGAATCCACCGCAAGCCGATGGCTATAAGTTCCGGTCTTATGGGGCGATCGCTGAGTACTATTACGAGAGCGGCAACAAGGAACGGGCGATCGAGTTGATCGAACTGGCACTGACCTCGCTGAGCGATTCGAAGCTCATACAGGAAGAAGAGAGACAGTATTATGTGCGGCCGTTAATTCAGGCCCTGGCCAAGTACAGCACTGAGAAGGCTTTAGAGGCGCTTTTGTTTGGCTCCGCCTCACCGCCAAAGCTAAGGGCGAGTATTCAGACGCGTGAAAATGACGCATGAGCGACAATAAAATCACAGAGGCCGATCTGGCGCAGCTCGCCGGCACCGGGCATCGCCTGATGTACCAGATCGTCGAAATGCCCGCCCCCGGGACATTCGTGCCGTTCGTCGACGGTGCCAGCAAGGCGGCGCTAACCATCGCAGAGACGCGGGGGTCGAAAAAGATCGGGCTTTCCAATACCCTCAACCGTAAACTGATCCCGCGCAAGGGACCGGACCCGAACTGGCGCTGCCGCGAGCAGGCCCGCTTCGACCGGGGCGAATATCAAAAACCATTCTTTGCGTCCGGCGTCTGGTGGGCCGACCAGATTCCCAAAGACCATTTTCTGCATGTTTCCAGGAAGGACAAAAGCAAGATTGCCTTCACCGAGAGCGTGGAAAATGGTGAGCGAGACCTCCACACTCAGATGAAGGTCGGAACCTACCTGCAGAAGTACCTTGCCGACTTCGTCGGCGCGGACGAGATCACCCAACTCGCCAACCTGTTCGCGGCCGATCAGCAGGGCCTCGAACTGAAGCTAGCGCGAACACCGGACGAGATCGAGCATGTCTATATTGTCGGCCCGTCCAGCTGCATGTCAGGACCGGTCGAAAAGCTCGGCAAGTATGGCGGCTACGGCAATGCCACGGAGCACCCGGCGCGCGCCTATGGCGCCGGCGATTTGGCCTGCGCCTATGTGGAACGCAAGAATGAAATCATCGCCCGGTCGATCGTCTGGCCGAAGCGCAAGATCTTCACCCAGATCTATGGCGAGGATCACATGCTGCTGCGCTCGATGCTGATTCGTGCCAGCTACAAACCAGCCCATAGCGGCAAAGACTTCGAAGGCGCTCGCTTCCTCGAGCTTACGGTGATGCCATACCTCGACTTCGACATAAGCATGGAGCCACTGTACGAGGACGGCAGCACCGGCCGGCAATCCGCCAAGAGGCGGGCGCGGCTCCGCAACTACAAGCTTTACGTCGGCCGCTATAGAACCACCAAGTGGCTGTTAAGGGAGTATGCAAGCGGGCAGCGCTCGAGCGGCAGATCGGCGAGTTAATCAGGGCAGGTGCGATGTTAGGGCTTAACCGAACTCCCCGAAGTATCCCACAGCGCTCGCCAATAATTTGGTCGTTCGGTCAACTGCCACGTCTAAGCATTTATCTAGATAATGCATGTCAGCTATCGCTTGAGCCACACGAGCGCGATCGGCTTACCTCGATCGAGAACTGGCAGAACATCCCGAGAATGTCCGCCGGTCACATGTCCCAACAAAGGAGTCGCGATGCAATCACAGTCAGTTCTCGGCAACCGCCCTAAACCATGCGCCTCACTTGCAGAAATGCTGCGCGCTCAGATCTGCTCCAACCGCGACCTCTCCTTCCTCATGGAAGCTCACGATGCGCTCTCCGGCGCAATCGCCAAGCGCGCGGGATTCAAAGGTCTGTGGGCGTCGGGCCTCGCAATCGCCTCCTCTCTTGGCTACCGAGATGCCAACGAAGCATCATGGAGCCAACTCGTCGACGTGGTCGAGCGGATCGTCGACTCGACCGAACTGCCTGTGCTCGTTGACGGTGATGGCGGCTTCGGGAACTTCAACAATGCACGCCTGCTGGCACGGAAACTCCGTCAGCGCGGCGCTGCCGGCGTCGCGCTTGAGGACAGCTGCTTTCCGAAAATGAACTCGTTCATTGGCGATCGGCATCCGCTCGCAGATATCGATGAATTCTCCGGCCGTCTGCGGGCAGTGAAGGATACAGTGGCGGAAGACTTGGTCCTCGTGGCTCGGATCGAAGCCCTGATCGCCGGCCATGGAATGGACGAAGCACTGGTACGCGCTAGTGCTTACGCCGCTGCGGGAGCCGACGCGATCCTCATTCACTCGCGTAAGAGCACGGCGGACGAGATACTCTCGTTCGCGAGTTCCTGGCAGAACCACCGACCTGTCGTAATCGTTCCAACAAAATACTATCGAACGCCGGTCTCGTCATACCGTGATGCCGGCATCTCTACCGTGATCTGGGCCAATCACTCCATGCGAGCTGCGACTGCGGCAATGCGGCACGTCTGCGGCCGCATTATCGCTGAGGAAGGCGTTGCCAGCATTGAGCCAGCTATCGCGACCCTTGAAGAGATCTTCGAGTTATTAAGGTACGACGAACTCGCTCGCGCGGAAGAGCGATATCTTGACCCAGGATAGGTCTTCATCCACCCGATATCTCGTTCTCGATCGATTGTTGCGGTTCAATCGCCCTTGTCGATAGTCCCGCTTAAAGTATCTGATGATCGGCCAGGCAACGGATGTCGCCGCAGCAGCTCCGTTAATGAAAGGGTCGATCGTTTCTCCTGTCGGATCGTGGCTCGATTTCCGGGTTTCCGCACGAAACAAACCGCGGCAACCCTCTCGCCAATAGACCACGACCATTTAAGACGATGAACCAGGTGCAATTCTGGGCGCTACCCCGAGGTCGACAATCGTTGCGGCCCTGCACGATATCATCGAGTCCGGAGCTACAAGGCCCGCACAGAAAAGCTTCTTGCTTGTCTGTTCGAAAGTTGCAGCTCGCAGCCATGCATGCGACGATCTCAGGCGTTACGCCATCGACAGCACCGAAGATCTTTGAATTGCAGAGCGCATTCCACTGAAGCCAATGCCTTACAGGTTGTGCGATCAACTACCACACTTATCAATTGATATGGTGGCGTCGGTGCATCAAATATTTGACCGACGTGCGCCCGACTGCTCACACGTCACTTGCAAGGAATTCCGCATGCGACCCGAATCACAGTCTGTTCTTGCCAATGCACGTGATCAATGCGCTGTACAATCGACCGCAGAAATGCAGCACGGTCAGTGCGTCCTCTCCTTTAGCGTGGAAGGGCGTGATCGGCTCGCTGACACGATCATCCGGCGCGCAGGTTCCACATTCCACCGATGTGCCACGCCGATTGGCCACGACGGAGTCGCTCGCGCGCTGTTGGTGAACACCGCCTCAGTAGCGGTTTCGAGCACATTGGTTTGGCGTTGCGGTTTCCGATACTCCGGCGGGAGGACGTTCTGCTGCCCTTTTCAATCGAAAGGACGCATTGCCTGGATTGAGGAGGGAGCGCCTATCTCGAGTGGCTATGAGGCTTCATCTGCTGCGGAGTTCGCCGTAATCGAAGCGCGACCTATGACTGAGCAGATCGCGAAATGCGGCCGAGTGGTTCGATCGTGAAAGACCACAATCAGCTCAGGAGGAGCGCCTGCTGGCGCAACCACTGTCTTTGCTTTTAGGTTCGGGCACTGCCGCCGCTCGTGACGCAGCTAAGTTAGCTGCCGATGGCGCCGTCCGATCATCGATCTGGCGGCGGGTGAAGTGATCATCGATCCACCATCATCGGCCCGCGAGGGGGCAATTGCCGCCATCAAGGCCAAGATAAACCGCTATACGGATGCCATCGGCCTGACGCCGCTTCGCAGCGCCGTTGCCGAAAAGCTGTCATCGGAAACCGGCATCGGCTGGCATTTGAACGATATCGTTATAACTGCTGACCTGCCACTGAATGTTCATCCAGCGGCAGTTAGAGTCTCGAAGCGGATGCAAAACAAGGGCTGCTCAATGTTGCGTTGGCTCTGCTGGATCCGGGTGACGAGGCCATCGCCATTCGTCCCTGCCGGCCGACATTCCCGTCCCAGGTTCTTCTCGCTGGCGCAAAACCCGTGTTCGTTGATGCCCGCCCGCCCCGATATAATTCCGATATTGACGCAATCCGCGCCGCTGGTACACCGCGCACGAAATCCATTATCGTCAACTCGCCCAACAATCCTACTGGTGCAGTCTATGATCGAAGTACCCTTCGAGCTATCGGAGGCCTCGCATCAACTACCAGTTATGGATCTTTTCCGACGAATGCTATTCCAGCTTCGTATTCACTCGTGAGCGCCATGAATCGATTGTCATGGCGCAGCCCGGCGTACGTTCACGGACGATCCTGGTCAACGCTTTCTCCAAGGAACTGGCGATCACTCGCTGGCGACTGGGCTATTTAGCAGCCCCCCGGAGATCGTTTCTGCGGCCAGGAAGTTGCAGGGACATATGACCTCGAACGCCAATGTGATCGCGCAGCACGCGATCATGCACCACCTCAAAATCCATGACGGCTGCTCTGAGCGGCTGATGCATCGGCGCCTTTCTGACGCTCGTGAGATAGGACTTCTGCACCTCCTCCGAATAAGTGGACACCTGTAGTAGCTCAGAGAGCCCGGAGGTATCGAATGCCAGAACGTCAACTTCGATGGTTCACAGAGGACTACAAACGCTAGGCCGTTGAACTGGCGGTATCGAGTGGTCGATCGATCGGATCGGTCGCCAAGGAGCTCGGTCTGCGCGGTGCTGCGCCGCTGGATAGACAAATTCCGGCAGGAGCCGGCATCGGCGGCGTGGCGGCCCACCACGCAGGCGACGCCGATGCCGAGATCCGGCAGGTCCATCGCGAGAGCAGCCAGCGGCAGTTCTCGAGTCCACGCCGCCCTGCGGACGCGGGGACGTGGGCCAGCCGTGGCCGGATCGAACGGCTGATGCGACGGCATGGCATTCGGGCGATCATGGCGCCGCCATGTCGCGTCCGCACCACCGACAGTCGCCACAATCTGCCGATCGCACCAAACCTGATCGCGCGCGACTTCACCGCCGCGGCCCCAAACCGGGTCTGGCTGGCCGATATCACCTACGTCCCACGGCGGAGGACTGGCTGTACCTGGCAGCCGTCATGGACCTCTTCAGCCGCAAGATCGTCGGTTGGGCGATGCCGGATCACATGCGGGTCGAACTCGTCTCCTCCGCACTGACGATGGCGCTTCGCCAGCAGCGGCCGGACGCCGGATTGGTCCATCATTCCGATCGCGGAGTGCAGTACGCTTCACACGAGTATCGCGCGGCCCTTACCGCCGCGGGCCTGACGCATCGACTGCTACGACAATGCCCCGATGGAGAGGTTCTTCCACACCCTCAAGACCGAGCTCGTTCATCATCGTCAGTACCAGACCCGTGCCGAAGCCCGGCGCGACATCTTCGCCTTCATCGCGGGCTTCTCCAATCGAACCAGGCTCTATTCCGCCATCGGATATATCCCTCCGATCGAGATGGAGCTAAAAGCCGCTTAAACCCGTCCGCTTTCTCGGGGGAAGATCAGAGCGCAAAAAGAGGTCAGTCTGACGCACTATCGAGATTGAAGACCGCGTTGAGCGGGGCGACTAACGGCGAAAATCGAAGCATTGTTGCTGATGGATGTTAGGCTCCGAACCACATCTTTCGTCTTGTCTGCAATGTTCTTTGTCCGTCACTTGCGCTCGCTGTCGTGACAATCGGCATTTCTTCTCTCCGCACAGCCGGGACACCCGAGGACCCAACAGCATACAACCTATCGCCACGGCCGATTCAACCCTCATGCGAGCCATCCTGGTGTGAGATAGTTGCAGTAGCTACGCTATCGCCTTGTTTGCTACCTTCAAACTCGCGTCACCAATCCTCTCAAGGTGATGCGGGGGCGGACTCGGCGTATCCCCCGATCCAGTCGTGTGCCGCCCCCACTCTTCGCGAGCGGTCTGAAGAAGATGCGGTGAAACCGGGGGCGTTGCATCTCGTTGCCTCCCCGGAAGCCCATCTCGTCGCAATATAAGACGCGAGAAGCATGCGTATACGATCATCAGCATCACCGCGGAAGAAGGGCGGACGAAGCGCGATTGAACTTTGCGTGAGCGCTGATCTCGTCTTGATTCAGTTCTCCCGCGCGGGCGTTTCGTTCAGCTCCTTGAAGAGGTCGCCGCCGGCCCCTGGCCGCTTTCATCCAGCTCCGGTCAACTGCCAAGGTTAGCGATGGAGCGAGATGAAAAAAGGCGCTATTTTTCAAGATCGGCTTGCCTAGAACGAGACGGCATCCCGAACCTGTTCACACTCCTTGGCTGTTGCGGATGTCGCGGCTAACTCGATGAGAATTCCGTCCACTGAAGCAAGCCCGGCGAACTCCTGTTACGTCGCGCGTTCATCAGCGCTAGGGTTCGTTTCGGCCGGAGCCGTATCCGAGCAGTCAATGAGACCAAGAATGGCTTTAGCAACTACTAAGACTCTCGAGCGCACCAATGTCTGAGCGTTCTTCCAGGCCAAGAGCATCCGCCGCGAAATCGTGCAGACCTCGGCCGAGCAGGGCAACCTCACACTGCGCTAATAGCGGCCGGGCCAGTTAGCTACGATAAATGATTCTGGCAGAGACGACTTCTGAGTGTGATTTTTTGCTGGAAGCTCTTGCTCCTGTAGAAGCCCCGTCCTATTTCAGCTGCGTCTGCGCTAGCACTCGTAGGCATCGATTGCTCACAAGGTTGAAGTCTCAACTCGTGCAAATATTAGGAGGACTGCATGAAATTCCGTCCGCTTCACGACCGCGTCGTGGTCAAGCGCATCGACGCAGAAGAGAAGACCGCTGGCGGCATCATCATTCCCGACACTGCCAAGGAAAAGCCCTCCCAGGGCGAAGTCGTCGCCGTCGGCCCCGGTGGCCGCGACGAAGCTGGCAAGCTGATCCCGATCGACCTGAAGGTCGGCGACCGCGTGCTGTTCGGCAAGTGGTCCGGCACCGAGGTCAAGATCGACGGCCAGGACCTGCTGATCATGAAGGAGAGCGACGTGATGGGCGTTCTCGAGGTCGCCGAGTCCAAGAAGAAGGCGGCTTAAGAGCCTCCCTCCTCCCTCCAGTCAAACACCTTAAGGAAAATTCCAGATGGCAGCCAAAGAAGTCAAATTCTCGGTTGAAGCGCGCGACAAGATGCTGCGCGGCGTCGACGTCCTCGCCAACGCGGTGAAGGTCACGCTCGGTCCGAAGGGCCGCAACGTCGTGCTCGACAAGTCGTTCGGCGCTCCCCGCATCACCAAGGACGGCGTCACCGTCGCCAAGGAGATCGAGCTCGACGACAAGTTCGAGAACATGGGCGCCCAGATGGTGCGCGAAGTCGCCTCGAAGTCCGCTGACGCGGCCGGCGACGGCACCACCACCGCCACCGTGCTGGCCCAGGCGATCGTGAAGGAAGGCGCCAAGTCGGTCGCCGCCGGCATGAACCCGATGGACCTCAAGCGCGGTATCGACCTCGCGGTCGAGGCTGTGGTTGCAGACCTCCAGAAGAACTCCAAGAAGGTCACCTCGAACGACGAGATCGCCCAGGTCGGCACCATCTCGGCCAACGGCGACCAGGAGATCGGCAAGTTCCTCTCCGACGCCATGAAGAAGGTCGGCAACGAGGGTGTCATCACCGTCGAGGAAGCCAAGTCGCTCGAGACCGAGCTCGACGTCGTCGAGGGCATGCAGTTCGACCGCGGCTACATCTCGCCCTACTTCGTCACCAACGCCGACAAGATGCGCGTTGAGATGGACGACGCCTACATCCTCATCAACGAGAAGAAGCTCTCCTCGCTGAACGAGCTGCTGCCGCTGCTCGAGGCCGTGGTGCAGACCGGCAAGCCGCTGGTCATCGTCGCCGAGGACGTCGAAGGCGAGGCCTTGGCCACGCTTGTTGTGAACCGTCTGCGCGGCGGCCTGAAGGTCGCGGCCGTCAAGGCTCCGGGCTTCGGCGATCGCCGCAAGGCCATGCTGCAGGACATCGCGATCCTGACCGGCGGCCAGGCGATCTCGGAAGATCTCGGCATCAAGCTCGAGAACGTCACGCTCAACATGCTCGGTCGCGCCAAGAAGGTGATGATCGACAAGGAGAACACCACGATCGTCAATGGCGCCGGCAAGAAGGCCGACATCGAGGCGCGCGTGGCCCAGATCAAGGCGCAGATCGAGGAGACCACCTCGGACTACGACCGTGAGAAGCTCCAGGAGCGTCTTGCCAAGCTCGCAGGCGGCGTCGCGGTGATCCGCGTCGGCGGCGCGACCGAGGTCGAGGTGAAGGAGCGCAAGGATCGCGTTGATGACGCGATGCATGCGACCCGCGCGGCTGTCGAGGAAGGCATCGTCCCGGGCGGCGGCGTCGCCCTGCTCCGTGCCTCCGAGCAGCTCAAGGGCCTGCGCACCAAGAACGACGACCAGAAGACCGGCGTCGAGATCGTGCGCAAGGCGCTGTCGGCTCCCGCTCGCCAGATCGCGATCAACGCCGGTGAAGACGGCTCGGTGATCATCGGCAAGATCCTGGAGAAGGACCAGTACGCCTACGGCTTCGACAGCCAGACCGGCGAATACGGCAACCTGGTCTCCAAAGGCATCATCGACCCGACCAAGGTGGTCCGCACCGCGATCCAGAACGCAGCCTCCGTTGCAGCGCTCCTGATCACCACCGAAGCCATGGTCGCCGAGCTGCCGAAGAAGGCCGCTGCCGGCCCCGCGATGCCCCCCGCCGGCGGCATGGGCGGCATGGACTTCTAACGACGAGTCGTCCCGGACGCGGTGCAGCGCGCAAGCGGTGTACCGCCGATCCGGGATCTCGCTGAGCAAAATCCAACAGCACAAACCCTGGCAGCAATGCCGGGGTTACCCTTTTTTAGGCGTGGACCGTCTAAACGGCCGGCACGATTGGTTCCGTTGCGCATTGCCTTCGTGCCTTGGCTGATCGTCAGATCAGGTTTTTGTTTACCCACACGGCAGGTCGCAGATGAGAAACGTTAGCCTTATAATTCTCGGACCTGAGCATTTCGTTTAGACTCGCGGACGCATGGTCGCGCGGCTTATAGAGCTATGCTCGAGCGCGGCGCAGCATTATCGAGGCATATCACTCGGCCAAAACTCGTGGGCGCTGGCGGCGACGAGATGCCCGACGACACGGGCTGATACCGCAACAGGTGTTTACCTGGCGCCGGCAACAAAAGCGGACGTTCCGCAGTTCGTACCGGCGGTGGTCGACGCCATGGCGCCAGCCGTGGCTGCGCGCCATGACGTAAAGACAGCGATGCAAGGCCAAGACAGATTCGAAGGGCTTAATTGGCGGCGGATAATTGCTGCGCTGCGGCGAACGAATCAGGCGCCTTGAGGTCGTTGCAAAACGACGGCGCATACGATCTAATCTGTGGGTGTCACCGCTCATTAGCCCGTACGCAATGTTGGCCTGACGTTTCTTGAGGTGCTGTCGCCTTCGCGCCCAGTCCGTTAGCCAAGACCTCTTCAAATTGAACCTCAACATCAAACCTGCGACGGCCCGAGCCGCTGGGCCCAAGAGACACTTACCTAGACTAGCCGTTAGGCCCTTCGTTTTTCGTGCAGTCGTGAGTTGATCTGCGCCATTAGGATTGGCCCGAGCGAGAATTCGCCGGCCTCGGCTTTTCGCGTCAGCCCCCGCAGATATCCGCCGGCTGAACGGATGACCTCCCCTCGCTGCAGGATGCAGCCGACCACAATTGCAGCCTGAGTCTCCCCCATGACGCTCTGCGCCTCCTCCCACGCGCTGGGACTGATGCCAAGCATGGATCGAACGACCGCCGCAGTCGCAATGAAATCGCGCCAGTTTGAAATCCCTCCCTTGGCGTAGTCGACGATGTCTGGACATGCGCTCAAGACCATACCCAAAGGATAGGAGCCTTCCGCAAATCGCGCCGGTTGTGGTTGCGGCTCGGTACTCGCCGCCCTGCCTTCTTGGAGGCTAGGTTCAAGTTCAGTAAGAGTGTTTGGGTTTGAATTCTGTAAGTGACGCTCAGTATGGGACTCATTGGCGCTCATATTTGCTGCTTGGACGTGAGTTTCCAGCAGATTGAGGACGTCGTCGGCAAGCTGCGATAGTTCGTCGGCGATCGCCTCAAGTTCTTGGCAGGTCGCCCGGCGTGGAATCGTCTCGACGATCGAACGGAATGCCCGATGCACCTCGTCCCAATCAGCCGGCCCCTTCCATTCCCTGTGGGTCGGCACGTTTTCCTCGATGCCCGTTGCAATCATCTTGGCGATGTCACGACGGCAGAGTGTGATGCGCTCGCGCGCATGTTTGATAGCACGAGCCTCCGCTTTGATTTCCTCAGCCAGCCTCTCGAACTCTTCGGCGCGAACGACGAGTGGCGACAAGTCAAAGCCAAAGGCGCGCTCGATGTCACCGCCGCTGCCTTTGCGAGCGTAGCGCTTGCCGTTCGGACTATCCCTGCGAACGATGAGCCCGGCGTCGACAAGCACAGCGAGATGACGCCGCAACGTGGACACCGGCATGCCGTGAGCTCGCAGCGTCAGCTGATTGTTTGACGGAAACACGATGAGGTCACCCTCACCCGTGAGCGTAGTCTCGGGATGAAAGCTGAGCAGAGCATCCAGCACCGTCAGCGCACGCTCAGAGATACCGAGGCGCGGCCTTGCGATGCAGATGGCCTGAAAGATCTTCCATTTATGGACGATCTTTTCCGATGGCCTGGTCGATACTGCGACTTGTGTTGCCACATGGGCAAGCTTCAACGAGCGCCGCCCAAAGGGCGTCGTTGGGGCACGTGATTGCATGTCTTTGCCTTATGCGGGCAAAGAAAATCTGCTCGCCGAAACGGCGCCGTCTCTCACAAGACTCTTGACTATGGTGCGCGGAAGTGATTCTCTTTAGTCGCCAAACTACGAAGAGAGGCTTCCGGGACGGTGACGTTGCGGGGGCCTTTTTTCTTTTGCCGTGCTGCTCCTGGTTCGCGGTTGTTCATGAGGCGGCTAAGCCCCGGTGGTCTCCTCGGATCTGTCCGATTTGCAAAACGTCTCGAACAGGTTCGGAAGCTGGGTGATAAGAAAGTCCGCGAACAACGCCGGGACCTTCTTGTCGATGGTCAACTTGAGTTCTCGATCGCCCTGACGGACCTGAGCGATGCGCTGTCCATCTGAGGCGAGCACAGCAGACGATCGCGCGAATTGGCGAGTTGCAGCAGGTTTATTCGCGGCCGAGAACACCGTCAGAAATCTGTCGTCTGACTCACGGCCGGCGAACTTGTCGTCCCCGATCGCCGCCCTTACGCGGTCGATCACCGACGCATCCGCCAAGAGATCAGCAAAGCTCTGCCATCGCCCGCGGCCAACCTTTGGGGCCTTGCCAATAGCATCGATAATGTCGGGCGGAATGGATCTCGCAACCGCAATCAGTTTTGACGCTTCGGCCCTATCGACTGCGAGCGCGTCTTGAACGACTGCGCGCTTGTGCCCGGCATCTTCGATGCGCATTGCGAACATCGCGCGCTCGATGAAGCTCAAATCCTCCCGCGGCGCGTTCTCAAGGCCTTGTGCCACGACGAGGGCTTCGTCGGAGAGCGGTTTTAGGATCGCTTTGACGGCAATACCCAGCTCGCGCGCGGCACGCACCCGGCGATGACCATAAGCGCTCTGATATCGTCCCGGCATTGTCGGATGCTTGCGGACGAGGACAGGAACCTCCTGGCCGATCTGCGAAATCGATTGCTTGAGAAGTTCGTAAGAAGCCGTGTCGTCGTCGCGAAAACGATCAGACACGGGCGAGGGATCTATCAGACCGGGATCGATCTCTACGATCGTCGCGCCAGATGTGAGCTTGTCCCGAAGCTCCTGATTCTCCTTCTCAACTTCTGAGAAAGATTCCTTCAGCGAGCGCACAGCACCTGACGACACCCGCGCCAGCGGCGCTGGTGCTGTGTTGTCAGCTGACAACGGACTCGTCTGAGGTGCGGCAGTAAAAAGCCCCCTGATAGCATCCGTGCGCTTGCTCATCGTCCCCACACCTTCTTCAGCAGCTGCACGATCTCCGCATTGATAGCATCGACAGATTCAACCGCCCTGTCATAGGCGCCGCGTCCGACGGATCCGCGGTCAAGCTCATAGAGCGATTGTTTTGTCAGGCCAGCATTGGAGATCGCAGTGGATTTCCAGGCTGTCGCTTGCAGCACGTTTTCGCGGAACAGATTGCGCAGCAGCGCAACGATCTGAGCCTCAGGCACGTCATTCGGATCATGGCGCGTGATCACATAGCGGATGAAATCGTGATCGAGGCGGCCGCCCGCCTCCTCGATGACGGACATCAAATCCGACGTCATCAGAAGGAATTGGCTCATCGATGCGACATCGACCATCTGCGGGTGGATTGTCACCAGCATCGCCGTCGCCGCATTCAAAGCGCCCATCGTCAGGTAGCCGAGCTGAGGTGGGCAGTCGATCACCACGACATCATAGTCGTCGCTTACCTGATCGATTGCGCTCGCTAGGCGGCGAAAAAAAAGATCATGTCCACGTTCGCGGCGCTCGACCATGGCGCGCGGCGTGTGATGCTCAAACTCCATGAGTTCGAGATTGCCAGGCACTAGGCCTATACCCTCGAAATAGGTCGGCCGCACAACTTCACGCATGGGGCGGCGCTGGTCGTCATAGCGGATGGCGCCGTAAATGGTTTCGCTTTGCCCAATGTCGAATTCCGGCTGATAGCCGAACATGGCCGACAAAGAGGCTTGCGGATCGAGGTCGATGGCCAGAACTCGAAAGCCGGAAAGGGCGAGATATTGGGCCAGATACAGGGCGGTCGTTGTTTTGGCCGAGCCGCCCTTGAAATTAGCGACCGTGATGATTTGAAGCTTTTCGCCGGGGCGCCGCCGTGGGAGAAAATCAACTGCCTCCCGCGGGCGGGCTGCAGCCAGATAGGCCCGCAGCTCATTCACTTGAGCTAAGGTATACGACCGCCGCCCGCCATGACCGATCGCGGGGGCAGGTCCCAGGCCGTCGAGGGAAAGTTGCCGCAAATAGCCGTCTGACACGCGAACGATCTTGGCCACCTCTCCGGAGGAGAACGGGCGAAGAGTCTTGGCAGCCGCTGGTGGAAAAAGGGCGGCGCCCAACGAGCGGAGTTGACCAGAGAGTAGAGTGGCATGGCAGGAAATGCGCGCGCTCGCTGTCTCCGGCCACCCCTCCTCTGTCTCAAAAACTCTCATCTTTCCAATCCAAAACGGTTTTTGCAGCTCAGACGGCGGATTACCGTCTGCAGACTCAACACGATTCCCGAGTCGGCGCAAGAATGAAAGGATTAACTTTGCGCGCTCGCTCCTCCAGACCCATTCATCGCCGACCCCCCGCCACCCACAGCCACCTTAGCCGTCGAGGCATTGTGCGCGGCAGCGCCAGCGATCAAGGTGTCACCGGCCGGCGTTGGCCGCATCCTGCCCCGCTTTGGATTAAGCCGCATACGGATCTGGAACTGGCGGGCCGGAGCGCCGCTCAGCCCGGCGGGGCTTCCGTACCGACGTTAGAGGCTTCGCCAGATTCTCAGTACCGGCTATCGCATCACTCATGATTCCCAAAAGGGGACAGCCGCGGCGCCAACCATGAGTTCATCCGCGTCGCGACGCGAAGCTTCGTGCCTGGCTTTTTCCCAAATCCGCCGTGACGAGGAAAGGTGCGGTGCCTTTCTCAACACGATGTCATCACCTACTTTTGCGGCCTCAACATCCGGCATGAGCGACAACGGCTTTGTTATCGCGCCAAGCCTTCGCCAAGGGAGAGAATGGCGGTCACTAGGCCCGGCCACAAAGAAACGGGAAAGACCGAGCGCATTGCAGGCTTCGCTACGCGAGCGGCCACGCGCCTAGGACCCGCTATAACATGGTACCGTCCGCACGCGGCCCGAGGCCAAACCACCCGCCATGACCACGGATGACCTCCTCACCGCCTTAACTCCGGAAGAGGTCCGAGCGGTGAATTAGTTGGCGGGTTTTCTGATGCTCGCCGTTGGTTCAGGGCTACCTGGGCCACCCCGGACTCCTCCTTGGTCGCTCGGGGCTTCTGAGCCTAGCGAAACGAGCGGCAGGTGAACGGACCCCACGCTCCACGGTTGCCACGGCACTGTTGTCAGCTGACAACATGCGGGACAACTAGCGGCAAGGGAAACGGATGACGCCTGGAGACGGCGAATGGCGCTAGCGTTCGCGTTGCGCTGTCCAATCCATCAAGCGGGCAATGGTGCGGCACGAGCGAGGAATGCGCCACCCGCTGCTTGCATGCCGGGCGGGGGGCTGGATGGGTACAGACCGGGCTGAGTGCTGACAGATTAGACCGGGTTGATTCCTGACAGGCAAGGCTCGTCTGATTCGAAGGAGGATCAGGCGATGCCTTTCAGGGAGAGCAGTCCTGTGGAGGAGCGTGTCGCGTTGTTTCGAGAGTACGAGACGGGGGCATTTTCGGTGACGGAGCTGTGCGCGCGGCACGGCGTCAGCCGAGAGACGTTCTACGTCTGGAAGCGGCGTCGGGAGAGCGGGGAGCGGCGCTGGTTCGAGGAGCGCAGCCACGCGGCGGCGAGTTGCCCGCATGCGACGGCGGGGCGGCTGGCCGATCGCATCGTCGCGACGCGGCAGCGGTTTCCGCATTTCGGCCCGAAGAAGATCAAGGCATGGCTTGAGCATGAGCGGCCGGAGGTCGACTGGCCGGCAGCCTCGACGATCGGCGACATCCTGAAGCGTGAGGGCCTGGTCGAGGCGCGTCGGCGCCGACGCCGGGCGATTGCGCAAGGCGAGGTGGCGGCGCCGGCAAGCGCACCCAACGAAGAATGGGCGATCGACTTCAAGGGCTGGTTCCGAACCCGCGACGGCAACCGCTGCGATCCGCTGACCATCACCGATGCGGCGAGCCGCTATCTTATCGAAGTGCGCATCGTCGATCCGACGGGGGCGGGCGTCAGGAGCGCCCTGGAACGTGTTTTCAAGGACATCGGCCTTCCCGCCGCGATCCGCTCCGACAATGGTGCACCGTTTGGATCGACGGGGGCGGGCGGCCTTTCGGCGCTCTCGGTATGGTGGCTCAAGCTCGGTATCGAACCGCGCTACATCCCCCCGGCGAGCCCGCAGGACAACGGCCGGCACGAGCGCATGCACCGCACGCTGAAGGCCCAGACCACGAAGCCGCCCGCGGCAACGGTCGCCGAGCAGCAACGCCGCTTCGATGCCTTCCGCCACCACTTCAACCAGGAGCGGCCACATGAGGCGCTCGACCAGATGCCGCCCGTCAAACTCTGGCAGTCGCCCTCGCGCACCTTGCCACGCCGTCTCGATGACCCTTGGTACGACGCCGATCACGAGGTTCGCCGGGTGCGTCCCACCGGCGATATCAAATGGCGCGGCGAGCACGTTTTCGTTGGCGAGGCGCTCGCAGGTGAGCTCGTCGGCCTCTGTGAGCACGACACTAGCGGCCACCTCGTGCGCTTCTGCGGTCGCGATCTCGGGCTGATCAATTGCGAGCGGCGTTTCCTGCGCTTTGCTCCGCCGCGCGCGCGGCTCCGCATCGCGCAGGAAACGCCGCAGACAGGAGAACAATGATCGAATATTGTCAGGCATCAGCCCGGTCCAAAATGTCAGGAATCAACCCGGTGGACCATGCAACCCGCGCGATTGAAGTACTCGCATACCACGCCACTGCCCCCGAAGGGGCCTCCAACTTTTGGTCGAGCCTCGACAGTCCCAGCGGGGACTAGACTGCACCCCAAACCGACACAGATGGACTGGTCGGGTAAGGCGCTTGAGGAAACTACATTGTTGATCCGGCAATTTACCGCTCGGATGGATCCATCCCGCTCGAGACGATCCCCGCTCGGAACCGGCTCAAGAGCCTTTGTCTCGTAGTCTGCGGTCGGCCCCCGTACTGTTGTCAGCTGACAACATCTTGTGCGATGTGGGGGAGGGCAAAAGAGGCGCGATGAGAAAGCAGGCGAGTCGGCGTTGTCAGCTGACAACACCTCCTAGGTGATCTGCAGAATTCCGACGGGTCGCCCATTCGAGCACTTGTAGCCCGCGCGTCCGGCGAAACATGGTTAATGCATTTTAATGGTGAATCCGACACCAACACTTCGCAGCAAAACGTTGTCAGCTGACAACACAGCCTAGCTCAATCTAGGCCTTTGATACAGGCGTTCTCACGACTGGCCAGAGCGAGTGAAGGCCCGCGAAGCTCCAAATCGAACTACGGTTGGCTAATCGTTCGAACCCTTCTTGAAGAAGTCTCGTAACCGTTCTTTGACCATCCGCCGATACGCCGTTAGCTGGTCGGAACTGAACTCTTCAAGACGACCGTTGCCACGCCTACTCGCCAAATCTGGCTGCTATCTCCGCGAGGGGTAGTTCTCGATATGACCTTCGCACCGCCGCTACAGACTGCCTAATCATGCGCCAGACTCATGCGGGGCCCAGTGGGGGGCCATCGCCGCTTGTAGATGAGCCGCCCAGCAACTGCCCCCGCCGGTAGTAATGATGCCAACCGGGTTGCTCTACAGCTCTACAGGCGGACGGCCGAGGAAGGAGAATAGAGGCTAGGACTCCGACATCGGTTTAAAGACCGATCGGCACTAACGCTTGCACGCTCATCATAGCAGTTGAAGCTATGTCGCTATGACGGAAATTAGCGACATGATAGCTTCCGTGTCGCCGATTCTCATCAAAGTTATCAAGGCGTTGTCTAGTAGCTACAAAATACCAGAACCGTTGCCCTGGTCGGCGATTGCACTTCCGCTCGCAGCCGCGGAAGATGCTTTAGCCCGTCTAGATGAGCGCCTTGCGAAAAGCCCAATCCGAGACGGTTGGATTAGTCGGACGCACTTCACCGACGCATGCGCCACTCTATGGCTGGAAGGCGAACTCGTCCACCTCGAAGATCTCGTTCTTCATGACGCTGGCATGGATGTTCGTGCGCCAACTCACGAGCTGAGCCGAGCTCGCGATGTACTCCGCGCCCGCCGGCGCATTCACCGCGAGGGCCCCGACTGGGCTCTCTCGTCCGTCGGGATCACCGATCTGCGCGGGTTAGCCGGCACAAATGGAATAGAAGAGGAGGACTGCGAACCGCCGAACATCGGAACTACGCATCATGAGGCGGAGCAGGACAGCCATGTGCCGAGAACCCACGACTACTCTTCTGTAACTCAGAGCAATGACGGACTCGCGCAGGCTTTCGCAGAAATCGACGCCGCGATCGCCAAGACCGACCAGATCTTAACCAGCGATCTCCGTCGAATGACCGAGCGGGATCCACTGGTCTACGACCCCGATTGGGACGAAGAAAAGCGTCTTGCCGTCTGGAGACGCGGCCTTCAGCAAAGCAGGAGCCTGCCTCCGACGCTCGCGGCGGCCATTGCCGCGGACAGCTGGCGCAGTCTCGAGCCCCTTCAGCACCGACCCTGGCTTGGCCAGCTGCTTACGTCTGCGCTGCTAGGTCATCGGAGAAAAGCACGCTCACACCTGGCTTGCCTGCATGAGGGGCTGAAGACGATCCCGCGTGAGCGACGCCGCTCGCGCGACCTTGCAACCCGTCTCGTCGCGGAGCTTGAGGCCATCACGGCCGCTGGTGAGATTGGCCTGAAGACGCACGACAGGTGGCTGAACGAACGCACTCTGATGCTTCGAAGGGTGGCCGGCCATCGATCGACGTCGAAATTGCCGGCGCTTATCGATTACGTCTTCAGCCGGCCAGTCGTTTCTGCCGGCATGATCGCAGAAGAGCTGGATATCACACCGCGTGCAGCATTGAGTCTCGTAAATGAGCTTGGTCTGCGCGAGACCACTGGACGAGGGCGTTACCGAGCCTGGGGTGTTCTCTAAAAAAGATAACCTACCCGAGTGCCAGCAGACGACCAATCTGCCGGTTCCTAATGCCCGCAGGATCAACCCCGCCATCGAGAATTCCCGAGACTCTTGAAAAATACAGCTTGCGCCCAAGCGGGCCTCCGCACCGATTGATCCCCTCCTCCATGACTCGAACTCAACAAGAGAGATGGACAAACGGCCGATCTGCCGCAGGCTTCGTTCTCGTGACCTTGGAACGGCCTAAAGTCCTGCTGCCCATGCCGTTGCGGCGCTTGAGCTCGGCGGCTCTCCTAAGCTCAGCCTGCCGCGAACGGACAGGGGACTCGATGCTCGTGACCACCCACAGGCGAAAACGATAGCGGGTGGTGGGCTTGTCGATGGGGCTAAGGCCCATGTATCATCTGCATCCTTTCCTTGGGCTCCGGCGCTACGAGAATGACAGGGTATCCCGACCGCGGCAATCGTATCCCGTTGCGTGGTGTCGCTGGCGGCGATCACCGCGATCGTAGGCAGGAGCCGGGCAGATCAGCTGGCGATTGCCGGAGGGCTGAAGGCTGAAGGCTGCATCATTCATTGGCAGCGGTTTACAGAGTCATGCAACAGCCGCGTTGGACGGCCCATTCATCATTATTTTGCTCGAGCGGGATCGCGCCGATCAGGCGTACGATGGCGTCTTCGTTCAGGAAGATGCCGACCACCTCGGTGCACCGCTTAATCTCGTCGTTAAGGTCCTCGATTGGGTGGTGGAGTGCTGCTTGGTCCGGGGCTGCGGCGAGAAGGTCACATAGGCCAGCACATCGGTCCAAGCCTCGCCAGCAAGCGCGCAAGCTTGGGCAATTTTGGCGGAGCTGGTCGGCGACCTTGCACCATTGCGCCTTTTCTGTCTCCGCATCGTCTGGGCAAACGCAGTAGCAATGAACGCTGAGACGACGCGGCGTCCACTTTTTTGCCGGCATGCGCCGGGGCGTTGTTAGAGGCAATGCCGGAGACGCCGATGTCAGCGTCCGCCGAACGCCCTGAAATAGTGTTCGATCAAAAATTGCTGCAGATCCTCGTCTGCCCGCTGACTAAGGACCCGCTGGAATTTGGCTCGGCCAAGCAGGAGCTGATCTCGCGATCGCGCAAGTTCGCTGACCCGCCCGTTTTCATAATCCGTTAGGCAAAGCGGCGATCTGGCACGGGATTTGATCTCAAGAGCCTGGGTGCTCGGGTAGTGAAACTTTACCGTCGTGGCGAACAAGTCGAGAAACGCCCGGCCACTTCCGGGCCGGGCCCAAGCGGGGATAGAACCCATGAAAATGGTTATGGCAATTATCAAGCCATTCAAGCTGGAAGACGTCCGTGACGCCCTGACCGACATTGGTGTTCACGGTCTCACGGTGACAGAAGTCAAGGGATATGGCCGTCAGAAGGGCCATACGGAAATCTATCGCGGCGCCGAATATGCCGTGAACTTCCTGCCCAAGATCAAGATCGAGGTCGCTGTCGCTTCTGATCAGGTCGACAAGACCATCGAGGCCATCACGTCCGCTGCGAAAACCGGGCAGATCGGCGACGGCAAGATCTTCGTCATCAATCTCGTCCACGCGGTCCGCATCCGCACCGGAGAGACCGACGCCGCGGCCCTTTGATTTCGCGGCCTGGATCTACCTTTCGATAACCCGAGCTTCGGTGTGGTGCCGTGCCAGTTCGCGCGCAGTTCTTCCGGATCGGAACCGTGTTTTTCGCGAGATGCACCGCGGCCTATCGACAGCGGCTCGGGTCGCTGTAGTCCGATCGCGCAAACCGGCGCCGCACTCGCTAGAGCTGGCCCTCGATCGCTTTCTCGGAACCGGAAGCATCGCGTCGGGAGCATTCCTTCAATGCGGCGGAGGAACTCGGGCCGATTGCTGAGCAGCACGTCGTGCTGTTCAGCAGATCGCCTATGCGCCGCATTGCGGACCGTGTCACTAAAGGTACCGTCGCGTTCGCCAACAGTTTGGCACGTTCCAGACAGTAGGCGCGTTTGCGTTCCGACGGAAACGGGGCGGCCGTGTGGCGGTCGGCGATGATGTTTTTGAGCGTTGGGCATTCTCGTGATGAGCGCCACATCTGACCGCTTCCCGCGACAATGAGGCGCGGGAGAAGAATGCTTCGACCATGAGATTGTACCCTCGCGAGCTCCCGGGCATGCATGTAGAGGAGAGTGCCAAGCTACGATGGTCAACTTCTTGCAAAGTCCTTCGAACAACGTCGGCGCGTTTCGACATTCAGTCCAGGCGCCAGAGCATCACGCGGCGAAGTTTTCACAACTTATGCCGTCCCGCTGCAGCGAGCCTCGGGCTTTGACAGCTCGTAGCCGCCGTACTGCCTGAGCTCTTAAGACCAAGCTGCGCATCTGCGTAATCTGTATGCACGGGCTCAAGTGCACTTGCTGCCTGGAGAGCTTTATGCGGATCATCGCAAACCGCCGCTTAAGGAAGCGGGGCTGTCGATGATCTCGCTCGGCGCGACGGGCTATCATGGCGGCCGCTGGAGGCCAACCCGAGGCAATCTTTCCGGCAAATGCGGGCCAAATGTAAGGGCCAAGTACCTCGCGGCTCAAGACAATCCACCGCATCCAGACAAGTGCTAACGTCGCGGGCATTTCGATGCCGGCCGGTTGGCCGAGAATGGACGACGAGCAGGCTAGCAAGGGCTATTGCCTCTACAAAATGGCTGCAAGGGGAAACCACCTAACGCTTGCTCGACCAGAGTGCGCAGCAATTCGGTATTGAGAACACCATGGCGACGTTCGTCCATGCGGCATGTGATGGGGCTGAAATGCCTTACGAGCAAGCGCGGAAGCGCCGCCCACGAATTCAGTCGAACTCAGAGAGTACAATGATGGGCATTCAGACGCCCAACCGATTCACGCTCGGTAACTCCAGCGAGGGCGATCTTGTCGATCCGCTGACCAGGATCGAATTCACCTGCTTATCGAGGTGAATGTCGATTCCGATAATGTGATCCGCAACGCGGTCTCAACGAGACGATGCGGCGTGGTATTGGGCGCGCGATGCCTTGGCGTTCACCGAGCGAATTTGCTGGGTCTGTACCGGCACGCACGCGCCGGCACCTGCGCGCAGTAGTGAACCGCTTGGCATCGTCATCCGGGAGATTCCCAGTTTAAACCTGTTACATCATGCAACTATGCATGACTATCTCGTGCATTTTTTGTCACGTGCATGCTCTGGATTGGGCTGGCTTCGGTCGGCGCGGTCTTCGCAGTCGAGGCTGACGCCAAGGCGGCCTCAGCACTTGCGCAATCGATCTCATTCGTCGCGTTACTGCTCACCAGGCTCACCAGGCTCGTGCAAACAAAGAAACTCGATCCATTCAAGAGCGCATTTTCGAGGCACCCAGCGTACAAGCTTTCGCCGTAGGCGAACCTAATGGCGGTGGCACATTGCCTGCAGGCGCTCGATCTCTAGAAGGACGTCGACAAACTCCACGTGCTGTTACGGCGGCAAGAACCCGCATGCGAACTGGCTAGTTGGAGTGCACCCAATGTCGAAAGAGGAATACAATGAACGGGTCGCAATTCGAGCGCGGAAACATCGTGGCAGAAGAGCTGTCGGCGACGGTCGCCTCGAAAACGACCGATCCGATTCAGGAACACAATTCCCGCCCCAAAGCCGAAGGCCTGTACGATCCGAGCCTGGAGAAGGATTCCTGTGGCGTCGGCTTCATCGCCAACATCAAGGGCCAGAAGTCGCATGAGATCGTCTCGGATGCGCTGAGCATCCTCTGCAATCTCGAGCATCGCGGCGCCGTCGGCGCCGACCCGCGCGCCGGTGACGGCGCCGGCATCCTGGTGCAGATCCCGCACGCCTTCTTCAGCCGCAAGGCCAAGGAGAACAAGTTCGAGCTACCCGCGCCGGGTGAATACGCCATCGGCGCGCTGTTCATGCCGCGCGACACCGCCTGGCGCAACGTCATCAAGAGCATCATCGCCGACCAGATCAAGGCGGAGGGCCTGACCCTGCTCGGCTGGCGCGACGTGCCGACCGACAATTCCTCGCTCGGCGTCACCGTGAAGCCGACCGAGCCTGCCTGCATGCAGGTGTTCATCGGCCGCAATGGCGTTGCCAAGACCGAGGACGAGTTCGAGCGCCGGCTCTACATCCTGCGCAAGTCGATCTCGCAGGCGATCTACCAGCGCCGCGACCGCGGCCTCGCCGGCTATTACCCCTGCTCGATGTCCTGCCGCACCGTGATCTACAAGGGCATGTTCCTCGCCGACCAGCTCGGCAAGTACTACCCTGATCTGCACGAGAAGGATTTCGAGAGCGCGCTGGCGCTGGTGCATCAGCGCTTCTCGACCAACACCTTCCCGGCCTGGTCGCTGGCGCACCCCTATCGCATGATCGCGCATAACGGCGAGATCAACACGTTGCGCGGCAACACCAACTGGATGGCGGCGCGCCAGGCTTCGGTGAGCTCCGAGCTGTACGGCAAGGACATCAGCCGGCTCTGGCCGATCTCCTACGAGGGACAGTCGGACACCGCCTGCTTCGACAACGCGCTGGAATTCCTGGTGCAGGGCGGCTACTCGCTGCCGCACGCCGTCATGATGATGATTCCGGAGGCGTGGGCCGGCAATCCGCTGATGGATGAGAAGCGCCGCGCCTTCTACGAATATCACGCCGCGCTGATGGAGCCGTGGGACGGCCCGGCCGCGATCGCCTTCACCGACGGCCGCCAGATCGGCGCCACGCTCGACCGCAACGGATTGCGGCCGGCGCGCTATCTCGTGACCAAGGACGACCGCATCGTGATGGCGTCCGAAATGGGCGTGCTGACCATCCCCGAGGACCAGATCATCACCAAGTGGCGCCTGCAGCCCGGCAAGATGCTGCTGGTCGACCTCGAACAGGGCCGCCTGATTCCCGACGACGAGATCAAGGCCGAGCTCGCCAAGAGCCATCCCTACAAGGAGTGGCTGGAGCGGACCCAGATCGTGCTGGAAGACCTGCCGAAGGTGCCGACCACGGGCGTGCGATCCAACCTCTCGCTGCTCGATCGCCAGCAGGCGTTCGGCTACAGCCAGGAAGACATCGCGATCCTGATGACGCCGATGGCGGCCACGGGGGAGGAAGCCGCGGGCTCGATGGGCAACGACACGCCGATCTCGGCGCTGTCGGACAAGGCCAAGCCGCTGTTCACCTATTTCAAGCAGAACTTCGCCCAGGTCACCAATCCGCCGATCGACCCCATCCGCGAGGAGCTGGTGATGAGCCTCGTCTCGATCATCGGGCCACTGCCGAACCTGTTCGACCTGCAGGGCATGGCCACCACCAAGCGCCTCGAAGTCCGTCAGCCGATCCTGACCGATGCGGACCTGGAAAAGATCCGCTCGATCCCGGAAGTGGCCGAGTCGCACTTCAAGCCGCGCACGCTGGACACCACGTTCCACGCCGGCCTCGGTGCGGCGGGTATGGACCAGGTGCTGGACGAGCTCTGCGCACGCGCGGAAGTCGCCGTGCGCGAAGGTGTCAACATCATCATCCTGTCCGACCGCATGGTCGGCACCGACCGGGTGCCGATCCCCTCGCTGCTGGCCTGCGCCTCCGTGCATCATCATTTGATCCGCACGGGCCTGCGCACCTCGGTTGGCCTCGTCGTCGAATCCGGCGAGCCGCGCGAAGTGCACCACTTCGCTTGCCTTGCCGGCTACGGCGCCGAAGCGATCAATCCTTACCTCGCGTTCGAAACCATCATCGCGATGAAGGACCGCCTGCCCGGCTCGCTCGACGACTACGAGATCGTCAAGCGCTACATCAAGTCGATCGGCAAGGGGCTGCTCAAGGTGATGTCCAAGATGGGCATCTCGACCTACCAGTCCTATTGCGGCGCGCAGATCTTCGACGCGGTCGGCCTCAAGGCGGATTTCGTCGGCAAGTTCTTTGCCGGCACGCATACCCGCGTCGAGGGTGTCGGTCTTGGCGAGATCGCGGAAGAGGCGGTGCGCCGCCATGCCGACGCGTTCGGCGAGGCTCAGGTCTACAAGACCGCGCTCGATGTCGGCGGCGAATATGCCTATCGCAGCCGCGGCGAGGACCATGCCTGGACCGCCGAGTCGGTCGGCCTGCTGCAGCATGCCGCGCGCGGCAATTCGCTGGAGCGCTATCGCGCCTTCGCCAAGATCCTCAACGAACAGTCGGAGCGTCTGCTGACGCTGCGCGGCCTGTTCCGGATCAAGAACGCGGAGGAAGAAAAGCGCAAGCCGGTGCCGCTCGACCAGGTCGAGCCGGCCAAGGACATCGTCAGACGTTTCGCCACCGGCGCGATGAGCTTCGGCTCGATCTCGCGCGAGGCGCACACCACGCTCGCGATCGCCATGAACCGGATCGGCGGCAAGTCGAACACCGGTGAAGGCGGCGAGGAAGCCGACCGCTTCAAGCCGATGCCGAACGGCGATTCCATGCGCTCGGCGATCAAGCAGGTCGCCTCGGGCCGCTTCGGCGTCACCACGGAGTATCTCGTCAACTCCGACATGATGCAGATCAAGATGGCGCAGGGTGCCAAGCCCGGCGAAGGCGGCCAGCTGCCCGGCCACAAGGTCGACGCCACCATCGCCAAGGTCCGGCACTCGACGCCGGGCGTCGGCCTGATCTCGCCGCCGCCGCACCACGACATCTACTCGATCGAGGATCTGGCGCAGCTCATCTACGACCTCAAGAACGTCAACCCGACGGGCGACGTCTCGGTCAAGCTGGTCTCCGAGATCGGCGTCGGCACGGTCGCCGCGGGCGTCGCCAAGGCGCGCGCCGACCATGTCACCATCGCGGGCTTCGAGGGCGGCACCGGCGCTTCGCCGCTGACCTCGATCAAGCACGCCGGCTCGCCGTGGGAGATCGGCCTTGCCGAGACCCATCAGACGCTGGTCCGCGAGCGGCTGCGCAGCCGCATCGTGGTCCAGGTCGACGGCGGCTTCCGCACCGGACGTGACGTCGTGATCGGTGCGCTGCTCGGGGCCGACGAGTTCGGCTTCGCCACCGCGCCCTTGATCGCGGCCGGCTGCATCATGATGCGCAAGTGCCATCTCAACACCTGCCCGGTCGGCGTCGCGACCCAGGACCCCGTCCTGCGCAAGCGCTTCACCGGCCAGCCCGAGCACGTCATCAACTACTTCTTCTTCGTCGCCGAGGAAGTGCGCGAGATCATGGCCTCGCTCGGCTTCCGCACCTTCAACGAGATGGTCGGCCAGGTTCAGCTGCTCGACCAGACCAGGCTGGTCGCGCACTGGAAGGCCAAGGGCCTCGACTTCTCCAAGCTGTTCGTCAAGCAGAAGGAAGAGAAGGGCCAGAAGATCTATCACTCCGAGCGCCAGAACCATCATCTGGAGGCTGTGCTCGACCGCACGCTGATCGAGAAGGCGACGCCTGCGCTCGACCGCGGCGCGCCGGTGAAGATCGAGGCCAAGATCAACAGCACCAACCGCTCTGCCGGCGCGATGTTGTCGGGCGTGGTCGCCAAGATCTACGGCCATGCCGGGCTGCCGCACGACACCATCCATGTCGGCCTCAAGGGCACTGCCGGCCAGGCCTTCGGCGCGTGGCTGGCGCAGGGCGTCACCTTCGAGCTCGAAGGTGAAGCCAACGACTATGTCGGCAAGGGGCTCTCGGGCGGCAAGATCATCGTCAGGCCGCCGGCCAACAGCGGCATCGTGCCGGAAGAGAGCATCATCGTCGGCAACACCGTGATGTACGGCGCCATTCAGGGCGAGTGCTACTTCCGCGGCATCGCCGGCGAACGCTTTGCCGTGCGCAATTCCGGCGCGGTGGCGGTGGTCGAGGGCGCGGGCGACCATTGCTGCGAATACATGACCGGCGGCATCGTGGTCGTGCTCGGCAAGACCGGGCGCAACTTCGCGGCCGGCATGTCCGGCGGCATCGCCTATGTGCTGGACGAGACCGGTGACTTCGACAAGCTGTGCAATCTGTCGATGGTCGAGCTCGAGCCGGTGCTGTCGGAAGAGCTGATCAACGCCGGCACCTACAACCACTCCGGTGACCTCGAGGCGCATGGCCGGGTCGACGTCTTCAAGAACCTGCTCGACTCCGACGTCGAGCGGCTTCACGTCCTGATCTCGCGCCACGCCAAGGCGACCGGCTCCAAGCGCGCCGCCGATATCCTTGCCAACTGGAAGGAATGGCTGCCTAAATTCCGCAAGGTGATGCCGGTCGAGTACCGGCGCGCGCTGCGCGAACTGGCCGCCAACGCGGACGCCGAGCCGAAAATCTAAATCGGGGCGTAAGAAAACGATCTCATGGTGAGTGGGGCGCGAAGACCGCCTCGTAAATACACAAGGCCGTCGCCGACAGCTTTAATTACCAAATCAAACTGATCGCGATGCAACATTGAGGCGTGTTAGGCCTCGCCAGACGGACCGTGTTTCTTGGCGGCGGATCGAGGTCAAGCGACTGAAGACGCTGGAGGAGGAGAATGCGAAGCTGAAGAAGCTTCTGGCCGAGCAGATTCGATGCGGCTGCCCTTCGCGAGCTCCTTTCAAAGAAGGGGAGGGGGCCCCCCCGCCACGCGCGCTGCCGTCTGCAGGCTGTCATGAGCCTGTCGGTGCGGAGCGCCTGCTCAATCATCAGCGCGGACCGGAAGATGATCCGCTATCAGTCCAGCCGCCCGCTGGATGCGGAGCTGCGCGGCCGGTTGCGCGATCTCGCCACCGGGCGGCGGCGGTCGTTCGGCTACCGCCGGGTGTTCGTCCTCTTACGACGGGAAGCAGAGCCATGGGGGATCAGCCGGATCTACCGGCATTATCGGGAAGAAGCACTCGCGTCCGCAAGCGGTGAGCTCGCCGCAAGGCCGTGGGGACCCGGCCCCGATTCTGGTGCAGGCCAGGCCCAATGCACGCTGGTCGCTGGACTTCGTTCATGACCAGTTCGGCATGGACGGCACTTCCGCATTCTCAACATCGTCGATGACGTGACCAAAAAGTGCCGGGGGGCTGTTCCGGATACGTCGGTCTCGGGCCAGCGCGTCGCCCGCGAGCTGACGTTCGTCGAGCGACGGGGCAAGCTACGGATGATCGTGTCCGACCATGGCACCGAGTTTCACCTCCAATGCCATGCTGCCTGGTGCAAAGGACACAATCATCGACTGGTACTTCATTGCGCCCAAAAAGCCGATGCAGAACGGCTTCATCGAAAGCTCCAACGGCTCGATGCGTGACGAACTCCTGAACAAGACCCCGTTTTCGATCTTGACGACACCCGCGCCAAGATCGTCCGCTGGGTCGCTGACTACGATATCCGGCGCCCTCACTCGTCGCTAAATACCTCACCCAGCGGCCTATGCCGTCCAACTCACCGCAAGGACGACCGGTTACGCAAACCCGACCAGCTCCGCCGATCGTCCGCTGCTACACACGCGCCGCTCAGCGTACAAAACCCTGAGCCTCTAACCGCTGCCGGATGAGTGGCAGGTCATGCCGATTATACAAGGATTGATCTGTCCAGGATCAACTTATCGCCCCGCCGCTCGGGGTACTGCGATGCGTCTCGTTTGGATGCCGAGCCACGAGATGCTTGCGGATTTCCAGGCTGTTATGGCTCAAGCCGAAGGTAAGAACTGCTGAATCGCGCGCTGTTGGCATGTGATCACCAAACAGTTGCGGGGAGACTTGATATGAATGGGCTGCTTCATCAGGTCTGACAGCTGTTTAACTGCATCGATGATCATCACTGGTCGACTCCCGGCGGACCTCCTGATGTGAGGCGGCCTAATGGGCACGTCACCTACGACTCGCTGGAGAGTTTGATTGATTGTCTCACTAGCGACGCGCCGATCAGACGAGTGACTCCTCGCCTTCCGTATTTGAAAGGAACAATCAGGCGTTGGTACGACAGCTGAACTTTGTCGTTCAAATGGGGGCGAAGAATCTTGGCATCGACCTCATCTAGGCGAGGTTGGTGCGTTTCTAGGACGGACTCGTACATACGATGCACCCATCGCCCATATTCATAATCCGGTTGTTCATCAACCGGAATGCCGGGCGCATTCTCCCGCCAGGTCTTGCTGAAGATTTCGAAGCCGGCTCCGAGATCGATAATGGTGAGGCGACCAGCCACGGCCTCAATTGCGGCGAACCTGACCGCGGCTGGGGAGCACAACGCCTTCTTCAGAGCTGTCAGATCGGCGGTTCGGTCCGAACAGTCCCAGTAGGACAAAAGCATGGATAGTGGACCTTGGCAGCCTACCAAAGTCTCAATCGGCATCTGCCTGTATCGAATGTTTGTCGCCGCTCGCTGGCAAGGCTCGCCTAGCCGCTGATTTATATATGTGACCGCTTGCGAACGAGTTGAAAACAACTTGTCGGCGAGGTCTACCGAATTTGAAATGACCATTCGCTCCACCCCAAGGTCGCTGACAAGATTGATCGCCGCAGCAACGCTGACTGGGGTGGCAGTCTCAAACCGGATTCGTATCTGTGCCGACCCGGGGCGGAACAGAGCAACTGTCACGAAACCCATATTATTGATGAGATAACTCAGGAAATCGAATTCGGTCACTGGGTAGTGTAGAAAACATTTACGCAGAGCTGAAGAACATGCGTCCCAAGCGTGGCCGCGATCGTCCAGTACGATTGTCCGCATGAGGGCCTCACGGCAAATCTGAGTGCCATTGTTTGCGCCAACTATGCGACTACAAAACATCGCGCCCGCGCGCTTGCACAGTACCGCCGGCAGCTGGCAGCTGCGAAACAAGATGCCAATCCAATGCAAGCATCAACCTGCCGAAGTTGGTAGCCCAGAATGGGCCCGCACGACGGGACCTCATTGGCTGCGGGACATTCCTACCAGGGCTGGTCATTGATCGTCTGTAGCGGTCGTGTATCAACTCGTGAATGATGAAAACGGTCGGGAAATGGTCGTCTGATACTGAAATCAGTCGCCGAACAACCCGCAGAGAGTTCTTATGCATTTCCAGTCAATATCGCTCATCCCCGACACTCACGACGATCTGATTCTAATCCCCAGGGTCGAGGCGGAGATCGCGCGATATGGCATGAATGAGAGGCTGAGTCGCGCCTATACCGTCCCTTCGACGATCAGCCCGATCCAAGGCCGCTACCGGAGACCAGGATCATTACCGGCGCTGTTGCAGACATGTTTGACGCGCTGGTTGCGTCATTGAGCGATACCCGGCTGGAGCCCGACCTCGATGATCTCCTCTGGCCGACGGTCAACCTGTTCCATCGCGCCGTCGAACGCATCGAGCGCCAGCTCGACGTCAACGAACAGGCGCAGCAGAAGAGCCAGCGCGAGCAGAACGGCTCGGAAGTGCGCTCGGTCGAGCTTGAGCGCCTAACCGCCGAGGGCATCTCGCTGATCGAGCGCCGCAACTGTCTCGAACTCTTCCGCGACCAGGCGATCGAGCGCTTCGAAGTCCACACGGGGTCTGCTTGGCGCCCACGGTCGGGATCACTGGTCAGCCATCGCACGCTCACCGCGGCGATAATCGATTCCCGCGACTTCATCGCAGCCAAGCGCCGCTCGGAAACCGAGATCATGGTGCCGCCGGGTCCGAAGATCGCCCTGACCGGTGGGCTCGACTTCAACGACTATAGCCTCGTCTGGGATCGGCTCGACAAGGTGCACGCCAAGCATCCCGACATGGTTCTGCTGCACAGCGCTTCACCGAAAGGCGCCGAGCTGATCGGCTCCAAATGGGCAACCAGCAAGTGCCACAGATCGCATTCAAACCGGATTGGACCAAACACGCCAAGGCAGCGCCCTTCAAGCGCAATGACGCGATGCTCGAACTGCTGCCGATCGGCGTCCTGCATTTCCCCGGCACGGGCATTCAGGACAACCTTGCCGATAAGGCAAAGCGGCTTGGCATTCCGGTCTGGAAGTTTGGCGGCGCGTGAGCGCCGTCTTGCCGTCAACCGACGAGTGGCGAGGCCGCACCCGCCGTAACTCCGCCTCGTTTTGTTTATACGTCGGCGGCTGGGCTGCGGTGGTGGTGGAAGGCGCGAGCGCTCACACGCGTGCCTTGGAGCCACCACCATGCTCGCCCTCGGGCTTCTTCTCAATATTGCTGGTATCGGCCTATTTGCTGGCTGATCGTTGTGCTAGCGGTCTATGCGCTGCGCTTTTTGTTGCGATCAATATCGGATTGATGGCGTTCAACAGCGGTGCGGGCATTGTCGGCGCACTGCTCGTCGGCACAGTTTGCGCTGTGCTCACACTCGCAGCCGGCCAGCTGGCCATTACCCTTAGCCGCCACGTGGCCCTGCGACTTGCAATTGCGGCCGTGTTCGTCGTTCCCGCGGCCGTTGCCGGCTATCACGTGGTGTTCGCGCTCTCACAGATCGGAGCGCCGTCGCTGGCTTGGCGCGAGGTCTTCGCATGGCTGGGCGCGGTTTGCATCGGCTCGTCAACATTCACGCGCTTGACGCTCATCTCGAAGACCCGCCCGATCGAGCCGGAAAGGACGGGCGGAGAGCCGTCCCGCCCCGTTCTCACGGCCGCGGCAAACGAGGGATGAACTTTCCGCGCTTTTGTCGTCGAACAGGTCGCAGAATAAGCACCCTCGACGATGGATGATGCTCACCAGAGCAGAGGAGGCGGACGGTCCTCTCAGAAACCTTCGAACACGTGCTGGAGATTTCCGATCCGGCACACATAGCTGCCACGGCTGGACCCGCCGCACCGCTTGACCGCTTTGCCGGGACGATGCCGCCCATTCCCGCAGATTGTTTCTCTTCCTTCCCGAACCGTTCCGACCTCTTGTGCAGAGGAACCGAAATTCGCCAAGCTTCTCCCCGGGTTTGAGGTTCAGCACGCGGACGCACGAGGCCTCTTTGATGGCTCGATCTGGCCGAAGACCGGCTGCGCCTCGATCGGCTGAGCCGCAACGCCGTTGCTGCGACTTTCTTCCCCTGGGCTCACGCCCATTCCTCGCGAGACAAGAAAGTCTCTTCAACGGCGTCCTCCGCTGCGCTTCAGCCCGCGAGCGGGTGCGTCGCCGATCGTCCTCGCCCTTGAGATCGCCATCGAGGCCGCGGTGGTCGCGGGCTCGAAACACAACGGAGAAGCAAGATGGCTAATATCGGAACTTTCAAGAAGGTCGGCAATGATTTCCAGGGCGAGATCGTCACGCTGAGCTTGCAGGCTAGGGGCGTCCGCATCGTCGCCGAGACCAACCGCTCCAACGAGAACGCGCCCAGCCACCGCATCTATGTGGGTCGGGCCGAGATCGGCGCAGCCTGGTCGAAGCGCTCCGAAGAGGGCCGCGACTACCTCTCGATCAAGCTTGACGATCCCTCCTTCAACGCGCCGATCTACGCGAGCCTGTTCGACGACGAAGGTGGCGAGGGCTACAACCTGCTCTGGTCCCGGCCGCGCAAGAACGGCGAGTGAGATCCTCCGCCAAGCCCCGCCCGGTTCGCCGGGCGGGGTAATATCTCCATCGGAGAAGCATCTCGCTAATACGCGACACTGCGGTCGCATCCGCCGGTTGTCCGCAACTGCGGGCGTCAAGCTATCCCCGAGCAAAACCCTCGATCGTGCGGCGGACACGCACTTTGCCGGGACCAACGTGGTAGTCTTTTATCACAGCGCCTTCCAGAGCTTGCTCGGCCATGGTGGAGCGGTTGCGCTGGCGCAGGTAGTCGTGCCAGGTGTGGAAGTGATAGCGCTCGATCCACGCTTCTGGGTCTGCCATGTTTTGTGCGATCGACCAACCGTAGGCGCCATTGCGCTGCCTGACGAGCCGAAGCTCTTGCATGGCCTCCCGAAAGTCCGGAGCGTTTTTCTGCTCCACCCGATATTCGATCTCGATCACCACAGGTCCGTCGCGCCCCCTGACCGGCAACCGCACCTGCGGATCTTCGAGGAGGCTTCCCTCTTCGGCACCCTCACCAACAGAAGGCATCCGCAATCGTAGGCCGACCAGAGGAGATGCCAGCATCAGCGAGGCTGCGACAAGCAGCGCTGTTTCAACGCCGGCGATGTCGGTGAGATGTCCCCACCCCCAGCTGCCTATGGCAAGACCGCCGGATGCGGCGGCCTGGTACGCCGCCAGAGACCTCGCGGCAACCCAGCGGGGTGCAGAAAGCTGTACGCCGATGTTCAAGAGCGTCCAAGACAACGTCCACCCTGTACCAGCCAGAACCAATCCGAACGCAGCCATCAACGGATTGTGGCTTAGTGCCAGAGTTGCAATACCCGCTGCCATGGACAGCGTGCAGCATCTCATGGCGGCTTCGCTACTTAAGCGCTCGCGCACCAGCGAGATATTGATCGCTCCCAAAATGGCTCCCAGGCCAAAGGCGCCCAGCATCACGCCGTAAGTTGGCGCGCCACCGAGAAGGCGATCACGTACGACCACTGGCAACAGCGCCAGGATAGCTCCGCTGACCAACCCGAATATGATCGTTCGGACCAACACGATCATAATAGGTGGCGAGTTCGTGATGTACCGGACGCCCAACAGGATGGCATGGCCGAGCCGTTCCGGTGGGAGACGCGACCGCTCACTTGCGCGCTTCCATAGATAGAGCGCGGCGATAAGTGGCACGAACGAGATCGTGTTGAATGTGAACGCGGCTACGGTCCCGGCGGAGGCCACAATGATACCCCCGACTGCCGGACCTACGCTCCGCGCGATGTTGTAGCTGATGCCATTCAACGCAACTGCGGCGGGCAGGGCTTGTGGAGGCACTTGCTCGCCCACTGCCGCCTGCCACGCGGGTCCCAACATCGCGGTGCCACAGCCTGCTGCAAAGCAGAGACCAAGCAAGAGGTCCGGCGTAAGCAATCCCAGCAAAGCGAGTACCGCCAGCGTAGCGCTGGCGGTCAGTGCAATACCGAGTGAAATCAATGCCACGATGCGCCGGTCATGCAGGTCAGCAATTGCGCCGGCCGGAATCGCAATGAGCATCACCGGCAATCCGAGAGCGGTTTGGACCAGCGCGACCTTGTCCGCTGACGATGACATTTCGGTCATAGCCCAGGCCACCCCGACTCCCTGTACCAAACTACCGAGATTTGACACCAGGCTGGCGGTCCAGATGCGGCGGAACGTGCGGTGCCGCAGAGGGGCGGTAATGCGATCGGCCTTGGCAGAGTGGAGGCGAGCTTCAAGGTCAGGCGAGGTTGGCTCAGCTTCCTCGGTCGTCGACCGCTCTTTCGGCTTGCCCGGAGCCAGGACAGGGCCGTTCAATGAGCGAAGCGAATTATCTGGACACACGAAGGTCTGCCTTTCGGCGGACCTTTTCGCGGTCCTACCGATCCCTTAGAATCACACATTATACCCATGCCCGCCGAAGAATTGCAGTGACGAAGTCCTACTTCGCGCCGGATTGCCGCACCGAGAACAAATGCCCGTGAGGCGGGATAAAACATATCTGACATGTGCAGTGGCTCGACGATGAGCTGAGGGCCGCGATATCTGGTTCTCGGCGTCCGGGGGCCGTACTGATCAGTTCTCGCAGATGTCCTGCGGTACGTGCACGCAGCACTGGCCTGGGTCATCACCTGAATGGCCTTAATCTGCAACGGTGAGGCAGCGTTCACATGGATGACGCTGCTAGGATAGACGTACTCGACTGGACGGCCGAGGCGGTGAACTACCGACTCACCCAGTTATTGCGGCCGCGATGCGCAAAGCCGGACCGTTAGGACGTTCCTCATCGTCATACAGATTTCTAAGATTGGTAGCCGACGAGGCATGATGTCGTGTGAGCAGCTTAACGGCTTGCCTATGAAGTGCTACGAACAAGCAGCACCGATTATCACGTCTCGCCCCACATAGCTCCGGCGCCGGGACGAAGCGCACCGCTTGACCGGCTTTGCGGGGACGATGCCGCCCATTCCCGCAGATTGTTTCTCTTCCTTCCCGAACCGTTCCGACCTCTTGTGCAGAGGAACCGAAATTCGCCAAGCTTCTCCCCGGGTTTGAGGTTCAGCACGCGGACGCACGAGGCCTCTTTGATGGCTCGATCTGGCCGAAGACCGGCTGCGCCTCGATCGGCTGAGCCGCAACGCCGTTGCTGCGACTTTCTTCCCCTGGGCTCACGCCCATTCCTCGCGAGACAAGAAAGTCTCTTCAACGGCGTCCTCCGCTGCGCTTCAGCCCGCGAGCGGGTGCGTCGCCGATCGTCCTCGCCCTTGAGATCGCCATCGAGGCCGCGGTGGTCGCGGGCTCGAAACACAACGGAGAAGCAAGATGGCTAATATCGGAACTTTCAAGAAGGTCGGCAATGATTTCCAGGGCGAGATCGTCACGCTGAGCTTGCAGGCTAGGGGCGTCCGCATCGTCGCCGAGACCAACCGCTCCAACGAGAACGCGCCCAGCCACCGCATCTATGTGGGTCGGGCCGAGATCGGCGCAGCCTGGTCGAAGCGCTCCGAAGAGGGCCGCGACTACCTCTCGATCAAGCTTGACGATCCCTCCTTCAACGCGCCGATCTACGCGAGCCTGTTCGACGACGAAGGTGGCGAGGGCTACAACCTGCTCTGGTCCCGGCCGCGCAAGAACGGCGAGTGAGATCCTCCGCCAAGCCCCGCCCGGTTCGCCGGGCGGGCTTTCCGCACATCGGCGCGAATTCCATGGGCTCGGAATGCGAATCTTAATTTTGCGATGGATTCAGCACTAGCCACAGGTCGGCGCCACTGAGATCGGCAAACCCCTTCGCACCGGCCTGTTACGATCAGGGCCATCTCGCTCCAAAGACGGCCCACGCGTTACACAAGCGACGTAGGCGTATATCCCGCGATTGTCGAAACAGAGGGTGTTATTTCTTCTTGCGGTCAAGTCGGGTCGATTTGCGCCCTTTAGGCAATGTTTTATGGATCGTAGCGCCCTTTGGTAATGGAAGGAATAACTCGTTGAGTTGGACACCGAGGGTGTCAGCCAACCGGTCAAGCAAATCAATCGTAGGATTTTCCAACTTCCGCTCAAGACCACTCATATACGAACGATCTATTCCCGCGTCATAAGCCAATTGCTCCTGCGGAATACCGCGATCGACGCGTATCCGGCGTATATTCCAGGCTACGAGTGCGCGAGCTTTCATTTGCGCAGGCAGCCATTTGGTGGCCCATTAAACCACTGGATATGGCCCGACTATTTAAGTAGGCTCTCGATAGAGAGACCGTTCAGCACGCCATCACCAGAACATCCCGTGTCTCCCAAGGAGGTTGCTGGCGCAGCTGAAACGGTAAGACTTTTGTAGGCCGTTGGAGCCGTCGACGTGCGAACAGTGCTGTCCGAACCATCGTCGCACCTGTGGGAAGCGTCCTACCCTCACTTGGGGCAGGTGCTTTGGCTTTTTCGGAAACAGTTACTTCCGCTTGGCCAGTTTTCCTTCGTTTCGCGCCTCCTCGTCCGGCGCGATGAGATCAACCGGAGTGACGCCCAACGCACTGGCGAGCTGGAACAGGCTTACGACGGTTGGATTGCGGCGGCCGCGTTCCAAGTCGCTGATGTATTGTTGAGTAAAGCCGGACAGGTCGGCGAACTTCTCCTGCGTAAAGCGCTTTTGCTTCCGCAGCTTTGCGAAATTCCGGCCGACCAACTTGCGCATGTCCATTCGCGCAAGTTGCGTCTTACATACTATGAGGTTTATCTCCTATAGTATGTATCTGCACCGACCCCGGAATACGACTAAAATGAGACCGCTCGTCAATCGCGCGTCCAGGAACCTTGCAATTATTCGATGTTTGTTGTCAGCCCATGACCAAGTTCAACTTAAATCCCGAAGTGGCCGATGCCCCTCCCGCTGGGGACGCCATGACCTCCTACGACGAACAGCATGTCGTAACCTACATGCGCCTTCTGCAGGCGGAGAGCGAGGGGGCCGATTGGTCCGAGGTCGCTCGGATCGTGTTGCACATCGACTCCGATCGCGAGCCGGAGCGTGCGCGTACTGCATACCAGACACATGTTCAGCGCGCGAAGTGGTTGACCGAACAGGGACGTCTGTTGCGCGGACCTAGATCAACCTAGAATAGTTTTCTAGACGGCTTTGGTTCTGACGACACCTTTTTCTCGGCACTCGGGCGTGGTGACTCACGTGCACCACGTGGTGACAAGCTGGCATCTTTTCCCAAAGGCCTGTTCGCAGCTATTGCGCCGTCATCGTTGTTAGCTCTTTGCAATGAGGCGGATGTTATGGCCCAAGTCGATTGGCGCTCCCCGGACTCCTACGACTACCTGAATAATGCTGACCCCACTGATATCGCTTGGGAGTTCGTGCGTCGCAATCCTGAATACCAACGTGACTACCAGGCTGTGATCGCCAAGAGCCCGACGGGTGAAGTCACCGAGGAATTCAGGAGGAAGTGGGGCATCTGCTTTCGCCCATGACCCGCAGCGGTCCTTTGATCAACAGACAATCTTTTGGGCGCCCGAGGCGCTGCCGGATGTCGTCCCGGTTGCGGTAACGACGTCAGGCGCTGACCCGAGTGCGCCAGATCTACCTCTATTCAACGTCTCGACGGCCGAAATGCGTCGCGCCGCTGATGGGTGGCACGCCGTGCTGCGCATCGGGACCGTGAACCACCGTGTCTGGTTGAAGGATGAACCTTCCATTGGTCATCGCTATGCCGCCAAACTTCCCTTCGATGAGAACTTGCCGCCGCGAGCGCATGCAGCTCGCAGATTGTGGCGCGCGCTCAACGGACGCGCGGCAGGCCCCGCTTTCCACGAACTTTCCAAACAGCGCCGGGATCGCCTAAGGCAAGTCGCGCGTGCGCTCGACGCACGTCATGCCGGTAGCAGCTATCGTGTGATCGCGTTGGCACTGCTTGGAAAGAAAAGCGTCCCAAAGCAAGCCTGGAAGACCCACGATTCCCGTAGCCTCATCATCCGTCTGGTACACGACGGCTTCTCCTTGATGCGGGGCGGCTATTGCAGGCTTCTGCGCTCCGGGCGCAGGAACAAATAGCCTCATCGCGGGGGTGTCGAAACATGCACCCCCGATCTTCGGCATCCCCCTCCGAAGCCCTGCTTCTCCAAGATGACCACACCCACGCCGGCGCCCTCATGGGTGGTGCGCCGCCATCTTGGAGCTCTCAAATGCCCGATCCGACCGCCGGACTTCCTCCGCGTTTCCTGCGCACTCCCGAGGCTGCACGCTACCTCGGCCTGTCTGGCCGCACGCTGGAAAAACATCGCACTTACGGTACCGGGCCGACCTACCGGAAGATCGGCGGCCGCGTCGTCTACGCCTTGGACGACCTGAAAGCGTGGGCCGATCTCGGCGCCAAAACGTCCACTTCTGACCCTGGCAAAGACACGGTGCTGCCGGCCAAAAAGCATTCGCAACTACGTCGTTATGCCGGCCAGGAACACCGCTGATGGTCGCTCTGAAGGCAATCATCATGCGACGCATTCAGCAAGCCGACCGCCATCAGCTTGAGCTTTTCCGCGCCCTGCCGGGAGATCTTGCTCCACGCGATGCGCAGGATCTGATGGCTTATCCATTCTTTTCGCTGGCTAAGACCAAAAGGATCGTGCCCATCGATTTCTGCGCCGGAACAACCTCAATCCGCGTCGAAGCTGTCCCGGAGCACGGCATGGCAACGATCTGGGACGCCGACGTCCTGATTTGGGCTGCCTCCCAGATCGTCGAAGCTCGCGATGCCGGTCTGAAAACATCACGCCTGATAGCCGCAACGCCATATGAGATTCTGACGTTCGTCGGCCGCGGCACCAGCGCACGCGACTACGACCGGCTGAAGGCAGGTCTTGACAGACTTCAGTCAACGACCGTGCTGACCTCGATCCGTCAACCCGCAGAACGGCGGCGGCACCGCTTCTCCTGGATTAACGAGTGGAAGGAAGCCGCTGATGCATATGGCAGACCATTTGGGATCGAACTGATCCTGCCAGATTGGTTCTATGCCGGCGTGATCGATGACGCTCTCGTTCTGACGATCGACCGCGCCTATTTCGACCTGACAGGTGGCCTTGAGCGCTGGCTTTACCGGCTGGTGCGCAAGCACGGCGGCCGGCAGCGCGGCGGCTGGAGCTTCGACCTTGCCCATCTTCATGCCAAGTCCGGCAGCCTCTCGCCGCTCAAGCATTTTGCCTACGACGTTCGACAGATTGTCCAGCGGCAGACATTGCCGGGCTATCGGCTCGTCCTCACGCGCGATCCAAACGGCCGCGAGCGGCTGAACTTCGCCTCGATCCCAAACCTTCCCGTTACGGCGCGCCTGTCGGCGCGTCGTTCGGGACCAATTTCAGGGGACAACCTGTGAATCAGCTCGTGCTATCGGGGACCGCAACCCTCGTGCCATCAGGGACCAGATCATCGTGCTATCGGGGACCGAAAGCGAACCTAAAGGCTTGTGAACGCGCGCTTTCCTGGCCCCCTAACTTTACTAACCAGAAATCCTTCGGATTTCTTCTAACGGAACTCGCTGTTGCCCACATTGTGGAAGAGCGGCAGTGGCACGGACGGTCGAGCTGCCTTCAGGTTCAAATCCCGCAATCGTCCGTCCTCATCACTAGCCGTTGGCTTTTCGAGCTTCCGGGAGAGACAGCATGAGCGATCTCACCGAGGTGGAAGTGCTGTGGCTGGAGAAGCGGATCGAGAACCGGGTTCGATTTGGCCGCAATGTCGAGGAACGGAAGCTCGATCGCCATCGTCGCGTCCTGGCATTTGCTCCAGGCAGCATCTTTGCGTTCGTTCGTTGGACGTCGAATGATTTCGGGACGGTGATTTCGCGCATTGATATCCTGCGTGCCGTCGCCGCGGGTCAGCGCTGCTCGACCGTGCCCTATGTGAAGCCAGGAGGCGACATTCTGCTTCGCCTTTCTGGCTGGCCGAAGGTCGAGCGCGTGCTGCAGATGATCGATGCCGTCGAGGCACTTGGTATCGATCCGGCTGATGTCGCCCCAGATCATTGGCAGCATGTCCACAACCGTCTTTCCGTCAATGAAAGCCCACGTCCCTACACGAAAGCTCGCCATCAGGCCTGGCTTCGCCGGCGGAGGATCATCCGATGAGAGGGCGGATGATGACGCTGCTTGCGATGTGCGGGGCTGCCGCAGCGATCGCCGTAACCATCGTGGAAGGGCGAACGCCGGCCTTCATCTGGAATGCATCGCCGAGCGTGCCCATCGGCCTTTACCGCCTGCGTTCCGCAGAGACTTTGTATGTCACGGAGCTGGTTGCGGTTCAGCCGCCTGAACCGCTGGCGAGCTTCCTCGACCTGAAGGGCTATTTGCCGCTCGGCCTTCCTATGCTCAAACGTATCCTCGCGCTCCCCGGGCAGACGGTTTGCAGAACAGGCCTCGCCATCTCGGTGGACAACATTGCTATGGGTGAGGCGCGTGAGCGTGACGGCCGCGGCCGTCCGCTGCCAGACTGGCAGGGCTGCCGCGTCGTCGGGCCGGCCGAGCTCTTTCTCATGAACTGGCAATCGGATGAGTCCTTCGACGGCCGGTATTTTGGCTTTCTTCCAGCCGCAGCCGTGATCGGCCGTGCGGACCCGGTGTGGACCTCGGAGGAGTGATGAGGTGTGTTCGTCATATTCATTTCACCATGCGCTTGTTCGATGGACCGCAAGGCCCTTTCTCCATTCCGGCTCCTCCATGCAAAGGCGATGTTAGGGAGGAACACCTCCCGCTGCTGAATGGCGCGCACAAAGGCTTTCTCCATCGGGAAGAGGCGCGCAGGAGGACGTACCTGGCACAGTTTGGCGCGCGCCTGTTCGCTGCACCCTTCCTGTTGCTCGTGCTCGCGCTTTGCAGTGCTTCGGTCGCCGAGGAGACAGCAACAGGGGCGGAGCACGAAGGGGCCCAGCCATTCGAAACCTTCATCATCGAAGCTTCACAGCGTTTTTCCATTCCAGTCTCCTGGATTGTCGAGGTGATGGCTGTCGAAAGCACTGGAGACGTTCGTGCCAGATCGCCCAAAGGCGCCATGGGGCTGATGCAGCTCATGCCCGACACCTGGGCCGAATTGCGCCGCCGGCACGCCCTCGGCAGCGATCCGTTCGACCCCCGTGACAACATCCTGGCAGGAACGGCGTATCTGCGTGAAATGCTCGACCGCTTCGGACCGAACGGCGTATTTGCTGCCTATCACGCAGGACCGCTGCGCTATCAGGAGCATCTTGCCGGGCGTCCATTGCCTGTCGAAACCCAAGCCTATGTGAAGAGGCTTGGGTCCGTGCTGGACGTCGATCAGCAACCGACCTGGAAGGCTGGCGTCACGTCATCAGCATCGTCGCTGCTCATTCCGCAGTCAACTCATAAGCCAACTGACATGCCGAGAACGGACGACCGGTCGATAAGGATTGTGCCTTCGGCAGACATCATGAACGCTATCTCCTCGCGAGATATTCTGCGGATCGTTCCAAGCTCGACTGGTCTATTCGTGGCGCGGACCGATTCTCGCACCATGCAATGATCAGAAGCGCGGTTGCGGAGCGGAACACATGTCAGCGAGCGATCGGCGAGAAGTGAGAGGGGCGGAGGTGAACGACCGTAAGCGTCCGGCATCTGCATACGGCATATGGGCGATGCCTTCGGCCCGCGCTCTACTCGTCGCTTCGCTCCTCACCGAGCCACCCTATGGGTGTCTCGGCCCTTCGGGTAACGATCGCTATCGCAAGCGCTCGCAAACAGTGTGCGCTTCGCAAACTAACTGCCACGTCGCGGCTGTTTTTTTCCCAATGAATCGGCCACCAGCCGACGTGTTTCTGCAGGCGCTGTTGGAGGATCCACCACAATGAATCCCAACTGCTCTTTGCCGTAAATCTCCCTCCTTTGCAGGCGAAAAGGCAGGAGATTTGTCTGCTGATCCGTGGACCAGCAGACGAAATGTTCGTCAACTAGAGGAAGGAAGAGCGAGTAACAAAGAACGACGGGCTAGGGCAAGATAAAAGCGGCTCGCCCGTCGAACGCCAAGCCATTGCCATGGCTTGGGTTCTGGCGTGCCGATCGGTCGTGGCGCGTGCCGCGCTTTGAACATTCACAAGCAAATTCAATGCATCTTTCGGTACTGACTAAGATTTACGAGGAAAGAACGACCGTGAATACCAAGGACAGCGAACTTCACATCCGGCCCGGCCGCATCCGCAGCACGCGCGCGCCCAAGGCCAAGAGCTTCTTCAATCAGGTACTGCAAGCGGCGCAGAAGGCGGGCCACACCTCCGCCTCCTCGATGAGCCGCGGAGGACGCGTCGGGCGCTCGACGTTCGGCCGCGGCCGGCTCCAGTTTGCCCGCAACCGTCTGTTTAGCGCTGCGCGCCGCGTGACCGTGAAGGCGCGGGTCGCGCGGCATAAGGGATTGGCATTCGGCTCGGCATCACTCGCGGCGCATATCTCGTACCTCCGGCGCGATGGCGTGACCCGCAGCGGCGAGAGAGCCTCGCTGTTTGACGCCGAACGCGAAGAGGTTGATGGCAGCGCCTTCGCCGAGCGTTGCAAGGGCGATCGGCATCATTTTCGATTCATCATCGCACCCGAGGACGGGGGCGAGATGAGCGATCTGAAAGCGTTCACGCGCGATCTCGCCAGGCAGATGAAGGCGGACCTCGGCACACGGCTCGACTGGGTCGCCGTCGATCACTGGAACACGGACAATCCACACATTCACCTGCTTGTTCGCGGGGTCAGCGACAACGTTGAGGACCTCGTGATCTCCCGCGACTATATCAGCCAGGGACTACGCTCTCGCGCGGAAGAGCTGGCATCCATCGAGCTCGGGCCCAAAGCCGAGCACGAGATCCGCAGGGCTCTCGAACGCGAAGTCTTCGCCGAAAGATGGACACGGCTCGACCGCGAGATCCGTCTGGCTGCCGACGAGACCGGCTATCTCGACCTGCGGCCCGATCGGGAAGGGATATCTGACCCCGAAATCCGCCGCCTTATGATCGGGCGCCTTCAGCATCTGCAAAAGATGGGCCTTGCCTCATCGGCGGTACCCGGTGAGTGGATGGTGGGTTTGGACGCAGAACCCCATCTCAGAGACCTTGCAATTCGGGGCGATATCATCAAGACCATGCATCAAGCGATGACAGAGCGGGGACAGGAACGAAGTCTCTCGGAATTCGCCGTTACGGGGGAAAGAACGACCGCACCGATTATCGGGCGATTATTGGCAACCGGGCTACACGACGAGCTCACCGGCGAAGCCTATGCGCTCATTGATGCGACCGACGGACGGCTCCATCACGTCCGCTTTCGTGGTCTTGAGGCATTCGAACAGGCGCCCCCCATTGGCGGCATTGTCGAAGTCAGGCAGTTCGGTGGGATGGACGAGCAGCGGCCGACGCGCGTGCTCGCCAATCGCTCGGATTTCGATCTTCCCGCGCAAATAGGTGCGCCGGGAGCAACCTGGCTCGACCACCGACTGGTCGAGCGCGATTCGATGCCGCTCGCCTTGGGCGGCTTCGGGCGGGAGGCTCGGCAAGCGATGCAGGCGCGAGCCGAACATCTTGCAGAAGCAGGGCTCGCACACCGAGCGGGAGGGCGCATCATCCTGCAACGCGATCTCCTCAATACGCTGCGGCGCCGGGAGCTAGAGGCGGCCGGTGCCGAAATCGCGGCCGAGACCGGCTTGCCTCACGCGCAAGCCGCAGTCGGTGAGCAGGTCGCAGGAACATACCGAAAGAGCCTGTCCCTCACGTCGGGCCGCTTTGCATTGATCGACAATGGGCTTGGCTTTCAACTCGTCCCCTGGACGCGCGAACTGGAAAAACGCCTCGGCCAGCATGTGACGGGAAGCGTTAGGGATGGCGGTGGGATCGAGTGGAGTTTCGGCCGCAAGCGCGACCTCGGTCTTTGATTTCCTTGGCCAGAGCGTCATTCAGCGAAGGAGAGCCTTGTCGATGTCCGGAACCAAGATCTTGTGGGGGCAGCTCGTGGCTGTCGGCGCGATCGTCCTGCTCACGATCTGGAGCGCGACGGAGTGGACGGCCTGGCGCTTGGCCTTCCAACCCGAGCTCGGTCTGCCCTGGTTCAAGATGTATGGATTTGCGGTCTATTACCCGCCCGAGTTCTTCTGGTGGTGGTTCGTGTTCGACGCCTATGCACCTGACGTATTCACCGAGGGCGCCTACATCGCCGCCTCTGGAAGCTTTCTCTCCATCGCCGTGGCCATCGCCATGTCTGTCTGGCGCGCCCGGGAGGCCAAGGACGTTGCCACCTATGGCTCGGCCCGATGGGCCAAGCTTGAGGAGGTGAGGGCGGGAGGTTTGCTGAGCGCGGACGGGGTTGTGCTTGGCCGACTGGAGAAGAACGACCTGCGTCACGATGGGCCCGAGCACGTCCTCTGCTTTGCTCCAACGAGGTCCGGCAAGGGCGTCGGGCTCGTCGTCCCCTCGCTGCTGACATGGCCGCACTCGGCCATCGTGCACGACATCAAGGGTGAGAACTGGCAGCTCACAGCCGGGTTTCGGTCGAAGCACGGCCGTGTGCTGCTGTTCGATCCGACCAATGCCAGATCATCAGCCTATAATCCGCTTCTGGAGGTCCGGCGCGGGGAGTGGGAGGTCAGGGACGTCCAGAACGTCGCAGATGTGCTCGTAGACCCCGAGGGCTCGCTCGACAAGCGGAACCATTGGGAGAAAACCAGTCATTCCCTGCTCGTCGGGGCAATCCTTCACGTCCTCTATGCCGAGCCCAATAAGACGCTCGCCGGCGTCGCCGCTTTTCTATCGGATCCCAAGCGGCCGATCGAAACGACGCTGAACGCGATGATGACGACAGCACACCTCAAGGACCAGGGGCCGCATCCGGTCGTCGCCTCTACGGCAAGAGAGCTGCTGAACAAATCCGAGAATGAACGCTCGGGTGTGCTTTCGACAGCGATGTCCTTCCTCGGACTTTATCGGGATCCCGTCGTCGCCGAAGTGACAAGCCGCTGCGATTGGCGGATCGCCGACCTTATCGCAGACAACTGCCCCACCACGCTCTACCTGGTCGTGCCGCCCTCGGATATTTCGCGAACCAAGCCACTAGTCCGCTTGATCCTCAACCAAATCGGGCGGCGGATCACCGAGGACCTTCAGGATAAGGATCGCCGTCACCGCGTGTTGCTGATGCTGGATGAATTTCCAGCTTTGGGACGACTTGATTTTTTCGAGTCGGCACTGGCTTTCATGGCCGGCTACGGCATCAAGGCGTTCCTCATTGCCCAGTCGCTCAACCAGATCGAGAAGGCCTACGGCCCGAATAACGCGATCCTAGACAACTGTCATGTCCGGGTAAGCTTTGCGACCAATGATGAGCGCACCGCAAGGCGCGTCTCCGATGCGCTAGGCACGGCAACCGAAATACGCTCCATGAAGAACTACGCCGGCCATCGGCTCAACCCATGGCTCGGCCATCTCATGGTCTCTCGCCAAGATACCGCGCGGCCGCTTCTGACCCCGGGAGAGGTCATGCAGCTGCCGCCGTCAGAGGAGATCGTGATGGTGGCAGGCACTCCTCCAATCCGTGCGAGAAAAGTGCGCTACTACGAGGATGAGCGATTTGCCGAGCGCGTACTTCCCCCGCCAGATCCCGTCAAGATCCGAAGGTCTTCTCGCGCCGACAGCTGGTCAGGGCTGAAGGCCGCTATTCCCGATAAGACGCCCGCGGACATTGGCGGTGGCGACGCTGACACGGCCAATGGCGGACTGCGGCGAGAGCCCGAGCTTCCGGATCACCTCGCCATCGTTAAGGAAACGACGGAGGTCGCGCCGGCCGAGGAATTCGCCGTGCTGGAAGACGACGAAGATGCCGCGCGCCAGTCGCGCCTGCTGCGGCAGAAGATGCGCGGCGTTGCGCGGCAAGCCGCACTCGACCCGAATGATGGCATTGAATTGTGAGAAGATCATGCGCAACCGCATGAACGTCTACTTCCCTCCAGAGCTGTTGGCACAGATCACGGAACTTGCCGATCGAAAAAACATCTCACGCTCTGCAATCGTCGAGGCGGCAGTCAGCTCGTTCCTGTCCCCAGATGGCTCGGACCGGCGGGAAGCCGCCTTTTCGCGTCGTCTCGACAGGATATCGCGCCAAATGCAACGCCTCGAACGCGACCTCGGACTTACCGCTGAAACTCTGGCTCTGTTCGTGCGGTTCTGGTTGACAGTCACGCCCCCGCTTCCCTCCGACGCCCAGGCTGCCGCCCAAGCCAAGGGGCGTGAGCGCTTCGAGGGTTTTGTCGAGACGCTCGGCCGTCGCCTGCAAAAGGGGCAGAGTTTTCTGCGCGAGATTCCCGAAGATATCGTTCGGCAGCCGGCGGACGGAGACAGCAACTGACATCGGTTGTTGAGGCTTTGCGCCAATGTTTCTCTTTCTACGCTAGCCTACGATCCGACGAGCCACGTTGTTGCGTCATCTTCCATCGTGGTTTTTCTAATCGTCCCCATCTGAGGCGCTCGTGGGGGGCGCTCTCAAGCGAATGGGGCTCTCGTGATAATCCAGTCGGCTCAAGCGGAGGCGATCTCGCGCGGCGCGCGCATGCTGCGCAGCGCGCTCGGGCCTGCGGTCGCGCGCTATCTCGAAGACGATGCCGTCATCGAAGTGATGCTCAATCCCGATGGGCGGCTCTGGATCGACCGCCTGTCCGGCGGTTTGGAGGATACCGGCCAGCAGCTGTCACCTGCGGACGGGGAGCGCATCATTCGGCTGGTCGCGCATCATGTCGGTGCAGAGGTCCATGGAGCTGCTCCCCGGATCTCGGCCGAGCTGCCGGAAACCGGAGAGCGGTTCGAGGGATTGTTGCCGCCGGTCGTGGCTCGGCCGACCTTTGCGATCCGAAAGCCAGCGGTCGCTGTCTTTACGCTCGACGATTACGTCGCCGCCGGGATCATGCGCGCCGGTCAAGCCGCGATGCTGCGGGACGCCGTTGCCGGGCGACAGAACATCCTCGTCGCGGGCGGCACGTCGACAGGCAAGACCACGCTGACCAATGCGCTGCTGGTGGAGGTTGCCAAGACCTCCGACCGGGTCGTTCTGATCGAAGATACCAGGGAGCTGCAATGCCTGGCAGCAAACCTCGTGTCTCTGCGAACCAAGGACGGCGTGGTCTCGCTGTCTGACCTCGTGCGCTCTTCACTTCGGCTGCGGCCGGATCGAATTCCAATCGGTGAGGTCCGAGGCGCGGAGGCGCTCGATCTCCTCAAGGCCTGGGGCACGGGGCATCCCGGCGGCATCGGCACGATCCACGCAGGTTCTGCGCTCGGGGCGCTACGTCGCCTGGAGCAGCTCATCCAGGAGGCGGTCGTCACCGTCCCGCGCGCGCTCATTGCCGAGACCATCAATGTCATCGCCGTCCTTTCGGGGCGCGGCGCCGATCGCCGCCTTGCCGAGCTCGCCCGCGTCGAGGGCATCAGTGCGGGCGGCGACTACAGTCTTTCACCAGCAGGAGATCTCAAGTGAACCATCGCCTCCAGACTTCGCAAGCTTTCACCCTGGCCTTGATTGCCATGACCACGACCGCTACCCCCGTCATGGCCGCCGGCTCCAACATGCCCTGGGAGCAGCCGCTCAACCAGATTCTGCAATCGGTCGAGGGGCCTGTCGCCAAGATCATCGCGGTCATCATCATCGTGGTCACAGGCTTGACGCTGGCCTTCGGCGATTCGTCCGGCGGCTTTCGCCGGCTGATCCAGATCGTCTTCGGCCTGTCGATTGCCTTTGCGGCTTCGAGTTTCTTCCTGTCGTTCTTCTCGTTTGGCGGCGGCGTGGTGATCTGATGCAGGAGGGCGTCGCAGGCTTCCTCGTGCCGGTGCATCGCGCATTGACCGAACCGATCCTGATGGGCGGAGCGCCGAGAGCTGTTGCGATCGTCAATGGCACGCTCGCAGCGGCACTTGGATTGGGATTGCGCCTGTGGATCGCGGGCCTGCTGCTCTGGGCGCTCGGCCACGCCGCAGCTGTATGGGCCGCAAAGCGCGATCCCGCTTTCGTCGAGGTCGTACACCGCCACCTGCGAATTCCCGCTCATTTCGATCTTTAGGAACCTTTCCCATGTTGAATCTTGCCGAATATCGCAAGTCGAACACCCGCCTTGCGGACTTCCTTCCCTGGGCCGCGTTGGTCGATGAGGGCATTGTCCTGAACAAGGATGGCTCGTTCCAACGCACGGCCAAATTTCGCGGGCCCGATCTCGACAGCGCGGTACCGGCGGAGCTCGTCGCAGTCGCCGGCCGGCTCAACAATGCGCTGCGCCGCCTTGGCTCGGGCTGGGCGGTCTTCGTCGAAGCCCAGCGTCACTCCGCGGGAGCATACCCGCCGAGCATGTTCCCGGACGTCGCCTCCGCGCTCGTTGACGCCGAGCGCAAGGCCCAGTTCGAGGAGGAGGGCGTCCACTACGAGTCGAGCTACTATCTTACGCTCCTTTATCTTCCGCCGCCGGAAGATGCCGCAAGGGCCGAGCGGCTTCTCTATGAGGGCTGCGCTCGCAACGAAGATGCCGATGCGCGGCAGGTGCTGGCTGGCTTCGTTGATCGGACGGCGCGCCTCCTGCAGTTGATCGAAGGCTTCATGCCCGAATGCCGCTGGCTCGATGACAGCGAAACACTGACCTATCTTCACGCGACGATCTCGACAAAGCGCCATCGTGTCCGCGTCCCGGAGATCCCGATGTACCTGGACGCTCTGCTGGCGGATCAGCCGCTCTCGGGAGGGCTGGAGCCGATGCTGGGAGCGGCGCATTTGCGGGTGCTCACGATCGTCGGCTTCCCGACCGCCACGACCCCTGGGATTCTTGATGACCTCAATCGGCTTGCCTTCTCCTATCGCTGGTCGAGCCGAGCCATCATGCTCGACAAGCTAGAAGCCACAAGGCTGCTAACCCGAATTCGCCGGCAGTGGTTCGCCAAGCGGAAGTCTATTGCCGCGATCCTGAAGGAGGTGATGACGAACGAAGCATCCTCGCTGCTGGATACCGATGCGCACAACAAGGCGATGGACGCGGACGCCGCGCTCCAGGAACTTGGATCCGACGAGATCGGAGAGGCCTTTGTCACCGCCACTGTCATCGTTTGGGATCTGAATGCAAGGGCGGCCGACGAAAAGCTACGCCAAGTGGAAAAGGTCATTCAGGGTCGCGATTTCACCTGCATGGTCGAGACGGTCAATGCCGTCGAGGCGTGGCTCGGCAGCCTCCCCGGCCATGTCTACGCCAATGTTCGGCAGCCTCCGATCTCCACCTTGAATCTCGCGCACATGATTCCTCTCTCTGCCGTCTGGGCAGGCGAGGCGAGGGACCAGCACTTCAACGCGCCGCCGCTGCTCTTTGGCAAGACGGAAGGCTCGACGCCATTCCGCTTCTCCCTTCACGTTGGCGACGTCGGGCATACTCTTGTTGTGGGACCGACCGGCGCCGGCAAATCGGTTCTGCTCGCGTTGATGGCCCTTCAGTTCCGCCGCTATCCCGGCTCGCAGGTGTTCGCGTTCGATTTTGGCGGCTCGATCCGGGCGGCCGCGATCGCCATGGGCGGCGATTGGCACGACCTTGGTGGCGCGTTGTCGGCCGATGATGGCGCACCGATCGCATTGCAGCCGCTGGCCTGGATCGACAATCCCGCCGAACGGGCCTGGGCGACTGACTGGGTGGCCGCTCTTCTTACACGAGAGAAGGTCGATCTTTCTCCAGAAGGCAAGGACCATCTGTGGTCGGCCCTGACCTCGCTTGCCTCGGCACCGGTACCCGAGCGGACGCTAACCGGGCTTTCTGTCCTTCTGCAGTCGAACGTCCTCAAGCGCGCTCTCCAGCCCTATTGTCTGGGTGGGCCCTATGGGCGGCTGCTGGATGCAGAATTCGAGCGGCTTGGGGAAGCCTCAGTCCAGGCATTTGAGACCGAAGGACTGATCGGAACGGGGGCTGCGCCGGCCGTACTCGCTTATCTTTTTCACCGGATCGGTGACCGGCTCGACGGCAGGCCTACATTGATCATCGTCGACGAGGGGTGGCTAGCGCTCGATGATGCCGATTTCGCAGGACAGTTGCGGGAGTGGCTGAAGACGCTCCGAAAAAAGAACGCCTCGGTGGTGTTTGCCACCCAGTCCCTTTCCGACATCGACGGCTCGGCAATCGCCCCCGCAATCATCGAGAGCTGCCCGACGCGGCTGCTCTTGCCAAACGAGCGCGCGATCGAGCCGCAGATCACAGCCATCTATCGCCGGTTCGGGCTCAATGATCGCCAAATCGAACTCCTGAGCAGGGCAACGCCGAAGCGCGACTATTATTGCCAGTCTCGCCGAGGCAACCGCATGTTCGAGCTTGGCCTCGGCGAGGTCGCACTCGCCTTTACAGCCGCATCAGCCAAGTCCGATCAACTCGCAATCGAGCACCTGGTCGCCGAGCACGGCGCCGAGGGGTTTCTAGCGGTCTGGCTTGAGCACCGCGGAGCAAGCTGGGCTATCGACCTCATCCCGAATCTGAAAAATCTGGAGTCATCACGATGAGCCTTCGACGCTTGCGTTTCGCCATCACGATCCTTGTTGCATCGGCTTTTTCTAGCGGCACAGCGCGTGCCCAGTGGATTGTGTTCGATCCCAACAATTACGTTCAGAACGTGTTGACCGCCGCTCGCGAGCTGCAGCAGATCAGCAACCAGATCACCTCGCTGCAAAACGAAGCGCAGATGCTGATCAACCAGGCAAAAAACCTGGCGAGCCTGCCCTATTCTTCGCTTCTGCAGCTTCAGACCTCCATCCAGCGCACCCAGCAGCTCCTTGGTCAGGCGCAGCACATCGCCTACGACGTCCAACAGATCGACCACGCCTTTGCCACAAGCTATGCGCCGGCAACAAGCAGCCAGTCCGATGCCGCGCTGTTTGCGGGAGCGCAGGCGCGCTGGCAGAACTCCGTCGGAGCGCTTCAGGACGCTCTTCGCCTCCAAGCCGGCGTTGTGGGCAACCTCGACACCAATCGCATTCAGCTGTCCGCCCTGGTGAGCTCGAGCCAGAGCGCCAGCGGCGCGCTCCAGGCAACCCAGGCCGGTAATCAGCTCCTCGCTCTTCAGGCCCAACAGCTCGCCGATCTCACCGCGACCGTCGCGGCCCACGGCCGGGCACAGGCTCTCGAAGCAGCCCAACGCGCAGCGGCCCAAGACCAGGGCCGCGAACAGCTGCAGCGCTTTCTGACTCCTGGGCCCGGCTATCAATCCTCCAACGTACAGATGTTTCACTGATGAGGGATCCGAAAACTATCAAGGCGGTGTCGATCGCAATCACCGTCTTTGGCGGCATAGTGGCGATCATCGCATGCACGCTCACGCTGCAGAATCATGCGGGTGAGCTCGAACACCAGCCGATGACCGCCCAAATACCGAGTGTGCACGAGGCTGACCTGATCCGTTGCCGTGCCGTGACATCCACGCAAACTGATGCCTATGAGACTTGCCGGAAGGTCTGGGCAGAAAGCCGCCGGAGCTTCCTTGGGCAGAAGACGGACTCGAAGGGTTCGTCAGTTGGCTCTTCGGCGGAAGAGGCTTTGGAAGCAAAGGATCAGAGCCGATTGCCTCAAGGCTATCTAGCCCGTCCTGCGGTAGGGGGCGACCAATGACCGGCACGGGCATCATCGACCAATTCCTGGAGACTTTTACACGCTACATCGACAGCGGCTTTGGTCTCGTGGGCGGGGAGGTCGGTTACCTCGCAACGACCCTCGCTGCGATCGACATCACGCTTGCAGCGTTGTTCTGGAGCTGGGGCGCGGACGACGACATCATCGCGCGGCTGGTCAAGAAGACGCTCTTCGTCGGGGTTTTTGCTTACCTGATCGGAAATTGGAACAGTCTCGCCCGTATCGTCTTCGAGAGCTTTGCGGGCCTTGGGCTGAAGGCCTCCGGCACCAGCTTGTCGGCCGGCGATTTCGTGCGGCCGGGCAAGATCGCGCAGGTGGGCCTCGATGCAGGCCGTCCGCTCCTGGACTCGATCTCCAGCCTGATTGGCTACATCAGCTTTTTCGAGAACTTCGTCCAGATCGTGGTTCTGTTGTTTGCCTGGGCAATCGTGCTTCTTGCCTTCTTCATTCTGGCCGTTCAGCTTTTCGTGACACTGATCGAGTTCAAACTCACTACATTGGCCGGATTTGTGCTGATTCCCTTCGGCCTGTTCGGCAAGACCGCCTTTGCGGCAGAGCGCGTCCTCGGCAACGTGGTCTCATCAGGCATCAAGGTGCTGGTGCTGGCTGTGATTGTCGGCATCGGCTCAACACTGTTTTCGCAATTTACGTCGGGCTTCAACGGCGCCCAACCGACCATCGAAGATGCCATGACATTGGTTCTTGCGGCGCTCTCGCTGTTGGCGTTGGGGATCTTCGGACCGAGCATCGCAAGCGGGCTGGTCTCCGGTGGGCCGCAACTCGGCGCAGGATCTGCGGTCGGTACAGCACTTGCCGCAGGCGGCGCCGCGGTGGCGACAGCCGGGCTTGCTGCAGGTGCGGCAGGTCTCGCCGGCGGAGCGCTCGTGGGCGCCGGCAGGATGGGCGCAAGCGCTGTCACGGGCACCGCAGCGGCATATCGCAGTGGCGGCCTCACGGGCGTCGCAAATGCGGCCGCCTCTGCAGCAGCAAGTCCACTTCGCAGGATGGCCTCGACGGTTGGCGGAGGCGGTCAATCGACGAGCACTTCAGCTCAGACCGCGAGCGGTAGCCCCACTTGGGCTCAGCGCATCAAGCAAGGTCAGGGCCTTGATCGGGGGGTATCGGCGGCAGTTCATGCAGTCAAATCCGGCGATCCCGGTGGCAGCGGCAGCTCGGTCGATCTCTCCCAGGAAGAGCGCCGATGAGAGGGATTTCCGAGAACGGCGCATGGCCGTCGAACTCCGCTCGGCCTGTTCCGATGATCAGCTGTTCTCGTGGGTCCTCTGCAGTGCGTCGGCTGGGTCGTCAATGCGTCATTCAAGCCTCTCGCATTCTGTCCTTGACGCTGACGCCAGCTCTGATCTGGCAAGCGATCCATGGCCAGATCCCGTCCGACACGTCGCTGCGCCAACGGCCCCTTCTTCTCGGTGTCGCGGGTGCGAAGGCAGGATTGGGCTCGGTTCTTTTGCCGCGCAATCCGGCGCAGCTCCCGGAAGTAAGGGGACTCAGTCGCAGCATTCGCCGCCGGCGGTGCAGAAGCTGCCACATCGTACGGTGCTTGTGCGTGTTCGCGCGCGTGATCCGCATCGAGCAGCCGACATGAGCAAAACGCCGTCTGCTGCCGGCTCGCTACGATGGATCAGGGATACTCAGGGGAAGTTCAATGTTTAAGAGATCAGCAACGCATTATGGCCGCGCGCCGGCGGCACTCACCCCTTATCAGAAGGCAGGTCAAGTCTGGGACGAGCGCATCGGCTCGGCCCGCCTGCAGGCGAAGAACTGGCGCTTGATGGCGTTCGGCTGCCTTGCTCTGTCTTGCAGCCTTGCCGGCGGGCTGATCTGGCAATCGACACAAGGAACGATAACGCCGTGGATCGTCGAGGTCGACCGGCTCGGTCAAGCTCAGCGGGTCTCGCCTGCAAGTTCCGACTACGACCCGACGGATCCACAAATTGCCTGGCACCTGGCGCGGTTCATCGAAGATGTGCGCGCCCTGCCATCCGATGCCATCGTGCTGCGGCAGAATTGGCTCCGGGCCTACGACTTCACGACCGATCGCGGGGCCGTCGCACTCAATGAATATGCCAGGGCAAACGACCCATTCGCCGGGCTCGGCAAGGCGCAGATCTCGGTGGAAGTCTCCAGCGTCATACGGGCCTCGCCCGACAGCTTTCGTGTCGCATGGATTCAGCGCGCTTACGAGAACGGCTCGCTCGCCTCGACCGAGCGATGGACAGCCATCCTGAGCATCGTCATCCGAACGCCGCGTGATGCCGATCGGCTGCGCAAAAATCCTCTCGGAATCTATGTGAATTCGATCAATTGGTCCAAGGAGTTGGGGCAGTGAAAGTATATCCTTGCGAGTTCAGGACAGCGCCAATGAAGAGGGGCATCACTTCCGCAGCCGTCATGCTTGGCTGCATGCTCAGCGGCTGCTCGACCTTCATTCCACCCGAAATCAGCTATGACACAGATGTGCCGCCGCTGCCTGTGGCGGCAGCGCCGGCGGATGATCGTCCGCGTCCCCTGCATGTGCCTCCATCCTGGAAGCCGTCGCTTGGCGGCAAGCCGGGCACCAAGGAGGATGTCGAGCCGGTCAACCGGATCGAAATCGCCAACAGTGCGGCGCGCGTCGAGCCGAGGCGGAGAGGCTATTTCAACGCCGCACAGATCTACAGCTATAGCCCGGGCGCGCTCTATCAGGTCTATGCCGCGCCGGGACAGATCACCGACATTGCTCTTGAGGAGGGGGAGCAGTTGACCGGCTCCGGCCCGCTCGCAGCCGGCGACACCGTGCGATGGGTCATCGGCGACACCGAAAGCGGCAGCGGCGAGGAGCGCAGGGTGCACGTGCTGGTCAAGCCGACGCGCGCCTCCATCGAAACCAACCTCGTGATCAATACTGATCGGCGCACCTATCTCCTCGAGCTCCGCTCGCGCGAGAAGCCCTACATGCCATCGGTCGCGTGGTACTATCCGCAAGATCGGATCAAGCGGCAGCAATTGACTCCTGTTCCGCTGCTCCCAGAGCTTGCACAACGGCGCTTTCGGTATGCGATCGAGGGGGACAATCCGCCGTGGCGCCCCCTTGCAGCCTACGACGACGGCCGAAAAGTCTACATCGAGTTCTCGCAAGGTATCGTCCAAGGCGAAATGCCGCCGCTGTTTGTGCTCGGGCCTGACGGTAAGAGCGAAATCGTCAATTATCGCACCTTTGGCAGCGTCCTGATCGTCGACCGCCTGTTTGCGGCTGCCGAACTGCGGCTTGGTGGAGAACATCAACAAAAGGTTAGGATCGTCCGCACCGACGGGAGGTTTTCGTCATGACGGAAGAACACCGCGAAGATGAGACCTCCCCGGACGGCGAACAGGAGACAGGTGAGCTCGAGGATGGGTTTCGGCTCCGGCCCGAATACCCGAGCGTCACCCGCTTGTCTCGCAAGGTGCTGCTGACCGGATCCGCGCTCTGCCTGGCGCTGGTCGCCGCGGCGGCGACGTGGGCGCTCCAGAAACAACGGCCGCGTGAGGCCGCTTCCGAGGAGCTCTATCTGGCTGAGCGTCACAATGTTGCTGAGAGCGTCACAGCGTTGCCGCCGGACTACTCGAAGGTCACCCCTCCTGTCCCCCAGCTTGGTCCACCTCTTCCCGGCGATCTCGGCAGACCAATCCTGGCCGCCAAAGGCCAGATCGCCGCGCCAGGCGCTGCGGCCGACCAGGAACAGCAACGCCGTGACCAGGAACAAGAGGCGGCTCGTGTAAGCCGACTGTTCGCCTCTACCAATGTGAGGGACACGGCAGCGTCGAGCGGAGCCCAAGCAGGTGGCGCCAATGCTCCCTCCCTGATCCCCAGCAGCGAGGATGGGTCACTGCAAAACGCTCAGGACCGGAAGCTCGCCTTCGTAAATGCGGCCACCGATCGACGAACGACCAGTCCAGACCGCCTCGTGAAGGCGCCATCACCTTACGTGGTGCAGGCCGGATCGGTTATCGCCGGGGCCCTGATCACCGGCATTCGCTCCGATCTGCCTGGAATGATCACAGCTCAGGTAAGCGAGAATGTTTATGATACGCCCACCGGGCGCTTTCTCCTCATCCCCCAGGGCGCCAGACTGACTGGCATCTATGACAGTCAGGTGAGCTTCGGCCAGAGCCGCGTGCTGCTCGTTTGGACCCGGTTGATCATGCCGAACGGCCGCTCGGTCGTCTTGGAGCGCCAACCGGGGACAGACACGCAAGGCTATGCCGGCCTTGAAGATCAGGTTGACAACCATTGGGGTGAGCTGTTCAAGGCGGCGGCGCTGTCGACCTTCCTGGCTGTTGGCTCGGAAGCGGGTGCAGGTTCCGATGCGAGCAATAGCAACAGCGCAATCATTGGTGCCCTCAGGCGCGGTGCATCAGATTCGCTGAACCAGGCCGGCCAACAAGTGGTCCGCCGTAGCCTCAATATCCAGCCGACCTTGACGATACGCCCGGGTTACCCGGTCCGCGTCCTGGTCAACCGTGATCTCATTCTTGAACCTTATAGAGGCTAGCCGCATGCCTAAATTGAAGATTGCAGCGCTTGTGGACGATCGGCCTGTCAAAATGACGGTCGAACTCGCGGCCCATGTTCACCGGGATTTGCACGTCTATGCCGATGTGCTGGCGAAGCAAACCGGACAGGCCGTCGAACCTGCCAAGCTCATTGGCCCGATGTTGGCGCGCTTCATGGCGACAGACCGGGCTTTTGCGAAATCAAAACGTCAAGCCCGCTCTTCCCCTCCTGAAGAATAACATTCTCTCAGAAGGGCTAGGAAGTGGGCGACAACAGATCTTTCATCGCCGGTTCTGACATGAGCTGACATTGTGATCCGACTGGGTCCCCTTGCGTCGTGCAGTTCGCGATACACCACCCCTGGGAATCCGGCGTGAGCTTCGGATGCCAATAACGGCGTGACGCCGCGGCCAATGCTGACGAGACTGGTCAGCTTGCTGCGGCTCACGTCGCAGGCTTCGATTAAGGCCCCGTTTCCATGAGCCGCCAGTTTGCAGACCAGAAGGTCTTCGACTTCTCTTGCGGGATCATCGCGGCTGACGAGAACGGTTCGACTGTGCAGATCGGCGCAGGAGACCGACTCGTTCTGAGCTAACTCATCATTCTTGGCGAGTGCGATGAGAATACCTTCACGCCATAGGGGAAAGGCCGCCGTGAGCAGCATGGAAGATAGACCGTCTGGCGCGATGGCGATATCGAGCGAGCCCGTCTGAAGCGCGATCAGGAGTTCCGGCATGACGCGTTCAAGGACGGCGACCTTGATTTCCGGATAACGGCTTTGAAACTCGGCGATCGCAGGTGTTATTCGTCCTGCGGAGACGAATGGGCAGAAGCCGATAGCCAGGTGATCCGCCCGCTTGGACAGGGTCAAGACTGTCGCCTTCGATAATGAATCGACCTGCTCGATGATAAGCTTTGCCGTCCTCAGGAATGTCGTACCAGAGGCTGTTGGATTCATCCCGTATCTCGATCGCTCGAACAAGCGGGTACCAACCAGGCATTCCAATCGTCCGATCGCCCGACTGATGGCCGAGTGTTCGACACCCAGCACCCTGGCTGCGCTCCGAATGCTGCCCGCTTCATTGACTGTCACAGCAACGCGCAGATGTTGTAAACTTATTGGATTGGATATTGGTCGCTGTGTCTGACAGGCAAGGTGGTCGATTGGAGGCATTTACAAATCAAGGTGCGGCGATTTAAGTCGGATGAGTTCTGCGGGCAGCGAGCCGGCAGTCAGGCGGCGTGCGACAGGACTGGAGTCCAGAGAACTGGGCCGGCGAGTCCACCGGCCGCACGTATCCTGTCCAAAGCATTGAGCGTGATTTCCAGGTGGCCGGCGACAGCAAGCGTGTTTCCAATTTCACAAGGCGATGCAATCCGGCGAAGCGGCCATCCTGCGCGCCTCAGAATTCGCTCCATCCGGACGTCGGTGACTGTGACGATGCTCGTGAGCTGTCGAGACAGACCAAACTCAATCATGCCCGCGAAGAGTTCGTAAGTTGCCCTCGCAAGCCCGTGTGCCGCCTTCGGAGCATCTGAAGGAAGATCAACTGCAAAGCGGCTGCTCTCCCACACATGAGGATCCGATGGGGCAGGGCACTTTCCCAGGAGCACAGAAAAGGTGTCGCGGATCATCGTCGGGCCGGTTGTCGGCAAAAGGCGAACCGACCCCTGCACCAGTCCCTCGACCGACGTTTGGACGAGATATACCGGACCTAGCGCGTCAAACTCGTCGGTCTCCATCTCGCCGGAACTGTGAACGCTCCAATCTAATCTTTGCTTGAAGACGCGATGCCGCAGCCTGTGCATGGCCGCTAGCGTTTGGGAGAACGCGCCGTGAAATGGTTCGGCAATCAGTTGAATCATGACCCCTCCTGTCCGGATTTCGACTATATGGGAGAGCCGGGTGCAAATGGCACCACGTACAACTAGAGGGGCGGCGCGGCCCTAATCTTGCCTAACTGCCTTAGCAGCGCCAAGTCGTGAAGTCGCTTCGGCCAATGTCCTCACGCCCAGCTTGTTCTTTGCATTATTCAAATAGGACTTCACGGTATTTGGCGATATCTGCAGGATCTGCCCAATCTCCCATGTGGTCTTGCCCTTTGCGACCCAGTCGAGGCACTCCATTTCGCGACGTGAGAGTTCAACGTTAGCGATCATCAGTTCATGAGAAAGCTTTTGCCGCACGCGCCGGTCGAAAGAAATGGCCATGAACTGGAGGACCTCCGAGCGGCGCTCTATGCTCAATTGAAATGCTCGGTCATTCTGGTCGGTGGCAAACGTCAAGGCGGCCATGGAGGCGCCGTTGTGGATTGGAACGGTGAATCCCAATCGGATCCCACACTGAGCAGCTTCGTCGAGCAAGCTTCGCTGCGCCCGAGAAATCAATCTATGAGGTTCCCTGTGGTCCCAGCTAAAGGGCTCCGTGGTCTCCAGCGCACGCTCGATAATGGGGTCGAGGCGCTCATAGTGACTGCGCACATAATGCGCAACCCAATTGGCGGGATACGTGGAAATCACGAGGGCGTTCTCACCCCGTCTCTTCGGCCAGGCCAGATAAGCCAAACATGGCAGCTCAAGTGCGCGTCCGGTGACCGCCAAGGCGTCGCTAAAGCCATCAGCGTGGTTCGCGTTGATCAGCAGATTGAGAAAATTTTGGAAGATACGGTGCGTGCTCATTCGCATACGATTCGGTAGAGAAGATGAGCGACGTTACGAGTCCCTTTGCTGCGTAAAGGCAAGTTGTTCGAAAGTCTCGCGACGTCACACTGTTAACCGACCAGCGATCGAGCTGCACCTATTCAGCTCACGTCCACTTTCGACACGGCGCAACCGACATCACTGTTCTGGGCGGTTCTGTAGGCGAGAACCGCCAAAGAGCGCAAGGACGACAAGCCCTGATAGTTTGGCGGTCATCTTCCACACACGCAACTACACTTAGAGGCCGCAGTCCTGCGCTCATCGCAGAATTTGGCAGGATAAATGCGCGTACGCCGGGATTCTTCGCGGATTTACTCCCAAAGTGGTCCTACGTTCTCTACGGCAGGCGAGGCGGGGCTGAGGAAAAGCTAAGAGATAATTTTTCGTAGGCAGACGGGGCCGTGCGCGTCAAGCGCCGCCCAGCGTTCTGCTCGCCGTCCAGTTGGAGACTTTTCTATGCGTCGTCGAAGCGGCCTTTCGAAAATGCCTACACTTTTGCGATCATTGCTCTCGATCGCCAACTAAGGGGACGACGGCAAGAGACGGGGTTCTGAAGTGCATGAATTGATCAGGCAGACCGCCTGCAGTGTTGTCGAAAAATTGCGGAATGGCGAAGTAAGCCCCCTGGAGCTGCTGGACGCGCTGGAGCAGCGGATCGGGCAAGTCGACGGCAAGCTTAACGCGCTGCCCATCCTTTGTTTTGATCGCGCGCGCACACATGCTCGTACGCTGATGGAGCGACCTACCGGCGCACGTGGGCTGCTGGCCGGTCTTCCCGTTCCCATCAAAGATCTGATTGACGTTGCCGGCACTCGCAACACACAGGGCTCCCCGATCTTCAGGAACAAAATAGCTGAGACGTCGGACATCTTGGTCGAGCGCATCGAGCAGAATGGTGGTGTTGTTTATGCAAGATCGAACACCCCCGAGTTCGGAGCGGGGGCCAACACGGTCAATGAACTCTTCGGAGCAACGCTCAATCCGTGGAATCCAGCTCGCTCTGCTGCTGGCTCGTCCGGAGGTGCCGCGGTTGCGATCGCCGCCGGCATGGCTTGGGTTGCGCATGGCTCTGACATGGGGGGCTCACTCCGAAATCCGGCGAGCTTTTGCGGTGTAGTGGGTCTTCGGCCGAGCTTGGGCCGAGTGGCCCGAACTCCCAAATCTAAAATCGACCGCAACCTCGGCATACACGGACCAATGGCGCGCAATGTCGAGGACGTTGCGCTCCTGTTGGACGCAATGAGTGGTGAGCATCCTGCCGATCCACTGTCCTTGCCGGCACCCGCAGAATCGTTCCTGACGACCACGCGCACGGCAAAGAGACCAAGACGGGTTGCCTATTCGGCCGATCTGGGCATTACACCCGTGGATCCTCAAATTGTGGAAATTACCCGCGGCGCTGCAGCGCGCTTCGTCGAACTTGGTGTAATCGTCGAAGAAGCTCACCCCGATCTTCGAGAAGCTCAAGAGTGCTTCCACGTTCTCCGCGCATTCGATTTCGCTATTAGCAAAGCTGCTCTACTTCGAAGCCATCGCGATCTGCTCAAGCCGGACGTCGTTTGGAACATCGAAGAAGGGCTGAAGCTTTCTATCGAGCAACTCGAACGCGCCGAGGAGCAGCGAGTTGCCATGGTGGTGCGCGTACTTAAGTTTTTCGAGAAGTACGATCTTCTCTTGACGCCGGCAACAATCGTAGAGCCTTTCCCCGTGGCCAACAGCCACGTCATGGAGTGCGACGGCAGACAATTTGAGAATTACGTGGATTGGGTTGCCATCGCTTTTGCAATCACCCTCGTCTGTTGCCCCGCGATGTCTCTGCCCTGCGGTTTCACGAGTTCCGGCCTTCCGGTAGGCTTGCAAATGGTCGCTCCCCCTCGAGCCGACGGGCAGTTATTGGCCGGTGCTAAACTGCTTGAAGATAGTTTGGGGCTACTCGGCAGTACGCCGATCGATCTGGGGCTCGCAACATGAATGGCACAATCGCGGTTCTCGGCTGCGGGCTTATAGGCCAAAGCTGGTCGGCGCTATTCACTGCCTATGGTTATGACGTCGTCGGCTGGGATCCAGCGCCAAAATCGCAGTCCCTGTTGCAAGAAGCGATTTCTCGATGTCAGAAGCAGGTTTTTCGTCCCTCGGAACTTGAATCAGGCCTTGGTTCCTTTCGCCTTGTCGAGACACCGGAACAGGCGGTTTCCGACGCCTTTTGGGTTCAGGAAAACGCACCCGAAGTGCTCGAGTTAAAAGGAGAGCTCTACGGCCGCGTTGAGGCGGCAGCCCATCCCGATACGGTACTCGCAAGCAGTACATCCTCTCTAACTTGGTCACAGCTTGCCACCAGCCTAAAACGAACCTCGCGATTCATTACTGCTCATCCCTTCAATCCTCCACACATCATGCCGCTAGTGGAGATTTATGGGGCCGATGCTGATCTTCGGACGACGGCTGTGTCGTTCTTTCGCGGGCTCGGCCGCGAGCCAGTTCTTTTAGCCCGCGACGTAGTAGGGCACATCGCCAACCGGCTTGCTTCAGCACTCTGGCGTGAAGCGGTCAACTTAGTCGCCGAGAATATTGCTGATGTCGCCGCTGTCGACGCGGCGCTCGTGCATGGACCTGGGCTGCGCTGGTCAGTGGTCGGTGCACATATGGCCTACCACCTTGGTGGGGGTCCTGGGGGAATTGAGCATTACCTGCGACATCTCGGGCCTAGCCAGGAACGCCGATGGGCCACGCTAGGTCAGCCACAGCTTACTCCCGATGTCTGTACCCGTCTGGTCGCTGGCGTCCATGCAGAGGCGGATGGCAGATCGATTTCCGAATTAGAAGGTGAACGTGATCGCGCACTCTTGAGACTCCTTGCCGCGCGGAGTTCAATTTAAGCATATGGACAAGCTCAGCGTGGGTTGACTTCAGCGACAATTGGAAGACAACCTGTACATCCGAGCCGGCGCTCGCAGGACTGACGCGCCGTTGACATTGGCCAAAGCTGTTGCCTGACGGCGCTATCAAGCGTGAATTGCACCAAACAATCATCATTGCCAAGCCGCCGACGGCGCGTGGCACGCTCCCTCAGTCTGAGCTGCTGCCGGTTTGATGGACACCGAGATTAGGTGTTTCATGAAGCCGGAGGTGGGCGATGAAGAGACGGAAGTTTAGTCGCAAGTTCAAGATCTAGGCGGTCAAGCTGGTCCGGAAACGCGGGGTGTCGGTGGCACAAGCCGGCCGCGACCTGGACGTTCATGAGAACGTTCTGCGCAAATGGGTCAAGGAGTTCGGCTGCTGATTCCGCTTGATGTCGCCCACCATTCCGGGATGATGTCGCCCGGGGTATCGCAAGAGCGAACCCGGGGTGACGAGGCCTCTTCTGGCTCCGATACGGTCCCGCCTTTCGTTGCGAAGGGGGACCTGGATGCCGACGGAGAGGCTTGCGATGCGCCATGTGCGCGATGTGATCAGATTGAAGTCGGCTGGGATGCCGACCCGCGAGATTGCGCGGCGGTTGGGGACGGTGCCTTCGACGGTGCGGTTGACGATCCGCCGGTTTGAAGCGGCGGGGCTGACCTGGCCATTGCCCGACGGCATCACCGACGCTGTGCTGGAAGCCCGGTTGTTCGCCAGCGCGGGAGCCGGTCTCGGCACCCGGCGTGGCCATCGCCGGCAGGCGGAGCCGGACTGGGCGGCGGTGCACCGCGAGCTCCGGCGCACGCACGTGACGCTGTCGATCCTGTGGGAGGAGTACATCGCGGGCGAACCCGGCGGGTATCGCTATTCGCGGTTCTGCGAGCTCTACCGGGCCTGGGAAGGCCGGCTGTCGGCGACGATGCGCCAGTCGCATGCAGCCGGCGACAAGCTGTTCGTCGATTATGCGGGCGACGGCGTGCCGGTGGTGATCGACCGGTTTACCGGCGAGCGGCGCACCGCGCAGATCTTCGTCGCGGTGCTCGGCGCATCGAGCTTCACCTGCGCGCAGGCGACCTGGACGCAGGGGCTCGCCGACTGGATCGATGGCCACGTCGGCGCCTTCGAGGCGATCGGCGGCGTGCCGGCACTGCTGGTGCCGGACAACACCAAGGTCGCCGTGATCAAGGCCTGCCTGTACGATCCGCAGATCAACCGCAGCTACGCCGACATGGCGGCGCAATACGGCACCGCCATTCTGCCGGCCAGGCCCACGGCGGCCACGGGACAAGGCCAAGGTCGAGCAGGCGGTCCTCATGGTCGAGCGCTGGCTGCTCGGACGGCTGCGCCATCGGACCTTCCACAGCCTCGCCGAGGTCAACGCGGCGATCGCCGAGTTAATGACCCGGCTCAACGAGGAGCGACCGATCCGGCGGCTCGGCGTGACCCGCCGCAAGCTGCTGGAGGAGATCGACCGGCCGGCACTCAGGGTCTTGCCGGAGAGCCCTTACGTGTTCGCCGAGTGGCGGATCTGCCGGGCCAGCATCGACTACCACGTCGAGGTCGAGGCGCATTACTACAGCGTCCCGCATCGCTTCGTCCGCGCCGAGGTCGAGGTGCGCTTCACCGCCCGCACCGTGGAGATATTCCACAAGGGCGAGCGGATCGCCGCGCATCAGCGCATGAGCGGCAACCACAAGCACACCACCGTGCCGGAACACATGGCGTCCAGTCATCGGCGCTACGCCGGCTGGACCATCGAGCGCATCCGCAAGGAGGCCGCCGCGATCGGGCCGGCCACCGCCGCGCTGTGCGACCTGATCCTCGATGAACGCACGCACCCCGAGCAGGGCTTTCGCACATCGGCGCGCACCTACGGCTCAGTCAAATCGATCCTCGCCAACAATCTCGATCGGCGGCCTTCACCCAAGCGGCCCGCGGACGACGCGCCGATCCTCCATCCCAACAACCGCGGGCCGCGCTACTACAACTAGGAGATCACGCCTTGCTCACGCATCCGCCCCTCGATCAACTCTACACGCTCGGCCTGCATGGCATGGCGAAGGCGCCTTCGCCGACATCGAAGCCGGCGGCGAGGCCGCAAGCCTCGGCCACGCCGAATGGCTCGCGCTCCTGCTCGAACGCGAAGCGTCGCTGCGACGCGACAAGCGGCTGTCGAAGCGGCTGCAATACGCCAAGCTGCGCCAGGAGGCCTGCGTCGAGGACATCGACTATCGCACCCCGCGCGGCCTCGACCGCAGCCTGCTGACGATGCTGGTCGAAGGGCAATGGATCGACGACCACGCCACCTTTTGATCTGCGGGCCCTCCGGCGTCGGTAAGAGCTGGCTCGCCTCAGCGCTCGGCAACAAGGCCTGCCGCGACAATCGCTCCGTGCTTTATCAGCGCGTCCCACGGCTGTTTAGCGATCTCGCTTTGGCGCGCGGCGACGGCCGCCACTCCCGCCTGCTGCGCGCGCTTGGCCGCGTCGATCTCCTCATCTTTGATGGTGTGGACGGCCTCACCTCAACGGCATCATAGTGCCAAGGCGTGGTCGCCAGAGCGCCACAAAGAAGGGGGACCGTCCGAGATGAAGTTTATTAGAATAGGCGTTGATCTCGCCAAGAACTATTTTCAGATTAATGCGCTGTCTAGTGAGGATGCACCAGCCGTAAAGCGCAAGCTGACGCGCCGGACGATGCGCGAGTTCTTCTCGAGGATCGAGCCGTGCCGCGTTGGCATGGAGGCTTGCGGCTCAGCCCACTATAGGGCGCGCGAACTGAAGGCCATGGGACACGATGTGTCTCTGATGCCGCCGGCCTACACAAAACCCTATGTCAAGCGAGGTAAGAACGATGCCGTCGATGCGGAAGCCATCTGTGAAGCGGTCTCGCGCCCTGCCATGCGTTTTGTGCCGATCAAGAGCGCTGATCAGCAAGCGACCCTGATGTGGCACAAGACGCGCGAGCTGCTGGTCAAACAGCGAACGATGAGCGTGAACGCTCTACGCGGCCATTTGGCCGAATTCGGTCTTGTCGTCGCCAAGGGCACCGGCCGCGTCGACGAGCCTTTAGGCCTCGCAGAAGGCGATGCGACTCTTCCCGACGCCGCTGTCCTGGCCGCGAGGGTTCTCGGTCAGCAAATTGATGCGCTCGGAGGCGCACTCGATGATTTGGAGAGGGAGATCGCCAAGGCTCACGCGCTCAGCGAGACGAGCCGTTCGCTCGGAGAAATTTCCGGCGTTGGCAAGCTTGTTGCCTCGGTAATTACAGCCAGTGTACCAGACCCAAGCGTATTCAATTCGGGACGGGATTTTGCTGCCTGGCTGGGTCTGACGCCCAGGCAAATTTCAAGCGGGGGTAAACCAACTCTCGGAACCATCACCAAGGCGGGTAATCGATATATAAGGAAGTTACTCGTTCTCGGAGCAACATCGCTTCTAAACGTTGTGGAAAAACGCCGCGGCGGCTTGCGCGACTGGATTGTCGGGCTTTTGGCTAAAAAAGCCGGCGCGGCTTGTGACCGTCGCCCTCGCCAACAAGCTTGCTCGGATCATCTGGGCAATGATGAAAACCGGAGAATGCTTCCGCACCGAGATGTTCGCCAAACTTTGAGTGTCGGACAGCCGCATCGAAGAGTTATAAGCTTGGTAAGTGCAAGAAAGGCATGATGAAAGACAACGGTCGCCACCGAAAACCAGGAAAACCCGACCAGTCGTGTGAGCCTCAAAGCTCGCATCCTTGATGTGACCCCTTGGTTGTCGGACTTCATCAGGGCCAGCGGAGATATGATCCGCGCTAAACGCCGGACATACGATCGCAGCCGTCCAAGTCGTTCGAAGTGCCAAATTGTGCTTGCCATCAGAGGCCGTCCACATACGACGACTGGGGCCTCGAGCCGCTTGACGCCGCGGCCCGCCACGACCTCCTGGAGATCCTCGAGGACCGCTACGGCCGCGGCTCCACCATCGTCACCAGCCAGCTCCCGATCGATCAATGGCACGCGCTGATCGGCGAGCCGATGACTTCATGATGCCTCCTCCTTCGAACGCTTGGTGTGTTGTACTCGATTGCGAAGCTGACTGATTTGTTCGTCTGAGAGCTCGATCTGCCATGGCTGGCCTTTGGTTAACTGACGACCTGCCAGCATTCCGCGCGCGAGATAGTCGAATACCGTCTGCGGGGTTACTCCAAGCTCAGCCGCTGCGCCCTGAATCGAGAAGCTGCCGTCGGGCCAGCGCATCGGATTCTTGTCTACGCCGTTGATTTTGACCGTGGGAATGCCCCAGCGGGTGCGCAACAGCCGGACGTTCTCGCCTTTGAAAGCGCAGCCTCGGGCCGCGACAAAGCCTTCCTGATTGAGGATTGCCGCGATCTCGGCATCCATTTTATGTTCAGCATTCAACTCGACGATCCGTCGCCGCAACCGATCAATGTCAATGTAGTTGCGGTAGGTATGAACGCGCCGTTGTACGTGATGCTCGCTGGTTGTGGCGGTCTGCCAGACGACGGGCCAAGCGAGAAGCGTCGAGGCTCACCACAAGGCCGGCGTTGCCAAGGCCGATCTCGGCAATGAGCTTCTGGAAACCATGACGATCCACAGCGCCAGCTCCGGACTTGCCCAGATCCTCGTCAATGACCTGGACGCGCTCCGGCGGCCAGCCCAGACCGATGGCCCGATCGACGAGGCGGTACTGCAGCTCGGTGCTCTCCTGGTGCTGGCGCACCTGGTTCACGGATGACTGCCGCACGTAGACGTAGGCCAACTTGGCTCGGTGTGCGGTCGTGAGCCGCTCGTCAGCGACGGTCGAGCTGATCAGCACGACCCAGTCTCCTTCCGGCCGTGCCGGGAACCGCTTGCATTCGCCGCAGCAGCGTGGCGAGGATTTGAGCGATCTGGGTTTGCGTCGCGGTCGACAGATTCGGCCACAGGCGCGGAATGTCGGCCGTCGGACGGCGGGGTGGATTTGCCAATATCGGCAGGGGTCGATACGCAACGCGACCTGGAAGCGGTCGGTGGGTCATCGCGAATCACCTTCTCGTCGAGAAGGCTCAGACTCGCGCTCAAATGTTGCATCAATGGGATCAGCGTACGGGCACTGATGCGCGGCAGATCGGCGGCGTTCGGGCGAGGCGTGATCGGCGTCTCGACAAGATCCGTCGACGCGATCCGAACTGCCCGCGGCCGGCCGTCCGGCAGCGCGACAACGACGTAGGCGGGACCGCCCCCGACCGCTCCTTCAGCACCTCAAGCCGGTGCCCAAAAAGAAAATGATGCGGGTCAGTGATCGTGACGTGAGACACGACCCGTTCCAAAATAGGGGCACTCTGTTGTGTTTGGTGATCCCACCTACGCCGACGCCGTCCTCGACCGCCTGGTCCATAACGCCCACCGGATCGATCTGAACGGCGAAAGCATGCGGCGAACCCGCAAACCTGACCGAAAGGCCTGAGCCTGTGGCGCTGTGGACATGCCGCTACGCTTGGACAACGCAAGAGCGTTGCCCACATGCCCACAGCAGGAACAACAGAAAAACCCGCCCGTCGAGCCGCGATTCAAGATTGACCACGCGGCTTCGCCGATGCCAGAAACCAGACAGCCAGAACGCCTCGCGCCCCGGGCGACATCAAATCGGAATGGTGGGCGAGATCATCTCGGAATACTGGAGGGTTCAAATAGGTCCCGCGTCGCAGATCTCGCCGCAAGTCCAGCGCGGGACCTATTTGAAGCTGGATTGAACGAAGCCGCGTCTTGTGAGCGAGGACCTATGGGGGCTCGATCTAGGCGCCGGTAGGCGCGATTGACCCGATGTCGGGCCCGCGAGCGAGTGTGGCCGCAGATTGCCGTTGATATTGGCAGCAGAGGATGCCGGCGTCGATAGCGTCGAACGGCGCGTCAAGCCCAAGCGGCTGACTATCGCCCGTTCGCCGCGCGTTGTGAGCGTGCTTGATCGTTCCGACGGAGAACGTCGGCATGGCGATGCCTGCAGTGGGAGCGAACAAGTCGAGGTAGTCGGTCATGATGTATCGCAGCGAGGTGCTGCGCGTCGCGGCGTTTGCGCACGCGGCACAGGCCCAATCTCGACCATGCGGCCTCCGCAGATGGGGCACAAGTCGAGGCGGTGACCAATGAGGATGGCGCAGCGCTCACGATAGTCGACAGCTTCGGCAGGCGGAGGCGGCTCTGGCGCCTTTAGCGCCGCTCGGATGCGCGCGAGTTTGGCGACGCGGCAGGCGTTCGCCAGGAAGCCAAAATGACGGATGCGGCGAAACCCCTTCGGCAATACGTGGAGCAGAAAGCGACGAAGGAACTCCTCAGTGTCGAGCGTCATCACTTTGGATCTGTTGCCAGCGCGATAATCCTTCCACCGGAAGCGGACGTGGCCCTGGTCACAGGTAAGGAGCCGGCCGTTGGCGATTGCAACGCGATGGGTGTAGCGCCCGAGATAGGCCAGAACCTGTTCTGGTCCGCCGAAGGGACGCTTGGCGTAGACGACCCACTCGACCTTGCGGAGGGCGGTTAGATGGCGGGCGAATGCCGCTGGCTCGACGAGGTGCGCGAGATGGCCGAAGAACTGGAGCTTGGTGCCATTGAACGCCGCCTGCAGGCGCTCCAGGAACAGCCGACGATACAATCGTGACAGGACGCGAACGGGAAGGAAGAAGCCGGGGCGACAATGAACCCAGCTTCCATCAGGGGCGATCCCGCCGCCTGGCACGAGGCAATGGGCATGCGGATGATGCGTCAGGGTCTGGCCCCAGGTATGGAGAATGGCGATCATCCCGGTCTCGGCACCGAGATGCTTCGGGTCGGCGCTGATGAGACGGATCGTCTCGGCTGCTGCCTTGAGCAGGATGTCGTAGACCGCCGTCTTGTTCTGCAGCGCGATGGCGGCCACCGGCGCCGGCACGGTGAAGACGACATGGAAATAGGGGACCGGCAGCAGGTCGGCCTGGCGCTCGGCGAGCCATTGGGCGCGCGCGAGCGCTTGGCACTTTGGACAGTGCCGATCGCGACAGCTGTTATAGGCGACGCGGACCAGGCCGCAGTCGTCGCACCGCTCGACGTGGCCGCCGAGCGTCGCTGTGCGACACGCCTCGATGGCCGCCATCACACGGCGCTGATCGGAGGACAGCCGAGGACCCTGCGCGGCACGGAAGGCGCCGCCGTGGCGGCGGAGGATGTCCGCCACCTCGAGCACGGGGCGCATATGCGCAGCTCAGTCGGGTGGGATCACCCTGACGGAGAGTCCATCGAATGGGCTGGTCGTGCGGGCGAGCAGGTTGGTCGCAACCTGAGCGTAGCGCGCGGTCGATCCCAGGTCGGCATGTCCGAGCAGAACTTGAATGATGCGAATGTCGATCCCGCTTTCCAGGAGATGGGTCGCAAACGAGTGCCGGAGCGTATGGACAGTAATCGGCTTGGCAAGCCGAGCGCGGCGGCGGGCGGCGCGGCAGGCCGCCTGGACGCAGCGGACGCTGACATGTTCACTTGGGTCTTGGCCTGGAAATAGCCACAGCCCCGGTCGGGCTCGCATCCAGTACGTACGCAGAATCTCCAGCAGTCGCGGAGAAAGCATCGCGTAACGATCCCTGCCGCCCTTACCGTTCTCGATGTGGATCAACATTCGCTTGCTGTCGATCGAGCTCACCTTCAGGCGGACGACTTCACTAACCCGTAAGCCAGCCGCATAAGCCGTCGCCAGCACGACGCGATTGCGCACCCCTGTAACCGCGTCCAGGAAGCGCTCGATCTCTTCGGCACTAAGCACGAGCGGGAGCTTGTCGGGCTTCTGGCCACCAATGATCCGCTCGAATGCCTCCGTCTGCCCGAGTGTGACGCCGTAGAAGAACCGCAGCGCGCAGGCCACCTGATTGATGTGGGACCACGAGCGCTTTTGGCCGATGAGATGTAGTTGGTAGGCGCGGACCTGCTCGAAACTCAACCGGTCCGGGGCATAGCCGAAATGGCGGCTAAACTTTGCGATCGCATAGATATAGGATTGTTGAGTCGACGGCGACAGATTGCGGACCGTCATGTCCTCGATCATGCGCTGCCGAAGAGGGCTCATCGTAGCCATCTGGGTCTCCTGTCTTGAGAGGGGTGGTGCGAAGACCAACATCCTCTCAGACAGGACACCTCAGTTCAGCAGGTTTGCCCCCTACTGCCGCGTAGCGGGTTCGTTCAATCCTGGGCGAGATCAAATCGGTACACCCCGGCGAGATCATTGGAATCAGCAAGTTCGGCTCCGACCCGGTGCAGGCCTTTCCCGGTCACGGGCAGATGAAGCCGGAGCAGCAGGAGATCGAGCGGCTGCGCCGTGAGGTCGCCAAGCTGAAGGCCGAGCGGGATATCCTAAATAACTGTCCAGCGTCGTGGCGCGCCTGCGCGGGATAGAAACAGCCTTGTGCTATCCTTTAGCTCGGAGGGTAGCGGCCGTCAGCTTATTGGAGGCACTGTCCCCGTTAAAAAACGTGGTCCATGGGCGCATGCGGACTTGAGAGTGGTGACGCCGTTTCGACGGCGATCCCGATTAGGAAGATGACAAATTGGCATAGCCCTGACCCTCCAGCCCATCATCGGACGGAGGAGTTGCGATGCCTAACAGGACAACCGACCGCGGCCCGGACCTAAAGCTGGTCAACCTCAGCCCGGCCGCTATCGATATCGGATCAAAGATGCACATGGCCGCGGTAAACCCGGCCTGCACCGACAAGCCAGTGCGTGCATTCGGCACATTCACGCAAGACCTGCATGAACTGGCGGACTGGTTCAAGATGTGCGGCGTGACCAGTGTCGCGATGGAATCCACTGGGGTCTATTGGATCCCAGTCTACGAGATCCTAGAACAGCGCGGGTTTGAGGTCATTCTGGTCAACGCGCGGTACGCCAAGAATGTACCTGGCCGTAAAACCGATCTCAGCGATGCCGCTTGGTTACGCCAGCTCCACTCCTATGGCCTGTTACGGGGCAGCTTCCGACCGATGCCGAGATCGCAACGTTGCGAGCCTATCTACGCCAGCGCGAGCGGCTCGTGGAATATGCTGCCGCCCATATCCAACATATGCAAAAGGCTCTGATGGAGATGAACCTGCAGCTCCATCATGTTGTGTCGGATATCACCGGCGCGACCGGCATGCGGATTATCCGAGCCATTGTTGCAGGCGAACGCAATCCCGACGTCCCGGCAACCTATCGGGACGTGCGCTGCCACTCATCGATCGAGACGATCCGCGCAGCGCTCGTAGGCAATGACCGCCACGAACATGTTTTCGCGTTAGCTCAATCACTGGAGCTCTACGACGTTTATCAGGCAAAGATGCTCGACTGTGATCGCAAGCTCGAAGTCCTGATCAGTGCATTGAACACCAAAGGAGCAAGACCGGTCGGAAACCTAGCCAAGCCGCGCGTAAAGACCAAGCAGGTCAACACCCCCACCTTCGATGTCAGGACCGCACTGTACAGAGTGCGGGGCGTCGATTTGACTGAGATCCACGGGTTGGGTCCGTCGCTCGCATTGAAGCTCATTGGCGAGTGCGGTATCGATCTAACGGCATGGCCGAGCGCCAAACACTTCACTTCCTGGCTCTGCCTCGCACCCGGCAACAAGATCTCCGGCGGCAAGGTGCTGTCTTCGCGCACACGGAGATCTTCAAGTCGCGCAGCTGCGTTGTTGCGTTTGGCAGCCACAACCGTGGGGCGGAGCGAGACAGCGCTGGGAGCATTCTATCGCCGGTTGTCAGCACGTGCGGGTAAATCGAAGGCGGTGACGGCGACGGCTCGCAAGATTGCGGTTTTATTCTACAACACACTCCGGCACGGCATGAGCTACAAGGATCCTGGCGCCGACCAATATGAGCAGCAATATCGTAGCCGCGTCCTCGCCAACCTACAGCGCCGGGCGAAATCGCTAGGCTTCGTGTTGCAGGCCATCCCGGGCGACGCCAATCCGGCTGTTTCTTAGGAAGGCCGCAGCCTACTTCGCGAAGGAAGCGACATGAAGTTCCCCTTCGTTGCGAAGCACCGGACGATCTGGCCGGTGGCATGGCTATGCGATGCGCTGGGGGTGTCGCGGTCGGGCTTCCATGCTTGGCTGAATCGTTCGCCCAGCGCCAGATCCCGCAGCGACGAGGAGCTCGGCGGCAAGGTCAAGGCCAGCTTCGCCGCCAGCGACCGCACCTATGGCGCACGCCGAGTGTGGCGCGACCTGCTCGCCGAAGGGGCGGATTGTGGCCTGCACCGGATTGAGCGGCTGATGCGGCTGCAAGGCTTGCGGGCGCGGCCGCGACGTCGGCGCTTGCCGAAGGACAGCGGCGATCGACAGCTCGAGACCGTACCGGCGAACCTCCTTGACCGGCAGTTCGCCGCCGAGCGTCCCAACCAGAAATGGATCGCCGACTTCATCTATCTCTGGACGGCCGAAGGCTGGCTCTATGTCGCAGCGGTGATCGACCTGTTCTCGCGCCGCGTGGTGGGCTGGTCGATGAGTGCCGCCATGACCGCACAGCTCGTGACGGACGCATTGTTGATGGTCGTCTGGCGACGCGGCAAGCCGGATGCGCTGTTGCATCACTCCGACCGGGGCAGCCAAGGCGGATTCAAGCGGTCGTCGCAATACCAATTGTGTTCACTCACGATAGCAACTCGTCAAGGGCCTCTGCCGGCGTTTTCCAACCCAGGGTTTTTCTCGGTCGAGCATTGAGGGCCGCGGCCACAGCGGCGATCTCGTCGGCGCCGTGGACGATAAGGTCGGTGCCTTTCGGGAAGTACTGACGCAGCAGCCCATTTGTGTTCTCGTTGGTGCCACGCTGCCATGGGCTGTGCGGATCGCAGAAGTAGATTTGGACACCCGCGTCGATCTTAAGACGATCGTGCTGAGCCATTTCAGCTCCCTGATCCCAGGTCAGCGAACGACGCAGCTCTTCGGGCAAGCTGATGATGGTGCGCGTAATCGCGTCGCGCACCGCTTCAGCTCCGTGCCCTGCGAGAGTAGGCCCATTCTTCATGCGCGGAGCTTCGCCATGCCCCGCAAGCCGGGGAAGATGCAGCAACATCGTGAAGCGCGTCGTACGCTCAACCAGCGTGCCGATCGCCGAGCTGCCAAGACCAAGGATGAGGTCTCCCTCCCAGTGACCCGGCACCGCGCGATCGGCCGCTTCGGCGGGGCGTTGACTGATCATGATCTCCGGCGAGACAGAGCTCCTGTCTCGCCTGCGTACGCGCGCCCTGGGTACCCGCAACACGCGCCCCGTTCGCAAGCAGGCCGACAGTTCGCGGCGTAGCGCTCCCCGCCCCTGAACGAAGAGGGCTTGATAGATGGCTTCGTGGCTGATGCGCATCGTCTTGTCGTCCGGGAAGTCGATCGGCAAGCGTCGGGCAATCTGCTCTGGGCTCCAAGCCCTGGCCCATCGCCGATCCTTGCGCGGGCGGGCGGCCCTTCCACGGAACGGCGGGACCAGGAACGGCAGCGCCACTCAGGGTCGTGACGACGCCAGCCAGCGCTGCTCCCCATAAGTGCGCAAGGTTGTGTTGAGCGCAAGCTTGCTCGGTTTGGGTCGACGGGCCGATCGCTCGGCGTGCCATTGGGCTGTCGACGCACGATACTCCAGGCCGCCGCTGCTCGTCGCGGCATTGCGTCGTAGCTCACGGGAGATAGTCGAGACGGATCGGCTAAGTCGGCGCCCGATCTCGCGGCTCGAAAGGCCCTGAACGCGAAGAAGTGCAATCTCCTCACGTTCCGCAAACGAGAGGTACCGCCCGGACGGCGGCTTGGTCGAAGTACTGAACATCGCTGGTGCCATGCCGCCCGCGTCGGAACAATCTGGTTCCGACAGGCTGCGACATACCAGCCGCCAATGCAGCATCCTCGCTGGTCATCCCCTGCGCGATCCCCAACCAAAATCGCTGGAGTGCAGATCGCCCCGCTACCGGCGGTCGTCCCCGTGACGGCAACGGCGCCCGTCCAGAACGGTGTGATCGTCGCTTTCGAATCCCATCGCAACCTCCTTCGTTCAGGTGTTGCGACGACCGCTTGAATCCGCCCAGTACACAAGCGAGCAGTTCCAGCGCCTGATGGCCGACAACGGCATCGTTTGCAGCATGAGCCGCTCCGGCAACGTCTGGGACAACGCGGCGATGGAAAGCTTCTTCTCCTCGCGCAAGACCGAGCGTACGGCCAACAAGATTTATCGAACCAGAGACGAGGCACGCGCCGATGTGTTCGACTACATCGAACGATTTTACAACACGACGCGCAGGCACTCGACCATCGGCTATCTCAGCCCGGTTGAGTTCGGGCGTAAGGTGGGATTAGCTTGACCGGGTGTCCATCAAACCGGCAGCAGCTCAGTCACGTGTTTCTGTTTAGAATGCACGAGCCGCTCAACAGACACGCCAGATTGTTCATCCATGCGACGCCTTCGGAGCCACTTGATCTAGGACTGACAAAGCCTATAGCGCGCCAATCAGGATGAGAGCGCGTATTGCCTCATGTACTGATGCTCCCGGGTGCGATCGGTTGCCTCATTTATTTTGCTCCTGGCTTGAGTTGAGGAGGAGACCGGGTGCGGAGATGGCCGGGGTTTCGGAGCGCCCGGCCTCCTCCGCTGGTACCTCGCACGTCATTGGAGTGTTGTGACCTCGTACCCTGGCGGCATTTTCTCGCTAGGAGCGAACAGCAGCGCGTTCGCTTGCTCGCTGCGCCAGGATTTCAGCCGACGTTGAAGCGTTCGAAGAAGCTTGTTCGGATAGGCTCCAGGATATTCCTCCTGCAAGCGCGAGAGCAGTTCGCTGCCAGTCCGCCAAGGCTCGGTTTCAAACCATTTTCGCAACTCTGGCGTTGCTCGGATGTGCGGGTCGGGACGACGTCGGCCTCTCTCCGCCTTCACGAGTGGCCGATCCGTCGGTCGCATAGCTCCGTCCTTCCAGGCCGTGCGCAGGCTTGCCAGGAAGCGATCGATCGATTGCGATGCCGCAGCAGGATGGCCGATTGGTTGGGTGTCCCCGAGGACCGCGAGGCGCTCCTGCACGTCGCGGATGTCGCGCAACAACGCGACTGGATCGAGGGCGGCATAGATTTCTTGGAGATGATGGCGGACAGCGTCAGGCGTGCGGGCGTCCGCTGCCAGGCGCTGGTGTGGTGTAGCCGGCGCGCTGTATGTCTTGCGTACACGGGCACCGTCGCGCTGCTTGGCTATCAATTTGAACGAGGGTTGGAAGAAGTTCACGAACAGCCGCGCCGATCGATAGAGTTCAGCCAGCAGCTTGGCCGCTTCCAGGCGCCCTCGAACCGACGATAGCCGACTATCCTGCGCACGACGGCGCCGTTCTTCTGCTCGACGAACGCCTGGTCATTTTTTCGGTAGGGCCGGCAACGCGTGAAGACGATGTTGGCCGCCTCGCAGTAGGCTTTCAGCGTCTCGTTCATGAACACGGTATCATTGTCAGTATCGAAGCCGAGCAGCGCAAAAGGCAATTGTTTGCGCAATTCCGTCAGCACCGTGCTCAACAGCGTTTGTTCGCGCACGATCAGAGGAGCGCACTCCGTCCAGCCGGTAGCAATGCCGGTGAGCACGAGGGTCTGGATGAAGCTGCCGCGCGCAGATGGACCGCTATGCGCGACAAGGTCGGCCTCGACGAATCCGGGCGCCGGATCATTCCAATCTGCCGACGTCCTTATTGGAGCCCTGCGACGCAGGGAATGCGTCGCGTGCCGCTGTCGGGCGACATGGAAAATTGACCCCCTGACGACACGAGGAATTGCCCCCCTCGCGACACGGTCAGAACGGGGGTTTTTATGCAGCGACTCAGTTCAGGTCCTCTGCGGTTCAAAGATCCGCGGAGGGAGGCCATGCTGGAGCCGGACGAGGTTTCGGCGATACTCCGGCTCAACGAGCTGGGGTGGGGTAGCAAACGGATTGCCCGGGAGCTCGGGATTAGTCGCAACACGGTGAAGGACTACGTGGCGGCCGGCGGCTGGACACCCTATCGGCAGCCGCAGCGCAAAAAGGCGCTCGATGGCCAGGAGACCTGGCTCAAGGAGCGCCTGCGGCAGCACCACGGCAATGCCGATGTGATTCGCCAGGAGCTGGCAGCCGAGAAAGGCATCATCGTCAGCCTGCGCACGGTCGAGCGGGCGGTACAGCGCTATCGCCAGGAGCTTGCGGCCGAGGCGCGCGCGACGGTGCGGTTCGAGACACCGCCCGGCAAACAGCTGCAGATCGATTTTGGCGAGCGGCTGGTCGAGATCGGTGGCAGCAAGGTTCGCGCCTACCTGTTCGTCGCCACGTTGGGCTACTCGCGCCGGCACCATGTCAGAGCATTCCGCAACGAACGGCAAGAGAGCTGGTTCGATGGCCTGGAAAGCTCCTTCGTGAAGTTCGGTGGCGTGCCCGAGGAGGTACTGTTCGATAATGCGCGTGCGTTGGTCGTGGAGCACGATGCCGCGATGCGCACCGTCGTGTTCAATGACAAGCTGACCGCGTTTGCCAAGCACTGGGGGTTCCGGCCACGGGCCTGCGCGCCATATCGAGCCCGCACCAAGGGTAAGACCGAGAATGGCGTCGGCTACGTCAAACGGAACGCGGTCGCCGGCCGCACCTTCCCGAGCTGGGAAGCCTTTGAGGCGCATCTTGAAGCTTGGACGCGGGAGATCGCCGACCTACGCCAGCATGGCACGACTGGCGAAGCACCAATTGAGCGCTTCAGGCGCGCTGAGGCGCACGCGCTGAAGCCCATCGCTGGGAGGCCGCCCTTCCAGGCCGCACGTGAACTGATCCGGCGCGTGCAGGCCGACTGCGCGGTCGAGATCGATGGCAACGCCTACTCTGTGCCATGGCGGCTGATCGGCGAGACGGTGAGAGCGACGATCGCCGATGGCGTGGTGCGCATCCACCACGGGATCCATGAGGTGGCCGCTCATCCGATCTGTGTCGGTCGGCGCCGTCGCGTCGTTGACCCTAAACACTTTGAGGGCCTGACTGGCTTTAAACCGAGCCGTGCTGGCGAGCTCGCGTTATCGCCTGTCGCGCCGCCGTCGCCGACGCTGCTGCGGCCACTCGGCGAGTACGAAGCGATTGTGGGAGGGGGCTTCTGATGCGAGCCATTGTCCCCGACCGCCTGAGCGATATGCTGACGCGCCTGAAGCTGACGGCTGTCCGCGACCAACTGGATGGGTTGTTGGATGAGGCCGGTCGACAAGAGCTGAGCCTACGCGAGACTCTGGTGCTGCTGTGCGAGCGCGAGATCGCCCGCAAGGATGAGCGGCGCATCGAGATGACGCTCAAACTTGCTCGCTTCCCGTTCGTTCGCGATCTGTCGGGCTTCGACTTCTCGGCCCAGCCCTCGCTGGATCCGAAGCAGATACGCGAGCTTGCGAGCGCCCGCTGGATCGCCAATGGCGAGAACGTGCTGCTCCTTGGGCCACCTGGCGTTGGCAAGACGCACCTTGCGGTCGCGCTTGGGCGCGAAGCGATCCTGGCTGGGCATTCCGTTCAGTTCGTCGCAGCCACGACTGTCGTTGCGCAGCTTGCCAAAGGTCACAGCGAAGGCCGGCTCGAGGAGCGACTCGCGCAATTTGCCAAGCCAAAGCTCCTGATCATCGACGAGCTCGGGTATCTGCCCTTTGAACCCGATGCCGCGCATCTGTTCTTCCAGCTCGTTAGCCGTCGTTACGAGAGAGGCGCGATCCTGCTGACCAGCAACCGCAGCGTCGGCGAGTGGGGCTCGGTCTTCAGCGACCCCGTGGTCGCCACCGCGATCCTTGATCGTCTGCTGCACCACAGTCACGTAATCACGATCCGCGGCGACAGCTATCGCTTGAAGGAGAAGCGCCGCAGCGGACTTCTGCAGAAGCCCGCTGTACCAGAAGCCAAATCGGAGAAGAAGTCGTGACGCAAGCCGCTCGCTCGCTACAGCGCTATGAAGGGCGCGCTTCGCGAGCGGCTTGCTTCAGTCCTGCAAACAACAAGGGGGTCGCTTCCTCATGTCGTTGCGGGGTCAAATCCGGACGTCGCTTGACAGCCGCCGACGCTTGCGACCTAATCCTTCTCGGACCCCCACCAATGCGCGGTCGATCGTCGCAGCGCTCATTGCCAAAAGTTTGTCGCGGATCTCGGGGGTAAGGTCGAGGTGGCCATGCCGTTCCATCGCCTCAATCAACGCAGGCATTAACGCCTTCAGCCGCTTCCCGCAGATCCGGTCTGACGCCTCCCAAAGGAGCACGAGCGCGTTGTGTTCTACCTCATTATACATTCGACGTCGCGCCCTTCGGCTTGGGCGCGCGTCTTCCTCACCTCGAAGTAGTCGCATCGCCTGCTTGCGATGGAATCCGGTGATGTCGACGAACTCGTCCAATATCCGCGTCTTCTTCGCGCGATCCGAACGCCGATAGCGCGCGCCTGCTGCCGCCGTCAGTTCCTTCCGCGTTGCCATGCTTAGCCACCCCATCTTCGCCCCCGCTCGCTCCCGATCCAAGGGAGCAATTTACGTGAGGCAACGGCTCAGCATTTGGTAACAATTAGGGCGAGACAATGCGGAGTCTCACCCTGATCGCCGCCGCGCAAAAGCCAACCGATCGGAGGACGAGGCAAGGCTTAGGCAGTTTATTTTTGCTGTGCGAAGAGCCTTGGCCTCACACGTCTGCAAATGAAGGAGGCCGGCGCTCACACCACGCTTTTAGGCCCTCTCGGGCATCAGGTGATGTTAGGCTTTCGAAAAACTTCGCATTGATCTCGACCGGGTCAGCAGTGCCTCGACGAATTGAATTGAGCGACGTCTTCAGGCCCCGGAGAGAAGCCGGCGAACGCTGGGCGAGCATCCCGGCAAAATGCTCTAATCGCGCTTCAAGCGCATCCGAAGTACACACCTCGGTAAGATAACCCATCTGTAACAACGTGATGCTGTCAACTTGCTCGCCTGTTAGAAAAAGGCGTTTCGTTTGCGACAGGCCAAGCCGCTCCACGTAACGTCGTAAACCAGAATAGTAGTACTGAATACCGAGGCGAGAAGGAGACATTTGCAAGAGACATCCCCGCGTTCCGATACGAAAATCACATGCAAGCGCGAGGTCAGTAGCGCCTCCGTAAATGTTTCCATTCAGGCCGCATATAGTAGGAAAGGGGCATTCTTCGACAAGATCGCACATCGCGGCGAACAGGGCTGTACATGCCGCCGCACGATCACTCGACAATGTATCCAGGTCAAATCCTGAACTAAAACTTGGACCTTGAGCCGTTATCATTAGTACTCGCACGCTCGACTGCCGAGCCAAAGTCGCGACGATTTCAGAGAAAGTCTCGATGTCTGTTGGCTCGAACCGATTGTGCTGCCGAGACCGGTTCAATTGAATTCTCGCGATCCCTTTTGACACATGCAAGGTCGGCAAGTTCCCGAGCTCAGATGCTTCTTCATTCCTTTGTTTCCCTGCTGCGACCTCACTTCCAAATTTATTCATTCGATTCCCTCGACTGGCGAAACCTGCGCTGCAGGGACGGGTAGGTGAGGCGCGGTTGTCAACGATGAAGCACAGAAGCTTCGGCCCTATGCCCTCAGCCCCTCCGTATTCTTTTTACGTTGACAGATATTTTTTTTACATTCAATAGAATATCTCGGAAACTGGCCCTGCCGGCAGCGCGGCGAGGAGAGGCGTAAGTCATGTCCAACCGCAATTTCTATGTCCTGGTTGAGGGGAGGGCCGAGGCAAACCCGACAGACGTGCTCCTAGAGCTTGAGAGCGGCGAAACGCTATCCGCTCAGTGGCTGCACAAGCTCTGTGGTAGCTATGCCAGCGTCTTCCGGCGGCTCGGATGTGCGGTCGGTGATCGCGTGGCCGTCCAGGTCGAGAAGTCCGCACATGCTTTCGCGCTCTATCTTGCCTGCCTCCGTGCTGGGCTCTGCTATTTGCCCATCAACACAGCTTATCGCTCAGCTGAGTTGGCCTACCTTCTAAAGGACGCGCAGCCTTCCTTCCTTCTCAGAGGACCAAATACGGAAGCTCTTCCCGACATGACGGTGCCTCGGTCAACCAAGGTCTTAACGTTTGGCATCCGGGGTGAAGGAACATTCGCATCACTTGTCAAAGCAGGAGAGACCTCGTTTAGCACCGTCGAACTCAATGGTGCGGCTCCCGCAGCTCTCCTCTACACCTCAGGCACAACCGGCCGGCCCAAGGGTGCTCTGATCAGCCATGCTGCGCTCTCGTACACCGCTCAAACGCTGAGTCGATTGTGGGGCTTCTCGTCTTCGGATGTTCTGCTACATGCGCTGCCGATCTTCCACAGCCATGGTCTATTCATCTCATTCAACGTCGCGCTGGCAGGCGGAGCGCGAATTCTCCTGCAAAATAAATTCGATGTAAGTCCAGTGCTCGACGCAATTCCTCGCTCAACCGTTTTTATGGGAGTGCCAACTTACTATCATCGTCTATTGACCTGCCCTTCGCTGGCCAGCTCTCTTTGCCGAAACATGCGACTGTTCATATCCGGTTCGGCACCACTATCGGCTCCGATGCATCGCGATTTTGAAACTCGGACAGGGCACCGTATCCTGGAGCGTTATGGTTTGACCGAGGCAATGATTCTCTGCTCGAACCCCCTGGAAGGTGATCGTCGACCAGGTTCGGTAGGGCTACCGATTCCCGGTGTTGATTTGCGTATTGCAGGCGAGCGAGATGAAGCTCTGCCTGTCGGACAAGTAGGTATCATTCAAGCGCGAGGACCGGGGCTTTTCTCCGGTTACTGGAACAATGCTGAGCAAACCAAAGCCGAGCTCACAGCAGACGGGTTCTTCCGTACCGGCGACATGGGTCTCGTCGACGAGAAGGGATACGTCTCGATTACAGGCCGCGCCAAGGATCTCATCATCAGCGGCGGATACAACGTCTATCCCGCAGAAGTTGAGGCTGTAATCGATGAACTGACTTCCGTTAAGGAGTCAGCCGTTGTCGGAGCAACTCACGCGGATTTCGGAGAGTGCGTCGTTGCCTTCGTAATTGCTAGCGATAAGAGCGACCCACCGAGCGAAAGCGAGGTGATTCAGCAGGTCAAGCGAAACATGGCAAGTTACAAAACCCCCAAGAAGGTCATCGTAGTCGATGATTTTCCACGGAATGCTATGGGAAAAGTCTTGAAGAAGGAGCTCCGGACGACACTAGCGGACTTTCCCACGCTTGGCTCGGATAACGCCAATAGATAATCGGCCTCCCTAGGCTAACTGGAGATTGCACACTTGTGCGCATACCATCCCGCTGAATTTCAAGCGCTGACATTTCATGATGCGGTACCCGCCTTCAGAGAAGGACGAGATAGCCCGCGCAAATACCTTGAGCGCTGTCTCGAAACGATCGACGCTCGCGAGCCCACCGTGCGAGCTTGGGTCGAAATGAACGTGCGAGAGGCGAGGTCCGTGGCTGATCGATCCACAGCGCGTTACCTCGCGGGACGAGAGCTTTCGACCATCGATGGCATGCCGGTCGGGATCAAAGACCTCTTTATGACAAAGGATATGCCCACGCGTATGGGATCTCCCTTGTTCAGAGACAATCACACTCATCAAGATACGGCTTGCGTCCAGGCATTGAGAGCCGCGGGCGCCATCGTGCTCGGTAAGACAGTGACGACGGAACTCGGCATGTCCTACCCTGGACCGACTACCAACCCGTTCAGCCATCGCCATACCCCCGGCGGATCGTCGAGCGGATCGGCAGCGGCCGTCGGCGCGCGGATGATACCTGCGGCAATCGGAACGCAAGTGGCTGGCTCGGTGATTCGACCAGCGAGCTTTTGCGCGAACTATGCGATCAAGCCGACAATGGGCGCCATCCATCGTGGGGAGCGTCTGGCACTTAGCCAAAGCCACGTGGGGATCCATGCTGGCGACCTTCGTGACATGTGGCATGTGTCGATTGAAGTCGCAAAGAGATCAGGCGGCGATCCCGGCTATCCCGGCCTTTACGGTGAGACAACTCTTCATCCGGCAACCCGGCCACTACGAGTGATTGTGATGGAGGCCCAAGGTGCGGCAGAATTGGACGACGATTCCAGAGACGCATTTGAACGGTTCCTCACTCAGCTTCGCCACGCCGGCGTCCACACCATCGACAGAACCAACCACTCGCTGGTCGACTCGTTCGAACGTGCCATCGACGAAAGTCTTGAAATTACTCGTGACGTTTGTGCCTACGAGATGCGCTGGTCACTGGAGAACCTTGTAGAAAGGTTTGGCGGAGGGCTGAGTGACAGCTTGACCTCTCGTCTGGAACTCGCGAGAAAGATGAGCATAGATGACTATCGTCAACTACTCGCCCAGCGCGATAAGGCAAGAGCAGCCCACGCCGCAATTGCTCATATCGCCGACGCTATCGTTGCTCCGTCCTCCGTTGGACCAGCTCCAAAATTAGACAATCAAGGACTTGACTCGGGCATCTCACATACAACAGGCCTGCCGAGTTACAATGCTGTTACCTCCGTCTTAGGGGCGCCAACTATCACGCTTCCGCTTCTTGCGGTGAGGGGAATGCCTCTCGGAATTCAGGTTATTGGCCAGCAGCATACCGATCAGCACCTTGTAGGTTTAGGGCGTTGGATCAGCGAGACTATTCCGGCGCGATCGGTCTAATCTCTGCTGGCTCATTCTGAGTTCGACCGGCATGGGCCCTTGGCGAGGTAAATTCGGCAGCATCTGATCTCGGGCCCGTATGTTCGTCGATCGTCTCACCATAGGTAGGGGAAGTAGCGCCTAGGTTGAGCGCCGGGCCGGCAAATCGCGTGCTCCTTCGAGTATTGTTGGGCTAAAGGTTCGAGCCTTTGAGCTACCGGTTGACGAACCGGTCCGCCTCTCGTCGCGATACAATTGCGAAACTTTTCGCTATCTACTCGCGGATCGTGGTATGAACTCCCATACCCGCGGGCAGGACCGTGCTCAAATTCAACCGAACTAGCGAAATCGCCAACTGGATCAAGACCGAAATTGATTCCGGTGCTTTGCAGCCAGGATCCAAGCTTGATGAAAAGCAACTCTCCGACAGGTTTAACGTTTCGAAGACCCCTGTCCGGGAAGCCCTGATACAGCTGGCATCGCGTGGCTTGGTAGATCTGAAGCAGCGGAGGGGTGCGACCGTCTCGGTTCTGAGTGCGGAGCAAATTGTCGCTATGTTCGAAGTTATGACGGAGCTTGAGGGAATGTCTGCAAGGCTGGCCGCGGCGCGAATGCCGACGGACCTACAGGCGCGCCTCCGCGACATACACTCTCGCAGCGAAAGCGCGCTTCACAATGCGCAGCTGTACGATGCAATTAATAAAGAGCTCCATGAAACTATCTACGAGGGTGCGCAAAACTCATATTTGGAACAGTCGATAAAAGAGACCCGCGCTCGCCTGCGTCTCTATCGTCGGTACCCATTCCAAAAACCAGGTCGCATTCAACAGTCCTATCAAGATCATTGCTCAATTGTGGCAGCGATCACCCGAGGAGATGCCATGGCGGCTGCTCAGGCTATGCACGATCATCTCACGACTGGCGGACGCGTTTTCGCAGATCTCGTGGCGGAAGCCGCTCGTTTTGCGAATACACCTGATAAGGCGGCGGGATAACCCCGCCCAATTGCCTCCACCTACTCGGCAACTCTTCTCGTCTTCTAACCCGCGTGGCGCGATATGGCGCGAGCAGCAATGTGGAGCACGAACTATCACCGGTCACATAAAACCTACTGATCAACTCAACCGACGAATTGATGATTTTCTCGCTTGCCGATGACACATCGATCGGATCGTATTACATCATCTGCTTCACCTTCCAGGCGCCATCCCTCGCAAATCCCACAAGGGCTGCAGGAATTCTTCAAGTCGGCAAGAAAATGCGACGCAAATCTCTGTACGATACTAGTATCCTAAGCGCATGGAATATATCGGAGACGACCTCGCGGGGACCGACAAATGACGCTCCAATCGAACAGTCACAACAGCCCGCAAGCGATTGGCGCTACTCCAGTACACGAGCATCTCTACCATTTCCATCGCCGCGATTTTCGTGCCGGGCGGCTCTTCTTGTTGGCCCGTAGGAAGCGGGCACGCACAGAGACGGGCCAACCGCCGATGTTGCTCGCCGTAGCGCCGGCGACACAAAGGCGGCAATCACCGCGGCTGAGCGCTCATTTCCGGTCCGCCGAATTCTTGCCTGCAAAAGCGCAGCAATTCTGAGGTCGTGGGCCGGACTAATGCGGAAGAGCTGGCGCTTCTGGTCGCGAGCGAACAGGGCCAGTTATGGATGAACCCGCGATAAGAAAACACTCTTGTGAACGAGCAACAGGCAGCCCGCTCTTGATCAAGGCTTTCCAACGAAACTTGGCTCATAGGCCGACCGAAGGTCGGTCTCAAGAAGCGCGAGTCGCCGTCACATGATAGGCCCAGGCCCGATGGAACGATCCTTGCTAGATTGATCGGAAGGGTAGATCAAACCCAGGAGCGATACATGAAGAATTATGACGGCCCCATTGACCCTCAAAAAACAGCATTGCTAGTTGTCGACCTGCAGAACCACGAGATTTCTGAGGAAGAACAGCGCAAATATCCGGAGTACGTGGACCGCGTGAAACATCAGATCGTGCCGAACGTCCAGCGGCTACTGCAAGCCGCGAGGTCGTGCGGCGTGGAAGTGATGTACACGGTAATCGAAAGCCTCACCAAGGATGGGCGCGATCGTTCGCTTTGCCACCGTAAGCTAGTCATCCCAAAGGGGTCATGGGGAGCTCAGGTAATTCCCGAGATAGCGCCTGGCGAAGACGACATCGTCTTACCAAAGACAGCTTCTGGGGTATTCAGTTCGACCATCCTGGAGCGGGTTCTTCGTAACATGGGCATTGAGGAGGTAATTGTTGTTGGCGTTTTAACGGATCAATGCATCGATATGGCGCTGCGCGACGGTGTAGATCGCAGCTTCCATATGATTTGCGTCACCGACTGCTGCGCCGCCTATACTGAAGAGAGACACAATTACTCTCTTCGTATGCAATATGGCGCTGTCCGGAAAGTGACGACGGAGGAGATTGTATCGGAACTCTCAGGCAAGTTATTCGCCCGAAACAGCTGAGATTTCCCTTCTTGAGATTCCCTCAGTAAGCCGAGCGGTTTGTTTTCTGTCTCTTTTCCGCTGAGCAAGAGATGCAAAACGAGATCCTAACGTCTTACCCCTGAGAGGGAATCTCGAAGAGCTGCGTTGAAGCGTATGACACGCGCGTCAACGTTAACACCTGTGGCGCTTGTGCATTGCGGAGACTTCGGATGCGAAAGAGCCTGGTTTGCGTGCTGCGCAGACTATAAACCGTAGATCAAAAGCCATGCGACGAGGAGATGCAAGCCGTGCCGCGTAAACTTCCCAACACGCCTGTTGATGTCTGGCGCACAACTCCGGAAACGTTGGACCTGGCGGAAAACGCCAAGCGATTTGGCTGGTGGGATTTTCCGCTCGAAAGCGCTGCAACAGATTCGGCAGAAATGGATGGAATTGACCGCGCGTACTGGTTCTATAAAAGCGCGCGCCCAATTACGAGAACATCACGGGATGTTTCTGATGCGTTGTTCTTGAACGACAAGTCTATTGTGGAATTACCGACTGCATTTCGAAAGCAGCAGACTGCGACTCTGAGTGCACTGGGGGATCTGATCCAGGCGCGCGGGCTAGAACACTCTAAGGATCTTTTGTTCGAGAGCATCGAAGCCGCTGTCTTCAATGCCGATATCTCTTTCGCGAATTATGAATCTGTGGTGGCAGACGATCATGTCGTGAGCGAGGCTATAGGCGACGGCCGCTCTTCGATGATGTGTTGCTCATCGGCCCAATATTCCGCATTAACAGAACACCAGGGTAGACGTTTCACGATTCTTAACCTCGCGAACAATCACTCATTGGACTTGGGCGTTCAGGGTCTTCGAACCACTCAAGAGCTCTGCAGAGCGAATGGGATCATTGAAATCGGCGCCCCTCGATGCGCCGAGGAGTACGGCCGGGGCACGGTTTTCACGAAGAGGGGCATCAGGTTCGGGTTCGTGTCGGTCACATTCGGTCTCAATGGGCGACCCCTACCCGACGGTGAACATTATTGTGTGCACGCGTCACCGCTCATGTCCAAACGTGTCGTGGCCGATCTTGAGCTACTCAAATCGCAAATAAGGAGCTGTAAACATCAGAATGCCGATGTCATCATCGCCTCAATCCATTGGGGCTTCGAATTCGAGTTTTTTCCAAGACGAAAGCAAATTGAGCTCGCTCATGCGCTTGTGGAGGAAGGCGCCGACATAATTTTGGGCCATCATCCTCACGTAGTTCAGCCGATCGAGTACTACCGCACTACACGTGATCCCAACCGAGTTGCGGTCATCGCTTACTCCTTGGGTAGCCTAACTTGGGACTGGTATACGGCTCCACATTTAATTTTGAGCTTGATGCTGAACTTTCAGTTCGCAAAAGGTGATACAAGTGCAGGAAGCCGTACTTACATCGAAAGTGTCACCGCTACTCCTTTGTTTAGAAATATCTTCTACAGGGGCGATAACAAAGTGATGCGCATTGAACAACTTAGAGACCACCTGGATGCGAAAAATGCCGACTTCGGTCACTTAGAACAAATGCAACAATACGTAGACTTGATTTCGGGCCGCGGAGCCCCGGTTTGACGAGCTCGCGACAGCCTCTCATCCAAATGCTCTCCGCCATCAGGTGCGACCGTGAATGTGTAAGCGGAGTGACCTGCCACTGAATGTTCATCCAGCGGCAGTTAGAGTCTCGGAGTTTTGTGCAGCGAGACCGAACTTTGGACCACCCGGAACTAGAGTTTTGCGCCTCTGATCACGTTGGCGGGCTGGTGTCGCCGACGTGATTTTGCAGCAAAATCGGCGGCCGATTGCCGATCGCCCCGTGGGGCCGTTCTTCGTTATAGTATCTTCGCCAAGTCTCCACCTTTTGCCGGGCATCCGCAAGGGACAGGAACCAATGGGTGTTGAGGCATTCGGCCCGGAAGCGGCCGTTGAAGGCTTCGATGAAGGCGTTGTCGGTCGGCTTGCCGGGTCGTGAGAAGTCCAGCGTGACGCCGCGCTGGTAGGCCCAGAGGTCAAGATCGCGCGACACGAACTCGCTGCCTTGATCGACCCGGATCGTCGCCGGGAGTCCCACTTCATTGCAAACCCTTTCCAGTACCTCCACGACATCGGTGCCGCGGAAGGTGAGCCGCGGCTCCAGTGCGGGCGAGAAGCGGGAGAAGATATCGACGATCGTGAGCACCCGGAGATTGCCGCCGGTGGCCAGCTGGTCATGAACGAAGTCCATCGCCCAGATCTCGTTGACCCGCGTCGCGGGCCGTCGGTCGTCGCGCAACTTGGCCTTGACCCGGCGCTTGGGCGATTTGTTGCGCAATTGCAGGCCCAATTCGCGATAGATGCGACGGGTCTTGTTCTGGCCGTGACGCCATCCCTCGCGGCGCAACAGCACATGGACGCGGCGATAGCCGTAGCGGATGCGAACATGGCAGATCTCCTTGATCCGAGCTTCGAGGGCCGCCTGGCCGGAGCGACGAGATTTGTAGTGATAGGTCGATCGATCGAACTCGAGGGCCTTACAAGCCTTGCGGATCGAGACCTGCCACTCCCCGCAAACCTCATCGACGAGCTTGCGCTTCCGACCAGGCTTCACAGCTTTCGGCGGATCACGTCCTGCAGCATCTCCTTGTCGAGCGATAGGTCCGCCACCAGCTTCTTCAGCTTGGCGTTCTCGTCCTCGAGCTGCTTCAACCGGCGCATCTCGGTCGGCAGCAGTCCGTCGTACTTTTTCTTCCAGTTGAAATAGGTCGCCTGGCTGATCCCGGATTTGCGGCAGATCTCCGCAACCGGGACCCCGTCGTTGCCCTGCTTCAGGATAAACGCCTTCTGGGCGTCCGAAAACTTCGAGGCCTTCATCGTCGTCCGCTCCTCCCAGCCGAGGGGATTCGGCAGCGCAAGACTCTAGCCAAAATTGGTCCAGTTTGCCGGCCTCAGGTCAGCGGTAGCTGAAGCGCCGCCGCTCGTTGGCGAAATCGCGCAATCGGCCACGCAGAATTGCGTCCGGCGGGCGGCTGGAGCGATAGCGGATCATCTGTAAGCGCGATTTTCTCCGCACGCCGGCGGTTTTGATGGACTGCCTTGAATCGGGCGATGCGGGGCCGTTCAGGCGGTGGCGGCTTTGTGGAAGTTGAAGGGCAGCAGGTCTGCAATATCGGCGTCGCCGGCGCGCTGAGGCGATTCGGTGAGGACGTGGCGCAACCACGCTAACGGCACGACACGTGAGGCGCGGCAGGTCAGCATCAGGCTATAGACGACGGCGCTGGCCTCGGCTCCGTCCACGGTATCACTGAACAACCGTAAGCGGTACGAGCAGACCACGGACCTGGCGTGGACGGCCTACGCGCGCCGCTGGAAGCGCATAGGCATCCAGAACTGCCGCAGGGCCTCAACGGCTATTGGAATGTCGCGCCAGGCGTTTTGAGCGACGGGCAGCGTTGCCAGCGTATGGCGGGCCGGGGGTAGCAAGGGTCGACCGGCGTCATCGATGCAATGGACCAGGATCGGCCGCAGCATAAGGTGTTCGGTTCCGTTCGGGGAGAGAAGCCGCGACCAGACGAGAAGCCGAAGCTTCATGACGGCGTGGAAGCCCATGCACCAGGGCTGCGGGTCGACGTCGCCGTCCGGCGATCGCAGGAACAGCGGCTCGAAGCTCTCCGGTCTCGTCGACAGCGTCTCGCTGATCGCGTTGTGGCGCATCAGCGTGGCAGCGATCGCCGAGAACTCCTCGGTGTCGTGATTGAAGGCGTCGGGATCTACGCCAAGGAGCGGGCACACCCATTCCTCGGAGGCCATCGAGACCGGCCCGGCGACGACAGCGGCCACTGCGCCGTCGAGCATGGAGAGCGACGTCGCCCGCGGATGCCGAAGCGTCGGCGACCTGGCGCGCTCGCTCATCCATTGCCCGAGCCGCTCGAATGACATGGCATAGTTCGCCATCGTCGTCTTGCGTGCTTTTCGCGTTCCCCGCCGTTGCTTCGGCTTCGTCATGCCACGGCTCGCTTTTCGGCTTCGCGTGCGGCCTTCCAGTTCCAGGCCAGAAGTTCGTGCAGCTGGTTGGCCTTCGCGGCGCCGCTCACCATGCGCTCGAGAACGTCGACGAGATAGGCCTCGGGGTCGAGGCCATTCAATTTGGCCGTGTTAAGAAGCGAAGAAAGTATCGACCAAGTCTCGCCTCCGCCTTCGTCACCACTGAACAACGAGTTCTTTTTTCCGATCGCAATCGGCCTGATTGATCGTTCGACCGTGTTGGTGTCCGCCTCGAGCCGCCCGTCGTCCAGGAATGCCGTCAGGCCCTGCCAGCGTTCGAGCATATAATCGATCGCCTTGATGAGCGTCGAGCGGCGGGAGATCCCGTCCTTCACCGCGATCAGTCGAGCCTTCAACGCCTCCATGAGCGGCTTCGTCTCGGCCTGTCGCGCCGCGCGGCGTTCCCCGGCGCCGAGACCGCGGATCCTCTCCTCGATCGCGTAGACGGCTGCGATGCGCTCGATGACCTCCGCGGCGAAGGGTGAGTTCGTCGTCTTGTGCACCCTCACGAAGTTGCGGCGCGCGTGAACGAGACAATACGCCAGCTGGATCTGCCCGGCACCTTCGCATCGCCCACCAGCGAGGCGTAGGCGGCATAGCCGTCGACTTGCAGCACGCCTTCGAAGCCGGCCAACTGCGCCACGATCTCCTTCTTGCCGCGACCGTCTGCGAACACGTAGGCGACCGCCGGCGGCGCCGGACCCTTCCACGCCCGATCGTCCGTCGCATGCGCCCAGAACTGGCAGATCCTCGTGCGGCCGCGTACCGGGTCGAGCACCGGCATCGGCGTCTCATCGCAGAACAACCGCTCAAAGCCGTGCATGGTCTTCAGTTGCAGGTCGTAGAGGCCCCTGACCAGCCACGCCGCGCTGCCCATCCAGCGCGCCAGCGTCTGACGATCGACGACAACACCTTGGCCCGCCAGGATCTGCGTCTGGCGGTAGAGCGTCGATTGCCAGGCATATTTGGCCGCGGCGATATGCGCGATCAGCGCCGTCGTCGCCATGCCGCCCTCGACGAGCCGCGCTGGTGCCGAGGCCTGGACGATCGGGCCCTCACAGGCGCGGCAGGCATATTTGGGAGGGATCGTGCGGAGTACACGCAACCACCCGGGAAACCGAACCGCAGAGTCGGAGATCGCCCCTTCATCCGGTAGGTGGCCGCTGAACAGCGCCTACGATTCACGTGACTAGTGCGCCAAACAGCTTGCTAAGACGTTCCCGTTCAGAAGCGGAAGCCGGCCGCGGACGGTATCCCCAAAGGGCCGGCCATCAGACACTCGCTTGCTCAAAGCTCGATCCCAAACCGGAAACTCACGCCAGACGTAAACCGGCTGTCGGCACATGATGAGATAATGTGATAAAAGGCCCGCAGTTCAGTGGGATCGGACGTTCCTAACCCAACGGTCACAGGACCTATAACGAGACCTAGACCAGGAGCAGGGAATATTCAGCCGACTGTCGCAATCCTGCGCAATCGCTGGGAATACGCGTAATTGCTGCAGAGGACGCCCTGAATTCGCAGCCCACGGCAGCCCTCGGCCGGCAAACTGCAGCAAAAAACGGCCGAAGCCTGTCCGATGTGATAGCCCACATCTAGCGGCGCAGTTTACCCTGCGATCAAGAGAGGAATGTCCCAAATGCCGAAATCCACTGCGCGCTGTTTCATTCACAGACCAGCCCGTCTCAAGCGGCGTTTTGCCGCCATAGCAAGCGTGGCGGCACTACTAATGACCGTCTCACCCGGGGGCGCGGAAACGCTGAAATGGGCTCGGAGCTTGGACGTTCAGACTCTAGACCCTCACGCCTATAATGAGAACGTGACCTTTGCGTTCAATCGGCAGATGTACGAAGGCCTTGTGGAGCGCTCCGACGACGGAAAGCTCATTGGAGTACTAGCGACCGAATGGCGGATGTTGCCTGATCACCCCGACGTTTGGGAGTTCAAGCTTCGCCGGAACGTTACGTTCCACGACGGCGCACCATTTAAGGCCGACGACGCCGCATTTTCAATCCAGCGAGCTATGGCACCAACCTCGAATGTGCGGACCTATCTGGCTGCCGCCGCGGTTGAGGAAGCCATCGCGAAGGACGACTACACCGTGCAGGTCAAGACAAAGGGACCCAGCCCTCTTCTGCCCGAAAACTTGGCAAGCATCTTCATAATGAATAGAGCATGGGCCGAGAAGAACGACTCCGTTGTTCCGCAGGATTTTAAAGGCGGGAAAGAAAACTATGCTGCTCGCCATGAGAACGGCACTGGCGCCTATCGCCTTGTAAGCCGAGAATCGGATCGCCGTTCGGAGTTGGAAGCTTACGATAAATACTGGGGTATCGGCCAGTTCCCAATCGATATCGATCGGATCATCTATACCCCTATCCAGTCGGCCGCGACGCGTGTATCCGCATTGATCAGCGGAGAAGTTAATTTTCTCCAAGACGTCCCCCCCCAAGACATTTCACGGTTGGAGCAGAATGAAAGCCTTCGGGTGGTTCGCGGCCCAGAGATTCGCACGGTTTTTTTAGGCGTCAATACAAGCGCGAACACACTTGCCAGCGGGGAAGCAAAGGGAAATCCTTTCGCCGACAAGCGGGTGCGCCACGCAATGAACATGTCCATTGATCGTCTAGCGATCAAGTCGGCAATCATGCGAGGGGAGTCGGTTCCGCTCGGTACAATCATTTCGCCGATCGCCGACGGCTATACGGAAGAATTGGGTAAGTTCCCAAAGCTCAATATTGACCAAGCCAAGCAGCTTATGGCCGAGGCAGGTTACCCCAACGGATTTTCGGTCACTCTAAACTGTCCAAATGACGGCATGGTGAACGACGAGCGCATCTGTCAGGCCGTGGTGGCAATGCTCGCCAAGATCGGTGTCACCGTGCATCTCGATGTCCAACCCAGCGCAGTCGTCTGGCCTCTAGTTCTCAATAGGAAGACCGACTTTTACCTGATGACGTGGGGCTCATACGATTCTCAATTAATCTTCGATAATCTCGTCCACTCTCGGGGCGCCTGGGCTGCAGCGAATTACAAAAACCCGGAGATTGATGCCAAAATTGAATTACTCCGGTCGGAAGCCGATCCTCAAAGACGTAAAACCATAATCGCCGAAATTTGGAAGACCGTTCAGGACGAGTGTTTCTATCTACCGATTCACGCGCAGGTGTTGGCGCGTGCAACGCAGAAGAAGATTCACGTTACGCCAAACGTTGGTAATCAGATCTCCGTGAAAACCATCAAGGTGGACAAGTGACAGGTTTCTTTCTGCGCAGATTGCTGTCCGTGTTGCCGGTGATGCTGATGACGGCGTTTCTGTCGTTCGCCGCCTTTCATTTTATCGGCGATCCGCTCCAGAATATGGTCGGACCGGAGGCGACCGCGCAGGACCGCGCGCGGCTAGCGGCGGAACTCGGGTTCGACCGCCCCTTTTACATCCAGTTCTTTCGTTTTATCAGTTCGGCACTCCATGGGGACTTCGGCATTTCCACTCGCGTTGGAAGGCCGGTGTTGGATTTGATCCTGGAGCGGCTGCCTGCGACTCTGGAACTAGCTATATTATCGTTTATATTTGCAATGATAGCGGGAGTCGCCCTTGGCGTCGTGACAGCATTGCGGCCGCGCTCCATATTATCGGGCTTCAGCTTGACGGTCTCGCTGATCGCAGTATCCCTGCCTAACTTCTTAATCGGCATCGGCCTCATCTACGTGTTCGCGGTCAAACTTGGCTGGTTGCCGTCCTTCGGACGGGGCGACACGGTGAAGATCGGCTGGTGGACCACCGGGTTACTGACTAAGACCGGCTGGCAGGCTATCATCCTTCCCGCGATTTCACTGGCCACCTATCAACTCACGCTGATCTTGCGTTTAGTCCGCACTGAAATGCTTGAGGTCATGCATTCCGATCATATCCGGTTCGCACGCGCGCGAGGGCTGCCAGACCGGCTCATCTATTTTTCTTACGCTTTGAAGAACACGATGATTCCGGTCGTCACGGTTGCAGGTTTGCAGTTGGGATCCATCATCGCATTCGCCGTCGTTACTGAGACAGTATTCCAATGGCCAGGCGTTGGGCTGCTCTTTATTAATTCCATTAGATTTTCCGACGTCCCAATCATGGCCGCATACCTTCTCATCGTGTCGATCATTTTCGTTACCATCAACATGGTCGTGGATTGCGTCTACTACCTTCTAGATCCTCGCCTGCGGACGGGAGGAGTAGTCAGATGACCATTCACAAGCTTTCCGCATTGTTTAACTCTGATATCGGGCACTCTTACATCCGTTCCCCCAGAGCAGTTCTGTCTACGCTCGCACTGCTAACTCTCATTGTCGCGGCCCTGGGAGCTCCTTTATGGGCACCACAGAACACTCTCGACGCCAGCACGTTCGATCTGCTTTCGTCAAATACACCGGCCTGGAGCATCAATGAGTTCACGAACCGCTTCTACGCTTTCGGCACAGACGATCAGGGACGTGACGTGCTTTCAGCGACCCTTTATGGAACACGGGTTTCACTCCTAGTGGGCCTTGCCTCTGTTTTGGTTTCAATGTCGATCGGCGTCAGCTTAGGCCTGATATCCGGTTATTTCGGGGGACACATTGACGCAGCGATCATGCGTATCGCAGACATCCAGTTGTCCATCCCCGCCATTTTTATTGCGCTCCTTATTTCCGGCTTAACGCGGTCGCTACTGCCACCGAGCGCGCGCGAAGCCCTTGCTGTCTACATGGTAATATTGGCGATTGGAATTTCCGGATGGGTCACATATGCCCGCACGGTGCGCGGCGCCGTGATGGGGGAGAAACAGCGAGAGTATGTGCAGGCAGCCCTAATGATAGGCCTTCCGACGGGCACAGTGCTGGTACGGCACATATTGCCAAACGTGCGTCGACCGATCCTCGTGATCGCGACAATCTCACTTGCGCTTTCAATTATTACCGAAGCCACGCTGTCCTACTTGGGCGCAGGTCTGCCCCCCACCCAACCATCTCTTGGAACATTGATCCGCAGTGGGCAAGACTTTCTTTTTGCTGGGCAGTGGTGGATCCTGCTGTTTCCTGCCGCCACCCTTCTTACACTCGCGCTGGCCATTAACGTCTTGGGCGACTGGTTCCGGGATGTAATCAACCCAAGGGGCATCTGATGACAACAACTGCCCAGCCTTGCGTTCTTTCCATTCGGGGACTTAGCGTCGACTTTCCTAGCCGGCATGGCGCCTTGCAAGCCGTATGCAACGTCAGCCTAGACATCGCGCCAGGCGAAATACTCGGCATCGTCGGCGAATCGGGCGCGGGCAAATCGACCGTTGGAGCTGCCATCACGGGCTTACTACAGGCTCCCGGCCATATTAGTGCGGGCGAAGTTCGGCTTTCCGGAGATATCATCGATGCGCGCGACGTTAAGGCGATGCGGGCGTTACGCGGCAAACGCGTCTCGACTATTTTCCAAGATCCACTGACCAGCTTAAATCCACTTTTCACAATTGAGAGACAACTGGTCGACACGATCCGAACTCATCTCGCCTTATCACGCAGCGACGCAAGGATCGAGGCGGTGCGTCAGTTGGAGGCGGTAGGGATTCCAGAGCCAGCCCGGCGCGTGAAGAACTGGCCACATGAATTCTCGGGTGGCATGCGACAGCGCGCAGTTATCGCGCTTGCTCTCTGCTCACAACCCGAACTCATTGTCGCGGACGAACCAACAACTGCGCTCGACGTGACCGTTCAGGCACAGATCTTGAAGCTAATCAAGAACTTGGCTCGTGAACGTCAAGTGGGTGTGATGCTCATCACCCACAACATGGGCGTGATTTCCCAGGTCACTGATCGCGTCGCGGTGATGAGGGCAGGCGAAATCGTCGAACTAAACGACACTGCGGCTGTTCTTGGAAATCCATGCCACGAGTACAGCCAAGCATTGATTTCGGTTGTGCCGCGCGGCGACATTAAGCTGCATCGCTTTCCCGTGTCTGGCGCCGCTCGAAATATCGATGCGGCCATGCAGTGGCTGCTGGAAAGAGACATGCCGCAAAGTTCAAGCCAGCCGGAGGCACTTGTAGAACTCCGGGGTGTGGAGCGCGTATATGGGGCGACAGGCATGTTCGGTGGTTCCGCTCGGCGAGCCTTTAAGGCCCTGCACGATGTGAACCTGAGTATCCGCCCCGGAGAAGTCATGGGCCTTGTTGGCGAATCCGGCTCTGGAAAAAGCACGATCGCAAGAGTCGTTGCTGGGCTTGCCCGCCCGAGCAGCGGCCAACTGATTTATGGCGGAAAAGATGTTTATGCAGCCAGCCTTGAAGATCGTCAAGATATTCGGCGTCAAACTCAAATGGTGTTTCAAGACCCGTACTCGTCTCTGAATCCACAGATGCGCGTGGGCGAGATTATCATGGAGCCAATGATTCACTTTGGACTAGTAAAGGATAAGCGAGAGGCCGAACCGATAATGTTAGAGCTGCTGAAGGCCGTTGGTCTGGAGCCCACCGTCGCCCGCCGTTATCCGCACGCCTTCTCAGGCGGTCAGCGACAACGTATTTCAATCGCACGAACCTTGGCAAGTCGCCCGCGGTTCCTCATCTGCGATGAACCTACCTCGGCACTCGATGTCTCGATCCAGGCGCAGATCCTAAATCTTCTGAAAGACCTTCAAGAGAATCTATCGCTGACGATGTTATTTATCAGTCACGATCTCCCTGTCGTGCGTCAGATTTGCGACAGAGTTACAGTACTACAGAATGGGCAAATTTGCGAAAGCAGCGAGACGGAACAGTTGTTCAAAGCGCCGAAGCACTCTTACACAGCATCGCTCTTGTCCATGATACCGAAGATGCAGACCCCAGAGTGGATCGTCAAGCCGTCTGAGATCCCATCACAGTCCATCTGCTAGCCCCGGACGCGTCCGCCCGGGTTGTCAGATATCTGATGGTCATGCGGCAGCAGCCGATGGCTTTATACGCCCGCCGTACGCTCATCCCGTGGGCAACCATGAGATACGCGACAGCTTTCCGCTTGCCCGCGGGCAAAAAGCGGGCTTCGTGCCCGAACCATTTATCGCGAACGGCGTGCGCGGATCTCGTCATGGCCTGGCTGCAACAGCAGTCCACTCGCGAGAGGCCGGATACATTTATGCAATTGGAAGCGTCATTTTTGCTGTTACGAACCCTTGCACGGACCGGGGCGGACCATACATTCTTTCCCACGAGATCCTTGGGCGCCGCATTGTCCAGCACGGCATCAGCCACCAACCGCTTCAGCCGTGTGTTCTCGTCCTCCAGCGTCTTCAGCCGCTTGGCCTCCGACACTCCAGTGGCCTTCCATTTGTAGATGCTGGGGTCGCTGACGCCGCGCTTGCGGCACAGATCGGCAACCGAAACCCCGGCCTCATGCTCCTTCAAAATCCCGATGATCTGCTCTGCCGAAAAGCGGCTACGCTTCATGCTCTGGTCCTTGTTTGGGCCAGCGCGAACTTCAATCTGGATTAAGCCTGTGGGGCAAGGTCATTCACGTCCTTGAGGGTTATCCTGATCCGGACGGCGGTCGTGTTCAGGCTCATGCTGCCAGCCTCGGATCGTGCGCATGCATCCTGTAGGTCGATGCCCAGGGAGGCAGTTTGTCCAGTCGCGCCGCAGGCCAGCCATTGATGAGTTTTGCGAGCACGCCGGAGAGCCAGGGCTAGGCGCTGACGACATTGAGCCTACACGTTTCAATGAGCGAGGCCAGCAATGCCCAATTATCGGCACCCTCGTCGCACCCAGCGAACAGGGCATTCTTGGCATCGAGTTTGATTGGCCGCATCGCACGCTCGACCGCATTCGTGTCCATCTCGATGCGCCCGTCATCAAGGTAGAGCGTCAGGCCGTCCCAATGGCGCAGCGAATAGCGCAGAGCCTTCGCCGTGTCGCTCTTCCCCGCAAGATGATCAAGAGTTGCCTCAAACCACTGCTTCAAGGCTGCTGCCAGAGGTCTGGCATGAGCTTGTCGACCCGCGCAGCGCTCGGCAGCAGAGTGGCCCCGAAGTGCCTTCTCGACCGCGTTGAGCTGGGCGATGCGCTTAAGGGCCTCGCGGCAAACTGGAGCTGGCGCCGGAGCAGCCTCACGCGCGATCTTCACAAACTAGCGCCGTAGATGCGATCAGCAGAAGGCGAGCGGCCCAGACAGGGCGCCCGCACGCGTCTCCCGGGTCATGGTCTTGTAGGCCTGATAGCCTTCGCAATAGATGATACCGCGATAGCCCCAATCAGCGATGGCTTTGGGTGTCGCGTGCGAGGTCGGCCGTCCCGGACCGCGTTTTCCGTCGAGCGCGGTGCGCCTGCGATAGCTCTCGACTGTAGCGCGGCGATCTGGGAGAGAGGTGCGCGACAATCTGGATGAGAATCTGGTGTCGCGGCGGATGTGATGATCCGCGGGTTTGATTGACGCGCGCAAGTGCTTTGTCAGGTTGATTGTCGCGGCGCGTCAATCAGGGGCGATATTGGCGGGTGTGGCGTATGACGCTGGGCGTCCAGGTCCCTTTTTGCGCTCAGCGGCCTCGCGGCGTCGGTAGCTTTCGACATTCATCTCGAAGATGGTGGCGTGATGAACGAGCCGGTCGACCGCGGCGAGCGTCATAGCGGGGTCCGGGAAGATCTTCCCCCACTCGCCAAAGGGTTGGTTGGCTGTGATCAGCATGGAGCGCCGTTCGTAACGGGCGCTGATCAGCTCGAAGAGCACACTGGTCTCGGCCTGGTCCTTGGTGACGTATGCGAGATCATCGAGGATGAGCAGGTCGAACTTGTCGAGCTTGGCCAGCACGCTCTCGAGGACGAGGTCGCGGCGGGCCTGCTGCAGCTTCTGGACGAGATCTGTGGTGCGGGTGAACAGCACCCTGTAGCCGTTCTCGATGAGGGCGAGACCGATCGCCGAGGCGAGATGGCTCTTGCCGGTGCCGGGCGGGCCGAACAGGAGCAGGTTTGCGCCTTTCTCCAACCAGGTGTCGCCGGCGACGATGGCCATGACCTGAGCTTTGGAGACCATCGGCACGGCGTCGAACTCGAAGCTCTCGAGGGTCTTTCCGGGCAGAAGGCGGCCCTCTGTGAGGTGCCGCTCGATGCGGCGGCGATCGCGCTCGGCCAGTTCGTGCTCGGCGAGCACAGTGAGGAAGCGCGCGGCGGGCCAGCCCTCCTTGTCGGCCTGCTCGGCGAACTGTGGCCAGATCACCTTGCTGGCGGGCAGTCGCAGCTCGTTAAGGAGCAGGCTGAGCTTGGCGGGGTCAATCGAGGCGCTCTTCATGCTGCGTCTCCCAGGCTGGCGCCGATGAGCGCTTCGTAGGCCTGAAGCGGCGCCAGGCGGACGACTACGTTGGGTAGGCGCGCGGGATCGGGCGCGAAGCGGGCACGCAGCGCGGCCATGTCGGGGAGCCGGTGATTGTCGAGGCAGATGGACAGCTCCTCGGCCAGTTCGCTCTCGCAGCCGCGCTCGTGGGCGAGGCCAAGAAGCTCGACCATGATGCGGCAGGCCTGGCGCTCGGGCAGACGCTCGACGAGGAGATCGAAAGTCCGCCGGTAGGCCTCGCGCGGGAAGAGCCGATCGCGATAGACCAGATTGAGCAATGCCATCGGCTTCCTTCTGAGCGAATGGATGACGTGCCGGTAGTTGACGACCTGGTCATGCTTGCCGGACGGGGAAGCACGCCCGCGCGGCAGCGTCATGAGATGCGTGCCGCCGATGAAGACATCGAGCCGATCGTCGTAGAGGCGCACGCGCAAGCGATGGCCGATCAGGCGCGAGGGCACCGTATAGAAGACCTTGCGCAGCGTGAAGCCGCCTGAGGAAGTGACGCGCACGCTGAGTTCCTCATAGTCGGTGGTGCGCCGCTCAGGTAGCTCCCGAAGCTGGGCGCGCTCGGCATCGATGCGCTTGGCGTTGCGGGCATTGCGGCGGCCGACGATCTCGTCGACGAAGCGGCGATAGGAGGCGAGATCATCGAAGTCGACGGTGCCACGCAGCAACAGTGCATCCTCGATCGCCCGCTTGAGATGGCCGTGCGGCCCCTCGATCGAGCCGTTCTCGTGGGCGATGCCGGCATTGTTGCGTGACGGTGTCATGCCGTAATGGCTGCACAGCTCGTTATAGCGGCGGGTCAGGTCCTCGCGCGCGTCCTTGTCCAGGTTGCGGAAGGCGGCGGACAGGCTGTCCGAGCGGTGCTCGCGCGGCACCCCACCGAGGGACCAGAGTGCGTTCTGTAGGCCTTCCGCCAGCGCCACGAAGCTCTCGCCGCCGAGCACGACATGGGCGTGCTCGAAGCCGGAATAGGCGAGCCGGAAATGATAGAGTCGGTGGTCGAGCGGCTGACCGGCGATGGTGATGCCGAACGAGGCCACCTCGGTGAAGTCCGACAGACCGAGCCTGCCGGGTTCGTGCGCCTGGCGGAAGATGACCTCCTGCTCCTCACCGTGGATGGCACGCCAGCCTCGGATGCGCCGCTCCAGCGTCCGGCGCACGCCCTCGCCCAACTCGGAATGGCGCAGCATCATCTCCTCGAAAATGGCCACGGGCCGGATGCCGGGCGCTGCCCGCAGCAGCGGCACGACTTCAGAGTCGAAAATGTCGGCGATTGGATCGGGACGCCGTCGTGCGCGCGGCTCCTTCTTCTGCGAAGGTAGTACTGGATCCTTCTCGATGCGGTAGGCCGTTGCCACGCTGATCGACGCCTTCGCCGCGGCGACAGGCGTCGGATGGGTCTTCCTGAGCTTCATGTAGAGCCTTCTGTGGTTGCCGCCCGCAATGCAAGAAGTTTCTGACCCTTTGGCGTGTGATCGAGTGCGGTCTTCTGTCAGGCCTTCCTTTACGGCATTTTCAGAAGCCGCTGGCCGGTATGGTGATCCGCGGACCAGGTCCAATTCTCATCTCCGAGCACGTCGGCTCTTTGGCTCTAGCTGGTTTCCTGATCCAGATCTGTTCGATCGTTGCGCCCATTCGGGTCGTCGCCTTCTCACACCCCCTTCGCCAACGTCAGGCTATTTCGTGCTGCATGCAGTCATGCCGTCACTGCCTGCGCTGGGTTCCGATAATCCTCCTTCCGGGTGAGCATGGCCCAAATCGTCCGAGCCATCTTGTTCGCCAAGGCGATCGCCACAAGCATGCGCGGCTTCCTCGCCAGCATCTGCGCCAGCCAGGATCCGCTAGGGATCGACTTGCGCCCGAGCCAGTTCAGCCGCGACATCGCCCCAACGATGAGCAACTGGCGAATGTCCGCCTGTCCTTCCTTCGAAACGCGTCCGAGCCTTTCCTTTCCCCCTGAGGAATGTTGCCGTGGGACCAAGCCGAGCCAAGCCGCGAAGTCTCGGCCACGTCGAAAGGCCGCCATGTCGGGCGCGAAAGCCTCGATCGCGAGTGCGGTCAGCGGGCCGACCCCCGGCATTGTCTGCAGCCGCTGCGCCGTGACCGTCCGCGTCGCCAACTTCTTGAGCTGCTCTGCCTTGGCATCGATCCGCTCCGTCTTGTAGGCGATCTGATCAATGAGACTCCGACATTCCTCGCGGACCAGTTCTGGTAGATCGCTGTTCGGATCTTCGAGGATTGCGTCAATGCGTTTAAGTTGTTCGATTCCTTGCGGGATGATATGGCCGAATTCGTAGAGAACAGAACGCAGCGCATTCACCAGATCGGTGCGCTGATGAACAAGGCGCTTCCGAGCCCGAAAGAGCACTGCCCTGGCCTGCTGTTCTTCCGATTTCGGCTCGACGAAGCGCATCTCGGGGCGCTGTGCCGCGATCACGATTGCTTCGGCATCAGCCGCGTCGTTCTTTTGGCGTTTCACAAAAGGCTTCACATATTGCGGAGCGATCAGTTTCACTTCATGGCCGAGCTTGACCATCTCCCGTGCCCAATAGTGGGCGCTGCCACAGGCTTCCATCACCACCACTGCCGATGGGTGGCCCGCCATGAACTTCCGAAACTGAAGCCGCGACAGTTTCTTTCGAAATTTCAAGTGTCCCGCCATTGACGCCCCGTGGAGCTGAAACACATTCTTGGCTAGATCCACTCCGATCACCGTATCCATCAATTTGCCGTCCTCTTCGCTTCGGGGTTCAAACACTGCGTTCTTGGCACATTACGATGCCGTCTGGGGAGGGCGGCAACCATCCCATCTCAATTGATGGACGGTTATGTGGCGGCCGGGCACAAAAGTGATTCCTCCGAATCGGAAAAACCACCGGCATACCGGCCGACCGCGACCACCTGAGGCCTCGAAAAGGCCGCCGCCGCTGGACGGAAACTCCGGTCGGGCTACGCCCTCCCGACGTTCCCGTCCAGTGGCGGCATTCTCATCTGGATTGACGCTGCACTCTCACTTTGATCGCCGCGCCGCACTTATAGCGCGACAATCAGGATGAGAGCGCGTATTGCCTCATGTATTGATGCTCCCGGGTGCGATCGGTTGCCTCATTTATTTTGCTCCCGGCTTGGGTTGAGGAGGAGGCCGGGTGCGGAGATGGCCGGGGTTTCGGAGCGCCCGGCCTCCTCCGCTGGCGTCTGCCACATCATTGGGTTGTTGTGACCTCATGCCCCAGCAGCGTTTCCTCCGTAGGAACGAACAACAACGCGTTCGCTTGCTCGCTGCGCCAGGATTTAAGCCTACGCTGAAGCGTTCGAAGAAGCTTGTTCGGATAGGCTCCAGGATATTCCGCCTGCAACCGGGAGAGCAGTTCGCTACCAGTCCGCCAAGGCTCGGCTTCAAACCATTTTCGCAAATCTAGCGTTGCCCGGATGAGCGGGTCGGGACGCCGCCGGCCTCTTTTCGCTTTCACGATTGGCCGATCCGTCGGTCGCATAGCTCCGTCTTTCCAGGCGGTTCGTAGGCTTGCCAGGAAGAGATCGATCGGTTGCGATGCCGCAGCAGGATGGGCGATTGGCTGCGTATCAGCGAGCGCCGCGAGGCGTTCCTGCGCGCCGCGGATGTCGCGCAACAACGCGACCGGGTCGAGAGCGGCATAGATTTCTTGGAGATGGTGACGAATCGCATCGGGCGTGCGGGCGTCGGCGGCCAAGCGCTGGTGTGGCGTTGCCGGTGCGCTGTATGTCTTACGCACACGAGCACCGTCGCGCTGCTTGGCCATCAGTTTGAATGAGGGTTGGAAGAAGTTCACGAACAGCCGCGCCGATCGATAGAGTTCAGCCAGCAGCTTGGCCGCTTCCAGGCCCTCGAGCCGACGATAGCCGACCATCCTGCGCACGACGGCACCGTTCTTCTGCTCGACGAACGCCTGGTCGTTCTTCCGGTAGGGCCGGCAACGCGTGAAGACGATGTTGGCCGCATCGCAGTAGGCTTTCAGCGTCTCATTCATGAACACCGTATCATTGTCCGTATCGAGGCCGACCAGCGCAAAAGGCAATTGTTTGCGCAATTCCGTCAACACCGTGCTCAACAGTGTTTGTTCGCGCACGATCAGAGGAGCGCACTCCGTCCAGCCGGTAGCAATGTCGGTGAGCACGAGGGTCTGGATGAAGCTGCCGCGCGCCGATAGACCGCTATGCGCTACAAGGTCAGCCTCGACGAACCCCGGCGCCGGATCGTTCCAATCTGCCGACGTCCGTATTGGAATACTGCGACGCAACGAGTGCGTCGCGTGCCGTCGGCGCTTGCGACCTAATCCTTCTCGGACCCGTGCCAACGCGCGGTCGATCGTCGCAGCACTCATTGCCAAAAGTTTGTCGCGGATCTCGGGAGCAAGGTCGAGGTGGCCGTGCCGTTCCATCGCTTCAATCAGCGCAGGCATTAACGCCTTCAGCCGCTTCCCGCAGATCCGGTCTGACGCCTCCCAAAGCAGCACGAGCGCGTTGTGTTCCGCCTCATTATAGATCCGACGTCGCGCCCGTCGGCCTGCGCTTACGTCTTCCTGGCCTCGAAGTAGACGCATCGCATGTTTGCGATGGAATCCGGTGATGTCGACGAACTCGCCTGGAAGCGGCCGAGCTGCTGGCCGCACTCTGTCGATCAGCGCGGCTGTTCGTAAACTTCTTCCAACCCTCGTTCAAACTGTTAGCCAAGCAGCGCGACAGTGCTCGTGTACGCAAGACATACAGCGCGCCGGCAACGCCTCACCAGCGCCTGGCAGCGGACGTCCGCACGCCTGAAGGGTCAGATCGCCGCGGAAAGCCTTGAGCCGGGTGCGATTGCAATCGATATCGCCCGCCGCCATGGCTGCCGGACACAGCAGGTACATGACTGGCGACGCCGGGCGCGTTCAACAACTGGTGCTGCCGGCTTCGGCAGATGCAATATCGTTCGTGCCTTTGGTGTCGGAATCGTCGCCACCGGCGGCTGCGGAGCCTCCGCCAGCATACACTTCGATACGCGGCGACAATGGTCCTCTTATGTCGTCCGAATGGTCTCCACTATGAGCACCCTTGCCGCCAATCCCAATTCGTGCGCGCTGCGCGACGTCGTCGATGCCGAGCAAATCCTCACTGCAATGCGTCGACTCATAAGTCAGCACCGCCACCTTTGCAGACGGGGGAGCTGGCGCAGCCGTTGCGAGCATCGATGCAGACGTCGCTAAGTGCTTGAGCGCCTGCGCTCGGCGTGCGAGAAATCGCTGTGATCCTACTCGAGTGGGCTAAATTTCCATTGTCGCACCCGCAATCCGCCGAATGAGCAAACTTCCGGTTTTTGACATCGTGGTCCTGTACCGGGGTCGTGGTCGAGTAACTCAGCCATTCGGCTTCGCCCTCACAGATCCGGGCGGGCAGACTTCCCGCACCCGGCTCTTCCCGAGCGTAACCCGCGTCATATGCGCGCCTGCGCCCTCGAGTGATGCGTGGAACGGAAAGACGGAAGCGAGCCGTCAGGGTCTCGAACTCCGGCCATCTCTTGCGCGAGATGATCGGCTTTGCTGCCCAGCGGCTGATGGAGCTGGAAGTCGAAGGCCAGGTCGGTGCAGCCTACGGCGAGAAGAACCCCGAGCGTCTGGCCCAGCGCAACGGTGAGCTTCGACCGGACCTGGGAGACCTGGCCGGCACGGTCGAGCTTCGCATCCCAAGCTGCGCAAGGGCTCCTACTTCCCGGGTTTCCTGGAGCCGCGCCGGATGGCCGAGAAGGCGCTCACCGCCGTGGTCTGTCGATTCCGAGGTCATCGCGCGCACCGTACCGATTTGATGGCGCGCGGAGTTCCGAAATGATCGCGCGCTTCGTTGCGGTCATGGGCGCATCCAGCTTGTCATTCCCGCTAGCGACGTGGACCGAGCAGCTCGGCGACTGGATCGCGGGAAACGACGCGGCCTACAGCTTTTTTGGTGACGCGACGCAACTGCTGGTGCCCACAACGCCAAGATCGCGGTGATCGAGGCCTGCCTCTGTGACCCCATAGTCGACCGCAGCTACAGCGATATGGCGCAGCATTCCGGCACGGCCGCCTCGCCCGAGAGATAAGGCAAAGGTCGAGGCCTGCGGTGGGAATCATCGAGCGTTGGCTGCTGCGGCGGTTGCGCAACCGAACTTTTTACAGCCTGGCCGAACTCAACCGCGCGATCGCCTAGTGGCTGGCCAAGCTCAATGACGAACGGGTACTGCGTCAGTATGGCCGCATACGGCGCCAGCTTTCGAGGAAATTGATGCGCCAATTCTCAAACCGCTTCCGGGCCAGCCGTGGGTCCATGCCGAATGGCGGGTCGGGCTCGACTATCACGTCGAGATCGAACAACACCATATTCGGTGCCCTATCGCTTCGCCCGCCGCTGAGTTAGACTAGAAGCGCGGATCAGCGCACGAACGATTGAACCCTCCTTGGAGGCGAGCGTGCATATGCGTGGCAGTGGCAACGGGCGGCACACGACGATCAGCGCCACATGCCCTCCAGCCACCGGCGCTATGCGAGTGGACGCCGGCAAAGATCTGCAGGGAGGGAGGCCGGTCCGGCCCGATACTGCGCTAGTCGACCGGATCATCGAGGACCTGAAGCGAAAGATCTTAACCATGCCCGCCAACAGTTATACTGGCTGACTCGTTCTGCTCGCTACGAATTCATGAGAATCTCCGCAGCCAGCTCGCCGAGCGCCACGTCAGTCGTGGGCCGTAGCGGAGCGCTTTTGGTACAGCCAGCATACCCTGAGCGGAAAGCAGCGGATCGATGTAGGCTAGCGCACCTCCTATTGCGACATCCCGCACGATGAGGGTAAACGAGGTCACCGCGTAGATGCCCTCGCACGCGACGACCGTTCCAATGGCGTCCCGGATTTCCGCGCCTCATGTGCTCGGCTGTCCACAATACCGGCCGATGCCTCGCCTTGCGTGAAAGCCTGGAGCTGGGGTACGGAGCTGCGACGTGTCGCAATGATATTGTCATTTGCAGCCGCAATTATTTTGAAGGCCGGCGCCATATTTGCCCAAAGACCCACCATTTCCTTCGGCAGAGGCGCGAACGAGCAGCGCTGGAGCGGCCGATCGACTGGAGAGCATTCAGGGAGCAGGGCGCAGGCCTCGGATAGAGGATGACCAAAGAGCTGAGAAGCTGACGGCTCCGGGGCCGTGATGGTAGTCCCGATCGACAGGCGCGCCGTTAGCTTGTTTTGGTTGTGCAGGGCCTCTTCCGAGGCCCTGCGATCCGGCGCCCGCCAGGATCAGATGCTCTCAGATTGTGCGCATCGGACGACAACCTTGCAGCATTGCTGCGCGATAGCCACGCTAGTCGCTGCTCCCCGCCTACCCGACCTGCTACATTGACTCAAGCGTCAACTGGAAGGCCGCGAAGATGAAGAGGACTACAAACACAAGCGCAAACAATCTGCTTTCCAGTTCCGAAAAGGACGTGGTGATCGAAATGCGGCATGCTATGCATCGCGAGCCGGAGCTTTCCAACAACGAGTGGAAAACTCAACAGCGGATCCGCGAAACGCTTGAACGGTTTGGGCTGTTCGATGCGAAGACCTTTCACAAAACCGGCCTTTACGTCGACATCCACGGTTTAGCCTCCGGGCCGCAGCGCTCCGTCGCCATACGGGGCGACATCGATGCCTTGCCGATCCAGGAAACCCGGGACGACTTGTCCTATCAGTCCCGGGTCCCAGGTCATATGCATGCGTGCGGTCATGACCTGCATGCGTCGATCGCTATGGGTACCGCACTTGCGTTTCATCGGATGCGAGAGAGCTTTTCTGGCAAGCTTCGCGTGTTTTTCCAGCCCGCCGAGGAGGCGGAGCCACTCGGCGGACGATCAGTGGCTGAGCAGGGCCTGCTTAGCGGCTTCCACGCTGCTGTTGGGTTCCACGTCAAAACTGATTTGCCCGCGGGGATGTTCGGCGCACGCCCAGGCGCTGTGACACAATCCGCCGATCAGTTCGCGATCACACTTATCGGGACCATGGCCCACGGCGCGAGGCCGCATGCGGGCGTGGATGCAATTGCGATGGCCGGGGCATTCATCAATGAGGTCCAAAAGGTCGTGTCGCGGGAAATGCCCTTCGATGACGGGGCGATCGTCACAATCGGGACGATTGCAGGTGGCGAAGCCACAAATATCATTTGCCCGTCAGTTACGATGACCGGAACTATCAGAACAAGCCGTTGTGAGCGGAGAGAGCTCCTGGTTCAGCGCGTGCGAGAAATAGCTGAAGGGGTCGCGACGATGCACCGCGGGAAAGCGGAGTTCTCCCACAAATTCGGTGAACCGCCGGTCATTAACAACGACGTGATGGTTGACAGGTTTCGGCGGCTGGTGGTCGAGACCGTGGGCAAAGACAAGTTTTCCGACCTGAAGTCGTCGAGCGCAGGCGGCGGCAGCGACGATTTCGGATTCTACTCCGCGTGCGTGCCCTCGATCTACTTCTGGTTTGGCAGCAAGGAGCAAGGCAACGAGTCCGGCGTGCACACGCCAACTTTCGGAGCCTCGGACGATCTGCTCGTTCCGACAGCTGAGCTCGCGATCAGGTACTGCTTGGAGATGCTGAATTCGTAGCGGCGCCGATGTACGATCCCGCCACAAATGACACGAAAAGATCCGCCGGCCCGCCCTCGATCCACGCGAGAGAACGACCCACTCTTTCCAGAAGGAGTTTGCACATGGCAATGCCTAAGGCTTCGCAAGCATTCGCCCGCGGCGGGTATCTGCGGAGATTATCCGCCGTCAAGTCGGAGATAGAGCGGCGAAGGTCGAAGCGGTGGTCACGGCTCCGGCTAACATCATATATCTCTCCGGATACACTTCGAGGTCGGGCTATGTTCCGCGGGGGCTGGTCGTGACTTTAACGGATGAGTAGCCGACCTTCCTGACGCGCAGAATGGTCTGGCCGGCGGCGATCCATCAGATGTTTGTCGATCGCAGTCGTGTCACTGGTTATTCGGAGGCGCTCATCGCTACCCCGAACGGGAGGAGACCATCGACTTCATCTTGGACGATGGCGTCGGCCGCAAATGGACCGGTCTGGAAGAACGGCTCTTGCCCGCTGACAGTTAAGAAGTTCAAATCTCGCTCGACAGGCGCGAACATCGTCTACTGCACTAACGCCGTGACCCGGATCCGCGGCGTGAAATCGGACTCGGAATTCGCGATGATGCGGGAAGCTACCGCTATTTCCGACGCCGGCATGCTCAAAGCGAGAGACGTTATCCGCTCAGGCGCGCGCGAGGCCAATGAATCCGCCGAGGTCATTGCAACATTGGTGCGCAGCGCTAACGGCAAGCCCAGCACGGATTTTGCGGGCCTCTTCTTTGCGCTGCGCACGCATCTCCACGTGTCACATTCGCTGGACCGAAGACGTCTTCCAGACGGGCTCGCAGAGCAATTTCGAGTTCAGCGGCGGGCGTCATGGCTAGACCTCTCCGCTGATGCGCACGATGTCGCGATCGGTAAGCCGTCGGATCACATACGCCGGTTGCATGAAGGGAACGTTGCCAGGTTGGAAGCTGCACTTGCCGCCGCCAAACCCGGCAGGACCTGCAGCGACGTCGCCATAGCTTTCAACTCCAACTTGAAAACGCGATGGCTTGGTGAAGGAGTCTCGGTGCGGCTACGCCGTCGCGATAGATTGGACGGAACCTACAGCTAGCTTGAAGGACGGCGATAACACGGTCCTCAAGCCGAATACGACATTTCACCTCATGCTTGAAAACTGGATCGATGAAGACGTGGTTATGTGATCAGCGAAACCTTCCGCATACCGACGTTGCAGGTGAACCATTCACGAAGTTGCCGCGCGAGCTATTCGAACTCTGACGCGCAATCCGCTGCGGCCTCAGCGATTCCAGGCCTGCCGCTAGTGCGTTAAGGTCTCTCAAAGGAGAACAATGGGCCACTCTCGCTCGCAGCACTCGCCTTCTTGCACGAGGACACCGGTTTTCAACACTAGGCGTCCGCAGATAGGTGGCCCGGTCGCGGTGCTGATTGCGCCGAGCCGTAGTCCATCGCAATATCCCGGGCTCGCGCCTGCGCTCGTCATCACCAAGACCGAAGGTGGACGCGATCGTCACAATCGGAAAGGCCGCTTTCGAGCGATCATTGACAGCCGCTCCATGATGCTCACAATCTCTGAGCGTATCGTTGCCATTCGATCGGCGAGCCCTGGCGGCATGCGCGCGTTGCTGGGCAACTGTTCCGCCATAAATATCCGCCGGGATTCATGCAGCTTTTGCGTGGAGCGGGACAGAGGGGATGTTTCGCCCAGAGCCCCGTGGAGGAACCGAAGGCCGTTAAATACGTGAAAATCGCTGTGCGAAACTTCCTTTGGATCGATGTGTCGGCTGCCACTGTGCCGATTGCGGCGCCAGGAATAGCAAACCATCACCATCTCGCGCACTCTGCTGGAATTGTGCGCAAGAACGCCGAGGTTGCTGAATTTCTGCGTCGTTCGCCGGTCCCTTCTCAATTTCACCGCGTGGTTCCGATTAGAAGTGGTTCAGCAAAAGCGGAGATTGCAAGATGCAAGTCGGTGTTCCCAAGGAAATCAAAACACACGAATATCGCGTGGGCCTGACCCCTGGAGCTGTCCGGGAATATGTGGCTGCCGGCCACCAAGTATTGGTGGAGGCCAATGCCGGCGCTGGCATCGGGGCAAGCGACGAGGAATACCGGAAGGCCGGTGCAACAATCGCCGCGGCTGCTCGGGAGGTGTTTGCATCGAGCGAGATGGTAGTCAAGGTCAAGGAGCCGCAGCCGTCCGAATGGGTCCAGCTCCGAGAGAATCAGATCCTCTTCACCTATCTGCATCTGGCGCCCGATCCGGAGCAGGCAAAAGGACTGCTGAAATCGGGTTGCACAGCGATCGCCTATGAAACCGTCACCGACTCGAACGGGGGCTTGCCGTTGCTTGCGCCAATGAGCGAAGTCGCGGGCCGGCTCACGATCGAGGCTGCCGGCGCGGCCCTAAAACGGTACAGCGGCGGGCGGGGGTTATTGATCGGCGGCGTGCCTGGCGTTCAGCCCGCTCGTATCGTTGTCATCGGTGGCGGTGTCGTCGGTACGCATGCCGCCCGAATGGCAGCCGGTTTGGGTGCGGAAGTCACCGTCATCGACCGTTCGATCAACCGCCTTCGCGAACTGGACGAGCTATTCGAGGGCCGCGTCCGCACCAGGTACTCGACCATCGACAGCGTTGAAGAGGAAGTCTCTGCCGCAGACGTCGTTATTGGCGCCGTGCTCGTCCCAGGAGCCAGTGCACCGAAGCTGGTGTCGCGCAAGATGCTGAGCTCGATGAAGCAAGGCTCTGTGGTCGTTGACGTCGCGATCGATCAAGGCGGTTGCTTTGAGACGTCGCGTGCCACCACCCATGCTGATCCAACCTACGAAGTCGACGGCGTGATCCACTATTGCGTTGCCAACATGCCCGGTGCAGTCCCGCTTACCTCAAGTCAGGCCCTCAACAACGCAACTTTGCCTTTTGGCTTGGCTTTGGCAAACAAGGGCTTTGCGGCCGTGCTTGAAAATCCGCACTTGCGCGCTGGCCTGAACGTCTATCGGGGCCGGTTGACCTACAAGGCAGTGGCAGAGAGTCTCGGCCTACCATTTTCACCGATCGAACAGGCTGCGGCCTGATCTCCCAGGCCCCCTAGGGGCGTTTCCTCCCTAACTTGAAGGGGCCACCCTTGGAGTGGCCCCTCCTTTTTTTGCTTTCAAGCACCATTCTGGCACGTAATTCGACCAAGCCCACTGGGGCGAGTTCGTTAGGCCTGTTTTGGGTTGAAGAGGATTGTGAGAAGTCAGAATTGTCAGAGCTTTCGGTATGGTTCTCATTCTTTCACGAGTGCTCAAAACAGCTGGACCGTCGGGACGTCGCGATCAAAGATCGCTTATCTGTCCGGTGGCATTTCGATTGGAACTGCAAACCCCGATTTTACGCGGTCCATGATGACCATGGTTTTGAACCCCTTAATATCGGGGTTCTCGTAAAAGAAGCGTCTGGTGAAAAGCTCGTAGTCCTCCATCGTGCGAGCCGTTATGTACAGAACGAAGTCTGCATCGCCCGTGACATAGAAGCCATTTACGACTTCACTCGACGTTTTGATGGCCTTCTTGAATTTGTCGATGATATCGGAGCGCTCCCGCTCGAGATTCACGAGGACAAGCATCTGAATCGGCCTTCCCACTGCTCTTGCCGAGACGATGGACACATCCGACTCAATGATTCCTTCCGAACGGAGCCTCTTCAACCTTCTCTGACACGCCGTGGGGGAAAGCCCCGCCATTTCGCCAATGACCTCGGACGTGAGGCGATTGTTTTTTTGCACGATCTCCAGGATGCGTGCATCTATCCGATCGTAACGCATAGCGGTTGTCTCCAGCCCTAAGCTGCGTTTCGTCGCAAGGCATCAATGCTTTGCAGGAATTCATCCCGCGCACCGAAAATGCGACGCAAATCTGTTTGCGTCACTAGTATCCTGATTACTCCAGCAATTTCAATAAGTGACGGCGCGGGAGTTTCAAAATGGGTGTTCAAGGCTTTCGGCACAGACGCCCGGAGTGGGGTGGCCTCGCTATGCGGCACCTTCGAACTCTCAGACGACGAGACTTTTTAGCGGGGGCAGCGTTCATCGACGGCAAGTGGACGGACGGCGGGCAGAAGGACGCGGTTGTCGACCCCGCGACGGGGGAGGAAATCGCGGAAGCTGCCCGTTGCTCGGCGGCCGACATGGAGCTGGCAATCGGAGCAGCAGAGAAGTCGTTTGTTGCATGGAGGCGTCTGCTGCCCACCGAGCGAGGAGTGATCCTCAAATCTTGGGCGTCCCTGATCCGCGGCCATTCAGAGGATCTCGCCGTTCTTATGACCAGCGAGCAAGGAAAGCCTCTGGCGGAGGCACGCTACGAGATCACATATGGCGCGGGCTTTCTGGAATGGTTTGCCGCTGAAGGCGAGCGCACCTATGGCGAGACCATTCCGAGTCACAAAGCGGGAAGCCTGCTTCATGTGCGAATGCAGCCAATCGGTGTTGCGGCGGCGATCACGCCATGGAATTTTCCAATCGCGATGATCACGAGAAAGGCGGGAGCTGCTCTTGCCGCGGGCTGCCCGATCGTCGTGAAGCCGGCTCCCGAGACGCCATTGTCGGCCCTTGCCCTGGCTAGGTTGGCCGAAGAAGCTGGTATTCCGCGTGGCGTATTTCAGGTGCTTGTCGGTGATTCAATCGAGCTTTCGAAACCACTGTTGCGCGATACGAGGGTGCGAGCTCTTTCGTTTACTGGTTCTACCGAAGTTGGGCGCCTGCTTCTGGCAGAGGCGGCACAAACCGTGAAGAAAGTGTCGCTTGAGCTGGGGGGCCACGCTCCGTGCATCATCTTTGACGACGTCGATGTCGACAAGGCGGTTAAGGGAGCGATGGACGCAAAGTTCACCACTTCGGGCCAGGACTGTCTCGCCGCCAATCGCATCTACGTGCATAGAAAGATCTACCGCGCCTTCGTCGAGGCGTTTGCCACCCCTATTTCTCAGCTCAGAGTCGGGCACGGCCTGGAAACGACAACTGATATAGGGCCGATGACAAAGCTGTCGGTTGCCAACAAATGCAGGGCCCACATCGACGACGCCGCAAAAAAGGGGGCGCGGGTGTTTTGCGCCGACAAGGGCGCAAGTTTGGGTGCAAACTTCGTTCCTCCGACGTTGCTCAGCGATGTCACCGACCACATGCTGATCACGCATGAAGAAACCTTCGGGCCGGTTGCTGCCGTGCTCCCGTTCGATTCTGAGGCGGAGGTTGTATCCAGGGCGAACGCCAGCGAAATGGGGCTGGCTGGATACATCTACACAAACAACCTTCGCCGGGCGCTCCGCCTTTCTGAGCAGATCGAGTGCGGCATGCTCGGAATCAATACAGCTTCCTTTACTGGACCGCCCATTCCGTTCGGAGGCTGGAAGCAGTCCGGACTCGGACGAGAAGGGTCGAAGCACGGTTTAGCAGAGTACATGGAACACAAATACGTCTGTTTCGGCGATTTGGCGGCATAGGAGAACTATATGATTGATATCAAGACCATCGCTGAGCGAGATCGTTCCAGTGTTCTGCATCCCTTCACGCAGCTGAAGGATTTCGCGAGCGGCAAGCTTGGCGATCCCACAATCGTCACAGGTGGTAAAGGGATATCCATTCGGGATGCGGAGGGCCGAACATACATCGATGGCTTTGCCGGTCTCTACTGTGTCAATATCGGCTATGGGCGTACCGAAGTTGCCGAGGCCATCGCAAGGCAGGCCTATCAGCTCGCATATTACCACACGTACGCTGCTCACACGACCGAAGAGCTCGCAAAGCTTTCGCATCGCCTCGTGCAAATGGCACCGGGAAACGCCAGCAAAGTCTTCTACGGACTTTCCGGATCGGATGCCAACGAAACTCAGGCCAAGCTCGTCTGGTATTACAACAATCTGCGTGGTCAGCCGAAGAAGAAGAAGATCATCTCTCGCGAGCGCGGTTATCACGGGTGCTCGGTCATTTCTGGATCAATGACGGGAATGTCGTTCTATCACGATCAAATGGACCTTCCGTTTCCGGGTATTCTGCACACAGGCACTCCCCACCATTATTGGGGCGCTGAGCACGGGGAATCGGAGGAGGCCTTTTCTCGTCGGCGTGCGGCCGAACTCGAAGAGCTAATTGTGCGGGAGGGCGCGGAAACGGTCGGCGCGTTTATTGCCGAGCCTGTCCTTGGTACCGGAGGCATCACACCGCCGCCCAGCGGGTATTGGCGGGAGATTCAGGCCGTACTCAGGCGGTATGACGTTCTTCTCATCGCCGATGAGGTGATCTGTGGATTCGGGCGAACCGGGGCCGACTTTGGCAGTACTCTATACGGGATGGAGCCGGATCTCGTAACGGTCGCCAAGGGGCTCACCTCGGGCTACATGCCGCTCTCGGCAGCCATCGTGGGGGAGAAGGTTTACTCTGTTATGGAGGGGGCCGCCGATCGCGTTGGCGCATTCTCACACGGTTACACCTACTCGGGTCATCCGATCGCTGCCGCCGCCGCCAACGCAGTGCTCGATATCGTTGAAAAGGAGCAGCTCAGCAATCGCGCCAGGGTGGTCGGCGCGCACTTTCAAAAGCGGCTTAAGGAAAGGTTCGCTCAATTGGAGATCGCTGGCGAAGTTCGCGGCGTCGGCTTGCTCGGCGCTATCGAGTTTGTCGCGGACCGTCACACGAAGCGACGGTTCGACGCCCAGCTCAAAGTCGGCGCCCGCATCTCGAAGGCTGCTCGCGAGCGGGGACTTATTGCTCGGGCAATGCCGCATGGCGATATTCTGGGTTTTGCTCCGCCTCTTGTCGTCTCGGAAGGCGAGATTGATGAGATTGTCGAGCTTGCCTATCAGGCAACCAGGCAAGTCATTGACGAACTCGCCAGGGAGCCCGCAAGCGTTTAGAAACTCCGCATTCCACGCCCGGCACGTGTCGCACATCGGGCGCGCTTCATGAGTGAAGGTCATCCTCACCGTGAGGCGACCCGATCCGTTCTGAGCTAACTCAAGTAGCACCGGGCCGCCGCGGCAAATGCCCAGTTACACGGACTTTGTCAATCCTAGGAACTACGTCCGAATGGGGCAGGTCGCGCGCCCTAACGACCCAATGGTGGTGCGGAAGGTGCTGGCAAACGCGAGCGGAGAGATCTTCTCGCCCTTCGACTGGGCGCAAGCCATTTATCGCACCTCTGGCGGCGGTGGCCCTTCAGTTCATCTGAAGAAGGAGAGCAGGTGACTCTGTGGTATTCCTCCGTTGCGGGCCGTCTTGTTTGACGGACGCGAACGCTGCAGGTCCTACGGGTAATCCTGGGAGAAGCACTATGCCGATTTCGAGGGGCGGAGGTGATCACATCGGCCGAGCGGCGGCGCCGGTGGTCGCAGGATGAGAAGGAACGGCTTGTTGCAGCACTGGGCGAGGATGTGACCGAGACGTTGGGAGATCCCGCGCCGGTTCAAGGTCATCGAGACCGTGCGAGAGAAGTTCACTTGCCGCGATTGCGAGAAGATCAGCCAGCCGCCGGCACCGTTCCATGCCACGCCGCGCGGCTTCATCGGTCCGCAATTGCTGGCGACGATCCTGTTCGACAGTGGGGTCGAGGACTGGCGCGCCGCTTAACCAGTTTTCCCGGTCATGCACGTTTCCAGCCCCCGCCACATCGCACGCAGCATGCAGATTTCCCGCACTACGCGCTCCCATTTGCTTCATGACAAGGCTTATGGACCTATCATGTTGGAGCAGCTTTTACTTCGGCGGCACTCGCCCGGTAGCCGTTGAACAGCTTCAAGGTGTCGTACAGCCACGAGTTACTCCACTGCTTCCAGCCGAAGCCCTTTTGTTTCCGTGCCTTCGCCAGATGGCGTCTGACCTTCCTCTCTACCCAGTCTCTGATGTAGGGAAGCATTTACTGGAATCGCCTATCCGGAAGTAGTTTACCCATCCTCGGAGCTTTGGATTGATCAGGCTTATCACCCGACTAATCGGTTGCGACCGATAGCTGCCAAACACTTCCTTGAGCCCCCGCAGAAGCGCCGTCCGCTTTTTGAGCTTGGGCGTGTAATACGGCCGCATCACTCCGCGCAGACTGCGGAGATAGCGGAAGTCGATTCCCAGGAAGCCGAAGCTCTCGCCTCGGGCCAGGTCAACTATGCGACTCTTCTCATCATTCACCTCAACCTGTAACTTGGCGAACTCCTCCCGCAAGCGCTTGTTTATAGCGCCGAGCAGCCAGTCATGTCGCTGGTGGGCATAGATCAAGACAACCATATCGTCAGCAAAACGTGCATATTCGATATTGGTGTACTTGCCGCGACGTGTAACTTCACGTGCTCGCTCCAGCATCTTGTCCACCTCATTGAGGTAGAGGTTACTGAGCAAGGGTGAAAATTACGCCGCCTTGCGGAACGCCTTTCTTGCCAGAAGCTTTCAGCACAAGCCGCAGAAGATGCATGACGTCCCCATCATCAACCCGCAGGGCTACCTTCTCCAGAATCCGATCATGCCGGACGTTGTCGAAGTAGGCCCGCAAATCAAGATCGAGAACCCGCGTCTTCCGCTCAGCTATTGCTTTAGCAACTCGCTTGATCGCTTCATGTGTTGTCCGCTTGGGAACGATCCCGGTTGGAAATCCGCCTCGAATACAGGTTCGAGTATGAGCTTGAGCGCCCCTGTACCTCTCTGTCGCGGATAGCCGGAATCGACAGAACGCGGACCTTGGAGCCCCCGTCCTTCGGTATTTCCCGCTTCCTTGATGGAAGTGGCTTATAAGTGCGCTCGATCAGTTCGTCTCGTAATTGCTCGAGCAGAGACTCCACGCCTCGCGCTTCGATGGCTTCGAACGTCACCCCGTTATAGCGCGACAATCAGGATGAGAGCGCGCATTGCCTCGCCTTAATTGTTACCGGATGCTGAGCCGTTGCCTCACGTAAATTGCTCCCCTGGATCGGGAACAAGCGGGGGCGCAGATGGGGTGGCTGAGCATGGCAACGCGGAAGGAACTGACGGCGGCGGCGGGCGCGCGCTATCGGCGTTCGGATCGTGCGAAGAAGGCGCGGATATTAGACGAGTTCGTCGACATCACCGGATTCCATCGCAAACATGCGATGCGTCTACTTCGAGGCCAGGAAGACGTAAGCGCAGGCCGACGGGCGCGACGTCGGATCTATAATGAGGCGGAACACAACGCGCTCTTGCTGCTTTGGGAGGCGTCAGACCGGATCTGCGGGAAGCGGCTGAAGGCGTTAATGCCTGCGCTGATTGAAGCGATGGAACGGCACGGCCACCTCGACCTTGCTCCCGAGATCCGCGACAAACTTTTGGCAATGAGTGCTGCGACGATCGACCGCGCGTTGGCACGGGTCCGAGAAGGATTAGGTCGCAAGCGCCGACGGCACGCGACGCACTCGTTGCGTCGCAGTATTCCAATACGGACGTCGGCAGATTGGAACGATCCGGCGCCGGGGTTCGTCGAGGCTGACCTTGTAGCGCATAGCGGTCTATCGGCGCGCGGCAGCTTCATCCAGACCCTCGTGCTCACCGACATTGCTACCGGCTGGACGGAGTGCGCTCCTCTGATCGTGCGCGAACAAACACTGTTGAGCACGGTGTTGACGGAATTGCGCAAACAATTGCCTTTTGCGCTGATCGGCCTCGATACGGACAATGATACGGTGTTCATGAATGAGACGCTGAAAGCCTACTGCGATGCGGCCAACATCGTCTTCACGCGTTGCCGGCCCTACCGGAAGAACGACCAGGCGTTCGTCGAGCAGAAGAACGGTGCCGTCGTGCGCAGGATGGTCGGCTATCGTCGGCTCGAGGGCCTGGAAGCGGCCAAGCTGCTGGCTGAACTCTATCGATCGGCGCGGCTGTTCGTGAACTTCTTCCAACCCTCATTCAAACTGATGGCCAAGCAGCGCGACGGTGCTCGTGTGCGTAAGACATACAGCGCACCGGCAACGCCACACCAGCGCTTGGCCGCCGACGCCCGCACGCCCGATGCGATTCGTCACCATCTCCAAGAAATCTATGCCGCTCTCGACCCGGTCGCGTTGTTGCGCGACATCCGCGGCGCGCAGGAACGCCTCGCGGCGCTCGCTGATACGCAGCCAATCGCCCATCCTGCTGCGGCATCGCAACCGATCGATCTCTTCCTGGCAAGCCTACGAACCGCCTGGAAAGACGGAGCTATGCGACCGACGGATCGGCCAATCGTGAAAGCGAAAAGAGGCCGGCGGCGTCCCGACCCGCTCATCCGGGCAACGCTAGATTTGCGAAAATGGTTTGAAGCCGAGCCTTGGCGGACTGGTAGCGAACTGCTCTCCCGGTTGCAGGCGGAATATCCTGGAGCCTATCCGAACAAGCTTCTTCGAACGCTTCAGCGTAGGCTTAAATCCTGGCGCAGCGAGCAAGCGAACGCGTTGTTGTTCGTTCCTACGGAGGAAACGCTGCTGGGGCATGAGGTCACAACAACCCAATGATGTGGCAGACGCCAGCGGAGGAGGCCGGGCGCTCCGAAACCCCGGCCATCTCCGCACCCGGCCTCCTCCTCAACCCAAGCCGGGAGCAAAATAAATGAGGCAACCGATCGCACTCGGGAGCATCGATAGGTGAGGCAATACGGAGTCTCACCCTGATCGCCGCCGCGCACCCCGTCTATTCCCGGTGCGCCGTCGTTTTCTTTCGCCATCTCATACGCTGCGCGCAGGGTCTCCATCTTGCACACGTGGACGTATAGACCCCAGAAACGCCAGGACGGTTCAGCCTTCGCCTTGACGTATAGTCTCCGCCTCAGGTCTTGCAAATCGATGGACGCCTTTATCATCTCGTCCTTGCCTTCCTTACGTTAGAGACATCACAAATGGCAGGGACCCTTTGCTCCACGGGAGTTACTCCGCTTCATCGCTACTCCAGTCCCGGCCGCCACCTTCTCATCTTCGGTCGATTTCCCGGGATCTCCGGTTATACGACCTACCTTCTTCCGGCGATTTCTCTCCGGGATGAAGGCTTCTCCAGTTGCTCGGCATGTCCTTGTCACCGTGCTGTCGCTTTCACCCCGCCGAAATGACCCGTCGTGTCAGTTAGCATTCGATGGATCATGCTGCCTTCGCCCCTAAACTGCAGGCTCGACTTTCGGTTTTCAGCATTTTCGAGGCCACAACGCGTTCTCTTTTGATACGGCCCGATGACTCGTGGTCTCCCCAAGGGAGTTTTGTCGATAGGCTTCAAAGGTTCTATTTCTATCTCCTCTGCTACCCACACTACGGGGAGCTAACTTTTTCCCCGGCAGGACTTACTCCTGCTGAACATGCCAGCCTTCGCTGGACGCACAGTTCGGCATGCATATCCCGCTCAACCAAGTGCGAGAGGATCGACCTGCCATTGTCGACGCTCGCTGACCAGGTCGGCCACGGAACCTTCGCCATCATGCCGCTCTTCCAGCTGATCGAGCGTCATGTACTCGCAGTCGAGCGCCTTCATGGCGACGACACCACCATCCGCGTCCTGGCGAAGGGCAAGTGCACGACCCGCCGGAGCTGGAGTTATGGGCGGGATGACCGGCCCTTCGGTGGGCCGGCGCCGCCGGCTGCGGTCTATTACGCCTCACCCGACCGGCGAGGCCAGCATCCCCAGAGGCATCTGGCCGCCTTCGCCGGCATCCTGCAAGCCGATTGCTATAGCGGCTTCGAGCCGTTGTTCGACCCGCAAAGGAAAGCGATGCCGATCACGCCGGCATTCTGCTTCGCGCATGCGCGGCGGGGCTTCTTCGAGTTGGCCGATATCGAGAAGAACGCCAGGGTAGGCAGCAAGGGTAAACCAGCTCCCCGATCGCGCTAAGCCGCTGCTCGACGACATGCACGCCTGGCTGCTGCGCGAGCGAGAAACCCTCTCGCGCTCCTCCGAGGTCCTGAAGCCCACGAATTACATGCCAGGCGCTGAGCCGACTTTGCCCGCTTCCTCGACGATGGCAGGATCTGCCTCAGCAACAACGCCGCCAAAAGAGCGTTGCGCGGCATCGCCTTGGGAAGGCGCAATTGGACCTTCGCCGGCAGCCTGCGCGGCGCCGAACGCGCCGCCATCATGCTGACGATGATCACCACCTGTCGTCTTAACGATGTCGATCCCAAAGCCCGGCTCTCCGACGTCCTCGCCCGGATCGCCGATCTTCCCGCTTCGCGTCTGCGCGAACTGCTGCCTGGGAATGGAAGCTCCCGCGCCAAGCCGACTAACTGTAACCGGCATGAGCTCCCACGACCGCAGTGATCAGTGAGCGCGGGCGTAGCGGATCGGCATCCAGTATTGCCGCAAGGCTTCGACCGCCGCGGGAATATCGGCGTGGGCGTTACGCAGAAATTTCTTGGTCTCGCGGCCGCTTCGTGGTGGTCCAAGCAGCGGTCGGCCCTGATCGTCGCGACAGTGCAGCAGGATAGGTAGAAGTAGGCCGTGATTGACGTTGCCGGTGTCCAGCAACGGTGCCCACGCCAATAGCTTGAGCCGCATCGCGGCGTAGAAGCCTTGGCACCATGGTCGCGGATCCACGTCTCCACTGGGTTTACGCCGGTGCATCGGCGCGAACCTGTCGGGTGCGGTCGAGAGGGTGTTGCTGATGTCGTTGTGACGCAGGGCGACAGCCGATATGGCTGCAAACTCCGGGGTGCCGCTGTGGTTGAAGGCATCGGCATCGATGGCGAGCAGCGGGCAGATCCAGTCGAGTGGGCTCATCGACACCGGTCCGGCCACGATTGCGGCGACGTAGCCGTCGAGCATGGGGAGATTGGTGGCGGCAGGTTGCTGATCGACCCGAGCCTGCAGCCATCGCTCGAGCTCCTCAAGTGGCATCTCGGCTGCGGCCATTGACGACGCTGCTTTATGACGACGCGGGCTCATGCCGCGGCCTGTGCGGTGCGCTGGCGCGCCGCCTTCCAGTGCCAGGCGAGCAGTTCGTGCAGTTGATGGCTCTTGGTTCCACCGGAGACGATGCGCTCCAGCACGTCGGTCAGATAGGCTTGCGGATCGAGCTCATGGAGCTTTGCGGTGTTCACGAGCGACGCGAGGATGGCCCAGCTCTCGGCACCACCTTCGCTACCGCTGAACAAGGCGTTGCGTCTTCCCATGGCAATCGGGCGCATGGAACGCTCGACCGTGTTGGAATCGACCTCGACGCGGCCGTCGCTGAGAAACAGCGTCAGTCCGTCCCAGTGATTGAGCGCATAGTTGATCGCCTCTGTCAGCTTCGATTGGGAAAACAGCTGACCTACCATCTCAATCAGTCGCGCATTGAGCGCCACCATCAACGGGGCGCTCCTGGTGCGGCGGGCGGCCAGCCGCTGCTCCGCACTGCTGCCGCGGATCTCTGCCTCGATCGCATAGACCGCCTGCAGCCGTTCAATCACGTCGCGCGCGAATGGCGACTGCGTGGACTTGTACACCTCGACGAATTTGCGTCGAGCATGGGCGAGACAAAAGGCGAGCTGGATCGCGCCGCCATGACGGCGGGCCAGCGCCTTGTAGGCGGCATAACCGTCCACCTGCAGAACGCCGCAAAAGCCCATCAACTGTCCGGCGATCTCCTCGGTGCCGCGGCCGTCGGCGAATACGTAGGTAACCGCCGGCGGCGAGGGGCCACCCCATGGCCGGTCATCCATAGCATGCGCCCAGAACTGGCAGATGCGGGGACGATGTCGTCCTGGATCAAGCACCGGCATCGGCGTCTCGTCGCAGAACACGCGCGGCGCAGCCTGAATGATCCGCAGCTGCAGCTCATAAAGGCTCCTGAGCCACAAGGCGGTACGTTTGACCCAACCGCGAGTGTCGCGCGGTCAAGATGGATGCCGTGGCCGGCCAGGATCTGAACTTGCCGGTACAGCGGCAAATACCGGGCGAACTTCGAGACCACCACATGGCTCACGAGGGCCGTCGACGCCATGCCGCCCTCAATCAGGCGCGGCAGCACTTTGGCTTGGACCACGCCATCGGTGCAGCCGCGGCAGCCGTATTTGGGACGGATCGTGCGCAGCACGCGCAGGAGCGCCGGGATCACTCCAACACCTCGCTGACGTCCTCGCCGATCTTGTGAAGCTGGCCCTGGCAGCACGGGCAGGCCGTCACCTCCGGCTCCAGGACCTGCTCACAGCGCGGCAGATGCTTGGGCAACGCGCCGATGTTGCGGCGCGCCTTCTTACGTAGCTTATCGGACGGCTTCACCGCAGGTGCATCGTCGTTGGCAGCTGCCGGCGGCGTGACACTGGTCTCAAGATCGTCAAGCTCAAGCTCAAGCTGCTCGGCCACGAGCGTGGCAAGCCGTTCCGAGCGCTTCCCGAAGATCATCTCCTTGAGCGTCTGCATCGCAACACGCAGCTTCTCGTTCTCGGCGTCGAGCGCGAGCACCATCTCTGTTAGAGCGGCGGGATCAGTCGAGAGGACGTCCGGGCGAATCGCCATAAATGGACCATACATCCGCGCGGCGCAGGCTCCAGCGAAATCCTCTCCTCTCAGCCGACAACGGCCGGCTGCTTCACCGGCTTGGGCGAGACGCGCGTCCACTCGAGTCCGTCGAGCAGCATCGCGAGCTGTGTCGCAGTCAGATGCACCACGCCTTCGCGGATCGGCGGCCAGGTGAAGTGCCCCTGGTGCAACCACTTCGTCATCAGCACCATGCCGCTGCCGTCCCACGCCAGAAGCTTCACTCTGTCCGTGCGTTTGCTGCGGAACACGAAGACGTCCCCACAACACGGATTCGCACGCAGCGCTTCGCTCACCAGTGCCGACAGCGTATGCACCGACTTGCGGAAATCGACCGGCTGTGTCGCCAGCACCACCTTGAGGTCAGAGCGTAGCGCAATCACCGGATACCCCGAAGCGCCGCCAGCACGGTCGACAGCGTCGCCAGCTCAACGTCCGGCTCGACCCGGATGCGCGCCCCGTTCACCTCGATCTCGACAACTCCGCAAACCTTGGCCGGCGGCGCGGCGATCTCCAAAGGCCTCGTCTGTAGCCCGGAAATACGTTCATGCTCGCCCGCTGTCCCGCGATCGATCCCCGGACCAATTTGGATTGGCACGAAGTTCGGTGCCTTGCCCCCCACCGCCGCCGCAACTTGGCGGCGCCACACCGTAAGCAGCCCGCGCGAAACGCCATTGCGCCGCGCAACCTCGGAGATGTTCGCACCCTCCTCAAAGCTCTCCGCCACGATCCGGGCCTTCTCCTCGCTCGTCCACCGACGCCGTCGGCGCTCCCCGGTGATCACTGAGCGTGCTGCCGGTTTGATGGACACCCCGTTAAGCTAATCCCACCTTGCGCTCCATCTCGACCGAGCTGATATAGCCGATGGCCGAGTGTCCGCGGTGTTCGTTGTACAACAACGTTTGAGAACGGCCACAGGACCGTTCTTCGCGAGGTTCTTTATCGGCATCATCCATGGTTTGGGCGCCGAGTTTGCGTTCATGGAGCCGTCGACAAGGCTTTGATGTTGTTTTTCGCTGCACCTTGGACGGATCGCAAGGAGATCGTTGGCTGGAAGTGCCAGCAGGGATGTTCGACCGGACGGCATGCCCTGACGCCGAGCTTTTGACAGCTCAACCGTTTGTCAGCATCGATGCGCTTGCGGCGCTTTCTGCGCTTCTCGATCTGGCGTTGAAGGATCGAACGCCATCAGCTGCCCTGCTTTCTGGCGCATCCAGAGGCTCTCACGGTCAGAATCGGGGAGCGACTCATGTCACGCCAGACGGCAATGCCAGGGAGCGGATACCGACACAATCAACAACCGCGGCCGCAGCAGATGGATCTGTTCGGGAGCGGCCTGTCGAGCGGCGCCACCGGTGCGCCCACATGGTCGGAGCTTCCGGCGGAAGCGCAGGCGGCCCTTACGAGTCTGATGACGCAGTTGATCCTCGACCATGCCGCGACGACAGCGACGCCGCGCGCGAAGGAGGTCGGTCATGATCTCTGACAAGGTCAGGCCTCATCATCTGGAGAAGGGGATACTTTACGTGCGTCAATCCTCAGCACATCAGGTGCTACACAATCGCGAGAGCGGCGCGTTGCAATACGCCATGCGGGACCGACTGACGGCACTCGGATGGTCAGAGGTTGAAGTGATCGATGATGATCTCGGTCGCTCAGCCGCCGGCGGCGTACAACGCGCCGGCTTCGAGCGGATGGTAGCGGAGGTTTGCCTCGGTAAAGTTGGTGCGGTTTGCGCCCGCGAAGTCTCGCGCTTCGCTCGCAACAGACGGGATTGGCAGCAACTCATCGAGATGTGCCGCGTGGTCGATACCGTTCTGATCGATCAGGAGACGATCTACGCGCCAAGGCACGGTAACGATCGCCTGTTGCTCGGGCTCAAGGGCAGCCTCAACGAGTACGAGCTGGATCTGTTGCGCCAGCGCTCGCTCTCGGCCCGCTACGAGAAGGCGCGCCGGGGCGAGTTGGTTGTGGCAGCGCCCGTCGGCTTCGTGAAGGCCGGCGACCGTTATGAGAAAGATCCGGATCGGCGTGTCCAGGAGCGATCAAGCTGGTGTTCGACAAGGTCGAGGAACTCGGCAGCGCGCGACCGTTCTGCTGGCTCCACGAGTACAATCTCGATCTGCCGGTGAAGCGGACCAACGGCGCAACGGCCTGGCGGCGACCGAGCTACTCCGCCATCCACCGGATCATTGAGAACCCGGTCTACGGCGGCGCCTATGCCTATGGTAAGACGGCTGTCGCGGCGGGATACAGCGCCGTGGGTGTGAGCGTGAAGATCCGCCGCAGGCGCGGAGCGAATGGCTGGCGCTGAAGCCCAACACCCACGACGGGTATGTGAGCTGGGAGAGGTTCGAGGCGATCCGCACCATGGTCAGCAGCAACGCTCCCACCGGTCGGCATCACGGCGCGCCCAAGCATGGTGACGCGCTGCTGGCCGGTCTGATCCGGTGCAAGCGCTGCGGTCGCAAGCTCACACTCCGGTACTCCGGCATGAACCACCATATCCCGCGCTATAGCTGTAGCCGCGCCTGGATGGACAATGGCGGCCCTCACTGCATCGGCTTCGGCGGACTGCCCGTCGATGATGCAATCGAGGAAGCACTGCTTGGCGTCATCGGTCCGGGCGCTATCGCCGCCGCAACCGCTGCCGCCAAGGAAGCCAGGGGAACGGCGCGATCAGGTGCGCGATGCTCTCAGTCGCGATCTCGAAGCGGCGCGCTATGCCGCCGACCAGGCTTTTCCGGCAATACGATGCCGCTGACCCCGCGAGCCGGCTGGTGGCGGGCGAGCTTGGAGCGCGCTGGAACAGGACGCTCGCTCACGCAGCGGAGGTCGAGGGCAAAATCGCCACGCATAATGCGGCGATGCCTGCCCCCATTGCTGATCCAGCCTCGCTCGGCGTTCTGGCCTCGAACCTCAGAACGGTCTGGGATGCGCCGACGACGGATGCTCGCCTCAAGAAGCGCATTGTGCGCACCCTCATCCATGAGGTCGTAGCCGATATCGATGATGCGGCCTCCGAGATCGTCCTCGTCGTCCACTGGGTTGGCGGCGTTCACAGCGAGATACGCCTGCCCAAGCGTGAGCAAGCGCGCTATGAGGCCACTCGGGCTCGTCGGCGATATGAGGCTGTCGATCCCGACAATCGCCTGGTCGCCGGCGAGCTGGAGCGACGTTGGAATGAACGTCTGCTGGCCGTCCGCGCGCTCGAGGAAGAGCGCGGTGCACTGTTGGCCAAGCCGGAGAGTCCTCTGAGCGAGGCGGATCGCGAGCGGCTGCTTGCGCTTGGCTCCGATTTGGAGCGGGCCTGGAACAGTCCTGGGGCGACGCCTGCCACGCGCAAGGGGATCATCCGAACCTTAATCCACGAAATCGTTGTATGCGTCGGCGATGCGGCAATTGAGCTTGTGATCCACTGGCAGGGCGGCGATCACACAGCGCTAGAGACCAGAAAGAACCGCACGGGCCAACACCGCTGGAGCACATCCGCAGATGTCATCGATCTCCTGCGTGTTCTGGCACGCCAGATGCCCGACGGCACGATCGCGGCGGTCCTCGACCGAGCGGCAAGTCGACGGGGCACGGTAACAGCTGGACCCGCGCCCGCGTTCGTCACTTGCGCAACCAGCAAGCTATCGCACCCTACCGGGAAGGCGAACGCATGGAGAGAGGAGAAATTACTCTGGATGAAGCCGCCGCTGCGTTGACGGTCAGCCCATCGACGGTTCGCCGTCTGATCGCGGAGCGAAGCTTGCCCGCGCACCAGCTGTGCAAGGGCGCACCCTGGGTGATCAAGGCGCCTGATCTGGAGCACCCCGAGGTCAGGAACGCCGCGCAGGCGCGGCGCTTCCGGCGCCCGTCGTCTGGCGATCTCCGCCAAAGAGAGCTTGAACTATAATGGCATAACGAGGTGGGCAGTATGAATCGGACTCGGGCGGCCCGAACAGGAGCAAATTGGCACCCTTACCCAACCAGCTGTCACCGGCGGCGAGCGCCATCACCTGCGCCTTGGAGATCATCGGCACGGCCTCGAAGTCGAAGCCGCCGAAGGTCTTCCCAGCAGACAGCCGCGCCTCGACGAGATGGCGCTCGGTGAGCCGGCGACCGCGTTCGGCGATCTCGTGCTCGGCAATGGTGGCGAGGAAGCGGGCCGCTGGCCAACCTTCCTTGTCGGACTGCTCGGCAAATTGCGCCCACAGCACCTTGATGGCCGGGAGGCGGAGCTCGTTGAGCAACAGATTGAGGCGCGCGGTATCAACGGTATTGGCTACGCTCATGCGGCACCTCCGATCTCGGCAGTACCGATGAGGCATTCGTAGGTGGCAAGGGGGTGCGAGCTGCACCACGACGTTCGGCAGGTGGGCGGGTCAGGAGCGAAGTGAGCGCGCAGCCGGTTAGGTTCAGGCAGTCGGCCGGCCTCGAGGTCGGCGGTGAGCTGATCGGCGAGTTCGGTCTCGCAGCCGCGTTCATGAGCGAGCGCGAGGAGATCGACCATGATCCGGCAGGCTTTTTTGTCCGGCAAGCGTTCGCGCAACCGATCGAAGGTCTTCCAATAGGCATCGCGCGGGAACAGCCGATCTCGGTAGACCAGATTGAGAAGCGCCATCGGCTTGCGCCGCAGGGAATGGATCACGTGCCGATAATCTCGAGACGATCATCGTAAAGGCGCACCCGCAGCCGGTGACCGATCAGGCGCGATGGCACCGTGTAGAACACCTTGCGCAGGGTGAAGCCGCCGGACGATGTCACGCGGACGATCACCTCTTCGTAGTCGGAGGTGCGCCGATCGGGCAGCTCCTGCAACACCACGCGCTCGCTATCGATCCGCTTGGCGTTGCGGGCATTGCGGCGGCTGACGATCTCGTCGATGAAGCCGCGATAGGTGGCAAGATCGTCGAAGTCGACAGTTCCGCGCAGCAGCAAGGCATCCGCGATTGCTCGCTTCAGATGACCGTGGGGCCCTTCGATCGAATCATTCTCGTGAGCAACGCCTCGATTGTTGCGGGAATGCCCCATGCCGTAATGGGCACAAAGGGCCTCGTATCGCTGCGTCAGATCATCCCGAGCATGGCAATCGAGATTGCGGAATGCGGCCGACAGGCTGTCGGTCCGATGCTCCCGCGGCGCCCCACCGAGCGACCAGAGGGCATTCTGCAGGCCTTCGGCCAGGGCAACGAAGCTCTCACCGCCAAGCACGACGTGGGCGTGCGCGAACCCGCAATAGGCCAAACGGACGTGATAGAGACGATGATCCAGCGGTGCGCCGATTTGTCGCCAGTGATGCGTCGCCTGGTGGGCGCTCGCTTCGCCGATCTCCGCCGCCTCGAAGAACGGATCCGCGAATTGACACAGGAGATCGAAGCGGTTGCCGATCGAGAGGACGTCACCCGCCGGCTGATGACAATTCCTGGTATCGGCGCATTGGGTGCGACCGCCGTACTTGCCGCGATCGGTGATGGGCTGCAGTTTCGCAAGGCCCGCGACCTTGCTGCCTGGCTGGGGTTAGTGCCCAGGCAATACTCGAGCGGCGGAAAACAGACGTTGCTTGGCGTCAGCAAACGCGGCAACCGTTATCTGAGAAAGCTTTTGGTGCAGGGCGCGCGATCCTGCTTCCGGCATTTGGACCGGACGCGCGATCGCCTAGGAAGCTGGCTCGACGGGCTCCAGGCTCGGATGCATCCGAACAAGGCCGTTGTCGCTCTAGCCGCCAAGATGGCCCGCATTGTGTGGGTGGTCTTGAACAAGCCCGGAGCACTCTACGAACGCAGAGATCCTGCCTTGCCTGACGCTTCTGGCTTCGATTGCAAGGCTCGGGAACAGTGATGACGAAACAGTGGATCAACATGCCGTAAGCCCTGTGCAAAAAAGCGGGCTTCCTGCCCGAACTATTTATTGGGAACGGCGTGCGCGGATCTCATCATGGCGTGGCTGCAACAGCAGTCCACTCGCGAGAGGCCGGATACATTTATGCAACTGGAAGCGCTGCATCGCGAATCCGTGCCAGATGGTCGGCTCGAGGACACGCCTGATCAATCAGACGCGGGCTTTCTGCCTCGAGTACGGTGTACCTTTGCGTCAGGGTGCCGGAATATTCAATCTCGAGTTGCCGCGCGTTTGAATGACGAAGGAAACGCGCTTGAAGATCCACTTGGTCCTCCTCCTTCACGGCAACGAAGCGCATTGTCGGTCGCGTAGCGGCCTCAGCGATCGCCTCGGCGTCGATGATATCGTTCTTGTTTGACTTCACGTAGGGCTTCACGAATTGCACGGGGATCAGGCGCACCTTGTGACCAAGTGCCTGTATCTTCCGGGCGAGCCACTGTGGACCGACGCAGGATTCCATGCCAACTATGCTTGGTTGTGCGCGCGCAAAGAACTGAAGAAGGGTGTCCCCTCGAAAGCGAAATTTCTGAACAGGTGTGCCGTCGCAGCTCAGGCCAACGACGTGGAATAGGTTCTTGCCAATGTCGATTCCATAGACAGCCGCGGGTCGCGGCAAATTGCGATCGGCCATGATACTCTCCTCTTTAGTCTGCCCTTCCTATGATGAGGGAGGAGGACGGGGCGGTCCATCCCATTAATGGTGACGCCCGCGGGCAAGCGGAAAGCTGTCGCGTATCTCATGGTTGCCCACGGGATGAGCGAACGGCGGGCGTGTAAAGCCATCGGCTGCTGCCGCATGACCATCAGATATCTGACAATCCGGGCGGACGATGCCGTCCTACGGCAGCGCATGCGGGCGATCGCCCACGAACGCCGTCGTTTTTGTTTGTCGGCGCCTGCACGTGCTGCTCAACCGGGAGGGCTACCTGGTCAAACCACAAGAAGCTGTTCCGGGGAAGAGAGGCTTGCGGTACGCCGCCGCGGCGGCCGCAAGCGGGCCGCCCTTGGGACCCGGGCGCCAATGACGGTGCCGATGGCCCGCAACGATCGCTGGTTGCTCGACTTCGTGTCGGATCAGCTGACCTGCGGCCGCCGCTTCAGCGTCCTCACCGTGGTCGATGACTGCACCCGCGAGTGCTTGGCGCTAGTCGCCGATACCTCGCTCTCCGGCATCCGCGTGGCGCGGGAACTGGACCGGCTGATGTTCGAGCGCGGCGAGCCCAGGATGGTGGTCAGCGACAACGGCACCGAGCTCACCAGCAACGCCATCCTGACATGGGCCGATCAAAGCCCCGTCGGTTGGCATTACATCGCGCCGGGCAAGCCCATGCAGAATGCGTTCATCGAGCGCTTCAATGGCCGGCTGCGGGACGAACTGCTCAACGAGACGCTGTTCACGTCACTGGCGCAGGCCCTCGTCGCGCTCGGATGCGGGCGGGCCCACTACAACGACGCACGACCACACTCTCAGCTCGGATGGAAAACGCCGTCCGAGTTCGCCGACACCTGCCATCCGCGACGGGATCTGGCGCTGTGCGTTATGCCGAAGGCTCTGCGCCAGCTCCCGTCGCTCCCCCAACTGGGCAAATCCAACGACCGGGGCGAACTCAGGGCTGGATAAAACTTGGGGCAAGGTCAGCACGTGCGGATGCAGGTCAATGTGTTGGGTGCCGAGCGTCGGCGGCGATGGAGTTACGACGAGAAGGTCCGTCTGTCGAGGAGACGTTTGCAGGCCGGCGAGACGGTCTGCGGCGTCGCGCGCCGGCATGGGGTGGCTCACGACTTCCAGCTCTTCGAACGTCAGCGCCAACTGCGCTTGCGGGTAAATCCGCGCACCGTCGTCGGTTTGCCACAGCCTCTTCCGCCGCCAGCTCGTCCCCGGTGGCGTCAGATCTGACGCTTTAGCTTGGCGATCTGCAACTTCTGCTGCGCAATCAGTGCCTCGCATAGCTTGCTGTTCCGGCAGGCGCGCCAAGCCGCCTGGGCGGTGATGCGGTGCCAGCTCTGGTTCCTGTCGAGATCACACGTGCACCGGCATCGATCAGCACGTCGCAACTGGCGTCTTCGCCTCCTAAGCAACGCGCAACGGCTGGAATCATCGAGATCGAGCTTAGCGGCGGCTGTCGTGTTCGCGTTGATCGCGACGAGCTGCAGCGGGTTTTTGAGCTTCTGCGACGACGATGATCCCGCTCCCGAGCGGCGTCAGGGTATGGATCGCGACTGGCCACACCGACATGCGTCGGGCCATGCAAAGTTTGGCGCTTGCGGTTCAGGAAAGCTTGGAGCGCGATCCCCATGCCGGCGATCTCTATATCTTATGGGGCCGCCGCGGCCTTCTGGTCAAGATTCTCTCGCATGACGGCTTGGGCATGTCGCTCTATGCCAAGCGCCTGGATCACGGCAGGTTCATCTGGCCGTCGACGTCGGTCGGCGCGGTGTCGATCTCGGCAGCGCAAATGGCTTACATGCTCGAGGGCATCGACTGGTGGACTCCCCAACTGAGCTGGCGGCCGCAGAGCGGGGGCTAATCCAGGAAAATCCTCATATTGCCGACATTTGGGAGTCCCAATGCATTCAATCTGTGATTCACTGCGTCGCATGAATGCGGATCGCGACGCCGCTCCGGATGACGTTGCCGCCCTGAAGGCGGCGCCGGCAGCCGAGCGCGCTAAGGGTACGGAGATCGCCGCCGAGCTCGCGGTCGCCCGTGCGAAAGCGTCGGAAGACGCGCCGAGTGGCCAGACCTTCCCGGAGCACCTGAACTCAGGACTGGATAACACTTGGGGGCGAGGTCACGATAAATGTCAGTGGCTAGTTTGATGATGTTGTCGCAGCCGCTACCGCCGGGAATGTCCGAAGTTTTGTGTAAGCGATTTCTGTGAAGGTGGGTTTTGCGTTTGAGACATTGAAAGCTGGCATCGACGGCATGGCCGATAATTCTGCTTGGCCGGACCGAGCGGTCAAGCCCCGAAGCCGCGCAGCGGCGCGCCGCAGGCGCGGGGCTTGACGGCGAAGGTTCGGTCCAAACGATCATGGTCGGCGCCGTGATGTCGGTTGTGATCATCAGCGCGCTGTTCCGGGAAACCGCGCGCCGAAGTGGATGGCGAACTGCCCCATCGCGGCAGTCCATTCAACCGGTCGCCGCCAATAAACGCCAGCGTTCCTGAGGGCGAGATACAACAGCTTGAGCGCCGCCTCGTCGGTCGGGAAGCTGCCGCGGGTCTTGATGATCTTGCGCAGCGAACGATGTAGCGCCTCGACCCCGTTTGTCGTGTAGATCATCTTTCGGATGCCAGGCGCGAAGGCGAAGAACGGCACTACGTGCTCCCACGCTTTGCGCCAGATCTGGCCAATGGCGGGATAGCGCTTGCCCCATTCGGCCTCGAACTCGGCAAGCCTCAGCGCCGCCGCGTCGGCACTCTCAGCCCGATAGATCGCCTTTCGAGGGCAGGATCGCCTTGCGGTCCTTCCAGGAGACGAAGGCAAGGCTGTTACGGATCAGGTGCACGATGCAGGTCTGCACCAGCGTCTGCGGGTAGACCGATGTGATCGCCTCGGGAAACCCCTTCAGCTCGTCGACGACGGCAATCAGGATATCGTTGACGCCGCGCGCCTTGAGTTCGTTGACGACCCGCAGCCAGAATTTGGCGCCCTCGGTCTGCTCGATCCAGAGCCCGAGCGTCCTTCTCGCCATCGGCATTGTAGGCGAGCGCAACGTAGACCGCCTTGTTCTTGACCAGCCCTTCGTCGCGTATCTTGACCCGCAGCGCGTCAAAAAAGACGATTGGGTACACGGCGTCGAGCGGCCGGCTCTGGCATTCCCGGACCTCATCGAGGACGGCGTCGGCCACCCGGCTAATGAGATCGGGCGAGACCTCGGCGCCTTAGAGCTCGGCCAGGTGGCCCTGGATCTCCCGCACCGTCATGCCGCGGGCATAGAGGCTCAGGATCTTGTCGTCGAAACCATCGAACCGGGTCTGCCCCTTGGCGGTCAACTGCGGCTCGAAGCTGCCGGCCCGATCGCGAGGCACGGTAATCTCGATCTCGCCATCCTCCGTCAGGATCGTCTTCGAGCTTGTCCCGTTGCGGCTGTTGCCTGAGCCCCGGCCGGCAGGATCACCCTTCTCGTAGCCCAAATGCTCGGTCAGCTCGGCTCCAAGTGCGCGCTCGATCAAGGCCTTCTTGAGCTGCTTGAACAGCCCATTCTCGCCGGTCAGGTTTTCGGGCTTGCTGTAGTTCGCAAGAAGCTGGTCCAGCAGTTCAGGGGTAATCGTCGTATCGGTGGTCATGTGAGTCTCCAATTAAGGTAAACTCACAGAAACCTCCTTACACATCGTTCCGGACACCCTCCTACCGCCCCGCTCGCAGAGGAGGTCCGTAACGCACAGAGCCGTGGCACGAGCCACTATCGGTCGCAGCTATTTTATCAGACAAGACTCTGCATAAGAGTCGTTGAGGTCCGCGATCGCCTTGCGGATGGCCCCGTTGAGTTCGTCAAGCGAGAAGAAGCGCCGGTTCCGCAGCCGCGCCAGCACAAACCGCTGGACGATCTGCACCGCCACTTCCACCTTCGCCTTGTCGCGTGGTTTGCGCGGACGCGTGGGCAGGATCGCGGTGCCGTAGTGCTCGGCCAGCTCCTGGTAGGTGCGGTTGATGCCCGGCTCATAGCGACAGGTGGCGGTGACGCCGGCCTTCAGATTGTCGCAGACGATCGCCTTCGGCACGCCGCCGATCGCGCGCAACGTATTGGCGTGCAGCCCGATCCAGTCGGCCAGCCCTTCCGACCAACGCGCCTCGGCAAAGGTGTAGTTGGATGCTCCTAGCACCGCGACGAAGACATGGGCCAGCCGCTGCGCGCCGGTCGCGGCGTCGAACACCGGCACCGTGTCGCCCGCGAAGTCGACGAACAGCTTCTCTCCAGGCCCATGCGTCTGCCGCATGGTCGGCGAGATCGCCTCGCTCCATTCCCGGTAGAGATCGCAAAACCGGCTGTAGCCATAGCCGTCGGCGTGCTCCGCGCGATATTCCTCCCACAACAGGAGCAACGTCACGCTGCGCCGCTTCAGCTCCCGGTGCACCGCCTTCCAGTCGGGCAACGGCCGCGCCGGCTTCTCCTCGAATGTCGGCGGCGTGAACAGCCGGCGCTCGAGTTCGCCGTCGTCCATCCCTTCCGGCACCGGCCAGGTGATGCCGATCACGGCAGCCCGCCGCAGATACTCGCCAACCGTCGATCGGCTGATGCCGACCGTGACGGCGATCTGCCGCTCGCTCACGCCAAGGGCGTGCCGCAGTCTCAAAACTTCTCGAACCTTCCGCATCGGCGCTCTCTCGGCGGGCATCAGACCTTCCCTTGCTTGGTCGCAAAGGTGGGCTGGTCCGCGATTCGATCGCCGTCTTCGAGAGCGTCAGGCGGTCTCAACAGGGTGGCCGGCTTCGATCGGAATGGGTGGCCGACTTCCGTCGGAATCGGTGGCCGGATTGCGTCGGAATACTGGAGGGTTCAAATAGGTCCCGCGTCGCAGATCTCGCCGCAAGTCCAGCGCGGGACCTATTTGAAGCTGGATTGAACGAAGCCGCGTCTTGTGAGCGAGGACCTATGGGGGCTCGATCTAGGCGCCGGTAGGCGCGATTGACCCGATGTCGGGCCCGCGAGCGAGTGTGGCCGCAGATTGCCGTTGATATTGGCAGCAGAGGATGCCGGCGTCGATAGCGTCGAACGGCGCGTCAAGCCCAAGCGGCTGACTATCGCCCGTTCGCCGCGCGTTGTGAGCGTGCTTGATCGTTCCGACGGAGAACGTCGGCATGGCGATGCCTGCAGTGGGAGCGAACAAGTCGAGGTAGTCGGTCATGATGTATCGCAGCGAGGTGCTGCGCGTCGCGGCGTTTGCGCACGCGGCACAGGCCCAATCTCGACCATGCGGCCTCCGCAGATGGGGCACAAGTCGAGGCGGTGACCAATGAGGATGGCGCAGCGCTCACGATAGTCGACAGCTTCGGCAGGCGGAGGCGGCTCTGGCGCCTTTAGCGCCGCTCGGATGCGCGCGAGTTTGGCGACGCGGCAGGCGTTCGCCAGGAAGCCAAAATGACGGATGCGGCGAAACCCCTTCGGCAATACGTGGAGCAGAAAGCGACGAAGGAACTCCTCAGTGTCGAGCGTCATCACTTTGGATCTGTTGCCAGCGCGATAATCCTTCCACCGGAAGCGGACGTGGCCCTGGTCACAGGTAAGGAGCCGGCCGTTGGCGATTGCAACGCGATGGGTGTAGCGCCCGAGATAGGCCAGAACCTGTTCTGGTCCGCCGAAGGGACGCTTGGCGTAGACGACCCACTCGACCTTGCGGAGGGCGGTTAGATGGCGGGCGAATGCCGCTGGCTCGACGAGGTGCGCGAGATGGCCGAAGAACTGGAGCTTGGTGCCATTGAACGCCGCCTGCAGGCGCTCCAGGAACAGCCGACGATACAATCGTGACAGGACGCGAACGGGAAGGAAGAAGCCGGGGCGACAATGAACCCAGCTTCCATCAGGGGCGATCCCGCCGCCTGGCACGAGGCAATGGGCATGCGGATGATGCGTCAGGGTCTGGCCCCAGGTATGGAGAATGGCGATCATCCCGGTCTCGGCACCGAGATGCTTCGGGTCGGCGCTGATGAGACGGATCGTCTCGGCTGCTGCCTTGAGCAGGATGTCGTAGACCGCCGTCTTGTTCTGCAGCGCGATGGCGGCCACCGGCGCCGGCACGGTGAAGACGACATGGAAATAGGGGACCGGCAGCAGGTCGGCCTGGCGCTCGGCGAGCCATTGGGCGCGCGCGAGCGCTTGGCACTTTGGACAGTGCCGATCGCGACAGCTGTTATAGGCGACGCGGACCAGGCCGCAGTCGTCGCACCGCTCGACGTGGCCGCCGAGCGTCGCTGTGCGACACGCCTCGATGGCCGCCATCACACGGCGCTGATCGGAGGACAGCCGAGGACCCTGCGCGGCACGGAAGGCGCCGCCGTGGCGGCGGAGGATGTCCGCCACCTCGAGCACGGGGCGCATATGCGCAGCTCAGTCGGGTGGGATCACCCTGACGGAGAGTCCATCGAATGGGCTGGTCGTGCGGGCGAGCAGGTTGGTCGCAACCTGAGCGTAGCGCGCGGTCGATCCCAGGTCGGCATGTCCGAGCAGAACTTGAATGATGCGAATGTCGATCCCGCTTTCCAGGAGATGGGTCGCAAACGAGTGCCGGAGCGTATGGACAGTAATCGGCTTGGCAAGCCGAGCGCGGCGGCGGGCGGCGCGGCAGGCCGCCTGGACGCAGCGGACGCTGACATGTTCACTTGGGTCTTGGCCTGGAAATAGCCACAGCCCCGGTCGGGCTCGCATCCAGTACGTACGCAGAATCTCCAGCAGTCGCGGAGAAAGCATCGCGTAACGATCCCTGCCGCCCTTACCGTTCTCGATGTGGATCAACATTCGCTTGCTGTCGATCGAGCTCACCTTCAGGCGGACGACTTCACTAACCCGTAAGCCAGCCGCATAAGCCGTCGCCAGCACGACGCGATTGCGCACCCCTGTAACCGCGTCCAGGAAGCGCTCGATCTCTTCGGCACTAAGCACGAGCGGGAGCTTGTCGGGCTTCTGGCCACCAATGATCCGCTCGAATGCCTCCGTCTGCCCGAGTGTGACGCCGTAGAAGAACCGCAGCGCGCAGGCCACCTGATTGATGTGGGACCACGAGCGCTTTTGGCCGATGAGATGTAGTTGGTAGGCGCGGACCTGCTCGAAACTCAACCGGTCCGGGGCATAGCCGAAATGGCGGCTAAACTTTGCGATCGCATAGATATAGGATTGTTGAGTCGACGGCGACAGATTGCGGACCGTCATGTCCTCGATCATGCGCTGCCGAAGAGGGCTCATCGTAGCCATCTGGGTCTCCTGTCTTGAGAGGGGTGGTGCGAAGACCAACATCCTCTCAGACAGGACACCTCAGTTCAGCAGGTTTGCCCCCTACTGCCGCGTAGCGGGTTCGTTCAATCAGTGGCCGGCTTGCATCGGATTACGCATGCTGGGGCCGGCAGCCATGGCGACGGGCGACGTCTGTGACAACCGCCCCCAGCTCGAGGCTTTCCGCGGCAATCTGTGCCTTCAATTCATCCGGCCACCGCTTGCGACCTGCGCCAGCGAACACTTCAATACGCGGTGACAACGGTCGTCTTATGGTAAGCGCGAATTTCTCCGCACCTTTTGCTTTTGAGTGCCGTGATGCATGAGGTGTCCACCAAAATAGGTGGACACTGAACCTCCTCCGAATGAGTGGACACCTGTAGTAGGCTCGTTGAGCCCGGAGGTGTCGAATGGAACGTCAACGTCGGTCGTTTACCGAGGATTACAAGCGTCGGGCCGCCGAACTGGTCGCGTCGAGCGGTCGCTCGATCGGGTCGGTTGCTAAGGAGCTCGGTCTGCGGGATTCGGTGCTGCGACGGTGGGTAGATAAGCTCCGGCAGGAGCCGGGATCGGCGGCGTGGCGACCCACCACGCAGGCGACGCCGATGCCGGCGGACCAGGCTTCGGAGATCGCCCGCCTACGTCAGGAGAACGAACGGCTGCGCATGGAGCGCGACATTTTAAAAAACTGTCCAGCGTCGTGGCGCGCCTGCGCGGAATAGAAACAGCCTTGTGCTATCCTTTAGCTCGGAGGGTAGCGGCCGTCAGCTTATTGGAGGCGCTGTCCCCGTTAAAAAACGTGGTCCATGGGCGCATGCGGACTTGAGAGTGGTGACGCCGTTTCGACGGCGATCCCGATTAGGAAGATGACAAATTGGCATAGCCCTGACCCTCCAGCCCATCATCGGACGGAGGAGTTGCGATGCCTAACAGGACAACCGACCGCGGCCCGGACCTAAAGCTGGTCAACCTCGGCGCGGCCCTATCGATATCGGATCAAAGATGCACATGGCCGCGGTAAACCCGGCCTGCACCGACAAGCCAGTGCGTGCATTCGGCACATTCACGCAAGACCTGCATGAACTGGCGGACTGGTTCAAGATGTGCGGCGTGACCAGTGTCGCGATGGAATCCACTGGGGTCTATTGGATCCCAGTCTACGAGATCTTAGAACAGCGCGGGTTTGAGGTCATTCTGGTCAACGCGCGGTACGCCAAGAATGTACCTGGCCGTAAAACCGATCTCAGCGATGCCGCTTGGTTACGCCAGCTCCACTCCTATGGCCTGTTACGGGGCAGCTTCCGACCCGATGCCGAGATCGCAACGTTGCGAGCCTATCTACGCCAGCGCGAGCGGCTCGTGGAATATGCTGCCGCCCATATCCAACATATGCAAAAGGCTCTGATGGAGATGAACCTGCAGCTCCATCATGTTGTGTCGGATATCACCGGCGCGACCGGCATGCGGATTATCCGAGCCATTGTTGCAGGCGAACGCAATCCCGACGTCCCGGCAACCTATCGGGACGTGCGCTGCCACTCATCGATCGAGACGATCCGCGCAGCGCTCGTAGGCAATGACCGCCACGAACATGTTTTCGCGTTAGCTCAATCACTGGAGCTCTACGACGTTTATCAGGCAAAGATGCTCGACTGTGATCGCAAGCTCGAAGTCCTGATCAGTGCATTGAACACCAAAGGAGCAAGACCGGTCGGAAACCTAGCCAAGCCGCGCGTAAAGACCAAGCAGGTCAACACCCCCACCTTCGATGTCAGGACCGCACTGTACAGAGTGCGGGGCGTCGATTTGACTGAGATCCACGGGTTGGGTCCGTCGCTCGCATTGAAGCTCATTGGCGAGTGCGGTATCGATCTAACGGCATGGCCGAGCGCCAAACACTTCACTTCCTGGCTCTGCCTCGCACCCGGCAACAAGATCTCCGGCGGCAAGGTGCTGTCTTCGCGCACACGGAGATCTTCAAGTCGCGCAGCTGCGTTGTTGCGTTTGGCAGCCACAACCGTGGGGCGGAGCGAGACAGCGCTGGGAGCATTCTATCGCCGGTTGTCAGCACGTGCGGGTAAATCGAAGGCGGTGACGGCGACGGCTCGCAAGATTGCGGTTTTATTCTACAACACACTCCGGCACGGCATGAGCTACAAGGATCCTGGCGCCGACCAATATGAGCAGCAATATCGTAGCCGCGTCCTCGCCAACCTACAGCGCCGGGCGAAATCGCTAGGCTTCGTGTTGCAGGCCATCCCGGGCGACGCCAATCCGGCTGTTTCTTAGGAAGTCGATCGCGATCTTCGTCGGAACCCGGACATGAGCTTCCGCTTCATCGAAGACCATCGCGAGACCTATCCGGTCCGCCTGATGTGCGCCGTGCTCGAGGTCTCGCCGGCCGGCTATTACGCCCGGCGCGAGCGCCCGGTGAGCGAGCGGGCAAAATCAAATGCCACGCTCCGGGCAGCGATCCGGCTGGTCCATCAAGACAGCAGCGGACGCTACGGCAGCCCCCGCGTCCATGCCGCCCTGCGGGCGCAGGGCCGTGGTCCCAGTCGCGGTCGAATTGAACGGATGATGCGTCGGTACGGTATTCGCGCCATCATGGCACCGCCGCGCCGTGTGCGCACCACCGACAGCCGCCACGGTCTGCCGATCGCACCGAACCTGATCGCGCGGGACTTCACCGCGGAAGACCCGAACCGGGTCTGGCTCGCCGATATCACCTATATTCCGACCGCTGAAGGTTGGCTGTATCTGGCGGCCGTCATGGACCTGTTCAGCCGAAAGATCGTCGGCTGGGCCATGCGGGATCATATGCAGGTCGAACTTGCATCTGCCGCCCTGACGATGGCGATCCAGCAGCAACTCGCGCTCAAGTCCAGAGCGATATCTTCGCCTTCATCGAGGGCTTCTACAACCGAACCAGGCTCCATTCCGCCATCGGATATATCCCCCCGATCGAAATGGAGCTAAAAGCCGCTTAACCCGTCCACTTTTTCGAGGGAAGATCAGGATCGCTTATTATGGGCAATACACCCGCTCAGCGCTTTATCCGTTGGCGCGCTACATCAACCAGACGTTAGGTATTTGGTTGAAGCGAAAGTACAAGCGCTTCCATCACCGTTTAGGACGCGCGCGTCTCTTCCTGGAGAAGATCGTGCGTGAGAACCGCAGGCTCTTTGTGCATTGGCAACTCGGCGGTGGCGGCAAGCTTGCCTGATGGGAGCCGGGTGAGGCGAGAGTCTCACGCCCGGTTCTGCGAGAGGCTGGAGGTGAAATCCCTCCGGCCTACTCACCCCACCATCCGGATCCTGGCGAAGGGCAAATGCACGACCGGCCGGATCTGGACGTATGTGCGGGATGACCGGCCGTTCGCCGGGCCTGCGCCGCCGGCGGCGGTCTATTATGCCTCGGGCAACCGACGGGGCGAACATCCTCAGAGGCATCTGGCCGCCTTCGCCGGCATTCTGCAGGCGGATTGCTATGGCGGCTTCGAGCCGTTGTTCGATCCAAAAAGGAAAGCAATGCCGATCACTCCGGCATTTTGCCTGGCCCATGCGCGGCGGGGATTCTTCGAGCTGGCTGACATCGAGAAAGCCGCCCGGGAAGGCAAGGGCAAACCGGTCTCCCCGATCGCGCTGGAGGCGGTCAGGCGTCTTGACGCCCTGTTCGAGATCGAGCGCGCCATCAACGGCCGTGGTGCCGACGAGCGGCGTGCTGTGCGCCAGGAGCGGAGCAAGCCGCTGCTCGACGACATGCACGCCTGGCTGCTCCGCGAGCGAGAAAGCCTCTCCCGCTCCGCCGAGGTCCTGAAGCCCATGAACTACATGCTCAAGCGCTGGGACGGCTTCGTCCGCTTCCTCGACGATGGCAGGATCTGCTTGATCAACAATTGCGCTGAGCGTGCATTGAGAGGCATTGCCTTGGGAAGGCGCAACTGGACCTTCGCTGGCAGCCAACGTGGCGCCGACCGTGCCGCTATCATGCTGACGATGATCACGACCTGTCGCCTCAACGACGTCGATCCCAAGGCTTGGCTCGCCGACGTCCTCGCCCGGATCGCCGATCTTCCCACCTCGCGTCTGCGCGAACTGCTGCCCTGGGAATGGAAGCTCCTTCACCAAGCCGGCAAGTCCGCCGATCAGCAAGCCGCCTGACCTTCACGCAACGCCATCGTAGAACTCGCCGTGCTCGCGCGCATGCGTCAATCAGGCGGCCTTCGTCGTATGCGTACGCTCCTCAAGCGGTGGAATTGGTGAAAGCTCCTGTCGCGGCTTAGCCCCGGCGGATACCGACAGGCTTGGCACCACGATCGATGATTTCGGCGCGAAAGCCGTCGCCGTCGTACCCTTTGTCACCAATGAGGGCAGACATCGGTGGCGCGAGTTCCAAAAGGGCCGGCGCTGCGGCTATATCTGCATCCTGGCCTGGAGTGAGATGAAATGCGCAAGGTCTGCAGTCAGGGTCGCTCAGCGCATGGATTTTCGTGGTCCGCCCACCGCGCGAGTGGCCGATCGCTTGTTCATGCTCCCCCCCTTTTCCGCCGCTCGCCGAGCGATGCGCTTGATCGAGGTGGAGTCGATGGATAAAGTCACGCCGTCCTTGCCACAGCGGGCGAGCGCTTCAAAGATCGCCTGCCAATGTCCACGCTTGGCCGAGCGATTGAACCGATTGTAGATCGTTGTGTAAGGACCGTAGTCGGGCGGACAATCGCGCCAGCGTGCGCCGCACTGAAGCATGTGAATGATACCGCTGATGATGCGCCGATCGTCATCGCGCGCCGGGCCGGTCTGGTTCATCGGCAGATGCGGCTCTATCTGAGCCCACTGCTTGTCGTTAAGCCAAAACAGCCCTTTGCGCATCGAAGTCCCCCGTGCCGAATCAACTCGGTGCGAGGGAATCAGAACCGGCTAATTAGGTACAGACCCTAAATCCAAAGATCAAATCGCTCAAGCGGCGCGCTGCACGGGGGTCCGTCAGTGGCGAACAAAACACGCTTGCTTAGATCCATAATGATGGCGGAAAGGGTACTATTCGGATACTGCGTATCCTGGTTCGGGTGACAGCAAATGGATGCCGGGTAAGAGAAATGGTCTTTGAGGCCCAACAAAATATGATCCACATCCACCTGCCCGAGCCTTGAGCGCAGATGTCGACCAAAGCGACGGGACCGAAACGGACTGTCGGGCACAAAGCGCTCCCATTCTGAAGGTATTCGTGTTCCCGGCTCAAAATGATTTGCGTGTGAAATTACCCCATCCTCAGGATAAATGTACCGTTTGTCATTGGGGGAGCTCTCAATGTTGATAATCTCGCCATCAGCATGGCCAATCAGGTAGTTCATAGAGATGTTTCGATCAGCGCGGATAATCGCGCTTATCGCGCGGTCGAATGTCGGCGCCTGAAGGATGGACCGGCACCTCAGCTTAAACGGGGCGGTCATGAGTGCCGAGCCATCAATAGGCGAAACCAAGCTGTTGCAGACTAGCCCGATCCCAGCTTCATTCAGTCCCGCTATGGGGCCGGCGCAGCCTGCTTCGAAGATGCCCAGCCATTGCGGGTTAGCGGGCGTCACTACTTTGCCTACAAAAAGGGTGCCCCGAACTGCCGCTTGCCCATCGATCGTTTGCGCCAGCATTGTTGTATTTTGCGCGGTTACCTCGGGCATTAATCCGGCAGACGTGCAGCCATCCAAAATCCCATACGATAGATCGGCGGCTCGACGTGCCATCAGGCGTAGCCAAATCTCATGCCGGACGTTAAGCATCACAACCGTATAGAGGGGCATAAAGGCAGCGTCGGCAATTCCCCTCAGCTCTTCAACGTAGTCGGGTCGTAGATCTTCAAGGAAGCGCAACCAACCAGTTGCTTCAGCTTGAATTTGCGCAAGATTAGTTCCGTTAGCGCAAAAGCGTTTTAAATAAAAGTCAGCATTGGCCGCGATTTCCGATCGCATCAGCTCTCCTTGCTGCTGTCCCCTTTCGCGGGGTATCGCAGTAAAGACGGTAAGCTTAAGACTCATTGAAAGATCTCCTTGCATTGGTATGTCCGCTTCTACGCGGTGGGCGGAGCGACGCGATAACTCGGATCGAAGTCGTGAGCCTTGTACGGTGACCCGGATGGTGTATAGAGATCCGATGGAGAGGCTGCTGGTAGCTGAAGTGCTTGGCACGCTCATTAACTCACAAGCGTATGGCATCTAGTCTAGAGAGCGGCAATCGGTGGGGCGTTAGCTCAAGACCTTCGTCGCCGGTATTGTTCCGGCCCGCAGCCCGCAAATGCAACGACGTTAGACGATCAGTTCAGGTCCGGCGTTACGTCTAACAATTGCTTAAGTTCATAGCCTGTCATCCAGAACAGCCAATCGTTAGCGACGATATTCTCTTGCACCAGGTGAATGTCTGCTCCGCCTGGTTCATTGTGAACCGGATCATAGACGTTCTTATCCAACGACCACCGCCCAGCTAGGCCACAGAGAAAGTCGGGAGCCCACATCGCAAGACTGACGCCACGCATAGTCCCCGTCATGATCTTGAGCAGGCCCGAGCCCCTGAAGTCGGGGCGGATCCAGATATCCCCGTGGTACACCACTTTACCTGTAATGCTGCGCGCCATCTGAGCAGTACAAACGCAGCGATCTTCAGGATGTGCATCTATCGTCGGATTCGCATAGAAGAACTTCAGCGTTTCGAGGTGTGCTGCAAGGGTGGTTTGCGACAGGTCATAGAAGCGCGCGGCCTCGACGAGCGCCACTTTGTTTTCCTTATCAAAACCCACAAGCCAATACCCTTCGCCCGTTCGAATCGGTGAGCGGTCTGGCCGAAAGATGGGATAAGTATTGGGTTTGTCTGCTAGCGAGGCTGTGATCGCGATGTACTCGTTGAAATCACACCCAATGGAAAGCCTGATGCCCATTTTCGCGGCCGCGTCATCGTAAACCTGGAGAAAGCGCAGCAAGGGATTCAAGGTGTATGTCATATTTGTTAGTCCTCTGTGTGAGGCTGGTTGTATCCTTTTATCGATCCTCACTGCTCGGCCGCAAGAGATTCCTGCCTATCTACTCTTGTAGGGTGAGTGATCTAGGCCGACCGCTCGTAGCTAGGAAACGTTCTCTTCCTGGATTGCCTAAGGAAAACCATGCTGTGAAAGCGACGGCCGTGCGGACGGCATGTCCTATCGTTAGGAGCAATAGGATTGAGGCGACGCCGATCCTATGCCAGGATCATGCGTAAACTCGGCGTGAGCCGCAACGAGCTGTTCGCACAGATCGACAAGCCGGCGCTCAACGCCCTGCCGCCGATGCCATATCAGTATGCCGAGTGGAAGAAGTGCCGAGTCGCGCCCGACTATCACGTCGAGATCGCCGGTCACTACTACTCGGTGCCCTCGCGTCTGATCCGCGAAGAGCTCGAGGCGCGCGTCACCGACAGGACGGTCGAGATCCTGCACAAGGGCAGCCGGGTTGCCAGCCACGCCCGCTCTGACGTACCCCAATGCCACACCACGATCCCGGAGCACATGCCGAGCGCGCACCGGCGTTATGCCGAATGGACCCCGGCGCGGATCAAGCGAGAAGCCGCCAAGATCGGCCCTGCCACGATCGCTCTCGTCGAAGCAATCATGAAAGCCAAACCACACCCCGAGCAGGGCTTCCGGGCTTGTCTCGGCATTTTGCGGCTCGCGCGCAGCTACGGCTCGGCCCGCATCGAGGCCGCCTGCCAGCGTGGCAACGACATCGGCGCGACCACCTACGGCTCGATCAAGTCGATCCTGCAGCACGGGCTCGATCGCGCCTACGCCAACGAGAGACCGCCAGACGGCCCACCGATCCGACACGGCAATATCCGCGGCACCGATTACTACCAGTGAAGAAAGGAGAGACGATGTTGACACATCCCACCCACGACCGCCTCGTCGCGCTCGGGCTTACCGGCATGGCGAAGGCCCTCGACGAACAGCAGCGACAACCCGACATTGCCGCGCTGGCCTTCGAGGAGCGCCTCGCACTGCTCGTCGACCGTGAAGCGACCGAGCGCGAGAACAAGCGGCTGGTTGCTCGGTTGCGGTTCGCAAGTCTCCGGCAGAACGCCGTCGTCGAGGATATCGACATGAAGGCGCCGCGCGGGCTCGACAAGCCGCTGTTCCAAAAGCTCGTCGCTGGCGAGTGGATCGACCGGCATCAGAACCTGCTCATCATCGACCCGACCGGCGTCGGCAAGAGCTGGATTGCTTGCGCCTTGGGCCACAAGGCCTGCCGGGACAACCGCTCCGTGCTTTATCAACGGCTGCCGCGGCTGTTCGAGGCGCTCACTCTCGCGCGGGGCGACGGCCGCCACGCTCGCCTGCTCAGGACCCTGGCGCGCGTCGAGCTTCTGGTCCTCGACGACTGGGGACTTGCCCCGATGACTGCCGAGCAGCAACGCGACCTGTTGGAGATGATGGAGGATCGCCATGGCCGCGGCTCGACCTTGGTGACAAGCCAGCTCCCGGTCGAGCATTGGCACGAGCTCATCGGCAACCCAACCATTGCCGACGCTATCCTCGATCGCCTCGTACACAACGCCCACAGGCTCAATCTCAAGGGCGAGAGCCTGCGCAAAGCCGCCGCCAAGCGTCAGACGCTTGACGACGAGCCCGCCAACTGACCTGATGACGACGTCGTCGCGAGACCCCGCCTCGGCAGGCGGCCGGGATCATCGGAATCCACGGCCGGCTTCAATCGGTACAGGCGGCCGGCTTCGCCCGGAATCCGCGGCCGACTTCGTCGGAATACGCACCCAGCAGGTGCACGACTGGCGACGCCGGGCACGTTTGGGCCAGTTGGTGCTGCCGACTTCGGAGACGCTGTCGTTCGTGCCGGTGGTATCGGAATCGGCGCTACCGGCGGCCGCAGAGCCGACCAGGTCGCCGGAAGCAGCCATTGTGACGGTTGAGCTCCAGGGAGCACGCGTGGAGGTGCGGGGGGCGCCTGGCCTTGCTGTGTTGAGCGACGTGTTCTTAGCGCTTCGACGGACACGTTCATGCTGACGCCGCCCGCGAGCCTCATGCTTTACGTGGCGACGCAACCTGTAGACTTCAGAAAAGGTGCGGAGGGCTTGGCGCTGTTGGCGAAGGAGACGCTGGGCCATGACCCGATGAAGGGTGTGCCGGTGGTGTTCCGTGCGATGCGCTCTAACCGGGTGAAGATCGTCGTCTGGGATGGCAGCGGCCTTGTGATGTACTGGAAGCGGCTCGATGGCAGCGGCTTCAAATGGCCTCACATTGTGGCCGGCGTGATGCGGATGAATGCCGCCCAGCTGTCGGTGCTTCTGGCTGGCATGGATTGGACGCGCATGCATGCGCCTCGCGACGCACCGCCGAAAGCACTTGCGTAAAGATACAAATCTTCGCTGCATCGGGGCGCGAAGCATGGCAGACTCGGGGCAATGAGTGATTTGCCTGATGAACTGCCGAGCGATCCGGCCGAGTTGCGGGTCTTTGCCGCGGCTCTGCTGGATCGCTGCGCCAGGCTCGAGCGGTTGCTCAAGCTTGCAAAAGATGCGCAGTTCGGTCGGTCCTCGGAAAAGCTGGACGCTGATCAGCTGCAGTTTGTTCTGGAGGATATCGATCAGGCCGTCGCCGCCCTCGAAGCAGCCGAAGATCGCCCCAATCCCAGAGTTTGCGAGAAGAGAGCTGCCGCGCGCAGAGCCAACAGGGTTTAACTTCCGTGGCATTTGCCGCGCATCGTCGAAATCCTGATGCCAGCGGAGACCAGTTGCCCGTGTTGTAACGGCGACCTCTTCGAGATCAGTCACGATGAGAGTCAGAGGCTCGATGTCGTTCCGGCGCAGTATCGCGTCATCGTAACCCGCCGGCCCAAGCTGGCCTGCCGCGCCTGTCACGGCGTCGTCCTCCAGCAGGCTGCGCCCGAGCGACTGATCAGGGGAGGATTGCCCACCGAGCGGCTGGTCGCGCATGTGATCGACGCCAAGTATCATTGGCATTTGCCGCTTTACCGCCAGGCGCAGATGTTGGCGACCCACGGAATAGCGCTGGATCGTTCCACGCTCGCCTTCTGGGTCGGCTATGCGGCCCAGGAATTGAAGGCATCGTCTGCGCCAGCTTCTGCTCGCCTCCTCGAAGCTCTGTGTCGATGAGACTCCCGCACCGGTGTTAGATCCGGGGCGCGGCAGGACGAAAACTGGCTACTTCTGGGCGCTGTCACGCGATGACAGGCCCTGGGCCGGACCTGACCCACCTGGGTGGTTTACGCTTATGCACCGGGCCGTGGAGCCGTCCGGCTTGAGGCTGCTCGAAGGCTATCGCGGCATCATCCACTGCGACGGAGCTTACAAGACGATGATCCGAGAGAGGCGTGCGGACGCCCTGTCCGGGACGCTCGCCTTCTGGTCGCATCTGCGGCGCCAGTTTGTGAAGATCGAGCGCGAGGCTTCGCCGGCGCCAGCTCCGGTTGCCCGCCAGGCTCTTGAACGCATCGCCCAGCTTTACGCAGTCGAGAAGGCCCTCCGCGGCCGATCGGATGCGGAGGGCTGTGCCGGCAGGCAGGCGCATGCTCGGCCTCTCGCTACAGCCTTGAAGCAGTGGGTTGAGGCCAAGCTTGATCACCTTGCACCGAAGAGCGACACGGCGAAGGCCTTGCGTTACGCGCTCCGTCATTGGAGCGGCCTGACACTCTACCTTGATGACGGGCGCATCGAGATGGACACGAATGCTGTCGAGCGTGCGATGCGGCCGATCAAGCTCAACGCCAAGAACTCTCTTTTTGCCGGGTGCGACGAGGGCGCCGAGGATTGGGCAGTCCTGGCTTCGTTCATTGAGACAGCCCTATGCCGCGCGCGGCATAGGGCTGTTTATGCCGCCCGCCGAACTATGCCGAGTCGGGTCGTTTTCCCCAGATTTCTGGCTGACCGGCGTTTGGTCGGTTCGGCATAGTTCGTTCTGTGCCTCCGCTTTCAACAGCGGAGAACAGGAAGATGGAAGTTGAAAAGTACTTGGGCAGAAGCCGGCTGTACCGGCGTCTCAGAAGCGGGCCGCACGGACAACTCGTCGAGCGCTACGCCGCTCGTCTCATCGAAGAGAGGCTCGTTCGGCACGGCACGTGGCGTTGCCTCAACGTGGTTGGCGGGCTCCTGAGTTGGATGGCGGGCCGTCGCTACAAGCTGGTCGATCTCGATGAGCAGGTCGTTGAGCGGTACCTCCGGCATCGAGGCGGAAGGCAGTCTATCCAACCCGGTGACCGGGCCGCGCTCAAGCGATGGCTGTCGGTGCTGCGCGAGGAAGGCGTGATCGCGCCGTCGGTGCTGCCGCCTCTCACCCCGCACGAACGGATCTTCAAGGAGTTCGATGCCTACCTGCGATCAGAGCGCGGCTTGGCCCCGAGGTCCATCGTCCGCCATCTCCCGGTCATCCGCAGGTTCCTGCACGAGGTGTGCTCCGGCGGCGCCGCCCTGGGCAAGATCAGCCAAGAGGACGTGATCCGCTACATTGAGCGCCACGCCCAGGATTGGAGCCCGGGAACAGGCAAGGCGATGTGCTGGTCGTTGCGCGCCTTTCTCCGTTACCTCCACCATCGGGGGCTGAACGCGCGCCCGTTGGCGGATTGCGTTCCATCGATGCGGCGATGGAAGCTCGCAACTCTGCCGACCTATCTGCCTGCGGCACAGGTGCGGAAGGCTCTCGACGGTTGCGACCGAGAGACAGTGATGGGACGGCGGGACTACGCCATTCTGTTGTTGCTAGCCAAGCTCGGCCTGCGGGCCGACGAGGTCGCGACGCTCACCCTTGATGATATCGACTGGCGCGCCAGCGAGATACTCGTTCGCGCCAAGGGCCGACAGCGTGCACGGATGCCGATACCGCCAGACGTTGGCGCGGCCATCGTTGCATATCTCCGCAATGGCCGCCCAAAGTCGTCGTGCCGACGATTGTTCGTCCGTACGCTCGCGCCACACGTCGGCTTTGCTTCCGGATGTGCGATCACCATGATCGCCAAGGCCGCTCTCGATCGCGTTGGAATCGAAGGTTGCGCACATCGCGGCGCCCATATCTTCCGACACAGTCTCGCTACCGAGCTTCTCCGATCTGGCGCCACCTTGTCGGAGATCGGACAGTTGCTGCGGCACGAGAACCACGACACTACCCGGATTTACTCGAAGGTCGACATCGATGCGCTGAGAACATTGAGCCTGCCCTGGCCGGGAGGCGTGCAATGACCAATCTGCGCGCCGCACTCGATAAGTACCTGAGCATGCGCAAGGGTTTGGATACAAGTACGAGCACCAGACCCGTCGGCTCGCCGACTTCGTCGCCTTCATGGAGAAGCGCAAGGCGAGGATCATCACGACGAAGCTGGCCATGGAATGGGCAACGCTGCCGCCCGATCGTCATGCATCCTGGGCGCTGCGATTGAGCGACGTGCGCGGGTTCGCGCGCCATGTCGCCAACTTCGACCCGAGAACGGAGGTGCCGCCCGTCGGCATGCTGCCCGGATGGAAGCGCGCCAAGCCCTATGTTTACAGCGACGCGGAGATCGATGCGTTGCTGACGGCAGCGCTGGCTCTGCCACCAGCGGACGGGCTGCGCCGATGGACCTACCATGCCTTGTTCGGGCTGATCGCGGTGACGGGCATGCGTATATCCGAGGCGATGGGCCTGGAGCGTGATGACGTCGACCTCGACGCCGGCGTGCTGACGGTCCGGCTGACCAAGTTCGGCAAGTCGCGGCTCGTGCCATTGCATCCGACGACGAGAACCGCGCTGCGCGACTACGCCCACCGGCGCGATGCGCTGCTCGGGTCACGCTGCGGCTCGACCTTCTTCGTTGCCGAACAGGGAGGCCGCTTGCTGCACCAGTACGTTCATCGCGTCTTCTGGCGATTGTCCAGAGAGATCGGGCTGCGGCGCCCAGGTGATCGTACCGGGCCACGCGTGCATGACTTCCGTCATCGCTTCGCCATCCGGACGCTGCTCAACTGGTATCGCGAAGGCAAGAACGTCGAGCAACAACTCCCAGTGCTCTCCACTTACCTCGGCCACGTCTGCGTGCGCGACACTTACTGGTATCTCTCGGCCTGCCCCGAGTTGATGGAGGAAGCCGCGCGGCGTCTCGATCGGCGATGGGAGGTGACGCCATGAAGCCCGCTTGCAATGTCGCCACGTTGATCGAGCGCTTCTTCACCGAGCGCCTCATGCGCCAGCGCAATGTTAGCGGCAACACGATCGCCTCCTACAGAGACACGTTCCGGCTGCTGTTCATGTTCGCTCGGGTGCAGCTGCGCAAGTCCCCATCGGCCCTGACGCTCGCCGATCTGGATGCAACGTTCATCGGCGCGTTCCTCACCGATCTCGAGGTAACGCGCGGCGCCAGTGCGAAGACGCGTAACCTGCGTCTGACGGCCATCCGATCCTTCTTCAGGTTCGTGTCCTTCGAGGAACCGGCACACAGTGCGCTGATCCAGCGCGTGCTCGCCATACCGAGCAAGCGTCACGACAAGCGAAAGGTGCACTTCCTGACGCGCCCCGAGATCGAGGCGGTTCTCGCAGCGCCCGATCGAACGACGTGGCTTGGCCGCCGCGATCACACCTTGCTGTTAGTCGCGGCCCAGACAGGCTTACGCCTCTCAGAGCTGACTGGCCTTGACCGGGATGCCGTCCACCTCGGGTCTGGCGCACACGTGCGATGCGTCGGTAAAGGGCGGAAGGAGCGGACCACTCCGCTGACCACACTCGCTCGGTGTGCGCTCCAGGCATGGCTCAAGGAACCGTTGCGGAAAGGAGCAACAGCGTTGTTCCCGAACGTGCACGGGGGCCGGCTCAGTGCCGACAGCGTCCAGTCCCTGCTGGGAAAGCATGTTCGTGTCGCTCACAAGAGTTGCCCGTCTTTGAAGGCCAAGAGCGTGTCGCCGCACGTGCTGAGGCACAGCGCTGCGATGGAACTGCTGCAAGCCGGCGTCGACTGTTCTGTGATCGCGCTGTGGCTCGGTCATGAATCGGTCGAGACGACGCAGACGTACCTGCACGCCCACCTCGCCCTCAAGGAAGCTGCCCTGGCGAAGCTCAAGCCGTACGAGCGCGGCAAGCTAACCCGCTTCCAGCCGAACGACCGCCTGCTCGCCTTTCTGGAGGCGCTCTGAACGACCAGACTATGCCGAATGGAATGGGGCTGCCCTGCACGCGATCGGCGGTGCCAGCGTGACAACGGCGTGCCATACCAACTCCGTTCGGCATAGTTCGGCGGGCGGCATAAACCTGTAAGCTCAATGGCGTCAGTGCCGAGCACTGGCTCGCTGATGTTCTCGCCAATCTCGTCAATGGTTGGCCTGCGGCGCGACTGGACGAACTGCTCCCTTGGGCATCGATCTACACGATGCTTCCATACGATCCGAGGCTGGCGGCATGAGCCTGAACACGACCGCGGTCCGGATCAAGGTGACCTCAAGGACGTGAAACCGGAGGTGATGCGTCGCCTCGTCGTACCCGTCACCCTGCGCTTGGATCGGCTGCATCTGTCGCTTCAGGCGGCATTTGGCTGGACGAACAGCCACCTCTTCGAGTTCTTCGCTGGTGAGGTCCGTTGGGGGATTCCAGATCCTCACAACGATTACGCCCACCAGCCCATGGATGCCAGCAAAGCGCGGCCTTGCGATGTCGTTCGCGAGACTGGCGCCAAGACGATCCATTATCTCTATGACTTCGGCGACAGCTGGGACCATGTGATCAAGCTCGAAAAATGGTTCGAGAACACCACGACGGAGGGACTTCCCTTCTTGCTCGAAGCCGCCGGTCGTTGTCCTCCGGAAGACGTCGGCGGTGCGCCGGGTTATGCCGAATACCTTGAAGCCATCAGAGACCCTGCCCATCCGGACCACGAACATATGCGCCTCTGGGGTCCGGCGCGGTTCGATCCCAACATCGTCGACCGGAAGGCGCTCGAAGCCGCCGTCAACGCGCTGTCCGACACATGGAAACCGCGGCGACGCGCGACGCGAACAAAATAGGCGTCAAGGGCCAGTCAAAAGCCGCAGAACTGCGCTTACGGTTAAGGCAACGCAGCCGCGGATAAAATGTCCTCCAAATTTCGTAGTCCGATTCGCGGCGCATTGATCAGAACAGCCATGTTTCCGGGCCTGTGCTGATTCTTCCACATCTTCGTATGCGCTCGCGCAACTTCCTCCCACGGCAGGACCTCGCTCATACTCGGGTCGATTCGGCGATCGAGCACAAAACGGTTCGCAGCATTTGCCTGTTTGAGATTCGCGAAATGAGAACCTTGAATTCGCTTCTGGCGCATCCAGATATAACGGGCATCGAAGGTAAGATTGAAACCTGTTGTGCTGCCGCAAACGACTACCATGCCACCGCGCTTTACGACGATCGTCGAGACGGGGAATGTTTGCTCACCTGGATGCTCGAACACAATATCGATATCGCGCTTTCCAGTAACATCCCAAATTGCCCTTCCAAACCGCCGCACCTCCTTGAGCCAAGGCCCGTATTGAGGTGAATTTACTGCCGGCATAGGGCCCCAGCAATTGAATTCAGTGCGGACTATAACACCCTTTGCACCAAGCGATCTTACATAATCGGCCTTAGTCCGATCGGAAACGACTCCGATTGCATTGGCGCCGCATGCTGTTGCAAGCTGCACTGCAGATACCCCGAGCCCGCCCGTAGCACCCCAAATCAGCACGTAGTCGCCAGCCTTTAGAATGTGCGGCGGGTGTCCGAACAACATCCGGTAAGCCGTTGCAAGCGTTAGCGTGTAGCAACAGGCCTGCTCCCAGCTGAGGTGAGCTGGCTTCGGCATCAATTGCCGTGGCTGCACGCGGCAGAACTGGGCGTAAGAACCATCAGGCGTCTCGTATCCCCAGATCCTCTGGGAAGGTGAGAGGAGCGGTTCGCCACCATTGCAATCCTCATCATCCCCGTCGTCCTGATTGCAGTGGATGACCACCTCGTCCCCAACCCTCCACCGGCGCACCCTTGCTCCTACCGCCCAAACCACTCCAGCCGCATCCGATCCGGCCACATGATAGGAGCATAGGTGCACATCAAAGGGGGACATCGGCGCCCCTAACGCCGCCCACACTCCGTTATAGTTGATGCCTGCAGCAGCGACCATGACCAATACTTCATCCTCGCCGATCGGCCAAGTCGGCACCACTTCTACCAGCATCGAACTCTCTGGCGGCCCGTGGCGCTCGCGCCGTATGGTCCACGCGTACATACGTTCGGGAACGTGTCCGAGGGGCGGCACTTCGCCGACCTTGTACAAATCCTTCTGGCGGGAGGCCTGTCGTGATGTATTGGGGTCCAACTTCAACTCCTCTGCGCTGTGATGTGGTGCGCGGGCAGAGTGCTCTCCGCCTTAGTACAGTCGTCGGCCTGCGCAGCCTCTCCAAGCAAGCAGCAATTAACGTGCCGCCACAGTGAGAGGAGTAGACGGAGGCAAACGCTTAACGTGGACACGATGCAAACGGGACAGCTTCACCTTGCACCAGGATCGTCGACCGCGCCTGTCGAGGCTGCACGAAACGCTTCCATTGGAGACTTCGACTTCTAAGTCTATCTGCCACCATCCTAGCACTACGACGTCGGTAAGTCGGAGTGGACACCTCATCGAACGGTAGACCCATCCAGCCGCTTCGTCGCGGCCACAGTCAGCGTAGAGAGGACCAATCAACCCTTCTGTCATCGCGCATCCCGAACTGACGACCTTGCGACAGAGGAGATCCATGACGGCAACCAATTGTAGCTAGCGACCCTCAAGCCGAGGGCCCACGGGCAGAACAGTGCCTTTTCAGATGCGGGGTTTTGTTCCGTCTCGAGTCCTCTCAAATCCTGCGTCCTGACTTCTCCCAATAAGGATCTTTCAGCAGCCTCTTGAATAACTTGCCAGACTCTTCACGCGGAAGGCTGGTCCGGATCTCGATTATTTTCGGAATCTTGTAGTCCGCCAACACCGTCTTCAACTTCTCGCGGATGTCATGGACTCTAAGCACCTCCCGTCGGCGCGGTTCGATCACCGCCATCAGTGCCTCGCCAAAGTCCGCGTCCGGAACGCCAAACACAGCACAGTCTTGAACGCCCGGTATCATATGGAGAGCCGCTTCGATCTCCGCGGGATAAATGTTGACACCGCCTGAGATTACAACCTCCCGTTTTCGGTCACAAAGAAATACATATCCATCAGCGTCGATATAACCGAGGTCACCGGAAGCAGTGAAACCGTCGTCATCGGCCTCGGCAGAGCTCCCAGGTCGATTGTGGTACTTGAACCGTGGGTACCATACGTTGCGTGAACAGATTTCTCCTATTTGTCCGGCCGACAATTCTCTTCCGTCTGCACCAATCACACGCAGCTGAACGTGCTCTAGCGGCTTGCCGACCGTTCCCGGCTTTGCAAGTGATTCTCGCGAACTCGCAAATGTTACCGCACCGGCCTCCGTCGAGCCGTAGAACTCGCATATAATGGGGCCCCACCAATTTATCATGGCATTCTTCACGATCGGGGGGCAGGGCGCAGCCCCGTGGACTACGTGTCGCAAGGACGCGAGATCATAGCTTCGTCGAATACTGTCGGGCAGCTGCAGAAGGCGAATAAACATAGTCGGCACCATCAAGATGGTGTCGATCCTCTCCGCCTCTATCAGCCGCAACAACTCTTCAGGCTCGAACCGCGGCATCAGCACAAGCGCACCACCGCGGCGGCTGAACCACATTCCAAATAAATTCGGCGCTGAATGATAAAGCGGGCCTGGGAGTAGCGCGCGAGTGCCAGATCCATAGACTATGGCTCGCATTTCCTCCAATCCGATCGCCTGCTCGCTGGTTGGTGGGCTACGACGCACGCCTTTAGGACAACCAGTCGTTCCTGAGGTGTAGATCATCGTCATCGGCTGCCGCGCGGGCGCTCCTGCAAAGAGCGGCTGATCCGCTATCCACTCTTCAAAATCCCGCGCGAAGTGCGGCACTTTGAGGCGCGTCCCTTCAATCTTGTACGCCTCTGCTACTTCGGGCGGCGTCGGAACGCTTAGAATTGGCAATCTGCTAGCGAGATCGGCATCCAACAAATGCAAGAGGTCCGCGTGGCCTATTAGCAAACGTGCTCCACAGTCGGCCAGAATGTACCCGATCTCCTGTCGCTTGAAATGCCAGTTTACAGGTACTGCAAGGGCTTCGGCTCTCATGATCCCATCGGTAACTTCGACGAATGCGATATCATTCCGCATTAAGATGCATACACTGTCCCCTTTCCCAATGCCGAAGCGCTTGAGCCCCCCAGCAACGCGAATTGCGCGATCTGAAACCTCAGAATGACGGCGGCGCCTCTTACCTGAGATAATACCCCGAAATCGTTTAGACGGCTGATACATCGCTCTTCCTTTAGTGGAGAAGGGCGACGTCGACGATCCGGCCGTTGGCTGGACATGCCCGAGACACGTGCCCTGCCTTGCCTCAGAGCAAAGCGCGTGCCGATTTCATACAAATTGGGACAGTGTAGAAACGCAAGAGACACCTCAGCTGCTCTGACAACTACTATGCTTTTTCTGACACTCGTGTTTGTCCGCCGCACGCGGGTACCTTTTCATCCGGCTTCACCACTCTGGAGCCCGCGTCGACATTATGGCAAGGCGCGTCGGCCCCCTTTTCCTGCAACACAAGCTCGCAATCGGAGAACTAAACTCAATCCCATTCGATGTGTTGGAATCGGCTTACTGACCGGCGACGACTTATCTGATGTCGGTCCACAGACTTGGTTGTCCCAATATCGCGATCATGATGATGATGGAGATCGACCTGAAGTCGCTGACGAGGGTCGAAATACAGTGCAGGCTAGCTGCGAACCCGGGTCGTGTTGGCTTTCTTGCAGAGGGCAGAACCAGAAGGAGACGACCACATGGACCTGAAGTCCGAAATGGGAGAAGTGGCGGCGCCCGATTCCCGCATCGAAGCCGGTGATCGCGCGAGGGAAACTGCCCCAAGACGACCAACCATCGGAGTTTTCGCGGCACGGTAAAGGCCAGCGGCGGCCGGTATCGACATGCACCGCATTCGCCGGCCTTCCGGCTCCCCGCGCCTCGGATCAGAGAGATTCAGGCTCGACCGATCCGTACGTCTTGATCGACATTCGCGATGCCGTCGGATTTTAGGGCTCCCCAAGGATCGTTTCGTGTGCGGACACACAGTAGTAGCCTCAAGTCATGCTTTGGGCCGCAGCGCGCCGATGTTGCCGATGCGTCCTGGCCACCCAGCCGCAAGGAGCCATGACTACAAGCTGCATGGCGCCAAATCGCTATTCACGTTTAACATTGCGAGGCAAACGCCGAACTGGCACTGCGAATAACCCGAAAGAAACACCTAGATACTACTCAGTAACTGGTTTCAAGTTATTATTACAGCCGCCTCAGGCTTTGAACCGCAGGAGGTCATGGCCCGAAGCTGACTTGAGGCTTTAATCGTTAGGTTGTTTGGACCACAAAGAGTTGACCGTGACACTCTGCGCGGCTGGTTGGATTGACCGCAAGTGCCAGCCCTGAGTGACCCAGCAGCCCCGCTCTTCCCAACGGGGACTGTCGCAGATGCGACAGCTGTCCGCCTCATGGCGCCTTCCCTTCGGCAAATTCACTCAGACTTTCATTGTGGCACAGGTTTTGAAAGGACTTGCTCATCTGCCGGGACGGTAGAAAACGCCCCAATGACAGAGCACTACCTTACGGCACTTCGGCGCATCCTACACTGCGCACTTAACCTCAAGACTAGCTGGACAGCGTTAGCGATACTTTCTTGGAGAGAGAGACGCACCAGCGCGCGGCGCTCACTATGGCGGCTTCCGTACGTTCATCATGTCTTCTTCCAAACCAACATGCACCTTAGCACGTTGATCGCGTTTTCGTTGTCAACGGACACAGGCTCGCTTGGGCCTACCAATGACGGCACTAGCATCGAACCGGGGCACCGTATCCTGAGGGCTGCGACGCACCTGGTTCTACCTTCTTTACAGAATCAACACCTTTTGCACTCGACGCCCAACATCGCGGGACCGTGGGCTCGAGGCGGGCAGGCGTCTTCACCGAGCACGAAATACACCAAATGAAGCAGCTTTCTGCCTTGCGTCGCAATCCAAGGACACGAACGGTTTTGAGTAGATTCGCTGTCGAGCTCCGTGCGACCGCGGTGTTGGCTTGGCCAATGGCACTGGCGCAGCTTGCTCAGGTCGCAATGATGGCGACGGATCTTGCCTTTGTTGGTCGTCTTGGGCCCCGGGAGCTCGCGGCCGCAGCATTGGCCACCACCCTGTATGTCATAAGCTTCACGTTCGGCGCCGGGTTACTGACGCCGATCGCACCTTTGACGGCACAATCTCTTGCCGGCAAGGGTGCGGCCGATGTGCCGCGTGCACTGCGCATGGGGCTTTGGCTGGCCCTGCTTTTCTCGTTGCCTATTATGGCTGTTTGTACGGCAGGCGAACAAGTTCTGCTCGCCCTCGGTCAGGAACATTGCGCAGCACGGCTATCTCAGCAGTACCTGCTTGGACTCGCGTGGGGCGTGACGCCAGCGCTGTGGTTTCAGGCCATTCGACATTTCATGGGCGCAGTGGGACGGCCGCAACCGATCTTCCGAATTACCCTGGCCGCTATCCCGGTCAACGCGGCCATTGTTTATCTTCTGGGCTTCGGAAAGCTCGGGCTGCCACCACTAGATCTTCTTGGCGTCGGCATTGCGACCGCCCTCGTAAATTGGGGCATGTTCGTAGCAGCTCTATGGCCCGCAATAGCTTGCCGCCCGTTCCGCGACTACCAGGTGCTTGCGCACCTGTGGCACTTCGACTGGCCGCTCCTACGAGCGATCATTTTGATCGGAGCGCCGATCTCGGTAGCAGTCATCATGCAATACGGCGTGTTCGCCGCCGCCGCACTCCTTGTAGGTAGGATCAGCCCGAGCGCGCTTGCCGCTCATCAGATTACGATGCAGATCGCCACAATCGCCTACACGGTGCCCTTCGGCATCAGCATGGCGGCCGCAGTGCGGGTCAGTCATGCGGTCGGGCACAATGACGCCTCCGGTATCAAGCGCGCAGGCCTGGCTGCGATCCTGCTCGGTGTTTTGGCCTCTGCGCTTGTGACGGTTGGGGTCATTGCGACGCGTTTTCGGATCGCCGCGTTTTTCTTAAACAAGTCACTGAACGACACGGACACGGCAATCGGACTGACGTCATCCCTCCTTATGGTTGCCTCAAGCTTTTTCGTAGCTGATGCAGCGCAGGTCATTGCGGGTGGCGGGCTCCGTGGGCTGAAAGACACGGCAAAACCGCTTCTGTTCGCAATCTTTGCGTACTGGCTAATCGGCTTCCCGGTCAGTTTCGCCTTGAGCTGGGTCTTTGGTGCAATTGGAGTCTGGATCGGGTTATCCGCCGGCGCAATTACCTATGCAGGTTTCCTCGTCACCCGTTTTCTGTTGCTGGCAAGTCGCTTTACTGTATAGGCCGCTCCTATGCCTCTTAAACCCAAGGAGAAGATTCCGTGCTCGCGCGTGCCTCCGGGGTGAACTTCATGTTCGGCCTTTAAGCAATGAAACGCTGACTGCAGCAGCATTTTTAGCGTTTCGACGGGAGATACTCTCATTACGAAGGCCGCCTTACGAATCGGAGGAGGCCGCCGGCCACGAAAACAGTCATACAAAAACGGGGTTGCACACCGTCCTCACCATGAGCTTACCATCGGGGCTCCCAGTGACTGAATACATCCGTCACAATCTGAGCCCCGATGGTAAGCTCACGGTGCGGGCGTCGAAACTAGCGGCCGGGATGACGCAGCCGGAACACCAGGACGAATTCCTGTGCGAAGTCCCGGAGGGTGCGAAGTTCGTATGGGATCAGTAAATCGAGGGTGTGAGTGACGCTCGATGTAGATGTGATCTGTACTGCGGCCATATTCCATAGCTCGTGTGGCAGCGAGCGAACGGGGCCTTCGTTCAGAACCGTCGCTCATATAAGAGCGCGTATTCCGCTTTTAAATGACAACGGGCAAATATCCCGGCCTCCTCGGTTGTTGATTTACTCAGCGCAGCGGCAGGGCGCTATTTTCGCGCCGTTGGCGCACGCGCAACAATAGTCCCCTTCCTACAAGGAAAGAGCGATCATGGCTAAAGTCCCTCCATTCCATTCGATCAAACCCTATTCAACGAATGTCTATCATGACAACGACAAGTGCACTGAAGGCAACAACATCGAATGGCAGTATCGCCTTCTGGCGCAGCCGGTCGGCCCCGTTGCGAGCCACTGCATCCGGCTTGCCTGACTTCAACGGTGGTCGTGGTGTACGGCGCAAGCAGTCCCACGCTTCGTGATTATCCAATGCGGCACCGAACAACCTTGTTGGGGAGCACGTCCGCTTCCATCACCATCGGAAGCAATATTCGCGCTTTGGCGGCCTTCTTTCCGGCGATAGTTAGCGCAAAACGCCGACAAGTCGCATCCGATATGGATTCTAGCCTGCCCGAGCCGCCCCTGTCTTCAAAGGCTCGGGTCCTGTCGCAAACGCAACACTATAGCGACCGTATCGCACCACGCTCCTCGGCGGCAGGTATTCTAATAAGTTGGGCAGTTCCGAGGTCTGTTTGGGCGAGCTACGAGATCGGTTTGCCCTTAGCAAGTCGGCACATGCAAGACAACTGTGGGTCCACGCTGCTTCAGGCCAGCCTTTGGCAAGGATTTCGCAGGAGATCCCAGCAGATATTGCCGGATTCGCCAAGAGAGCCGATGCCCATCAATGATGAATTGGCTGCCATGCGTAGTCATCGTAACCGCATTCACCGCTACAGCCAGCTCCTGGAACGCGAGCTGCCAGAGCACGATCGCAGCTATTTGGAAGGACGCTTGTCTGAAGAATGCCGCGCGCTTAGACGCCTGACAGACGCCGTTTTTCCCATCGCGCTTGGACTCCCGCGCAGAATTACTCTTTCCGTACGGTCAGCCGAGTAGAGTAGGCGGCTAGCACGTGGCTAAAATCCAGGTCACGCTGCCCGACTGTGCCATACCGTAAACCCAACGGCTCGCCACTCGTAAGCTAGTCCCCCGTGAAGTAACGCGAACAGCCTGAAGTTACGGGCTAGTTCGAGGAATGCCGGCGATTGATTTTGCCGGCAATCGCGATGGCGAGGCCGATTTCCTTGCAAGATCGAATGAGGTATTCCGTCGAATTCAATCGTGATCCTCTGCTCGTCGGAGTGCATGAGCGGAGGTTTTGATGCGGCCACGGGAGCGGCGCGAGACCGGCGAGCAGGATCTGTTTCGCTCCCTGCTCGATCAGATCATCGATAGAAAGCATTCGCTGGCGACGCTGGCGCGCACGGTGGATTGGGGCTTCCTGGAGCAGGCGTTCGGAATGGTCTACACGGACGGTCCTAGCCAGTCGCCGCTGCCGACGCGCTTGATCGCAGGGCTCGGGATCCTTAAGCACACCTATGACCTGTCCGACGAGGTCCTGTGCGAGCGCTGGGTGGAGAACCCCTATTACCAGTTCTTCTGCGGCGAGGAGTTCTTCCAGCACCGGCTACTGGTGTTCGATCACTCGTCGTTGAGGCGCTAGCGCAACCGTATGGGCGAGGAGCGGCTTCAGGCCCTGCTAAGAGAGCCTGTCGGTTGCCGTCAGGACCAAGGCGATCGAACCGTCGGAGTTCTCCCGGGTGATGGTCGACACGACGGTGCAGCCCAAGAATGTGATGTTTCGGACTGATGCCAAGCTTCTGAACCGAGCGCGCGAGAAGCTGGTGCGGCTGGCGCAGCTCACCCGGGTGCGTTTACTCCAGTCCTATGCGAGGGTGGGCAAGTTCGCCCAGATAAAACATTAGCGCTACGCCCATGCCAAGCGGTTCAAGCGTGCCAGGCGGGCGCTGAGACGATGCGTACCTATTTCGGCCGGGTAATGTGTCATTGTCAAGCTCACATTTTTGAACTCTCCAACGGCAAGGTGGTAGCGCTCGTGCCGTCGCAGCTGGTCAGGGTTGCGGAGACGGCACGGGCGCGGGTGATACATGGTTTGCCGGCCAGGCTTGGGATCGCTCGGACCGGTTGACGTCGTCGCTGGGGTCATGGTCCTTTCCGAGGTCGCGCAGCGCCTCATGATGATGTCCGGGTCGGGTGCCTCAACGTCTGCAGCGGAGTACGGTCAAGCCGCCACCAGCCGAATGAACGAGGTCGCCACAACACCGTCCCAGCTGGACATCGCCAGTCCGGCGGACCGGACCAGGAACTTCACAAATCGGATCAGGCTTCCTTCGCCTGGCCCCAGTCGAACGATGTGCCGTCTACCCAGATACAGTGAAGAACTAGGGCGATCTTCCGCGCGATAGCAACCTTTGCCTTTCTCATGCCAATCCGCTTGGCAAGCTTCATTCCCCAAGCCTTGAGAGAAGACCATTTCTTCGTCCGATAAAGCAGAACTGTCGCCGCTTCGAACAGGTAAGTTCGGAGAAGACGGTCGCCCCATCGGGATATCTTGCCATTGATATCCGTTTCGCCAGACTGACTGCGCCGCGGTGTAAGACCCAGATAGGCGCCGACGCTCGATGCTGATCGGAATCGCGATGGGTCATCGATCGTATGCCGGAACGTCAAGGCAGTCACCACACCAACACCAGGAACCGTCATTAAGCGACGCGTCGTCTCATCCGACCTCGCAAGCTGTCGGACTTCATCGTCGAACTTGCTTTGCTGCTTGCAGATCTGCTCATGGATCGACAGAAGCGGCGCGATCACACCGAGGAGCTGATGACCGTCAGCCAACAGGTCACGGACCAGATTGCGGAACTGCAGGCCTATCGCGCGTGGAAACAGCAGCCCGGATTCTTTGATCAGGCTGCGGACCTGGTTTTCGATATCTCGACGAATGGCCACGAGCCGGGATCTCGCGACGAGTATCGCGCGAATCTTCTGACTTTCCTCGCTCTTGACTTTGACTTCTCGATACCAGCCAACTCGCACCAGTTCGGCCAGACCTCGAGCATCATTCTGATCGCTCTTGTTCATGCGTACCGACAAGGCCGCGTGGGCATGCCGAGCGTCGATGCAAACCACCGGAAGATCGACCCTGCGAAGTTCATGCCACAGCCAACTCGCCATCGCGCCGGTCTCAAAGCCGATGCGCTCCGCCTGTGGCGCCCGCTTGCGAAGCAGTGCCGTGAGCGCCCCCGGGTCGGACTTGGCCTTCCCCTCGAACAAGACCTCGCCCTCTTCATTGACCACGCACATCGAAGTTTCTTTTTGCGATACATCGAGTCCGACATATTGCTTCATGACAGGTTCTCCGAATCGGTTGATTGCGAGAGCTCGATTCTAATGGAGCTTTTCGTGCCCACGAGCGCTGACCGCAATTACGTCATCGTTTGCAATATTGACCCCCCGTATTGCCTCACCTGAGGATGTTACTTTCGCTTGACGGATGTAGACCCCACTGTCAGCCGGTCCGAGGTTGCGTCATTGCTCGCAGGATCGGAGGGACTGGGGGACGTCGCGGAATGCCCATCACACGCAGCGGCGGCCCCAGTCCCGGGATCACCGGCCAGTGCCGCACCCTCAGCCGTGCGCGGGATGATCGTCTCGGCTGCTTTGCGTCTGAGCGATCGCAACAATCGCTGCACGATGGTGTGCTGCGGCGGACCGAATTGTTCGGGGCGTTGTTCAGCGAGGCGACCGAGAATTGCCAGCGCGGTTAGACGGGGCTCGGCCGCCAGCCAGCGCTCGATGTCGGCGAGGTGCGGATCGAGCATTGATGGCATTCTCATGCGCTTTTTGTATGGCTTGTGCAGACGCCGATGGATGATGCGCTGCTCCCCCAAATGCACATCATTGCCGAGCCTCTTCGCGAACGCTGCTGCGTTCGTTGTCGGTACCGGTGGGCTGGCTGCTGCCACGAGCTTGCCCGCTCGGGCGTCGACGCGCGTGCCGAGCTCCGCCTGGGCGTCTCTCATCTCGGCCAGCAGGGCCACAGGATCGAGCGTGCGATAAAGCTCTCGAAGACGCCGTTTGACGACCTTGCTCAACCTCGGATGCGCCAGTGCGCGTTCATAGGGCGTGGCTGGAACATGATAGCGCTTGATCACTTTGGCGCCCTCGCGTCGCTTGTCCTTCAGCTTGGGGAATGTCCGAAGTTTTGTGTAAGCGATCGACGACGGCAATCAGGATAGAAGGCAAAGGTAGCCGTTGCCCGGAAGATCGCCGTAATCCTGCACTGTATCTGGGTCGACGGCACATCGTTCGACTGGGCCAGGCGAAGGAGGCCTAACCCTATTTTTTAAGTTCCTGGTCCGGCCTGCCGGACTGGCGATGTCCGCTGGGACGGTGGTCGTGGCGACGGCTCCAGCATCTGCTGGTGGGCTTCGATCGGAATGCTGCTGTATGTTGGAGGGCTCTCGAAAAGATCCCCCTGACGACGCAGTTGCCCAGTGTCGCCCGATCAAGCCGCAGGCCCTGGCGCGCATAGATCTCGGACTGGCGGTAGAACGGCGTATGGTCGCCAAACTTGGAGACGATGTAGCGCGGCAATCTGGGTAGGAGGTGCGCGGCGATCAGGATGGCGAGGCAGTGTCGCGGCCTGATGATGATTGCCGCGATGATTGTCGCGCGCAAGAGTTTTGTTGAACTCTGATTGTCGCGCAGCGTCAATCAGCGACGGTTTTAGGTGTCGCGTGCGATGGCGGCCGTCCTGGACCGCGTTTTCGTTCGAGGGCGGTCCGTCTGCGATAGCTCTCGACGTTCATCTCGACGATGGTTGCGTGGTGAACGAGGCGATCGATAGGCGAGGGTCATGGCGGGATCCGGGAAGACCCTGTTCCATTCGCCGAATGGCTGATTGGCGGTGATCAGCATCGAGCGGCGCTCGTAGCGTGCACTGATGAGCTCGAACAGCACGCTGGTCTCGGCCTGATCCTTGGTGACGTAAGCGAGATCATCAAGGATCAGGAGATCGAAGCGATCGAGACGATTGATGGCCGCCTCGAGGGTGAGCTCGCGTCGCGCCAGCTGGAGCTTCTGCACGAGATCGGTGGTGCGGGTGAAGAGGACGCGCCATCCGTTCTCGATGAGGGCCAGGCCAATCGCTGCCGCCAAGTGGCTCTTTCCGCCGCCGGGCGGGCCGAACAACAGCAAATTGGCGCCCTTGCCCAGCCAGCTGTCACCGGCGGCGAGCGCCATCACTTGCGCCTTCGAGATCATCGGCACGGCTTCGAAGTCGAAGCTATCGAAGGTCTTTCCGGCGGGCAAACGTGCTTCGACAAGGTGTCGTTCGATCCGACGGCGTCCGCGTTCGGCGATCTCGTGCTCGGCGATGGTCGCGAGGAAGCGGCCGGCCGGCCAGCCTTCCTTGTCGGACTGTTCGGCAAATTGCGCCCACAGCACCTTGATGGCAGGCAGACGGAGCTCATTGAGCAACAGATTGAGGCGCGCGGCATCAACCGTGTTCGTTACGCTCATGCGGCACCTCCGGTCTCGGCGGTACCGATGAGGCATTTGTAGGTCGCAAGCGGCACGAGCTGCACCACGACGTTCGGCAGGTTGGCGGGATCGGGGGCGAAGTGAGCACCTAGCCGGTTGAGGTCGGGCAGTCGGCCGGCCTCGAGGTCGGCGGTGAGCTGACCGGCGAGTTCGGTCTCGCAGCCGCGTTCATGAGCGAGCGCGAGGAGATCGACCATGATCCGGCAGGCTTTTTTGTCCGGCAAGCGTTCGCGCAACCGATCGAAGGTCTTCCGATAGGCATCGCGCGGGAACAGCCGATCTCGGTAGACCAGATTGAGAAGCGCCATCGGCTTGCGCCGCAGGGAATGGATCACGTGCCGATAATCGACGACCTGGTCGTACTTGCCATTGGGATGCGGCCGCCCACGCGGCAGGGTGACGAGATGGGTGCCGCCGACGAACACGTCGAGACGATCATCGTAAAGGCGCACCCGCAGCCGGTGACCGATCAGGCGCGATGGCACCGTGTAGAACACCTTGCGCAGGGTGAAGCCGCCGGACGATGTCACGCGGACGATCACCTCTTCGTAGTCGGAGGTGCGGCGATCGGGCAGCTCCTGCAACACCATGCGCTCGCTATCGATCCGCTTGGCGTTGCGGGCATTGCGGCGGCTGACGATCTCGTCGATGAAGCCGCGATAGGTGGCAAGATCGTCGAAGTCGACAGTTCCGCGCAGCAGCAAGGCGTCCGCGATTGCTCGCTTGAGATGACCGTGGGGCCCTTCGATCGAGCCATTCTCGTGGGCGACGCCTCGATTGTTGCGGGAAGGCCTCATGCCGTAGTGGGCACAAAGGGCCTCGTATCGCTGCGTCAGATCGTCCCGTGCATCACGATCGAGATTGCAGAATGCGGCCGACAGACTGTCGGTCCGATGCTCCCGCGGCGCCCCACCGAGCGACCAGAGGGCATTCTGCAGGCCTTCGGCCAAGGCAACGAAGCTCTCACCGCCAAGCACGACGTGGGCGTGCTCGAACCCGCAATAGGCCAAACGGAAGTGACAGAGACGATGATCGAGCGGGACCCCCGCGATCGTCACACCCAACTCGCCCATGTCTGTGAAGTCGGAGAGCCCTAGTTGGCCAGGCTCGTGGGTTTGGCGGAAGATCACCTGCTGCTCCTCGCCGTGGATCGCCCGCCAGGCACGGATACGGCGTTCCAGGGTACGACGGATACCGCTGCCGAGATCCGGATGACGTCGGAGCATCTCCTTGAACACCGCCACCGGGCGTAAGCCAGGGGCCGCCTTCAGGATCGGGACGATCTCGGTCTCGAACACCTCGCTCAACGGGTCCGGTCGTCGCCGGCCGCGGGGCGCCTTCCTTTGCGATGGAAGTCGGGGGTCTCTCTCGATCCGATAGGCGGTCGACGTACTGAATGACGCCTTGGCCGCCGCCACTGGCGGGCTATCGGTCTGACGGTACTTCATGTAGAGCCTTCTGTGGTTGCCGCCCGCAATGCAAGAAGTTTCTGACCCTTTGGCGTGTGATCGAGTGCGGTCTTCTGTCAGGCCTTCCTTTACGGCATTTTCAGAAGCCGCTGGCCGGTATGGTGATCCGCGGACCAGGTCCAATTCTCATCTCCGAGCACGTCGGCTCTTTGGCTCTAGCTGGTTTCCTGATCCAGATCTGTTCGATCGTTGCGCCCATTCGGGTCGTCGCCTTCTCACACCCCCTTCGCCAACGTCAGGCTATTTCGTGCTGCATGCAGTCATGCCGTCACTGCCTGCGCTGGGTTCCGATAATCCTCCTTCCGGGTGAGCATGGCCCAAATCGTCCGAGCCATCTTGTTCGCCAAGGCGATCGCCACAAGCATGCGCGGCTTCCTCGCCAGCATCTGCGCCAGCCAGGATCCGCTAGGGATCGACTTGCGCCCGAGCCAGTTCAGCCGCGACATCGCCCCAACGATGAGCAACTGGCGAATGTCCGCCTGTCCTTCCTTCGAAACGCGTCCGAGCCTTTCCTTTCCCCCTGAGGAATGTTGCCGTGGGACCAAGCCGAGCCAAGCCGCGAAGTCTCGGCCACGTCGAAAGGCCGCCATGTCGGGCGCGAAAGCCTCGATCGCGAGTGCGGTCAGCGGGCCGACCCCCGGCATTGTCTGCAGCCGCTGCGCCGTGACCGTCCGCGTCGCCAACTTCTTGAGCTGCTCTGCCTTGGCATCGATCCGCTCCGTCTTGTAGGCGATCTGATCAATGAGACTCCGACATTCCTCGCGGACCAGTTCTGGTAGATCGCTGTTCGGATCTTCGAGGATTGCGTCAATGCGTTTAAGTTGTTCGATTCCTTGCGGGATGATATGGCCGAATTCGTAGAGAACAGAACGCAGCGCATTCACCAGATCGGTGCGCTGATGAACAAGGCGCTTCCGAGCCCGAAAGAGCACTGCCCTGGCCTGCTGTTCTTCCGATTTCGGCTCGACGAAGCGCATCTCGGGGCGCTGTGCCGCGATCACGATTGCTTCGGCATCAGCCGCGTCGTTCTTTTGGCGTTTCACAAAAGGCTTCACATATTGCGGAGCGATCAGTTTCACTTCATGGCCGAGCTTGACCATCTCCCGTGCCCAATAGTGGGCGCTGCCACAGGCTTCCATCACCACCACTGCCGATGGGTGGCCCGCCATGAACTTCCGAAACTGAAGCCGCGACAGTTTCTTTCGAAATTTCAAGTGTCCCGCCATTGACGCCCCGTGGAGCTGAAACACATTCTTGGCTAGATCCACTCCGATCACCGTATCCATCAATTTGCCGTCCTCTTCGCTTCGGGGTTCAAACACTGCGTTCTTGGCACATTACGATGCCGTCTGGGGAGGGCGGCAACCATCCCATCTCATCTGGTGATCTGTGATGTGTCGGCCGGGCACGCGAGTGATTCCTCTTGGCGGAAGAACCACTTGCATAATCCCGACCGGCCGCGATCACCAGTCGGCGCGGTCCTCCTAGGGATCGCGCCGACGCTGGGCTCGTAACTCCGGTCGGGCTACGCCCTCCCTACGTCACGAGCCCAGCGAAACTCTCTCACCTTGATTGACGCTGCCTTCCATCCTGATCGCCGCGCGACAAGACGATCACGTGCGCAATGGCCGCTTCGGTCGGCGGCCCGCTGAGTACGACGTGCTCCGGCGCATGCGCCTGCACGACAGTGCCGGAGTAGCGGCGGCAGATGTATTTCGGGCGGCGTGTGACCAGCACGCGCCATTGCGCCGGGATCACGTCAAGGCGCTTGCTGACGTCCTCGCCGATCTTCGTCATGGTCCGCAACCGCACGGGCAGAGCGTGCTCGCAGGCTCGATGATCCGTTCCACGCGCGGCAAATGGGCAGGCAAGCAGCCGCGATTGCGATGAGAACCTTGATCCGGTACGCTCCGCGATCGGCCCTTGATCACAGCCTCGGCTCTCTCCTGCGCCGCGTCCAGGATGCCTTGCGCGATCTCCACGTCTTCCAACGGTAAATGATACTGATCTGGCCGCAGCTTCTCGGATTTCGCGCCGAACCTGTCGCGCCGCAATTCGCCGAGGATGACCTCCAGCCGACGCTGCGCTTCCTCCGACGCCGCCAGCGCCCCCTGATGCTCGCTCAAGGCCGCCCGCGTTTGCGCCAAAAGGGCTTTCAGTTGTTCATTTTCGTCGCGCAGCGCCGCGATGCTCATGCGCTATTTCGAGCACATCGCCGCCGCGCGTGCCACGCTCAAAATAGCTGCCGAGTCATTCTGCCGCAGTTATCCCGCCGCCTGGGGGCGCCGTGCTTCTTCCGGGCGGACCAACCTCCAATCCAGCCCCTCGAACAGTGCCGCGAACATCGCCGGTGATATCCGCATCACGCCGTCTGCGATCGTTGGCCAAACGAACTTGCAACCTTCAAGACGCTTGTGCACCAACACCAGGCCCGTTCGATCCCAGACAAAAGTCTTGATCCGGTCCGCTCGTTTCGATCGGAACGCGAAGGCGCCTCCGCTGAATGGATCAAGACGAAGTATCTCCTGCACTTCGCCGTAAGCCCATCGTGGCGACAGTGGAAGTCGATCGGCCGGTTGCAATGTAACTCTTATCAGCAGCGGCCGCGATCATCGTGACGCTCGCACCTTGCGGATCACCCCGGACAGCTGCTCGCCATCTGTCGCCGTATCCGTCTGCAACACGACATCGTCGATTGCGGCGTCTCAAGCTTGATCGCGGAACTTGACACTCCTCCGACGCATCTCCCACGATCAGCGGCGCGAATGTCGGATGCGACTCGGATAAGTCGCCGAGAGTCTGTTATCCCGTGTCGCGGTGGCCGAGGGGCGCGCAAGCACGGAGCGACGCGCTAGCAGATCTACGATTGGCGACGGCAGTTTCGGGAGCGAGGCGTGTTGCCGCCGTGCGAGGCGGCTCTCAGCCTCCGAACGCACGCGGCGCCCCGAAGGTCCTCCAAGAACCTCCAGCCGGCTCACCGACCTCGCCGATGAGACGTCCAAATGGACATCCTTTTTGCCGTCTAATCCCATCTAAACCTCGATCCAAGCCGGACGCTTCTTCGCACAGCTATCCGCTCTCGCTAAGCGCTTACGCGCTCTCGTTCCGCATTCAACAAAAGCCTATAACGGCGTATACATCCGGGCCGCAGCCGGCACGCACTGTCAGCTATCATTTGCTACACGAGCCAACACGCAACATCGAGCGCCGCAGGCGCCTTCGTTCGCCTCGAATTCCGACGCCTGCGCGCCATGCTCGCACTATCTCTTCACAACCTGACACTACGTCAGGTTCGGCTCTGCTATCGTCGAGCTCTGTTGCACTTCAGGTACAGCAATTCGCGTAAGCGCTGATACAACGGCCACACTGGGGGCCATTAAAGAGAGTAACAACCGAAATGAAAAAGCAGTCACTCGTTTGCGCGAGCATTCTTGCGATGGCCGCTGCGACGTCCGCGTCTGCCGCAGATCTCGCCGCGCGTCCCGCATTTCCGAATACGCCGACGCCCAGCCCGGCTGTCATCGCGCTCTACGACTGGAGCGGCTTCTATGCCGGCGTCAATGGCGGCTGGGGCTCGAGCCATAACTCCTGGGATTTTCTCGGCTCTATCCCCGAGGGCTCTCACGACGCAACCGGCGGCACAGTAGGGGGCCAGATTGGATATCGTTGGCAATTCGGCAATACCGTGCTCGGACTCGAAGGGCTGGGCAACTGGGCCGATCTCAGCGGCTCAAACGTTAGCATTGCCAACCCGGGCACCACCAATCACACAAACATCGACGGTTTCGGCTTGCTGACCGGCCAGATTGGCTATTCGGCCGGCAACGTACTGCTCTACGCCAAAGCGGGCGCGGCTGTGGTAGGGAGCACTTATCGGATCACTAATTCGGCTGGCTTTCTGGGCGACGCGGATACCACACGTTGGGGAGGTACGGCCGGTGCCGGTCTTGAGATTAGCCTAACACCGAACTGGTCAGCTGGCATCGAGTACGACCACGTGTTCATGCCGGCTAGTGACGTTAGCTTCGCAACAGGACTAGGAAACGACCGCATTCGTCAGGACTTTGATCTCGTCACCGCCCGCCTCAACTACAAGTTTGGCTGGCCACTCGCGAGCAAATAAGGATCTCAGTTTCTCAATCAATGATCGAGGGCCCCGGCGCCTGCCGGGGCTCTTTGTCCAGGGTCATCGTCCTGTATCGCCGTCGGCCTTTCAATAGGTGTTATCAGCTCTCTTGATCCATGAGGGCTGCGTATAATTAGGCTCGCTTCGCCCGGCGATCACGGTCTGGCCTCCGACGAGTCCCTATATCGCCGCCTCAAGCTCGATGTTGGAAGCTTGATATTGCCACGGCGAGCCGTCCGGCATCGGCAACAGTGCGCATGCCAGCCGTATTCAAGCCGCGCTTAGTGAATGGCCTCCTGACCAAACCGCAACAGCGTCGCACCGGCTCGACGATTCTCCCTCGCTCGACGAGGGACTACCAACGCTGAGAGGTTTAATATTCCGCATGGTGGAGTATGTCACGTGCACCAGCCATATTCATGGACAAAGTGAAGGTGCGATCATGAATAACTCTGCCGACCCCTCACGTACTCTTCGAACGTTAGAAACGTTGGAATCCAACGTTCGCCTGTACTCGCGTCTCTTCCCAGCGTGCTTTAGTCATGCGCGCGGGCCCTTTCTGCTAAGCGAGACGGGCGAACGGTTCATCGACTTCTTTTCCGGGGCTGGAGCGCTCAATTACGGCCACAACAATCATCAGCTAAAGGCAGCTATTACAGAATATCTGGGATCTGATGCTGTCGTTCACGGCCTCGATATGGCCACTCCGGCCAAGGTCGACTTTATGGAGACTTTCAACTCAGTTATTCTTCGTGAGCGGGGCTTGGATTATCGATTTCAATTTACTGGACCTACAGGTGCCAATGGCGTTGAGGCGGCATTGAAGCTGGCGCGTAAAGTAACCGGGCGCCACAACATCATTTCATTCACACGTGGTTATCATGGCCTCAGTCTCGGCGCCGCGGCTGCGACCAGCAGTCGCTTTCTTCGCGAAGCCAGTGGAGTCCCCCTGTCCGGCGTCACGATAATGCCCTATGATGGTTATCTTGGAGATGAGATTGATACGGCGGAGCACCTGCGGAACATATTGCTGGACTCTAGCAGCGGCATCGATGCGCCAGCCGCCATTCTCCTTGAAACAGTACAGGGGGAGGGCGGCATCAACGTCGCTCAAAAGGAATGGCTACGATCCGTACAAGCCCTAGCGGCAGAGATTGGAGCCATATTTATCGTCGACGATATTCAGATGGGTTGCGGCCGTACTGGCGATTTCTTCAGCTTTGAGTTCGCCGAGTTGTCACCAGATGTCGTAATATTGTCGAAGTCCTTAAGTGGATATGGTCTGCCGTTATCCATGTTGTTGATCAAAGAGGCAATTGATATATGGGAACCGGGAGAGCACACGGGCACCTTTCGAGGAAATAACCTAGCGCTTGTCTCTGCAACTGCAGCTTTGAATATCTACTGGCGCACTGAGATCTTTTCGCAAAGCATTTATCGACTGGGAACGCTGATGCGTCACCGGCTTAATGCTATTGCGCGCGCGCATGGAGACCACTTCACTGTCCGCGGCCGCGGAATGGCGCTCGGCTTTGATTGCCGAAATACTCACCTCGCTGAGACTGCAGCACGCAAGGCGTACGATAGGGGCCTCATCATTGAACGATGCGGCCCGGCGGACGAGGTCATCAAATTCTTTCCTCCGCTAACGATCGACCCGGAGACGCTGACTAAGGGTTTGGACATCTTTGAAGATAGCTTAGCGGAAGCAGCCCCGCTCTGACATGACATCTGCATCGGGCCTCGCTGCCTCGGCGAGGCCTCACGCCAGACGCTTGATCACCGCGGCAGGCTAGCACCTGTTCCGCATCTCGCTGGTGCTACACTTCGAGTACCACGACCGTCTAACTCTTGTTTCTCCCTGAACATGTTCCAGCTTCAGTCGACTAGCTCCCTGGGGACGGGCCTAGTCGTCGGGCAGGTCGCCTACCCGCATCACACTGCGGCCCAGGTCAACCTGGACTCGGATACGGATACGCTAACCGCCCGCACTCACGGTGAGCCCGGCTACAGAACCAGTAGGCTAACGAAGGCCGTTTGCATGTTGGGCGCGCGGTAATTGGTTGCGCATCACTTGCCTGGCAGGCACCTGGCAGATCGTGCGTTCTGGCGTTGCGTAACTCAACTGCCCAGTAGCGGAATGCACTTATCGAAGGATCGGTCCGCTCGGCGATGGTCATCGTGACAAGCCATCTCAAGACTTCTACAAGGGAGGTGAAGTTGCCGCTGACGACTCATTTCCGCGGTGAGTAGCCGGCTCTCCCGACCTGCAGCGCGGTATATCGCCAATCAGGAGGTGATGGCTAGTGAGGTGCTTCCACCCCACTAGTGCGGAGCTCTGCATGGACCCTCTGAGCACAGTAAGAAGCGGCCTCAAGATCTCGCAATTCGTATGTCTTTGGCTTGGACCCGGTGAGCGCTAAAACAACAATCTTCTGCGCACTCCTCACGGGGTGGATGCCTTCCCGATGCAGAGCGGTAAGCGCGGCCTCCGCGTCATGCGTCAAATACCCCTCGGGGCTTTCATCCTGCTCGAGATCGATCCACATGATACCAAGCCTTCGTAAAACGTCTTCAGCATTACGTTTTTCGAAGACGCTTTGAAATGCAACCCGTGTTGCTGACGGGTTGATGACCACGCAAACCCCGCCTCCTGCGTCAGTCACCAAAGTACCGGCCATCTCATTCGGCAGTAACGATTTGCAGGAGATGGCTATTCTCCGGCCGGCAGCATAGTCGATTGCGCCATGGTGAAGCACTTTCGCCCCGCAGCGTGCTATCCGACTTGCGTTGGCATAGGAGACTGTCGGGAGCAGCCTTGCTTGCCTCACAATCCTCGGATCGGCGGAGTAGATGCCACAGACATCCGAGTAGACTTCGCAAACGCCACTTCCCACCATATCGGCGGCTATTACCGCAGTCAAATCCGAGCTATTGCGGCCGAGCATTGAGACCCGTCCACCTTCATCCAGACCCTGCGCTCCGGCAAGGATTACCACGCGGCCATAATCGAGCGCCTTTAGCAGCGGTTTGTTGTCGACCTCCTCGATGACCGTCCTACCTAGAACCAAGGATGTCTTGATTCCAATCGAATAGCCAAAGAGCGATGATGTCGGCACCGAGTGTCTTTGCAATGCTGCCTCAAGAAGTCCAGCGGAAATCATTTCTCCCGCTGTCAGGACGGTGTCCAAGGCAACGGTGCTGCAGATTTCATTCACAGAGAGCGCTAGAGACTTCAGTACGTCCGTCTGGCCGTGCATCGCGCTAACGACGACCACGACTTGCCGCGCGTCATTTGCAAGCCTATCTACTATATGTCTGGAGACAGCGCGGTACGCCTCCGCATCACGAAAGCTCGATCCCCCAAACTTCATTACTTTGATTGACATGCGCCGTGGCCCAACGTGCGAGATCACTTGCTTTAACTCACCCGGCGCCGCATTAGATCAGACGACGAGCCGCTTCGCGCGCTCGACATCCGGCTGCTTCTTGAGAGCTGCTCCTCGCGCTAGGCTTGTCATCGTCGCAGCAATAGCTGTACCACGAGATAGCTCACGATTAGCGCCGCCCGGCATCTCGCTGGCGGCTTGGGCGTGTTGCGGCAGCACAGGACGATGCACCTAAACAATGGCGCGCTAGTTGCCTGAGACCTCCATCCCGCGTTGTTCGATGTCGCCCATCTTGATTGTTGCGGTTGCCACAAAGGTCGATCGGGCCGCTAGTTCACACACCGCAGCGAGCTCCGTCGTACTGCATCACTACCTGAGATCATCAACAAGGGACATGAGCGGCATCCGGCGTACTGGCTTGGCACACCTCTTGCTGATGCTTCCACTGAACAGATCTCGGGAGGCCTCTTGCTCAGTCCGTTGAATGATGTCCGGCACGCCGCGTTGTTGCTGCCCGGTCTCCGGCACTTGCCGCCCCAGACCTGCGATGGAGCGACGTGTTTCGCCCGGTTCACTCGAACGGGCGACCCACTGCGCCGAGCCAGAATTTGGCCAAATACGGCCTTGCACGGAAGAGCTCGCCTCTGGGAACGCGTTCCCAAGATGGTGCTGCGACCGCAGCGGCAAGCGGAGCGTTGCAAAAAGCGCTCCGGACCCTATGCCACCCTCGGCGGGGACAGCACCAAGCGATTATATGCGCTCTACCTCAGCCCGGGCCCCGCCGGGACACAAAGCCCTCGCTTTTTTTCAGCTGGAGCGACCACCGCCGGTAAGCAGTCCGGTCCTGCGCCTGTTAACAATCGAGGCGCGCCAATCGTGTCAGGCCAAGAACGTATTGTGTGGAAAGGCCGGACGATGACACACGCCTGCGGCGTAGGTCGCCGCGACAACTTCGATGCGAAACCCGGCAAAAACTATGGCCTCTGGCAATCAGAACGCAGATTCTATTTGCCAACTGGACAGTTCATTGTCGTGGCGCCCTCGTCTCGGTTCACCAGAACCAGACTATCAACAGCAGGCCGCATCCTTGGCCTCCCCACAGGCGGCCATCAAACATTCTATGAAGATAGAGCGAGAGGGGACTCTGCGCCTGTAGGGCGGGAGATCGCCTTGCGCTTCCATATCCACAACCGTCTGCGTGCCGAACATCAATTGGTAACTCGCATACAGACGCCGTACATCAGCCGGGGAGAGACCTTACAATGAGCCTGGGATATCAGCAGAATGTTCGGCAATCGCAATCAGCCGTACTATCGCCGCGCCTGGCGAAGGCGATAAAGCTGCTGAAATTGTCTAATCTCGATCTGGCTGATTTCGTGGAGGAGGAGCTCGAGTGCAATCCATTGCTGGAGCGCGACATAGACATGCTGACGCAAGAGGATGCCGGAACAACGACCGACCTCTTCAGCGAAGCCAGCGGTCCGGACGACGCTAGTGATCTTGACAGCGACGCGTTCGACAATAGCCAACAAGACGGCTTGAGCGTAGACCCTGGCACTCGCCCCGAGCTCGACGCGGCGCCCAGCCCGGAGCTTGACGATCTTCATTCCGAGCCATTTGATGAGGACATTCCTCAGAATTCGGACCAAGATCGGCTGGACGTCGGCACAGAGGCGTCCCGCAGCCGATCTTGTCAGGAAGACTATAATCTAGAGGCGTGCGTACCGAAAGAGATCACCCTCCGCGATCATTTGACCGAGCAGCTCGGACTCGCGCTGACGTCGCCCACAAAGCGACTCATCGGACGCTATCTAATCGACCTCGTCGATGACGCCGGATACTTGCCGCAAGACCTAGGAAATGCCGCCAAACGGCTGGGGGCCTCGCAAACAGATGTTGATCTCGTTCTGGCAACATTGCAGACGTTTGACCCTCCTGGCGTCTTCGCTCGTTCTTTGAAAGAATGTTTCGCGATCCAGCTGCGCGAGCGCAACCGCTATGACCCAGCGATGCAGGCACTGGTTGAGAACCTCGCTCTTGTACCTGAGGGGGTTCCTGCCCTGCGCAGCGTTTGCGGAGAGAGCGATGAGGACATCGCCGATATGATTGCGGAACTTCGGTCACTCGACTCGAAGCCGGGACATAAGTTTGGTTCGGTGCGCCTGGAACTTTTGATCCCAGATGTCTTTGTTCGCCGGGGTCATCACCACAATTGGGTAGTCGAGCTGAACAGTGAAGCGTTTCCCAGCATTTCGCTGAATCAGGTTTATTATCGCGATTTCAAGGGCAAAATGCGCAACCGTAATGACAAGGCCTACCTGGCCAATAAGTGGTCTGATGCACGCTGGCTGGTAAGTTCACTTGAGAGACGTGCGAACACAATCTTGAAAGTTGCGAGCGAAATTGTGCGTCAGCAACATGACTTTTTCTCCTACGGCGTAGAGCATCTACGACCCCTCAATCTGAAAGCAGTGGCCGACGCCGCGGGGGTGCATGAGTCCACCGTTTCACGCGTAACGAACAACAAGTACATGGCCTCCAATCGTGGACGGTTCGAGCTCAAATACTTCTTCAAACCATCCATTGCTTCAGCCGTCGGCGAGACGGCTCACTCGGCAGAGGCTGTTCGCCACCGCATTAAGAGGCTCATCGACTCCGAGGCCCAAGCATCAGTGCTCTCAGATGACGCAATCGTCGAGCTATTGCGTTCCTCTGGGATCGATATAGCGCGCCGGACGGTCGCAAAATACCGTGGCAAAATGGGCATCCCTCCGTCCGTGGAGCGACGGCGCCAGAAGCAAGCTGCTCTCGGCTATGTTTCCTCAACGACTCCGCTCAATTCCCCAGACCGTACGGAGGCGGCTTGATCCTATTGAAGGATTTCGTTCACAGCGGCGGAGAAACGCATAGTTGAGCTGTCAGGCAGGACCATCAAGCTTGCTAGGCGCCGGGGATTGCCCCCAACCGCCTAAAGCCCTTAGATTGAAGACGGCCAATTGGGGCGTTAAGTCGCCCCGACGGCCGTTCTGCTAGGCTCAGGGGCAACGGCTGCATCCTTTCGCAGCCCCGATGGCCCCGCGTGAGCGTGATCCTCTCTCAGGCTGCTACGCGATTTTCATAAGCAAGAAATGGGTTGACTGGTTTAAGCAGGGCATCCGAAGCATCGATTGGAGCTCTGCCGCTAAATTGCTTGGTCAACCCTGCACTGATGAACCATAAGATGCCATCGGCGAGCATCCTGTGGGACGCTTGAACACTTCGTCTCACAAGATCGCCGTGTTGATGCCTAGGCCGCTCCTCGACGGGTAGATACCGCGCCTCAAATGCTGAGAAACGAAGAGACGTTCGATCCAATTGACGCAAGCTCCGCTGCCAGCACCCTGCCGGGGCATGGTGTAGCTGACGGTAGGTTACCTGCGATTTTCCGGCAGGCGGGTCGGAAGGCATCAGCCTGCCACGTCGGGCAGACCGACGATGAATTCATCGCTTAATGGCGCGATGCTTTCCGGCGTCATGTAGCGGGCGCCTGGACCGCACATTCGTCGTTCTGCTCGACAGGGTCGCATCGATTAGGTCGGCGATTGCGTCTCCGTTAGGGAAGATGCCGACGACCTCGGATCGCCGCTTGATCTTGCCGTTGAGGCGCTCGATCGGATTGGTAACCGGTATTTGAGTTTCTCGGTGCCGATGTCCCGCTGCGATATTCAAGATAGTGGCGTATGGTGCAACCATCGGGAGAGAGGCACCGGGAGCACCAAGGTGCGGGCAGGCCGATGCATACGATCAGCCACGAGCTCGGGTTAGTAGCTGGCCGCCTCTGCGACCAGCCCGGTTGCGCTGAGAGCGCGCATCCGTAGTTGTCGTGTCGCCCGTAGCTCCCGTCATGTGGTCTGATTTGGCAGGAGGTGCAAGTGCGACGGGTGATTGACATCGACGTCCGAACCTCGGAGAGGTGGTGGTTTGGGAGGATGGCAGCCTCCGACATGCGGGCCGTATTGATATAGACGCGGACTGCGTTGGACGGTTTTGGCAAGACCCTGCTGGCCAGTGATGCGGTGGTGGTCGAAGCGACCGCGAACAGAGTGGCGGTGTCGCCGGTTCTGGCGTCGTTCGTGGCACGCGTGATTGTCGCCAATTCGCATCAGGTGAAGGCGATCGCCCAGGCTCAAGTCGAGACCGACAAGATCGATGCCGGCACACTCGCGTGTCTGCAGGCGCCCGCGGCACCTGCCGCAGATCCGGACGCCTGACGCAGAGACGGAACGCAAGCGTCGGCTAGCGGCGCGGCGCTACCAGGTCGTGCGGCATCGCGCGGCTCAAGAACGAGGTGCAATCGATCCTGCACGCGCACCTGATCCCGAAGTGCTCCAGGCCTGCTCGCGGTCCCCGAGATCGTCCGCGCCACTTGTCGGGCCAAGCGCGCGTCCGCCGGGTTTCAGCAACGGTGCGCTTGATCTAACACCAGGCAGTACGATTATTGTTAGTTTTGCGCCAGCTGCCCATGTTAGATGTCCAACGATGGCAGCATGGGCGCTGCAACTGCTGCCGCGCATACCGTCATGGACCGCCTACATGCGGCAAGAGCCTCTCCCTCATAGCGCCAGGACCTATCTCAGGAGATTGAGCGTCACTCTCAAGCTTCTGGGCAACGGCCCAAATGTTCTGCGGCCGAGGCAATGCTGCGAGCAGGAGCATAGTCTCTCCCACACTCCTACATCACCAGAACCAAAACGGCAGAGCAACCTAGTCGGCAGTTGGTCCCGTTGTCATAAGGCGCGGCACGCTACTTGCTTAACGGCCAATGAGAATAGATGCATTGGTCTCTCGCGAGAACAGGTGCTCGATGACTTTTGTCAGGATACTTCTGCCAACACTTTGGCGCCGAGGCGCTGCAATCGCAAGCGGCGGTGCATCTTATATCCGAAGTAGCGACATGAGCTCTCGCTTGGATTCCATGCGAGCGGCCACAGCTGCCCCCACTAGCGCCGTGTCCGCTTTCACCGCCGTAGATCTCATCCAAACCGACCGGCGCACTTGCTCGACCGCTTTGCGCCGAGCGGTGCGCCTGACGGCGAATGACGGTCACCACCACCTTTCACTCTTCTTCCAACCTGCGTCGCTCGGACATGCGATAATGACGCCTTGCGTTGAGCAACGGCAAGCTGACAGTGCACCAAAGTCCGCAATCTTGTCGCGCCGCGATCGCACTTTTCATGGAGCACAAGCGAGCGCATCAAGTGAGATACGCAATTGTATGGCATACCGACGGCTTTTTACCTTCTTTCGCAATCTTACATTGTTCTACAGCGCCCTTGCGTGCGGCATGAGCTTCGCTGGCTGAGTGCGTACTTTTTGTTAGCTTTTGAAGACGCCGGAGTTCGACACATGGCAACAGGTATCGTGAAATGGTTCAACGCAAGAAAGGGATATGGCTTCATCAGACCGGATGACGGAGGTCCGGACGTATTCGTACACGCCAGCGCGGTCGCAAAAGCCGGAAGAAGCGACTTAGCCGAAGGCATACGAATTTGCTACGAGCTCAGGACCAGTGCGGCAGGCCGAACCTTTGCAGAGGACCTCAGCATCCCCTAGACCCTTTGTCCGCCCTGTGAGGTGACGGGCGGCCCCGCGGCAAGCTCCTATCGAGGGTTGCGCCGGATGGTCCGGCGCCGAACCCCAAGCATGGGGAGCGGGCCTGATGAACCATAGCATTTTCGTAGGGCTGGATGTACACAAGGCAACGATTTCGGTTGCGATGGCCCAAGGAGTGCGCGGCGAGGAAGTTCGCAACTTAGGGATCATCCTAATCGCGCCGACCAATCAACAAGCGGGCAAAGAGCCCAGGTCAAGCTGTGCATCCTCTATCACCCCTTGTCGGCGGCCAGCAAAGCCGGGGTGATCGTCACCACCGCCATTGCACGCGAGATGGTCGGCTGCCTGTGGGCGACGCTCTTCAAGTAAGAACTCGGCCCGGCCGCGTGTGAAGAGCGCTGGTCGAGCGTATCGGTGCCAGGGCGGGAGGCAGGGCGCGGTGGGGACTCCTCGTATGAGCCGGCATTGTCGACGCTCGCTCGCAGATCTCGCCGCAAGTCCAGCACGGGACCTATTTGACGCTGGATCGAACGAAGCCACGTCTTGTGAGCGTGTAACTATGGGGGCTTGATCTAGGCTGTAGCGCGGCAATCTGGGTAGGAAGTGCGCGGCAATCAGGATGGCGAGGCGTGTCGCGGCCTGATGATGATTGCCGCGATGATTGTCGCGCGCAAGAGTTTTGTTGAACTCTGATTGTCGCGCAGCGTCAATCAGCGACGGTTTTGGGTGTCGCGTGCGATGGCGGCCGTCCGGGACCGCGTTTTCGTTCGAGGGCGGTCCGTCTGCGATAGCTCTCGACGTTCATCTCGACGATGGTGGCGTGATGAACGAGGCGATCGATAGCGGCCAGGGTCATGGCGGGGTCCGGGAAGACCCTGTTCCATTCGCCGAATGGCTGATTGGCGGTGATCAGCATCGAGCGGCGCTCGTAGCGTGCACTGATGAGCTCGAACAGCACGCTGGTCTCGGCCTGATCCTTGGTGACGTAAGCGAGATCATCAAGAATCAGGAGATCGAAGCGATCGAGACGATTGATGGCCGCCTCGAGGTTAAGCTCGCGTCGCGCTAGCTGGAGCTTCTGCACGAGATCGGTGGTCCGGGTGAAGAGGACGCGCCATCCGTTCTCGATGAGGGCCAGGCCGATCGCTGCCGCCAAGTGGCTCTTTCCGCCGCCGGGCGGGCCGAACAACAGCAAATTGGCGCCCTTGCCCAGCCAGCTGTCACCGGCGGCGAGCGCCATCACCTGCGCCTTTGAGATCATCGGCACGGCTTCGAAGTCGAAGCTGTCGAAGGTCTTTCCGGTGGGCAAACGTGCTTCGACAAGGTGTCGTTCGGTCCGACGGCGGCCGCGTTCGGCAATCTCGTGCTCGGCGATGGTCGCGAGGAAGCGGCCGGCCGGCCAGCCTTCCTTGTCGGACTGTTCGGCAAATTGCGCCCACAGCACCTTGATGGCAGGCAGACGGAGCTCATTGAGCAGCAGATTGAGGCGCGCGGCATCAACCGTGTTCGTTACGCTCATGCGGCACCTCCGGTCTCGGCGGCACCGATGAGGCATTCGTAGGTCGCAAGCGGCACGAGCTGCACCACGACGTTCGGCAGGTTGGCGGGATCGGGGGCGAAGTAAGCACGTAGCCGGTTGAGGTCGGGCAGTTGGCCGGCCTCGAGATCGGCGGTGAGCTGATCGGCGAGTTCGGCCTCGCAGCCGCGTTCATGAGCGAGCGCGAGGAGATCGACCATGATCCGGCTGGCTTTTTTGTCCGGCAAGCGTTCGCGCAAGCGATCGAAGGTCTTCCGATAGGCATCCCGCGGGAACAGCTGATCTCGGTAGACCAGATTGAGAAGTGCCATCGGCTTGCGCCGCAGGGAATGGATCACGTGCCGATAATCGACGACCTGGTCGTACTTGCCATTGGGATGCGGCCGCCCACGCGGCAAGGTGACGAGATGGGTGCCCCCGACGAACACGTCGAGACGATCGTCGTAAAGGCGCACCCGCAGTCGGTGACCGATCAGGCGCGATGGCACCGTGTAGAACACCTTGCGCAGGGTGAAGCCGCCGGACGAGGTCACGCGGACGATCACCTCTTCGTAGTCGGAGGTGCGCCGATCGGGCAGCTCCTGCAACACCACGCGCTCGCTATCGATCCGCTTGGCGTTGCGGGCATTGCGGCGGCTGACGATCTCGTCGATGAAGCCGCGATAGGTGGCAAGATCGTCGAAGTCGATAGTTCCGCGCAGCAGCAAGGCATCCGCGATTGCTCGCTTGAGATGACCGTGGGGCCCTTCGATCGAACCATTCTCGTGAGCAACGCCTCGATTGTTGCGGGAAGGCCGCATGCCGTAATGGGCACAAAGGGCCTCGTATCGCTGCGTCAGATCGTCCCGTGCATCACGATTGAGATTGCAGAATGCGGCCGACAGACTGTCGGTCCGATGCTCCCGCGGCGCCCCACCGAGCGACCAGAGGGCATTCTGCAGGCCTTCCGCCAGGGCGACGAAGCTCTCGCCGCCAAGCACGACGTGGGCGTGCTCGAACCCGCAATAGGCCAAACGGAAGTGATAGAGACGATGATCCAACGGAGCACCCGCGATCGTAACACCCAACTCGTCCATGTCTGTGAAGTCGGAGAGGCCGAGTTGGCCAGGCTCGTGGGTTTGGCGGAAGATCACCTCCTGCTCCTCGCCGTGGACCGCCCGCCATGCACGGATCCGACGTTCCAGGGTACGACGGATACCGATGCCGAGATCCGGATGACGCCGTAGCATCTCCTCGAACACCGCCACCGGGCGTAAGCCAGGTGCCGCCTTCAGGATCGGGACGATCTCGGTCTCGAACACCTCGCTCAACGGGTCCGGTCGTTGCCGGCCGCGGGGCGCCTTCCTTTGCGATGGAAATCGGGGATCTCTCTCGATCCGATAGGCGGTCGACGCACTGAATGACGCCTTGGCCGCCGCCACTGGCGGGCTATCGGTCTGACGGTACTTCATGTAGAGCCTTCTGTGGTTGCCGCCCGCAATGCAAGAAGTTTCTGACCCTTTGGCGTGTGATCGAGTGCGGTCTTCTGTCAGGCCTTCCTTTACGGCATTTTCAGAAGCCGCTGGCCGGTATGGTGATCCGCGGACCAGGTCCAATTCTCATCTCCGAGCACGTCGGCTCTTTGGCTCTAGCTGGTTTCCTGATCCAGATCTGTTCGATCGTTGCGCCCATTCGGGTCGTCGCCTTCTCACACCCCCTTCGCCAACGTCAGGCTATTTCGTGCTGCATGCAGTCATGCCGTCACTGCCTGCGCTGGGTTCCGATAATCCTCCTTCCGGGTGAGCATGGCCCAAATCGTCCGAGCCATCTTGTTCGCCAAGGCGATCGCCACAAGCATGCGCGGCTTCCTCGCCAGCATCTGCGCCAGCCAGGATCCGCTAGGGATCGACTTGCGCCCGAGCCAGTTCAGCCGCGACATCGCCCCAACGATGAGCAACTGGCGAATGTCCGCCTGTCCTTCCTTCGAAACGCGTCCGAGCCTTTCCTTTCCCCCTGAGGAATGTTGCCGTGGGACCAAGCCGAGCCAAGCCGCGAAGTCTCGGCCACGTCGAAAGGCCGCCATGTCGGGCGCGAAAGCCTCGATCGCGAGTGCGGTCAGCGGGCCGACCCCCGGCATTGTCTGCAGCCGCTGCGCCGTGACCGTCCGCGTCGCCAACTTCTTGAGCTGCTCTGCCTTGGCATCGATCCGCTCCGTCTTGTAGGCGATCTGATCAATGAGACTCCGACATTCCTCGCGGACCAGTTCTGGTAGATCGCTGTTCGGATCTTCGAGGATTGCGTCAATGCGTTTAAGTTGTTCGATTCCTTGCGGGATGATATGGCCGAATTCGTAGAGAACAGAACGCAGCGCATTCACCAGATCGGTGCGCTGATGAACAAGGCGCTTCCGAGCCCGAAAGAGCACTGCCCTGGCCTGCTGTTCTTCCGATTTCGGCTCGACGAAGCGCATCTCGGGGCGCTGTGCCGCGATCACGATTGCTTCGGCATCAGCCGCGTCGTTCTTTTGGCGTTTCACAAAAGGCTTCACATATTGCGGAGCGATCAGTTTCACTTCATGGCCGAGCTTGACCATCTCCCGTGCCCAATAGTGGGCGCTGCCACAGGCTTCCATCACCACCACTGCCGATGGGTGGCCCGCCATGAACTTCCGAAACTGAAGCCGCGACAGTTTCTTTCGAAATTTCAAGTGTCCCGCCATTGACGCCCCGTGGAGCTGAAACACATTCTTGGCTAGATCCACTCCGATCACCGTATCCATCAATTTGCCGTCCTCTTCGCTTCGGGGTTCAAACACTGCGTTCTTGGCACATTACGATGCCGTCTGGGGAGGGCGGCAACCATCCCATCTCATCTGGTGATCTGTGATGTGTCGGCCGGGCAAGCGAGTGATTCCTCTTGGCGGAAGAACCACTTGCATAACCCCGCCGGCCGCGATCACCAGTCGGCGCGGTCCTCCTCGGGATCGCGCCGACGCTGGGCTCGTAACTCCGGTCGGGCTACGCCCTCCCTCCGTCACGAGCCCAGCGAAACTCTCTCACCTTGATTGACGCTGCCTTCCATCCTGATCGTCGCGCGACACTAGGCGCCCGTCGGCGCGATTGACTCGATGTCCGCGAGCGAGTGTGGCCGCCGGTTGTCGCTGAACTGGCAGCAAAGAACGCTGCCTATACCGGGACGCGACTTGCACGAGCGGCTCAGGCGCCACAGTTTGCTCGTTTTGACCGATGGCGGCGACGGTGCGAGGAACGCGATGCTCCAGCTGAAGCGGCAGGCCTGCTGTAGAGTGAGGGCAGCTGTGCTACGTCTGATTATGGGATCAACACCAGAACGCAACTGACGTCCCCGTCTGTCAGACTCGGGACAGTTGTCGCACTAACATGGCGTCGCGACGCTCTCGCAATGGTGCTCAGAATCCCCTAACTCATTTATACGTGTCAGAACTGTCATGCTCCCGCCGATGGCATCGGACTTGCTGATCCTCTCCTTGAGAGGCTTGCCCGGAGCTACTCCGGGGAGGTTTATTTGGCCCTGGAGGGGAATTGTAAATGGCGGAGAAGGCGTGCTCGAGATGCGGTCGATATCAATAAGATCAGGCTACGCGCTGACCAATACGTCCATTATCCAAGATACTGTTCGACCGATCCCACCTTCGGGCGCTCACGACCGCCTAAAACGGTAAAGCATGGAGCGCGCGGTGATCTTGGCACTCTGCGTGGCCGCTCTCGCAGCCGGTGGAGTGCTGCTTTCGTTCGCCAAGCAAGCGCTATACGTCTTGGCATTGGGGTAGGAAAGTAGCGTAGCGATCATGTGGCTGTGGCACTTGATTGGCGGCAGCCAATATTTGGATCAGCAGCACTGGCTGCGCAGGCCGCCAGGCGGGAGCTTTTTGACGACATCTTGGAGCCGACTGTCGAAACGACCGTGATAAGGAGTCGAACGATGAGCAGCTGGAAGTCCCTATTGAGCTGTACGGTGGTGGGAGTCCTGATGGTTGTCCAGTTGGAGCTGGCGACGGCAGCGCCGATGCCGAGGAGTGTCGGAGTCGTGCAGGCCTTTCCTGGAGGCACGACCACGATGTCCCCTGTCTCTCACTGCAACTGCGAACGGAGGATCTCCAGTCTTGCAAGAGCCGAACTCTTCCGTGGCGCAAGTACGAGCGGCGGCTGTTATGGCCCTTATTGCGTATATGCGGAGCCGCCTTATGGATACCCTCCGGTCAGTTATGGCTGCAGTCCGTACCATACCGGCCCGCGGTCGTACCCGTTCCGCGCATATCCCTGCCACGGTTATAGGCACGGTTGTTACGGACGCCACTGTTGTTATCGCCAGTACGACTGCCCGGATTTGTGACCGACCGGCGAGACGAAACTGTCGGCTACTGGTGAAGCGGATCTATAGCAAGGAGCAATATAAATGACCCCGATGTATGGTCCGGCCGTGCGTTGCAAGTGGTTTCGCCGAGCTGGCGGTGAGCGGTCTTGCATCAATGTATCCGGCCTTTGATTGGAGCATTTGCTCCGGCCACCATGGATATCAGCGCGCGTGCGTTCTCGTTAGCGGACAGGCCTCGATTGGACCATTCGGGTCACCAGTGTTCGCATGCGCCGGGAAGACCGAACCTCCATCTCGTCTCATCCTCTCGCAGACCTCGGCTGGAAATTATTGATAGGGGCTTACGTCATCGCTTGCTCCTCATTTTGCTCAGTTCCTTTGTTCGAGCCAAGGGCCGTTCCTTCGTCCCGGCCCGCAGAACGTCGATCGCGTCGCGCGCAGGGGCGGTCAAGGCCAGCCGTCGCGCTTGGCTTGCGGCTGGCTCCGGCGTTGCCAGGCTGCGCCTTGACCGCGCCCAGCACGGCGCGAGGATCAAGCGGGTCGGACGCCTGCATCGTCAGTCCTCGTCAGCTCGAAGGCGCGTCCTTTGGCCAGCACCGCCCAGGCGATGCGGGCAAGCTTGTTGGCGAGCGCGATCGCGAGCACGTTGTGGTGCAACCGCCTTTTGGCGGCTTCGATCCAGGACTTGAGCCCATAACTTTCCCAGTTCTTTATCCTGACCAGCACAACGCACGCCGCCTGCACGAACAGAACGCGCAGGTAGCGATTGCCGCGCCTCGAGATTTTGCCGAGGATCGTGCGGTCTCCCGTCGAGATCTGCTTGGGCAAGCCAAGCGCCGAAGTCGCGGCCTTTGGAGAATACGTCTCCGGTGCCGATCGCGGCCACCATGGCGCTCGAAATGATCGGCCCGATGCCAGGCACCGTCATTAGGCGCGAGCATGCCTGATCTTGACGGGCCAATGCTTCAATCTCGCCGGAGAGGCCATCGATGCGCTGATCCAGCCGGTGCCAGTCGCCTGCCAGCTCCTCGATGACACGCAACATGCGTGGCGACAGGGCATCGGCGCGCGTCGCAAGGATGGTGGGCAGTTCGGTGCGCAAGAAGCCGATACCTTGGCGCACGGCGATCCCGCGCTCCAACATGAAGGCGCGAATCTGGTTGATGATGCCGGTGCGTTGCGATACCAGCCGCTCGCGCACCCGGTGCAGCGCCTGCAGATCCAGTTGCTCCGCGGTCTTGGTCGCCACGAACTTCATCGTCGGGCGCTGCACGGCTTCGGCAATCGCTTCGGCGTCATTGAAGTCGTTCTCCTGTCCCCTGCTATAGGGGCGGACATATTTGGCCGGCATCAACCTCGCATCGTGACCAAGCGATGCGAGTTTGCGGCTCAGGTGATGTGCGCCGACGCAGGCTTCCATACCGATCAGGCAACGCGGCAGATTTGCGAGCCGCGCCTCCACTTGCCCACGCGGTCACTTTTGACGCAGAACGATGGCGCCGCGCGCATCGTGGCCGACGACGTTGAACGAGTTCTTGCCGATATCGATGCCGATCACGGCGATCGCGGTATTGGGTGTCTGAGACATGGTGTGCTCCTTGTCTTTGCCGCCCCTTACCAGCTTCGCTTGCTGGCGGGGGCAGGAGGCCCATTAGCGGAGCTCGGAAGAGGAGGCGAACATGCCGTCGATATCGGGAGAATCAGGCTCCGCGATGACCAATATGTCCGTGAGTTTATTCGAACCTGATAACGACGTTCCAGGCGGCAAGCAATTGTAAAAGAGAACGCATGGAACACGTGGCGTCTAGGCACTCCGGGGCGTCGCTCTGTCGAGGAATGTCTTGGCCATCTCGCTGTCAGTCATGCAGGTATACGTCGGCATTCATCTCCAGTGCCGGATCGAGGTCTGCATCCAGGTGCATCTCCGGCGCCGACATGCTCCGGCAACACTATCCATGCCTGTTGCGAGTGACTGTCGAGTTACGAAGAACTCATGACCGCACATGGACGCATGGAGCACGCAGAGCATGCTTTGCTGATCGCCGTGCTGGCGCTATTCCGGTATCCTGGGCGATCTCGGACAAGCTCGGTAAGAGTGCACAAACCGAAGCGATCAGCAAACCTGTGGACGCCGTCATCGACTGGGCCTTGTTCATGGCCAAGACCAGCCGCCGCACAATGGTGGAGATGGTAGCTGAGCTGGAATCTCCTGCGGCGTCTATGTCACGCGTTCGCCGAGCTTCGACAAGCCAGGCCGATCGCCAGGACGGGCACTACGTTGGGGCCGGCAGCAATCACGCCCTCCCGCTCGATGCCGTCGGGAGCGCTGACCTAAGCGATGTGAGGTTGATACTTTGTGCCTCCGTTATGAAAAGGCTTGAATCGCACCTAGCGTCACATTGTACGATCCTGGAATGAAGTCGAGACCTCTGGTGAACCAACGCCGGCTACTCCTTAGCACCTGGGATGGCATACTTGGCTGTGGAGTTCTCGTATCTGTTCTAGTGGAAACCGGATGAAACGCGCGCTTTTGACTACGGCCGCACTGCTTTTGTTGGTAGGCACTGCTTCAGCCCGCACGCAAGAGGGCCCACCGGAAGGCGCGCAGGAGCCCCCCGCCCGGGAGACTCCCTGGGACCCTGATGACCCGGGTGCGGCGTGCCGCCGGGTGCCGGTTCCTTGTTCTGAGGAAGAGAGAATTAAACATCCAGGCCGGCTGATTTGCGGCCATCAACGGCGCGGCAACTGCCGCACCTGACAAAGAGAGCCCGCCGACGACCGTGCAACTTGATCGATCGGCCGCTATTTGGACTTGTGTTAGTTACCGCCGTCCACATCGAGCCTCGACGTCAGCACACCGAGGCCTACTCACCGCGCCGCAACCTAATCTCGGCAGAGGCTACACTTATCGATGCGGAGATTCCGTTCCGGACAGCAGGGACCATAAGAGCCCGTCGATGGGGATAGTGCTCTAGGGTTGGGTGATGGCTCCGCGACAGCTGCAATGTCGCGGTCGATCTCTTGCGCAAGCGAGGCCAGTTCGCTCCTCGCAGTATCCACGATCCATTGATCGAGACCGAAAGCATCTTTGCCCCCATAACAAAGCCGTGAGCCGTCGAGCGAGCTCGCCGGCGGTGACGAACTTGCATTCCAGATGACTACTGTCCTGACTCACAAGTTCGCAATCGTAAAATCGCATTGGATTCGCTTGGTTGTGCCAGAGCTGGGTGCTGGAATAGCGACGAAGGATTTGATGTCGGTCCAGCTACTTGCGCCCCTGATATTGAGCGATGATGAGCGTGCCGCACTGACGTCACTGACGAAGCGGCGGAACACGGCGCAGGCGCTGGCTCTGAAAGCCCGGATTGTGTTGACCTGCGCGGAGGGAGGACAGAACAAGAAAGTGGCGGCCAAGCTGCGCCTGGAGCGGCGGGACGGTAGGCAAGTCGCGCCACCGTTTTTGTAGAGCAGCGCGTGGCCGGGCTTCACGACGAGCCGCGTTCCGGGGCTCCGCGCACGGTTGATGATGTCCGAATCGAAGTCGTGACCGTGCGAACGCTGGAGAACTGCCCCGCCACGCATTGGAGCTCCCGCAGCATGGCAAAGGCGAGCGGTCTGTTGGTGTCGACGGTTCAACGCATCTGGCGGGCCTTCGGGCCAGCCGCATCGGATGGAGACGTTCAAGCTCTCGACAGACCCGTACCTACTGGCCAAGGTCCGCGACGTCGTCGGCTTTACGTCTCGCCGCCGCAGCACGCCATCGTCCCGTGTGTGAGCGACAAATCCCAAATCCAGGCTCTGGATCGCAGCCAGCCGATGTGGCCGATGCGACCTGGCCAGCCGGCCCGAAGGAGCCATGACTACAAAAGGCATGGCACCACCTCGCTGGTCGCGCCCTCGATATTGCGACCGGACGGGTCATCGGCAAGTGCTACCGACTTCACCGCGCCGCCGAATTTTGCAAGCTCCTCGACGAGACCCAGCCCGCGCCGGCTCGACGTCCATCTCGTCATGGACAACTACGCCACGCACACGACCCCGCTGATCCGGCGATGGCTAGTTAAAAGGCCGCGTTGGCATGTGCACCTGACCCCGACCAGCTCGTCATGGCTCAATCAGGAGCGCTTCTTCGAGCTCCTGACCGACAAGAACATCAGGCGCAGCGTCTATCGGAGCATTGCCGCCGTCAGGGCCGACATCGCTTCATTCATCGAACGGCACAACGCCGATCCAAAACCATTTCCATGGACCAATTCAATCGAGCGCTTCTGCCGATCCAATGCTCTGGTTCAGGACACTAGACTTGCAGCAGCACCCAGTGTGGGGCTCTGCGCATTTGGCCATAACGTTAATCATGGGCATGTACTCGAAGAGCGACCAAACACAGTTCGGCCCGCCGAACGGAATCGAGGCAAGAATGTGTCGACCCACGATCACGAGGATAAGTCTGGCCAGACCGCCCAACTGCTCGCAACGGCCAGGCCACTGAATGCCGAAGTGATACTTCATTGAAAACAAGAACGCCGCGGCATTGCTTGGTCGATTTCGGACAAGTCTGTCGAATTAGCCACACATCGGTGTCGCAACGGGTGAATACATAAGCCTTCCCTTCACCAGCCACGTGACTGCCGCCGGTCAGGATCGCGGTCGCTATACGGACCTCGTTTGCGATGGCACAACTATTGCTACCCCTTTACTCTGACACTCCATCTAACAATCGAGGAAGTACATGAAAGAGGCCTTCTCCGTAAACGAGAACAAGGACGAGTGCGTGGACGAGTGCGTCGACGAGTGCGTGGACCAGTACATGGATCACGAATTCCATCTTAATGCTGCGCTGTGGGCGCGGAGCGGCACGACCTTCCTCCCAGTCTCTGACGCTTCCTTGGAATTGCCAGCAGGTGCTTATCGCTGCCGCGAAAATAGTTGCACCGTTTTTTTCGAAAAGGTGCCGACTGTAACTGACACGCTCTTGAACTTGCCGGACACCGCCGCGGAGAGGCTTTTGGTCGAGTTCGACAAGTTCTGGGCTCTGCGCGAGAAGTACGTCGAGTACGGCTTCACGCACAAGCGCGGCATGCTCCTGTGGGGCCCTCCCGGTAGTGGCAAGACCTGCGCAATCGGACAAATGACACAGGTCGTTGTCCGAGATCATAATGGCGTAGTTGTCTTTATCGATCGCCCGCAACTGGCTAGCGCGTGTGTCGGTCTGCTGCGTCGCATTGAGCCCGAGCGGCCCGTGGTCATGGTTATGGAGGATCTGGACGAGCTCGTGGAAAGATGGGGCGCTGAGCACTTTCTTGCGTTGCTCGATGGCAACGCGCAAACTGCGAACGTGCTGCACGTTGCGACCACCAACCACCCTGACCGTCTGGACAGGCGCTTTGTCGATCGCCCTTCTCGCTTTGACACCATCATGGAAGTTGGTATGTCGTCCGCCCAGACCCGCCGCGCCTACTTCAAAGCCAAGGAGCCATCGCTTGACGATGCTACGCTCGACCGCTGGGTCGAGCAAACCAAACGCTACAATATAGCACATCTGCGAGAAGTCATCATTGGCATTAAGCTCTATGGCCAGAATGAGCGATCAGTGTTCGAAAGGTTGAATAGCATGCGTCAGAATCGCTTCGACTGCGAGAGCGAGGACAAAGAATGATGTCTTACTCCTAAGCTATGGCGACGCTGATCCTGTTTTAGGACCCGAATAGCTCGGCCGGAAGGTGGTGGCTCGGCACGCGTCATCCGGGTGTCAACTCGGGGGACGGACAATGGAGCCCTGCCGCCTGAGGCAAACGTACGCTACGCTCCATTGATCCTGACGAACCTCTGGCGGGGGTACGGTCACCCTGCGGCACGTTTCGTCGGGCCTTCCGCTGGCGCTACCGAAGCACGGACGCGTCGATCAAAACAGCGGTCTTCGAGCTTTGAATACCCGGGAAGGAGTACGTAGCTTGATCGTTCCCGTCATTAGTGTGACCGTCGCACTTCAAACATGATGCGGAGCCGAACCATGGCGGATGAGCAGCGAGCTTCTGTCCAAACTGCACGCAGGATACTCTATTTTACAAGGTCCTACTAACCCTTCAGCGTCGCCTTAACTCTTCGCGAAACGAGCAGGCGAACGCGCTGCTGCTTGCATCGGCCGTCAGCACAGCACGAACTGACGACGTCGCAAATGCCTAGTAACGAAAGGAGCCGGTCATTGCGCAACCCCGGCCAGCTCCACGGCCGGCCTTCTCCTCCGTTCCCCCCGGGGGCGAATTTGCACGGGGCAACCACCGCACGTTCGGGAGCCTCCACATACGCTCTCACCCTGACCGTCGCGCTAGGTCGTTCTCGATCCGATCATGAGAGACCGTGAGATATCGTATGGAAGAGTTCACTCCTGCGCGCCTTTTGCTTCGTGGTCTCAATCCAGGAGTGTATAACGATGCCTGCCCTGCGGGCCAGCCGAGAGGCCTCAATCAAAACCACGGCGCCAACTCGCCCTTCGCAAATGCGGCGAGCAGCTTCTCGAACCCGCGACGCGCGGTGCCACCACCAAAGCGACCGAGATCATGGTCGATCACGCTCACCTCGCTCCAGCCAAGCTGCCGCGCACCGTCACCTAAGCCTTACTGCCGGCGCGGTCCACTCGGTTGTTGATAACCTGGTCGTCCGCCGACTGACGAACGTGCACGATGGCCCGGCGAGGAGCGTGCTCAGGCGTGTTCTTGCTCACCGCTGTCCTCCTCATGTCGTTTGCGTCGGTCACCCCGTCGGTGAGCGATTCGGTAGGAAGCTCCTTCAACAGCTCCAGCGTTGCTGGCAAGTTTCAATCGGAATGCTGCTGCATCTTGGAGGGCTCTCGAACCGATCTCCCTGTGAGGTGACGCGCTCGCCACGACGACGTCCCCACAAATGGGACGAATAACCCTAAGAGGAGGATAAAACCGCGTCGACAAGAGCGCGCACCTCCAGCGACCGTCCACCGCAAGCCGCGGAGCAGGGATCAATCGGAAGGACGCGGTGGTGCACCGTCCATGCCGGCAGGAGCGTTAACATCCCATCAGGTTGCCTGATAACTAAATCGGTCTCACCCTCAAGCCGCTTGCAAGGTGACAACGACGACTAACGCTGCGCATTGCGGATGGAACGGGGAGGATCTCAATCGGGCTCCTAGACATCGGCCAACGCTGGTTGCCCCGGGGACTGGCAAGACTAACCTCGCGATCGCAATTGCCCGCAGCTGTGTCCGCGCTGGCGCCCGTGGCCGCTTCTACAAGGACGTCCACCTCCTCAACAGGCTAGGAGCCGAGGTCCGCGATGGCCGCCAAAGACGGCTCGCCGATCACCTGACCCGGTTGGACTTCGTTGTTCTCGACGAGCTCGGCAATCTGCCATTCGCCCAATCCGGTAATCAGCTCCCTGTTCCACCTCATCGGTCGCCTACGAGCGCACTCGTGCTGGTGACCACCAATCTGGTAGTCGGGAATGGCCGAGCGTCCTTGCGGACACACCAAGATGACCACCGCGCCGCTCGACCACCTGAACCTTCATTAGGATATTATCGAAAGCGGAATCGACAGTTGGCGCTTCAACAGTCGGGAAGAAGATCACGCCCGAACGCGCGCTCCCCGCGTCTCCGCAACCCCGAAATTGTGAACGTTAATCGACATTCCGACATTCCGAACTTGACGGCCACTTCTCGCCTTAGGGGGAAAACCATCGCATTCGCGTTCAAGACGCACCGCCCACCGAATCTCCCTTATTCGGCAATAGTCAGGAAGCGGACGCCGGAAGCGTACGACTCGCCCACGCTCAGCCTTTAGGGACCAGGGCCGAGAGTTAAACCCGCCGAAGATGTTCGGCGACCGCTTCATGATCAACGATGTGCGACTTCGCCCGAGCGCCTCAACTGGAAACAGCTTTCACTTGAAACTGCGCAGTAAGATGAGCGCGTCGGCAGGATTTGGCCGCCAAGATTAACTGCACTGAACATCAAGGAGCCTCCGTCAACGCACGCGTGCATCGCAATTGCAAGAGTTCCGATTAGGACGTAACGTGTACCGCGAGTGCAGGCGATTATCTCAGACTCACCAATTCCGTTGAGGTGCTTTCCGCAAAGAGTGGTCGCTTTCATTTCCTTGTGTCGTCAAGTCCTTCGAGCGCTGCAATGAGGCAGTTGATCAATGTCATTGTGGTAAATGGTTTAGCGAGAAGGCAAATACCGCCAGCTTCGATTGCGCGGGCGCGAACTGATCTCTCTGCATTGGCCGTAATGAAGATAAACGGCGTTTGACGACCGTCGTTTCGCATTTGCCGTAGCAGCTCAAGCCCGTTCATGAAAGGCATCTGGATGTCGGCGATTACACACGACGTGGCAGCCAGCACCTCCGAGCGTAGAAACTCTGGGGCGGATGCAAACACTTGAACGTCGTAGCCGCGAGAGGACAGAAGGTTGTTCGTGGCGGCACGAACGGACGGATCATCGTCAATGATCGAGATGAGATGAGGCATTATAAGCGGAAAGCCTTTAGCTGCAGCGCTATCCAACCGAGAGCCGCCGCTCGTACTCAGGTTTGCACGTTTCCATTTGAGCGGGACAGGCCCAGCAACTCAATCATTCTTATGAGATCGGCGAGCGACTTAGCGCCGACTTTGCGCATGGCTTGGCCACGGTGGACTTTGACGGTGATCTCGGCGAGGCCGAGCTCACCCGCTACTTGCTTGTTCAAGAGCCCTGACGCAACCAGCGTCAGAATATCACGCTCTCGCTGCGTCAGACCTTCAAAGCGTGAGCGCACGCCGGCTCGCATCTTCTCAAGCTCTCGCCTTTGTCGATCTCTTTCGATTGCAATCTGGACTGCGCGAAGCAAATCCCGATCGCGGAAAGGCTTTGTCAGGAAATCAACCGCCCCCCCTTTCATTGCCTGTACCGTCATTGGAACATCCGCATGACCCGTTATGAAAACAATTGGCGTATGCATATTCGCGCTAGCGAGACCGGATTGCAGCTCGAGACCGCTCAATCCAGGCAACCGAACATCGAGCACAAGGCAGCTCGGCCCCTCGGGGCGGTCCGCTTTTAATATCTCCGCGGCGGAGGCAAAGTCCTTCACTTTCAAACCCGCCGATTGGAAAAGGTTCGTAAGAGCCTTCCGTATCGAGGCATCGTCGTCGACAATCAGCACCACTGCTTCGTTGTGATCCGGCACCAATTGCGATGCTTGCAAGCGCTCGTTCACGTGCCATCCTTTCAAACAGAACCATGGCAAATCCAAAAAACCTAGATTCTCGGCCTTATAACGGCTCTGCTTGGTCCGGGATGAGGGCCGATTACTGCTCTCGCCCAAAACCTACGGACTTCCGATTATAGGCCCGCTCCGGTATACACAAGTATGACCCGGGCCCTCACTGCTTTCTTCTCGAGCTACCCCTCCGAATTCGGCAATTCAACCTGACGTAGAGAACAAAGCCGCAAACGAGCGCGACCAGCCCAGACTTCCCGCTCAGGACTTCGCCTGCCCGAAGATCACCGTGCTCCGATATTCCTGGCACACCTCGATCGACAGTACCACGTTCCAACATACCAGCAAAATCAACAACCTGAATCCTTGCCGCATGAGGTGGCAAGGTACCTTGCAGCCGCCACTTGGGTTGTACAGGTCGAGGCAACTTGTTTCAGCTGAAACGGCCTGATTGAGGCAGATAGGGCAAGCCGGCGCTCCTGCGACTACCCGCTGAGAGGCGAGCATTTACACCATCTTTGCTTGCATTGCGCATACGTCACACCTTTTGGCGTTGGATTCCGACGCGGTACTCGCAACTGGCTTACCTCCTTAATCTCGGAGTGACGAGAGTGGGGTCGTGTCCCAGGGAGTGGTGTAGCTCATTAGCAAAGCCGCTCGCGACGCGCGCTCCCCCATAGCGCTGTAGCGAGCGAGCGGCTTTGCGAGTGGTCACCGATGATTCGTCGGTAAGGTTTGGATTGCGACAGCCAACCTGACTCGAGGAACCACCGATGACCGACGACATGATGAACCTGCGCACGCTCGTAGAGAAGATCCCCGATGCTGATCTGTTGCGCGAGATGATCGGCTTTGCTGCCCACCGGCTGATGGAGCTGGAGGTCGAGGGCCTGACCGGAGCCGCGTACGGCGAGAAGAGCCAAGAGCGGCAGGTCCAGCGTAACGGCTACCGCGATCGGAGCTGGGAGACCCGCGCCGGCACCGTCGAGCTGCGCATTCCCAAGCTGCGCAAAGGCTCCTACTTCCCCGGCTTCCTGGAGCCGCGGCGGATGGCCGAGAAGGCGCTCACCGCGGTGGTGCAGGAGGCCTATGTCCACGGCGTCTCGACTCGCTCGGTCGACGACCAGATGCAGGCGAAGGGCATGAGCGGCATCTCCAAGAGCCAGGTGTCGCGGCTGTGCGGTGAGATCGACGACAAGGTGAAGGCCTTCCTCAACCGCCCGATCGAGGGCAATTGGCCCTATCTGTGGATCGACGCCACCTATGTGAAGGTGCGCCAGAACGGGCGCATCATCTCGGTCGCGGTGATCATCGCGGTCGGCGTCAACAGCGACGGAAGGCGCGAGGTGCTCGGCATGGACATCGGCCCGTCCGAGGCCGAGACGTTCTGGACCGCGTTCCTGCACAAGCTGGCGCGGCGGGGATTGCGCGGCGTCAAGCTGGTGGTCTCCGACGCCCACGAGGGGATCAAGGCGACCGTGGCCAAGGTGCTCAACGCCTCCTGGCAGCGCTGCCGCGTGGGGTCGTTGAAGAAGTGGCCCATAGATTCGCGCGATGCAGCGACCGGCCTATCATGGCCCTCGCGTCAAAGCCCGCGCTACGGCGCGATCTGAAGCCGCAAACGCATTTTGAGGGACAATCCAAGACAGAATAAGCGCAAGGAGAGCGGTTGCCAGCCGCTTGAGGTTGATGGCGGCGGCCGTCAGGTAGGCCTGGATCTTCATATTCGGTAGACCGCGCCGTACGGCGCGCGCCAGCCCATGCCAAGTTTTGGCTTCGCCGTGGAATCCCTCTGAGCGCCAGCGATGGCGTTGATAGAGATGTCGATCCTGCTTACTCCATCGCTCGCGACGGCGGCGGGCGCGCAGCAGTGCCGGATAATGGTCACCGACAACGACCGCTTTGTTAACCCGCCCTTTGGATAGGCAATCCCGCTTGAGCGGACACCGGGTGCAATCCTTCGCCTTCGCGTAAAAGAAACGGCCGTGCTTGATGGGCCGCGCGGGGCGCAAGATACGTCCTCGCGGGCACTTCAAGATGTCGTTCTTGGCATCGTACCGGAAGCGTCTGAGCGGTACGCGACTCTTGATTGGTTCGGCTTTAGCTGGGATGAGGGCATCAATGCCGCGCCGCTCGAGCGCGCCGTAGACTTTAGCGTAGGCATAGCCCGCATCGGCGGTGACGACCTTGATGTCGATGCCCGTAATCGCTTCGATCTCATCGACTTGCGGCTCGATCATCTCTCCTTCGTTCGTTTGTTCAGTCGTGACCGCGACATCCAGAATGACACCGACCTTGTCATCGACGGCAGTGTGCTGCTTGTAAGCGGGTTCCAGCCGCCGGTTTCGGGCATTCGTAGCCATTGTCGCATCGGGATCAGTCGTGCAGACCTTTTTGTACTTCCCGCTTTGCCGGCCCTTTCTCTCATCCTCGCTTTCATCTTCGCTTTGATTTTCGCTCAGCACATCCACCGCATGCTGCTCGGTGAGGCTATCCCAACTCACGTTGGCGCGGATTAGCGACGCATCGATGTGAACCACTTCGGCTGTTGCGATCTTGGCCTTCAGACAGGCCTGGACCGTGCGTTTAAAGATCCTACGGAATCGCTCTTCGCCCCAGCGCTGGCGGATGCGCGTCAGGCTGGAATGGTGCGGTAGCCGCTCATGCAGGCCATAACCAGCAAACCAGCGAATGGCGATGTTAACCTGAGCCTCTCGGATCAGCTTGCGATCGTGTACGATGCCGGTGAGCAGACCCGCGAGCATCAGGCGGACCGCGGCCTCCGGATCGACGCCCGGCCGACCGTCGTTCGCGCTATAGCGGTCGGAGACCTCTTCCCTTAGCCAAGATAGGTCGAGCACACGATCGACCCGTGCCAGCACGTGCTCATCTGGGACGAGCTGTCTGAGCGAGCCAGTGATGAAGAGCTCCAACTGATCCCGCTCCTTGCGCCCCAGCATCTCGTTTGCTCCGCCAATCGCGAATCGCCGACGAGAACGGAATCAGCCAATTGCAGCTTTTTCAACGACCCCCGCGTGCACTTCATGCGCAACGCGCTGGCGCATGCCGGCAAGAGCGGCCGGCGCGTCGTCTCCTCCTTCATCGCCACCGCCTTTGCCCAGGACCATGCCGAGGAGGCGCGGGCGCAATGGCGGCGCATCACCGACCAGCTCCGCCCCAAGCTCCCGAAGCTCGCCGCCTTCCTCGACGAGGCCGAAACCGACGTGCTCGCCTACATGAGCTTCCCAGCCGCGCATCGCGCCAAGCTGCACTCGACGGATGAGATGGACAAGCGATTTCTTCAGACCGAGACGACGACTGCGAAAATCGCTGTAAGTCCATTCTTTTGTTCGGTCGCGCGGGTCATTCTTCCGTCCCGGCCACCGATCACGCAGCCGCCGCGCGCAGGGGCGGTCAAGGCTGGCCGCATTTGCGGCTACCGCAAGGCTTGGCCATGATCCGCCCGAGCACGGCGGCTGCGTGGAACGGGACTGGCCCGGCTGGAAGTTGCCGTCAGCTGCGATTATGATTGTTGGGCGCGGGCGACCTCGTGGCGAAGCGTGACGCGTCGGCTGCAAGCGTCACCGGACTGCCCTATTTTGTCTTGCCGAACTGAGGCGCCCGCGCGCCGGTTTTTGGCCGCCGCGCTTTCCATTGCGACATGAACCGTTCGTAGCTTCGCTCCGCCTGGGCGGCAATCGACATCTCGCCATCGCGCAGCGCCTTGATGTTGCAGGTATAGGCTGGTCCACGCCGGTTGCCTTTCTGTTGCGGATGTCCGGCTTGAAGTTGCATCGCGCGGGTCTTATTGGCGACCATCGCTGGGCGGGCCCACAGGTAATCTTCGCCCCTTGTCAACAAATGCCAGCAGAGCACAGTGAGCTTCCGAGCCACGGCGACCGCGGCGATCTGGTGGCCACGCCGCGCACGGATGCGCACGAAAAACGCATGCAGTGGACCGGGCGCCTTGGCCGCTGCCCAGGCCGCCTCAACCAGTATGGCGCATGCGTGACTGCGGCCGATCTTGCTGATTCGACCGTGATGGGCGGCTCCCAGTCCCGACTGCCGCACCCTCGGGTTCAGCCCGAAATAGCTCACCAGCTTCTGCGGGCTGCTGAACCGGCTGATGTCGCCGATCGCCGCCACGATCCCGGTAGCGACTGTCACATTCACGCTGGTGATCGTCATCACTCTGTTGACCGCGGAATCGTCGATGGCGTCCTGCGCGATCTCGCGGTCGAGCAGGGCCAAGTCCTCCGCCAGCCGGTCGAGCTCACGAACGTGCCGATCGATCGCCGCGCGCTCATCGTCCGGAAACTGTTGAGCGGCCAGCCACGCCCGGCCGCGGGCATTGAAAAGATCGGCATGCGAGCACTTTGGGATCAGGTGCGCATTCAGGATCGAATGCACTTCGTTCTTGAGCCGCGTGCGATGCCGCACGACCTGGTAGCGCCGCGCCACCAGCCTGCGCTTGCGTTCGGTCTCCGCATCAGGCGTCCAGATCTGCGGCAGGGAGCCCGCCGCCTGCAGGCTGGCGAGTGTACCGGCGTCGATCTTGTCAGTCTTGACGTGCGCCTGAGCGATCGCCTTCACCTGCAACGGATTGGCGATAGTCACCCGCGCCACGAATGGCGTCAGCACCCGCGACACCGCCATGCTATTTCCAGTCGCCTCGATCACCACTTCGTCGGTCGACCGCAGACTCTTGCCCATCCTTCAAGGGCGGCCCGGGTCATGTCGACCCGGCCCGCATGTCGAAGGATGCCGTCTTTCCAGATTACCACCTCGCCGAAGGTTCGGTGAACATCGATACCAATCACGCGTCGCATCTGCGCGTCCTCCCTTCCGTTGATTATTGCGGGAGCGGCGGGCGACACGACAACTACGGACTCGCGCTCACGGCGCAACCGGGCAAGTCGCAGAGGCGGCCAGCTACTAACACGAGCTCTCGGCTCATCGTGTGTATCGGCCTGCCCGCACCTTCGTGCTCCCGGTGCCTCTGTCCCGATGGTCGCACCATACGCCACGATGTCGAACACCGCAGCGGAACGTTGGCACCGAGAACTCTCATACCGGTTACCAATCCGCTCGAACGGGTCAATGGCGAGATCAAGCGCCGCACCGAAGTGGTCGGCATCTTCCCCAATGAAGACGCCATCGACGCCTCGTCGGTGCGATCCTGCTCGACCAGAACGACGAGTGGGCGGTCCAGCGCGGCCGCTACATGACACTGGAAACCATCGCCCCGTTGGGCGATGATCCCGCCGTCAGCTTCCCGGCAATCGCCAGCGACCGATCCGGCCCATGCCGGCGAACGCGGTGACCCGCACTCAGCTACACCACGCCACGGAACACGATCTCGAATTGGTCGCAAATCATAAGAGTTTGTCGCTGATCTCGTAGCTGCAGAACTCCAAGGCCGGCCCCAATTAGACTCGAGCCAGGCTGAGTGTCAGCGCTTTTGGGTTGAGGCGCAAGGGAGAGCATCAATTTTGCCCCACGCATCGTCGCGCGGCTCTGGGCTCTTACATCATCACGCGCCCAATCGAGACCGTAACTCCACGTCCCACTGATTGGGCCGCACGAACGAGTACGGTCCATCAGGAACTTGCTGCGAGGTCCTCGAAGCAGCACAGTTCTTCGAGTAACAGAACGTAACAGCTACTCGTTGCACTACAAGCTTCTACTCTGTTGAAGCGAACCAGCGGACACTTCGCTTCTGATCGAGGCAATCAAAGGCAGCCGCGAGGATGAGCGACGGCATGCCACAATACCCATGCTCCTACCTAACACAACGGCAGACAGCGCTTCGAGATCGCCGAGAGAACAAGTCGATTCGGCTCCATCAACGAGCCCTCGTTTGAGACCCGACAAGCGGTCCTTTGGCACCCCTGCAAAGCGAGCTCGCGAACCAGCCCCTTGCGCGCGGATTAACGGCTCGATCATCCACCGCTAAACGCGCCATCTTCTCGCAGATCACAAGACGTTCGGCGTCACGGAGCATGGAGCGAACTGCGACCATGCAGCAAGGACACAGCGCTTTGCACGGCACGTGCCGCGAATCACAAATAGGTTGGCCTAAGGCCCACTCTCATCTGTTATCGTCTACGATCGTCGGGGCGGTCCGGCAGCAGCTGGTCGTGCCGAACCCGCCCCTAACATCACCACAAGGGAGGCGGGATGGTGATGCTTCTTTGTAGGCAGCAAGAGCCGTGCCTCGACTAACCAAGAGAGAAGAGGGGGACACGCTGAGAGGCGACAAGATGAACTCACTGCCCTGCATGCCGTCGCATAGAAGTAAGTTGCCAAATGAGCGTCGAGTTCTGGCCAAGACTAGATAAATTCCATGCGATGGACAGGCAGCCCGACCACGGAACGCTCTTCTGGCATTTCCTTCGAAGCGAGCCCACCGGCCATGACCACCGTTCCGCAACCATCCTTGTATTTCCCGGGGAGCGAGGCCAGCCGAGGTACGGTTGCGATGGCATTCGCGCAAGCGGTAGTCACCGCTGAGATCAGGAGCGAAACGAGCGGCCGAGGACGGTGGGCCGGCCGAGCCGGGTCCCTTTTCGTACAGAGGCGTTGGATAGCGCGCATGCGACGTTTTTTTGGGGGCACACCTCTGTGCTCCTCGTCTGAAACGAAACACCTCACCGCGCCAGCCGTGCTCGGCTGACTTGAATGAGCTAAAGCGAGAGCCCCTTGGGTCCCAACAACTGTTTGTTTTAGATCGCTCCATAACTAGCGTTGATCTCTCACAATTTGTCTTGGCTCAGCAGAGTGACTGACAAGACGCTTACCTCCCAATATTCCGCTAAAGCAAGGCCTCGCTAGACGGCGTAAATCGCCGCATCTGAGCACCGTATACGCTGGTGTTATTAGCCGCTTGACGGTGCCTTCGATACCGCTGAGAGCGGGCACCACGCTTAGCCCGGGCATGCGGCGGCCAAGAGATCTCACGATAGAACATTGCAGCGCGCCCGACTGTCATGCCCGAAGATCGGCGATCGTCTTTTGAGAACGGAACCCAAATCAACACACCTGATTCAAACGTGCCGCTTAGGTCAGGGTCTCTCGGCCAGAGCCGCTCCTAAGCGATAACGGATTTCCTCAGGAAGTTAGCGAGCTCTGGGCAACTGCGCTCGCGTGGCATCCGATCGATACCCCTTGGGCCATTTCGGCTGACCCATAGTCCCTGTTTCATTGTGATCGCCTGCTCGCGATCACAAGCGAAGACTTCCATCTTCAAGAACAGAAGTCACCGCTCTCGCCCATCAGCTGTGCATTACCCGCTAGTTCTATTGTGCTCCTAAGCACGCGCATCACCACGGCATTCTTAACAACAATCGTAACATGGCGCCTGCATGCAGCTGGTCGACCCAGCGGCACGCAACTTGCTCACCGAGCATAAAAGCGTTGGAGATCCACATGAGCAATGGCTTCGTAGCTTGTCCCCACTCAGACACCGAACAGCGGCGCATACGCAATAGGAACACCGCAAGAAAGCGCGTCAAACCCGGTCATAGAGTTGTGAATGCTCACGACAACCGCGCGACGCTGACCTCGCGATTACCTAAAAAGTTACGTCTTTGCGTTCATCCGAGCCTATGTGGACGCCGCACGCGCCTTAAACAAAGCAGGGCCTTTAGGCAGCACGTCGTTAGTTTTGCTCGCCGGCTTCCGCAGCGCCGGTCCGCCGGATACATCCCGCTCGTCCTGCACGAGTCGGAACAAGCGGCGCATCACACCGTAGGAGCGACGCCACCGCCCGCACCCAGTCTTATGCCAAAGCGCCAAGAAAGGCAGTCGCTACTACCGTCTCGGAGTGAGGACCTACAACCAAGCCCGCTGGTCCTCATCTCGGCGGCCACCGGGAGACGGATGACAGTCGATATCAGTCGGACCGCTCGTCTACCCCGCAATCAACTCCCCAAGCATGAACCCATCGCGTGGCAGCTATGAACTACGACTTGATCAATTGCGCAGCCAACACGCAGTCGCTTTCACCTCTGTTCCAAATGCTGGTAAGCAAAGCAGGAAAGCTGGGCTTCGGTTCAGTAGCATATGCGGCAGTAACATACGCCCCGCCCAAACGCCTTCGTGAAAGTCCTGCCCCCATGATCGCCTCGAACTTTCCATCCCACTGGAGTAAGCCCTACGCAGAACACGAATACGGCAATATAGACCCCGCAATTCATCGATCACGGCGTTTTTCACGCCCAATATGCTGGGAGGAGCTGTCTGCACGATGTCGATTGCTGCCAGAAGAGCAACGCGCACTGGATTTCTACAAAATAGCGGGCTTTAAGCGCGGCATAAGCGTTCCCCTTTTCGCAGCGCAGGGCCATGTATCCGTGGCGCTGTTTGCCTCCGAAAGCGATCGGGCTGATCCGAAAGGCTCCTTACTTCACCTCGCCGCACTGGCCTCTCAATTCCACATCGGTTATGGCCTTATCGCGCCCCTACCAGATGAGAACCGATATCTGAATGTTACTTTCACTCCACGTGAAAAAGAGATCCTCTTGCACGCGGCGGAAGGCAGGTCTTCCTGGCATATCGGCCGGCTCCTCCACATCAGCGGGAATTCAGTCGACTTCCACATGAAGAACATTATGCGAAAGATGGGTACAAGTACGCGCACTGTGGCAATCAGAGAAGCCTACCGCGCCGGCCTTATTCACTACGCTTCCCCAACGAACGAGGAGTGCCGCTTCTCAAAGGGACATACAGTGAAATCGAAGAACCGTACTTTGGCAAGGCAATGAAGCATGGCCGCTGCCGGGTGCCCACAAGTTCAGACGATCCCCTGAGCTTTTCTGGTCCTGATCCGACGGATGCCCGGCGCGCGAACTGCTCAGAGAATAATTCCGGTGCTACCGATCCAACGCTGCGCTTGGTCACGTCCGGCTAAGTGAGAACAACCATAGCTTGCACCCGAAGTGATGGATAGTTCGCTTACAATGCTCGACACTGCGCCGCCTAACTTGCGTGGGAGATCAACACGTTCGCTGCGCCCCGATTTCTCAGGCTCATGCCGCGCGGCAATTAGGGTGGAAGCTCCCCACCCAGATTGTCGCGCTATACAGGCTCACTTGCTTTCAAGCGAGAGGAACGGTTGATGCGACTGCGAACAGATACTCCCGATCCATCATGCGCTCGCAAGTCCCGACTGTTCGCGGATCAATCCTTGCTGATGATGCAAATGCGACGCTGGCACATTCAGGCGCTTCCCCCGGGGTGGCGATAAAAGATGCCGCCGAAGACATGCCGCTCTTCACGAATGAGGCTGGCACGGCCGCCGACTAGCGAATGCATCCCAGAAGTGCTTGTAAGCCTTGGCAAGACCGGTGCCTTCCTGATATTGTTCGCGTAAATAGGACACCGGAGCAAGTATGGCAAAACAGGTAAAAAAGAAGATTGCGCGACGCGAGTACAGTAGAGCGGACGTGAAGGAACTCCGCGCCCATTCAAGGGCCAAAACACCGGTCATTCAAATTGCAAAGCTTACAAAGCGTACCGTTGGGTCGCTGCGTCAGAAGGCGCGAAAACTTGGCTTGCCTCTCGGTCACCGGCGCTAATCAGGGTCCTAACTCGATGGCTCTCTATTATTATCCCTCTCGTAACCACGCCATTGATGATGGCATTAGCTAGTGATCCGCCCTTCAGGGGGCCTGCGCCCGAAGCAGCAGTCGTGGGCAACGACAAACCTTCGCTATCGGGCCAGTGCAATTCTCTCGTGTTCCATGTGGATTGGAACGTGCGGGGTCGTTCCCGTATTCCACAACATCTCGGTAAATTCGTCGCCCCCCGGGCAGGATGCTGCATCTCGTTCACCCTTGAAGGGAAGGGCGCAAATAGAGCTTGAGCCCCCCTAACCCGATTTGGCGGTTTCGCGATCGCATTTGATGTCTGTATCTCGTCTGGCTTGCCCAATCACAAGCGTCACATTATGCAACTCTCAAAGCATGGTGCCCCGCGGACCACACGAGCTCTGCGCCTGCCGTCACGACATCGCGTTTTGACGAGTTGAGTCTGGATTAGTGCGCTGCATCGCTCGGCTCTCACGAGCTTATCGTGGTGCGGTGATCCATTCATGTGTGTCTACCTTACAGCGATCAGGCGCGAGCATCTCCTGCAAATGGGACGCTATTTAACTTGCTCAGCCGCGAATTCGTCTCTCTTATCTTTCTGATATCCCCTGGAGCTCGCGTACGGTTTTCGATTTAATCCACCAGGTGTGTGCGGCTACCAAGTGGGTTTCAGATAGGTCGGGTAAGAGTGGATGATCGCGCTAGCTCCTGTCACCATGCGCACGGCTCTGCGGGGCTGGTTGAGCGATCCACGAGCCGAATAGCCGGCACTAGCCGAGCCGCGGCAGCGAGGGAGAGCCCCGGCAACTAACCGGATCTAGTGACTTTTATCGCGGGAAAGGCCCCCCGTCCGCCAGCGGCGGGCTCGCCACAAAGCCGTGGGACCGTGCCACGACCCTTGTCGAGGCGTGGCCCAACGCGAGCCGTCGCTGGACTTTGTGCAAGACAGGTTCTCCAGTGGATCTCAGGATGGCGCGTCGCCCGCGAACTGACGGCGATCGTCGAGCGACGCGACAAGCCAGGAATGATCGTGTCCAACCACGGCACAAGTGTAAGCGGCAGGGTGAGGCCGTCAGATGGCGTGGTTCCATGGCATAAGGGCGTGGATTTCGCTGCTCAGCCAGCCGTTGGCGATACGCTGAAGCGTGAGAGCAAGCCAGCGAGCGGATCGACGTTGTTCTTCTTCGCTGTCTGCAACAGTGTCGCGATGGTCGCCCAGGTTCGTCTGCCGCCGTCGCTGCCGGCAAACAGACTATTCTTTCTCGTAATTGTTTGTGGCCTGATGGCGCGCTCGACGATGTTGGAGTCGAGCTCGATGCGACCATCGGTCAGGAAGCGTTCGAAGATGGCACATCTGGCGTCACGACGCTAAACGCTTCTGTCCCAAACGGAGGCCACACGGCCAATAGCGATCCGAGTAGCGCTCCGGCGACACTCCCAGATCCTTCGAAGGCCGCGCACAATCCACTGAATCGCTGCGGCGATGACAACAATTCCCGCCCCTAGCGCCGCAGCGATTGCGATTCTAACTGATAGCTCGAAAGGTCTTTCAAACGAAATAAAGTCCATCAAGCGGAACACGGCGCCCTGGATCAGATAAAGGACCAGCGTACGCTGCCCAAGACCTACCGCAACGAAGAGAACCACGCGACTAGAACAGCCAAAGCGCCAGACCTGCAGCAACACTTCCATTGCAATTGCCGAGGCAGATGCAGAGCCAAGAAACATAAGCAACACTTGCTTTGTATCGTGAACCAGTACTAGGTTGTTGTAGGCGTAGGTTGTTTTGTTCCAGTTGAAATAGCACGCACAAGCCATTCCACTAAGCAAGACCATCAAGAGCGATTTGTATCGTGAGATTATGGCCGTCCGCCATTCCTTCGAATGAGCGAACACGACTCCAAGGCAAAAGAATGGGTAAGTGTATCGCGCCAATGGCACTATCGAAACTGTCAACGGAGTGAGGGCAACAAAGATCGCTGACGTGCCAATCACCCAGGCCGATACCCGGCCGCACAACGCGAAAAGACTCCTCATGACGAGGAATGAGGCAAATGTGGTCCAAATGAACCAATATGAGCCTACTAGCTCCTTCGCAAGGTCAAACAGTACATCACGCAGGCTTGTTGGCACTGACCCCGTAGCTAGCTTGAACGCCCCCAACTTGATTGCTTCGAGAAGCGTGCCGCAAAATAGCGCCGGCAGCAACAATTGCTTCACACGATCAGCGACGCTGCGCGACAGCGACTTGTAAACTAGCGCTCCGTGGGACAAATAGCCGCTTATCGCCATGAAGAGCGGCATGTGAAACATGTAGATGAACTTGAAGTAAGGCGAATGCCAATATTCGTTATTTCTACAAATAACGTATTGTATCAAATGTCCGATGATCACCAAGATGATGAGCATGCCTTTAGCAAAATCAAGGCTTAGGTCTCGCGGCGCTCCTTTGAGCGCCTGCGAACTACACTCGGTTGATTGTGCTGAGCAATGAAACATGATGCCTCGGCATGCGATTTACGACCCGCGGAGCGCCAGTTGGGCTGACCCGATCGGGCTCGAAGGCTTCCCGACCGATTGGTGCACCCTCCGACGAAACTGACGTAATCATTGCGACGAATGCGACAATTCCGCCGTTCCGTTCCTCGTCTTTGCTCATCTTTCCAGATTGGTACAATCGGTTGTATTGATGCGACACATCCAGATGGTGAATGATGTGAGACGATCGCCGCCCGGCCACCGTTACCAGAGCTCTTGCACAATTAGTCGTCTTGCTACCCGCAATCAATCGGCTGCGTTTACGCACCCCATGGTCTCCGCAATAATAAGGCTCTCCTTGAACAGTAACACTCGTGGCACGCAGTTTGCTCTTTTAGGGCAAAGCTCACGAGAATAGGGGAGGTCCGCATGCACACTTCGTCTGCATGATCCAGATGCCCGGGAATAACCAGATTCCTCATCCCGTTACTATCATGCGCCACGCAGCCTGATCGATCTCGAAGAAGAACGCAGTCTTCTCTAGCGAGGCGCCCTTAGACATTGGATGCAGGAACGTGAAATAGTGAAGTACCTGCGCTTACGCCCACAGACCCTCTTGGCGGAACGCTGCGACTGGGAGATGAAGGTCGTGATTTTGGATCACCTAGACTGGGAGCGTGTAAGGCAGCTATTGCCCGCTGACCGGTGGCGACGAGGCTGCGCAAAAACAGCTCAATCGCTGGCTCTTTTTGGTTTGATCCACGACAGCCTAAAAATACTCGAATGAACTCGGGATCGGCCTGAGGCGAAACCGCTTAAGCCGCCTTCCTGAGCACGCCCACATGCCCCAATAACATGCCGGCCACTATGCCTCACTGGCGCTGCCAACGCCAAAGCTCGTTCTGCACACTGGGAGCCGATCGCCAGGAAGGATGGAGACATGACCAAACCCATTGGAGGCGTCGGGCGCGCCGAGCAGCCGCGTGCCGGAGCCCGCTCACATAAAATGCTATATGTCCAGGTTTTGGCGGCAATTGCTCTCGGCGGCATCGTCGGCTGGCGCTGGCCGCACCTGGCCACTAATGACTGGATCAAGGCGCTGGGCGAGGGCTTCATCAAGTTGATCAAGATGGTGATCGCTCCGATCGTCTTCTGCACCGTCGTCTCCGGCATCGCCCATATCCATGATGCCAAGAAGGTCGGACGCATCGGCGTGAAGGCGTTGGTCTATTTCGAGGTCGTCTCCACCTTCGCGCTCATCATCGGCCTCATCATCGGCAATGTCGTGAGGCCGGGCGCGGGCTTCGGCAGTGCGGCGGCCAACGCGCAGGCGGTCGCCAACTACGCCAAGCAGGCCGAAGGCCAGAAGTCGGTCGACTTCATCCTGCACATCATTCCCGACACCGTGGTCGGCGCCTTCGCGCAAGGCGAGATCCTGCAAGTGCTGCTGTTCTCCGTCCTGTTCGGCTTCGCTATCCTGGGGCTCGGCGAACGCGGCCATTTGATCCGCAGCTTCATCGATGATGCCGCGCATGCGGTGTTCGGCGTGATCTCGATCGTAATGCGCGCGGCGCCGGTCGGCGCCTTCGGCGCGATGGCCTACACGATCGGCAAGTTCGGGACCGGCGCGATCCTCAATTTGATGGGCCTGATCGCGACCTTCTACGTCACTGCGGCCCTATTCGTGCTCCTGGTGCTCGGCATTATCGCGCGCCTTGCCGGCTTCTCGATCTTCAAGTTCCTCGCCTACATCAAGGACGAGCTGCTGATCGTGCTCGGCACCTCGTCCTCGGAGAGCGCGCTGCCGTCCTTGATGGAGAAGCTGGAACGTCTCGGCTGCTCAAAATCGGTGGTCGGCCTCGTGGTGCCCACGGGTTATTCGTTCAATCTCGACGGCACCAACATCTACATGACGCTAGCGACGCTCTTTATCTCGCAGGCGCTCGGCTACGATCTGACGTTCAGCCAGCAACTCACGATCCTGCTCGTGGCGATGCTGACCTCGAAGGGGGCCTCTGGCATCGCCGGTGCAGGCTTCATCACGCTGGCGGCGACGCTCGCGGTCGTAGATCCACGGCTCGTGCCGGGCATGGCCATCGTGCTGGGCATAGACAAGTTCATGAGCGAATGCCGCGCGTTGACCAACCTCTGTGGCAACGGCGTGGCCTGCGTGATCGTTGCCTCGTCCGAGGGCGAGCTCGACCGAGAGACCTTTAATGCGGCTCTGAGCTATTAGTTGCAGCCGTTATGGCCGTCATCTCGCACCCTGTCATGGCGCGGCGGCCTGCACGGTGCACAAGTTGGTATGAACATAGGTCTTGAAACCGAGCACCGGAGCCGTTCACTCGGCAGTATGTCAACGGCCATTGATGCCATCTTTGTAAGTGACGTGCCATCGTGGTGTCGCACATCAACTTAGAGAGGGCAGGGCATCGGGTCCCCACCTAAGTTTGAATGACCATAATCATCGCGAGTGCGGGTGGCCCCGTACGCCCGGCAGCACGCGGCCAGACCCCAGGCGCCACCATCGGACGGTGATTGCGCGTGTGTTGTATTTAAATGACCTTTTCGCTGGCCTCTGGAGGCCAACTATCCATTAGCCAAATATAGCCCATCATTGAAATCGATTGTACAGCCGAGGGTGGGCCGCGCAATAGTAAGCAGCAGCTCGGTGCGAGCTCGCAAATAGAGATCCCTCAATGAATATTAGGGCGCAGAACGCTACCGGAAACACGATTGTTGATACGCTCCTATTTGCCTACTGCTTGGCCAGATCTCACCGATTGTGGACGCTCTATCCAACCATAGGGTTGCCTGTCTCGCCTCCGATCGCGTGCTCTCGGGTAGCCGCACCGTTTCCTCGACCTCGCAATTTCCACTTGTGAACGCGGCTCTGAGCCAAAGGCTACTTACCCCGGTCAATGATCCGCCAGAGCCTCGCAACAGAGCTGCCATTGCCCTCTCAACGTTGTTACTCGTTACTCGACGAGTGCCCTTATTGAGCAACCCGCCAGCACCTCCCAGGCTCCTGGTTCCACCGGTTAACACACATCGCAACGAAAAGGATAAGGACAGATGCTAGAGTCGTTACCTACACTGGAAATACACCAGAAGATCGTTTCTCATCTTCGGGTCACATGCCCGGTTATCTTGGACATTGGATGCAATGATGGTAGCGACACACAGCGATTTCTTGAGCTGTGTCCAGACGCCAGCGTATACTGCTTTGAACCTGACCCTCGCGCAATAGCTCGCTTCAAGGAGAATAAGCGTCTGGCTCGACCCAACGTGGCGCTCATGCAGCTCGCCATCAGTGATCGAAACGGTACCATCGAGTTTCATCCGAGCAATGGGGACGGAGATGCGAGGGGGTGGGACTTATCGGGCTCCATACGTAGACCCAAAAATCACCTTTCAGAATATGATTGGGTTCGCTTTGATGACTCGATTCTGGTCGAGACCCAGCGACTGGATGACTGGAGCGGCGAAGCTGGTCTCAGCGGCCCTGTTGATCTAATCTGGATGGATGTTCAAGGAGCTGAGTCGGACGTAATCGCTGGCGGTCAGAAAACCCTGGGCAGAACACGGTTCATCTACACCGAGTATAGTGACCGCGAACTGTACGAAGGCCAGCTTTCACTGCGCTCCATCCTTGACCTCCTTCCCGCGTTCGAAGTGGTTACTCTGTATCCGCGAGAGATTGAGGGCGACGTTCTGCTTAGAAACAAGGTGCTCCGGTCTGTTTGAGGAAAGCCACGCTCGGCAGAGTGGATGACCGACATGCGCGGTTCGCGGGCTTGTTTGTACCGCAGCACTCCTATCGCGGGGCCGACGATGAAGTGGCAAGTTGCCGAAGCTTTGTTTGCATACCGCCTAGGGTGGCTCGTTGGCTATCCAAAGCGCGCCAGGATACGGCTCAGACAATTCCCAGCCCGGAGGCATGCATGGGCAGATCGCAGGTGGCGCATAGATCGATGCGTTCCCGTGGGAGATGCTCCGCCAGTGGCCGGCGGGCTGGCTTGCGGCGCTCGAACGATGGCACCGCCATCTTGTCCGCAGCCACCTGAGACCGGTCTGGACTGCCCAGCTTTTTCCTCCAGGCCAGCGAGCTGCAGCTCGAGCCAGTCCAGCAATGCGCCTCGCTCCGGAGGACTGTCCGAACTGCTCGTGCTGGAGCTTCTTGAGCGTGAGCTTCTCGATCTCTCGATCAGCTAGGTCCCCGCTTGCCTTCCGCCCCGCCGGCGAACCGGACTTACGTCCGCCGCGCAGGCTGTCTGCAGCGTCCGAACCGCTGATCGCGCAACCGATTTAACTCCATTGAGCGCGGCAACTCCAAGATGGTGGTCAACGACAACAGCGAGGCCGACAGCAATGGCATCATGTCGTGGGCTGATCAGAGCCGCCTAGCCTGGCACTAAATGGGGCCCGGCAAGCCTATGCAGAATGCGCATCGAAGACTTCAATGGCCAGCTGCGGGGCGAGCCGCTGTTTACGTCCCTGCCCAGGCCCGTGTCGTGCCTGGGTGCCGGCGGGCCGATTACAACGACGCGCGACCACACTCCCAGCTCGGATGGAAGACCCCGTTCGGGTTCGTCTTCACCTGCCGGGATCTGGCACTGCGCTATGCGAAGGCTCCGCGTCAGCTTGTCGCGCGGCGATCAGGATGGAAGGCAGCGTCAATCAAGGTGAGAGAGTTTCGCTGGGCTCGTGACGTAGGGAGGGCGTAGCCCGACCGGAGTTACGAGCCCAGCGTCGGCGCGATCCCGAGGAGGACCGCGCCGACTGGTGATCGCGGCCGGCGGGGTTATGCAAGTGGTTCTTCCGCCAAGAGGAATCACTCGCGTGCCCGGCCGACACATCACAGATCACCAGATGAGATGGGATGGTTGCCGCCCTCCCCAGACGGCATCGTAATGTGCCAAGAACGCAGTGTTTGAACCCCGAAGCGAAGAGGACGGCAAATTGATGGATACGGTGATCGGAGTGGATCTAGCCAAGAATGTGTTTCAGCTCCACGGGGCGTCAATGGCGGGACACTTGAAATTTCGAAAGAAACTGTCGCGGCTTCAGTTTCGGAAGTTCATGGCGGGCCACCCATCGGCAGTGGTGGTGATGGAAGCCTGTGGCAGCGCCCACTATTGGGCACGGGAGATGGTCAAGCTCGGCCATGAAGTGAAACTGATCGCTCCGCAATATGTGAAGCCTTTTGTGAAACGCCAAAAGAACGACGCGGCTGATGCCGAAGCAATCGTGATCGCGGCACAGCGCCCCGAGATGCGCTTCGTCGAGCCGAAATCGGAAGAACAGCAGGCCAGGGCAGTGCTCTTTCGGGCTCGGAAGCGCCTTGTTCATCAGCGCACCGATCTGGTGAATGCGCTGCGTTCTGTTCTCTACGAATTCGGCCATATCATCCCGCAAGGAATCGAACAACTTAAACGCATTGACGCAATCCTCGAAGATCCGAACAGCGATCTACCAGAACTGGTCCGCGAGGAATGTCGGAGTCTCATTGATCAGATCGCCTACAAGACGGAGCGGATCGATGCCAAGGCAGAGCAGCTCAAGAAGTTGGCGACGCGGACGGTCACGGCGCAGCGGCTGCAGACAATGCCGGGGGTCGGCCCGCTGACCGCACTCGCGATCGAGGCTTTCGCGCCCGACATGGCGGCCTTTCGACGTGGCCGAGACTTCGCGGCTTGGCTCGGCTTGGTCCCACGGCAACATTCCTCAGGGGGAAAGGAAAGGCTCGGACGCGTTTCGAAGGAAGGACAGGCGGACATTCGCCAGTTGCTCATCGTTGGGGCGATGTCGCGGCTGAACTGGCTCGGGCGCAAGTCGATCCCTAGCGGATCCTGGCTGGCGCAGATGCTGGCGAGGAAGCCGCGCATGCTTGTGGCGATCGCCTTGGCGAACAAGATGGCTCGGACGATTTGGGCCATGCTCACCCGGAAGGAGGATTATCGGAACCCAGCGCAGGCAGTGACGGCATGACTGCATGCAGCACGAAATAGCCTGACGTTGGCGAAGGGGGTGTGAGAAGGCGACGACCCGAATGGGCGCAACGATCGAACAGATCTGGATCAGGAAACCAGCTAGAGCCAAAGAGCCGACGTGCTCGGAGATGAGAATTGGACCTGGTCCGCGGATCACCATACCGGCCAGCGGCTTCTGAAAATGCCGTAAAGGAAGGCCTGACAGAAGACCGCACTCGATCACACGCCAAAGGGTCAGAAACTTCTTGCATTGCGGGCGGCAACCACAGAAGGCTCTACATGAAGTACCGTCAGACCGATAGCCCGCCAGTGGCGGCGGCCAAGGCGTCATTCAGTGCGTCGACCGCCTATCGGATCGAGAGAGATCCCCGATTTCCATCGCAAAGGAAGGCGCCCCGCGGCCGGCGACGACCGGACCCGTTGAGCGAGGTGTTCGAGACCGAGATCGTCCCGATCCTGAAGGCGGCACCTGGCTTACGCCCGGTGGCGGTGTTCGAGGAGATGCTACGGCGTCATCCGGATCTCGGCATCGGTATCCGTCGTACCCTGGAACGTCGGATCCGTGCATAGCGGGCGGTCCACGGCGAGGAGCAGGAGGTGATCTTCCGCCAAACCCACGAGCCTGGCCAACTCGGCCTCTCCGACTTCACAGACATGGACGAGTTGGGTGTGACGATCGCGGGTGCTCCGTTGGATCATCGTCTCTATCACTTCCGTTTGGCCTATTGCGGGTTCGAGCACGCCCACGTCGTGCTTGGCGGCGAGAGCTTCGTCGCCCTGGCGGAAGGCCTGCAGAATGCCCTCTGGTCGCTCGGTGGGGCGCCGCGGGAGCATCGGACCGACAGTCTGTCGGCCGCATTCTGCAATCTCAATCGTGATGCACGGGACGATCTGACGCAGCGATACGAGGCCCTTTGTGCCCATTACGGCATGCGGCCTTCCCGCAACAATCGAGGCGTCGCCCACGAGAATGGCTCGATCGAAGGGCCTCACGGTCATCTCAAGCGAGCAATCGCGGACGCCTTGCTGCTGCGCGGAACTGTCGACTTCGACGATCTTGCCACCTATCGCGGCTTCATCGACGAGATCGTCAGCCGCCGCAATGCCCGCAACGCCAAGCGGATCGATAGCGAGCGCGTGGTGTTGCAGGAGCTGCCCGATCGGCGCACCTCCGACTACGAAGAGGTGATCGTCCGCGTGACCTCGTCCGGCGGCTTCACCCTGCGCAAGGTGTTCTACACGGTGCCATCGCGCCTGATCGGTCACCGGCTGCGGGTGCGCCTTTACGACGATCGTCTCGACGTGTTCGTCGGGGGCACCCATCTCGTCACCTTGCCGCGTGGGCGGCCGCATCCCAATGGCAAGTACGACCAGGTCGTCGATTATCGGCACGTGATCCATTCCCTGCGGCGCAAGCCGATGGCACTTCTCAATCTGGTCTACCGGGATCGGCTGTTCCCGCGCGATGCCTACCGGAAGACCTTCGATCGCTTGCGCGAACGCTTGCCGGACAAAAAAGCCTGCCGGATCATGGTCGATCTCCTCGCGCTCGCTCATGAACGCGGCTGCGAGACCGAACTCGCCGATCAGCTCACCGCCGACCTCGAGGCCGGCCAACTGCCCGACATCAACCGGCTACGTGCTTACTTCGCCCCCGATCCCGCCAACCTGCCGAACGTCGTGGTGCAGCTCGTGCCGCTTGCGACCTACGAATGCCTCATCGGTACCGCCGAGACCGGAGGTGCCGCATGAGCGTAACGAACACGGTTGATGCCGCGCGCCTCAATCTGTTGCTCAATGAGCTCCGTCTGCCTGCCATCAAGGTGCTGTGGGCGCAATTTGCCGAACAGTCCGACAAGGAAGGCTGGCCGGCCGGCCGCTTCCTCGCGACCATCGCCGAGCACGAGATTGCCGAACGCGGCCGCCGTCGGACCGAACGACACCTTGTCGAAGCACGTTTGCCCACCGGAAAGACCTTCGACAGCTTCGACTTCGAAGCTGTGCCGATGATCTCAAAGGCGCAGGTGATGGCGCTCGCCGGTGACAGCTGGCTGGGCAAGGGCGCCAATTTGCTGTTGTTCGGCCCGCCCGGCGGCGGAAAGAGCCACTTGGCGGCAGCGATCGGCCTGGCCCTCATCGAGAACGGATGGCGCGTCCTCTTCACCCGGACCACCGATCTCGTGCAGAAGCTCCAGCTAGCGCGACGCGAGCTTAACCTCGAGGCGGCCATCAATCGTCTCGATCGCTTCGATCTCCTGATTCTTGATGATCTCGCTTACGTCACCAAGGATCAGGCCGAGACCAGCGTGCTGTTCGAGCTCATCAGCGCACGCTACGAGCGCCGCTCGATGCTGATCACCGCCAATCAGCCATTCGGCGAATGGAACAGGGTCTTCCCGGACCCCGCCATGACCTGGCCGCTATCGATCGCCTCGTTCATCACGCCACCATCGTCGAGATGAACGTCGAGAGCTATCGCAGACGGACCGCCCTCGAACGAAAACGCGGTCCCGGACGGCCGCCATCGCACGCGACATCCAAAACCGTCGCTGATTGACGCTGCGCGACAATCAGAGTTCAACAAAACTCTTGCGCGCGACAATCATCGCGGCAATCATCATCAGGCCGCGACACGCCTCGCCATCCTGATTGCCGCGCACTTCCTACCCAGATTGCCGCGCTACATCAGCTCCCGTCGCTACGACCCCAATCGGGAATCCAACAGCCAGAGTGTACTCAGGGCTGGATAATCGTTGGGGGTCAGTCAAAGTCTACGGCTGCTGATGTAGTTCCAGAAGTTCCAAATGGGAGTCGCCAAGTTCCATGCCTTTGTCGGAACGAGCCGCCCGTCCAACAGTCAAGCACGGATGACGCCAGACTGGGGACAGACGCCGGCACTGTCGTCCCCGGAATGTCTACTGAAGGAGCAACAACGGCTCACATCTAGGGCCAAGTAATCTCACCCCACGCGCCAAATTGCTACCTCTCGGTAACATGGCATGATCCAATCCGTCGGGCAGGAATGACAAATTGGGGTTCGCTTGCTGGCTGTGGGCCCATCCGGTTTGGACCGTGCAAACCACAGCCACGGCAATCGAGGACGACGAACCGTCCGTGATGACGACTACCGCATCCTGCTCGCATCTCGACAAAAGCTCGACAAGTTCACAAACCTTCATCTTCCTAACCAACTTCTCGCCATCTAACCTCCTACTACAACAGCTTCTGTCTCTCTTTGACATTTCGCATTGCTCGGCTGACTGATCCGCCCTCAGTCGGTCGTCACTCTCCTGTTAAATACAGAGCCCACCTCGAGGTCATCGGACCTCGCCACCTTGCGAGGCACCACCACTCGCTCGTTCAGCGCCCGGAAAGCCCGCCGAATGAGCAGACCTGGAGTACTCACCCGCGCCGCCTGGGACAACCATGCTTCGAACACTTGATGTGCCCGCTCGACTGCACTAGGTGCAGCCGAGCGGGCATCCGCTTCACAGGCGCTCGACCTGGCGCCGCAGCGCCTGTCCAGAGAGGATCATGGGCTTCAGCCCACCGAAAGGTTTATCACTCTTATCCTAAGAGGTTCATGGGCCGCCTCCCGCCATAAGTTCGGACCGGAGAATAGTCGCCGTGTTCAAGGCCGCAACAAGCGGGAGATCGCCAAAGGCCACTTGGCAGAGAAGATAGTTAGCTCCCGCTTGCTCCAGGTGATCAATAAGGACACTTCGCACAGAAGCGGCGGTTCCGACAACGCACAATTCACTTTCAATTGCTGCTTCGAAGGTTGGCGGAAGGTTCGGAGGGGCAGGTACCCCGCTGAGATCATAAAGGACCCTAAAGCTCGTGAGCCATCTGTCGTAAGCCGCTGCAGCTAGCGAATACGCATGAGCTTCCGAAGTGTCTGCTACAATCATGCGAAGCAAACCGACAAGCGGAGCCCCTCCGCGCCAATTGCACGCGCGGTACGCGTCAGTCGATTTCCGAACCATAGAGGCCGGGCCAATGCTCGCGATATTGGCACCGATCTCAGCGGCCGCTCGCGCAGAGCCGGGCTGGCTCACGGGAATCCAGGTCGGTGGATGGGGACGCTGATAAGGCGTAATTGCTAACGGCACTTCGTGGAGGCGATAATGCTGACCTTCGTAGGACAAGGTCCCGCCTCGCATCGCTCTGGTCAAGATCTCCATTCCTTCGGAATACAGCTCGCGAGCGCTCTCTGCGCTAACCCCGAAGTACCCCAATTCAATCGGTAGAGAGCCCCACCCGATACCGAGCTCAAGACGACCGCCGCTCAAATGATCCAGCATGCATGCCTCTTCATAGGCCCGAAGGGGGTGCTGAAGGCTTAGCAGCATGACCATCGGCCCGATGCGGAGCTGCTTCGTACGCTGCGCAACGCTCGACAGAAATACGTTAGGCGAGGGCGATCGCCCGTGCGGTGTGCAATGGTGCTCGGCAAGATGGTACGCGTGGTATCCCAACCGGTCACACGCTTCGGCCAACACCAGTCGATCGTTATACTGCTGCGATAAGTCGAGACCGTCTTCGTCCAAGTGGTCAAAGATTCCAAGCCGTATTCGACGTGATACATTTGTCACGTTAGTCCTCCCGATTTGACGAAATCGTTCTCATTAATCAGATCAGCCCCCCAGCAATGCCACTGACCACAGATAAACAGGTGTCCATCTGCTCCGCCGCACCTATTGAGATTCTTATGAAGCCCCCAAGGTCCCCCTCGGGAAACACCGCAACGTTCACATTCTTCCTCTCTAAGGCTTGCTGCCACCATCTACCGTCGTACCCAAGCGGTACGCGAGCCAATACAAAGTTTGCATGTGATGGCAGGACATAGAATCCAAGCGCCGACAGCGCCACCATAGTTCTCTCCCTTTCCTGAACAATGCATTCAATGCACTGATCGTAGGCATTACGATGCTCGAGGATGCTGACGCCAACGGACTGGCTAATCACGCTCATGTTGAAAGGGTTCTGTATGCTACGCAGTCTTGCAATCACCCGCGGGTTACCGAGGCCAAAGCCGATGCGAAGGCCCGCTGCAGCGTAACTCTTCGAAAACGTCCTTAGCAGCAGAAGATTCTGATATCGGTCGATCAGACCCAGTGCATTGTCTGGAGCAAAGTCGACATACGCCTCATCGAGCACGATAAGCTGATCCGTTTCAGCGACCAGTCGCTCAATTTCCGCGATCTGAACGAATGTCCCTGTTGGGTTATTTGGGTTGGCGAGCACGATGAACTTTGCGTCTCCTGCCGCCTGCCGAACACTTTGGCTCGCCGGCAGAGCATTGTGATCGGCCCAATCAACTTCAAGCAAGCGCGCTCCGTTCACCGCCGCCAATTTATGATTGAACGAAAAGCCGGGCGACAACATTCCGACAGTATCGCCAGCGGCAAGAAACCCCCGGTAAATAAGTGCGAGAATCTCCGATGAGCCATTTCCTGCGATCACCTGCTCGACAGAGACCCCATAGGCTCGCGCGGCCGCTGATCGTAAGCCGCCGCTGTCCTCCTCCGGATACCTATTGTGGGTTCCAATCGCGGCAAACGCAGCCCGCATGACTACGTCAGGCATCGGGAACGGGTTTTCGTTCCTGTTGAGGTTCACGCATGGCAGCGAGTACGCAGCGATCCCGGCGGATCTGCCTTCCGCGAGACTCCTGTCTGCCATAGCATGTCGATGAAGGTATTCCTCGTCACCTGACATCCAGATCCTCCTCTATGCAGCCCGACATCCGCCTGCTGCCGCAGGTCGCGCTGCTTTCCCTATCTCTGTTGCGGACCAGCCGCACCTCACCTCTTGGTTTGTTCAAAGCCGGTCACAGTGCCCCACATTGGGCTCTATGGGTTCGGTTGAAGACACTCGAGGCTGTCACACAGCAAGGCGTCAAAATGCAGCCCTAACCGACAGCATCTAGCGCGATCGCCATAGCCATTGCTTACCAATCGAGCTCACTCGGCACGCCTGTGCGCTTCCACCTTTTCCGTGTACAACCTGACCCTGCGGTCGATTCAAGTGGTTTATCCCAAGGCCGCTCCTGCAGACCGACATTAATCAGCTGGAAGCACACACAATCCGAACCAATAATGCCGCCGTTCACAGATCACTCCTTTCGCCACAGGGCCGCCAAAAGCAAACCGCCTGCCCCCCGGCCTGTTCAAATGACCTGTTGAGCCTCTGCCGCTGAATGCCGCACCGATCAGAAACAGCCCGGTGCCACACCGCACATTGGCTCCGGATATTACCGATCTCCCTTGTTGCACCCGTGAACCTCCTCCGAATTGATGGACACCTGTAGTAGGCTCGAAGAGCCAGGAGGTGTCGGATGGAAGGACGTCAGCGTCGGTCGCTTACGGACGACTACAAGCGGCAAGCGGTTGATCTCGTAACATCGAGTTGGCGCTCGATCGGATCTGTTGCCAAGGAGCTTGGCTTGCGAGAGTCCGTGCTGCGGCGGTGGGTGGAGCAGCGAGGGGTTCGGCTGCAGCCGACGGCGGCGGCGCGGCGCCCCACGACGCGGGCGACGCTGCCGTCGGCGGACCACGCGGCAGAGATCGCGCGTTTGCAGCGAGAGAACGAGCGGCTGCGCATTATGCCTGGCGCTCGCGCCCGGGGAGCCGACGATCTGCTGCCAATCGTGACCTCGTCGACGACATCAGGCGGGTCCACCGCGACACCCGCGGGCGTTATGGCAGCCCGCGTATCCATGCCGAGTTGAAGGATCAGGGCCGCGGGGCGAGCCGTGGTCGCATCGAGCGGTTGATGCGGCGTCACGGCAGCAGGGCCATCATGGCGCGGCCACGTCGGGTGCGGACCACCGACAGCCGCCACGACCTGCCGATCGCCCCCAATCTGCTCGACCGCAACTTCATCGCCACTGCGCCGAACCGGATCTGGCTGGCCGATATCACCTACATCGAGACCGATCAGGGCTGGCTCTATCTGGCTGCCGTCATGGATCTGTACAGCCGCAGGATTGTCGGCTAGGCGATGGCGGATCATTTGCGCGCCGAGCTGGCCTTGGCGGCGTTGCGGATGGCGATCGCGGCGCGGCGGCCAAGTGCCGGCCTGATCCACCATTCCGATCGCGGCGTTCAAGGCGGATTCAAGCGGTCGTCGCAACACAGATTGTGTTCACTCACGATAGCAACTCGTCAAGGGCCTCTGCCGGCGTTTTCTAACCCAGGGTTTTTCTCGGTCGAGCATTGAGGGCCGCGGCCACAGCGGCGATCTCGTCGGCGCTGTGGCCGCTCAGGTCGGTGCCTTTCGGGAAGTACTGACGCAGCAGCCCATTTGTGTTCTCGTTGGTGCCACGCTGCCATGGGCTTTGCGGATCGCAGAAGTAGATTTGGACACCCGCGTCGATCTTAAGACGATCGTGCTGAGCCATTTCAGCTCCCTGATCCCAGGTCAGCGAACGACGCAGCTCTTCGGGCAAGCTGATGATGGTGCGCGTAATCGCGCCGCGCACCGCTTCAGCTCCGTGCCCTGCGAGAGCAGGCCCATTCTTCATGCGCGGAGCTTCGCCATGCCCCGCAACCCGGGGAAGATGCAGCAGCATCGTGAAGCGCGTCGTACGCTCAACCAGCGTGCCGATCACCGAGCTGCCAAGACCAAGGATGAGGTCTCCCTCCCAGTGACCGGCACCGCGCGATCGGCCGCTTCGGCGGGGCGTTGTCGCTTAAACTCGCTCCTCTAGGCGGGGGCACCTGAGAGCTTCTCCGTGCCCGGGCCGAGGAGCCTGCGTTTTTTCAAGTCTCCGGTCCTACGCGCCCCAGGTCCGTCTCCGTTCTGCCTCATAGCAGCCAAACCCCTTTGTAAGGAGCCGCGCCGACGTGACGGATTTGAATACAAGCTAAGGGACCACGTTGCATATGCCAGGCCGCATCTATACTCCCGAAGACCTCTTAATGCTCGGACGTCTTCTTGATGAGGCCGTCGTTGCGCTCCCCGATTGCATGCGAACTCCTGCGAATCGCACAGCACTCGCGACGCTCATTCTTGAACGCACGTCCGCCGCGGACGATCTGCGTTCATTTGTCAGGCTGATGCAGCTTGTAGCGCCCTCAACGTAGTTCAGGCCGGATGCGCTATTAGCGCAATATTGCGCTACATGGCCTGCCGCAACACCCGCGTATCGCAAGCTTCGTTCGATCTACGACACGCCGCCGCCCTGCCAGGCAAGCGGTCCGAAAGCGCTTGAACCTCCCCTGGCGTCAGGTTGTACAGGTCCGGCTATGAACAGGCCTTCATTCTATAAGCGTCGGTGGCGGCGCATTGGTGAACTTGCAGATGCCACCGGCGTCACGGTGCGGGCATTGCGTCACTATGAGCAGACAGGACTGCTCACTGCTTCTCAGCGTACGTGCGGCGGCCATCGCATGTACGACGCCGACAGTTTGACACGCGTTTACCACATAGTCGCACTTCGCCGGCTCGGCCTTTCGCTTCAGGAAATCCGGAGCGCTCTTGAAGGACGCTCGTCTCTTTCGCGTTTGTTGAGCGAGCAGCTGGAACGTGCAGAGCGCGAAGTGATGCGCGCAACCGCCGTCCGCGATCTGCTGCGCCGCCTCGCTCAGAATGTCGACGCAGATGTCCGGCTAGACGAGCTACCCAACCATCTGAACCGACCTCCGGGTAAAGTCGACATGTGAGTACCTCTGCTCGAACGGCGCGCTCGGCGGCAATCAGAGTGGGGCCGTCGCCTGTCTGGACGCCGCTGCGCGACACCGTTTCCGACGACCAACAAGGGCATGCGGGTCATTTGCTGCGGCCAACCCGTGTCACGTGGAGGCCAGTAATTGAAGGCTTAGCGCGACATGCTCCGCCGCGTCTGAACGGCCCCAATTGGGGGACGCGCTACTCAGGAGCCAGGCTTGGTTCCTCCTGTGACGAACCGAGGCGAGCGGCTTCCTCAAGCAAGACCTGGCGCATCCACTTGCTTGCAGGCTCATTGTTGTGCAGTGCAGGCCATTGCAGCGTCTCCGTAAAGCCAGGCAACGGCAGGGGAAGCTTTGCAACGCGCAAGGGTAGCGATTTTGCGAAATGCCGCACCAACGTTGCCGGCATGGTCGCTACCCGGTTCGTCCCGACGAGCATGTGGGGCATCATGCTGAAGCCCTGAACCACGACCTCCACGCGCCGCTTAACTCGATGCTCCTGCATGAACCATTCGTCGATTGACGGGACGCGAGAACGGCCGAACCGGACAGCAACGTGCCCCATGGACATGTAGCTTGAGAACGTCAGCGGTCGCGCCAATCGCTTGTTGGAACGGCAGCCCACGCAAACCAGCGTCTCATCAAATAGCGTGGCCTTCGGATGCTCATCCGTCGTGTACACGTCGGGAAGAATGATAAAGTCGACCGCACCCCGCTGAAGGGGGTGGTCGAATGGATCGGCCAGTGGCATCAGCTCGAATTTGATGCCGGGCGCCTCTCGCGCGACGCGCTCAATCACCTTGCGAATAAGCACGATAGCCGCGAAATCGGACATGCAAAGGCGAAAACGGCGATTTGATTCGTCCGGCCTAAAGGGCTCGCGAGACGTGATGGAAAGCTGAATGTGCAGTAACGCTTCGCGAGTAGGTGAGGCGAGAGCCTCTGCGCGTGGGGTCAGGACAAGTTCACGGCCGCTCATCGTGAACAACTCGTCCTTGAAATACGCACGCAGGCGGGCGACCGCCGCACTCATTGCGGGCTGGCTCAAGTTGATGCTGCGTGCTGCTGCCGTCAAGTTACGCTCTGCTATCAGGGCATCAAGAGCGACGAGCAGATTTAGATCTAGGCCACGAAACCGCATTGTTCATTCATCCGCAGTGTAGATGTAACTCATCTAAACAATCGATTTTACCCGCGCGCGCCACGATGGAATAAAAGTGACGTGTCCGACGCAACACGTTAGATTTTGGAGACCACGATCGTGGCGCTGCGCATTGAACATAGTGAACCGCGAATCATAGCGACACCGCCCCAGGCATTTCTTGAAGCTCACATATGGTCTCAGCCCTGCAGACCCCTTGGTCTCGCGACCCAGTTATCAAGCGGCAATGGGCTCTTTACAACGATCAATCGGACAGCGCGCCCCATCCAATCGACACCACCATGCGTGCCCCTTGCAAACAGCAACAGGCGCTATCCCAGTTCGAGCGCGCCATGTCTTACATTAGTAGCCCGTACCAGTTCACACATTCAAACCACCTCGATCACCCCATCAAACATCTTTAAGGCGAGTAATACATCAGAGGTGCTTTGTCTCGCAACTCGCAGGACGCCGATATGTCCGCGAAAGGACGCCGATATACCATCGTATATTGTACAACCTGACCGCACCCACCTTCTTTCTAGCAGGATTCCTGTAGGGCTCCCGCGGCCTGCTACGCATTGCGCCGCATTCCCAAGTCGTTCTTCGCCGAACCGCAGGAGAGCGCCTGCAGCAGCCCCGTGCGCTCGATTCCGTGCGCACCCTGCTGTAGCGCCTCACCTCATGCATACACGGCAATGAAGCCAAACGTAGGAGATGGGTCGATGCGCCCCCCAATACAGTGGCGGACGTGCTGGGAGAATGAGTTGGAGCTATCGGATCATATCCAGCTCTCGGCATTCTTACGAGCGGCTTACGGACCGACCGGAACGTTCAATGCACGTCCCTTTGAGGGCTATCGGAGCTGGGCGGGTGCGAGGCCCGAGCTCCGATGTGTCGGCTACGACAGCAGGGGCGTTGCGGCTCATCTTGGCGCGCTGCGACGGTTCATCAAGGTCGGCGATGCCGACGTGTTGGTGGCCGAACTCGGATTGTACGCGGTACGCCCCGACCTAGAGGGTCTGGGAGTGCCACACTCTGTACGCGCAATGTATCCTACACTACACCTGATGGGCGTTCCTTTCGGATTTGGCACAGTCCGTCATGCGCTCAAAACGCACATCACGAGGTTGCTCGATCGCCCAGGGCTGGCCTCGATCATTCCGGGTATACGCGTCCGTTCTACGCTGGCGGAGGTCTATCCTGCTTTGCCGCCCACGCGAACAGACGACGCTCTTCTCGTCGTTTTGCCTGTCGGAAAGCCGTTGAGCGAATGGCCGCCCGGAACGACAATTGAGCGAAACGGGCCCGAACTGTGACAGGCCTCTCTATGCACTTAACAAGCGTTGGCGATGGCAGGCAGTATGCTGACTCACCAAGCGTCCACTTGACGTTCGACGACGGGCCGCACTCTTTTTATACCCCGCACATCTTAGACATCCTCTCCCAACATAACGTGCCGGCGACGTTCTGCGTCATCGGCAGATATGCAGCAGAACATCCGCACATTACGCGCAGGATAGTTTCCGACGGACACGAACTCGCAAACCACACCATGAACCATCCCGATCTCTCGAAATGCGAGCCAACGAAAGTCGCGTCGGAGATTGCACACGCGAACTGTGCCATTAAGTCGGCTTGCCCGGAGGCTCGGCTCCGACATGTGCGTGCGCCATATGGGCTCTGGACCGAACATGTGCTCTCCTGCGCCGCGAGCGCTGGGCTCGGCGCACTTCACTGGTCTGTAGACCCTCGCGACTGGTCTCGGCCTGGTGCGGATGCGATCGTCAGCGCGGTACTGAGCTCCATCCAACCTGGAGCCATTGTTCTTTTGCACGATGGCTGCCCTCCCGATGAACGCAATTGGGGTCATGATCAAAGGCTGCGCGATCAGACAGTATGCGCCGTCAGCCAGCTAATTCCCGCATTGCACAGTCGCGGCTTTGCAATTCGTCCCATTCCTCACTTTCACTGAGACCAGAATGAGCCTGCTTGTGACCGCCAGCACTGCCGCGATTGGATCATACACAATCCTTTCAGCGTTTTATAAGAGCGCTCAAATGATCTATGCAATAAAGAGCCGGGCCTCATCGCCGCCACTCACGGACGTCGATCACGAAACGATGCCCAGTGTCGACGTTATCGTTCCTTGCTACAATGAAACGCCAGACACCCTGTCGGCGTGCTTAGGCTCGATTGCCGCCCAGGATTTTACTGGACGACTGCGCGTCTATGTCGTTGACGATGGCTCTCAAAACCTCGCTGCTGTCAAAGCTGTCCACGACGCTTACGCGCAAGATACACGATTTCGCTTTATCATTCTGCGAAAGAACGTAGGCAAGAGGAAGGCGCAGATTTGTGCCATCCGGCAGTCATCTGGAGACCTGGTTCTCAACGTCGACTCTGATACGACGCTCGCAGTCGATGTCGTCACAAAACTAGCAGCTAGCATGCACGAGCCGGAAGTTGGTGCCGCTATGGGCCATCTGGTCGCGACCAATCGGGATCGCACTTGGCTCACGCGGCTCATCGACATGGAGTACTGGCTTGCTTGTAACGAAGAACGCGCTGCACAAGCCAGCTTCGGTGCTGTTATGTGCTGCTGCGGACCCTGCGCCATGTATCGCCGTTCGGCTCTTACATCGCTGCTCGACAAGTATGAAACGCAATATTTCCGCGGGAAGCCCAGTGATTTCGGCGAGGATCGTCACCTCACAATACTTATGCTGCAGGCAGGGTTTCGAACTGAATACGTTCCAGATGCGATAGCCGCAACCGTCGTTCCCGACAGGCTCGGACCTTATTTGCGTCAACAACTACGCTGGGCACGCAGTACGTTCCGCGACACGCTGCTAGCACTGCGGCTGCTGCCTCATCTTAATGGCTATCTCACATTAGATGTTATCGGACAGAACCTTGGCCCTCTTCTTTTGGCTCTGTCCATAATGACCGGGCTCGCTCAGCTTGCGACCACGCACACCATACCATGGTTGACGATCGTTGCTATTTCATCGCTAACGCTGATGCGGTGCACCACAGCGGCGATTCGTGCTCGTGAGGTGCGATTTCTTGGCTTCGCGTTGCACACGCCAATCAATCTGTTCCTAGTGCTTCCCTTGAAAGCCTATGCATTGTGTACATTGGATAACAGTAACTGGCTCTCCCGTACGACGCCTCCGGCATCACTCTGCGGGGCTCCGGAAACGATCCACGAACGTGACGCCTGTCACCATGATGCCGCTCGGCGACAGCCGGCAGCGCTGGCGGTCACCGGGGAGGGGACCACCCGTTAAGGCGCTCCAACGCTCGGCCTGTGATCTAGGACCGCGCTCAAACGCGGCGAAAACAAGCGCACTAAAGTAAGGAAGGGTGAATGACATTCGATAAGGTACTGCGCTTGCTCGAGCGGGAGATGGAGGCGGACGACCCGTGGCGGCTCAACGCGAACCCATTCGAGCAAGAGCGCCACGCGCACTTGCTCCGTCTGTGCCTCGCGGAAGGCGCGGTCGGTAACGCGCTTGAGGTGGGTTGCGCAGCGGGCGTCTTCACGGCAAAGCTGGCGCCCCACTGCCAGCAACTCGTAGCAATCGACGTTCTGCCGCGTGCGATCACTCGAGCAAGGGAGCAAGCTCAATGGCCTCATATCGCCTGGCACATCTCTGACGTGCGGGACCTCAACGCAACTAATCCATTCGACCTGATCGTGGTGGCGGAAGTGCTTTATTATCTTGAAGATACCGGCCAGATGGGTGACGCCATCGAGAAGCTCACGCGAATGCTGGCGCCCAGCGGACGGCTCGTTTTCGGATCAGCGCGTGACGCCTCTTGTCAGCGTTGGGGGCATCCTGCGGGTGCCGAAACAATGCTTGATGTTTTGAATGAACATCTGGTCGAGACTGAGCGCGTACAATGCCGTGGCGCGAGCATCGACGAAGATTGTTTGATTGCGTCTTTTCGCACTAAGTCGAACTTGCCAGACTAGTGCATTCGCTGCGGCGAACACGGAGTGACTATGCGAATCTGTGGAATCAAGCTGACACATGACGGAGCGGTTGCCGTTGTGGAAGATGGGCGCTTGCTCTTCTGCATAGAGCAAGAAAAGAGAGCCAATAATCCACGCTATCAAGCCATCACCGACCTCTGCGCAGTCACTCTCGCGCTGGCCGAACACGGCTTAAGGCCCACGGATGTTGACCGATTTGTCATCGACGGCTGGGACGGGCTGACGCACTCGCAATTTGATGTCCTAAGTGAAGGGGTGCCGCTCACCATTAAGGGAGCGCCATATATCGAGTCCCACGAAAACACGCTCCTCACGCCCTATGCCGGGTCGGGCCTCGTCCTCGATCGGGTGCCTTTACGTTATCATAGCTATGCTCACGTAGCCGGCCACGTGGCCGGCGCTTACTGTACCAGTGCTTTCGCCAAAGCCCGAGCCCCTGCATTGTGCTTAGTGTGGGACGGCTGCATCTTTCCGCGCCTGTATCATGTAGATCCGACCGGAGCCCGCTTCCTCGACACTCTTTTCCCTTTCATCGGCCATGCCTATGCTATCGCTGGGCAGCACTTCGGGCCCTATCGTCAAGCCAGCAGGGCAGGCTGGGATCTTGGTGTCGCAGGTAAGCTTATGGCGTATATCGGGCTAGGCGCTCTCGATGAGGGCATTCTGGCAGTCTTTCAAGAGATGTATGAAGCGTGTCTAGCCGGTCCTTCCGAGCGTGCTCGCGCTTACCGTGCCAGCATAAACGATCCTGAAGCCTTACTTGCCGCCACTGACTGGTTTTTCGAGGCATGCGGTCGTCGGCTCACCGGTACGCCTTCCGAAGATGTACTCGCATCTTTTCACGTTTTTCTGGAGCGGCTGCTGGAGCAAGAAATAGGACTTGCTCTGCTACGGCACTCAGGTCTTCCGGGCTTACGGCACCTGTGCATCGCTGGAGGGTGTGGACTTAATATAAAGTGGAATAGTGCTCTGCGCGCGACGGGATTGTTTGATTCAGTTTGGGTACCCCCGTTTCCAAATGATAGCGGCTCAGCAATTGGCGCGGCTTGCGCCGCCATGGCCGAGCCAAACGCTTTGACTCCTTTGGAGTGGTCAGTTCACAGCGGACCGGCCTTGACCGGAAGCAACCCATCAGGCCAATGGGAGGCTTTGCCCTGTACCATCGTAGAGCTTGCGGCTCTCATCGCTACAGGCAAGCCCGTAGTGTTCCTCACCGGCCTCGCGGAGCTCGGACCCAGAGCACTCGGCGGCCGCAGTATTATTGCGGCTGCAACCTCCAAGGAGATGAAAGACCTTCTGAACGATATCAAGCTACGGGAACGATTTCGTCCCGTCGCTCCTATTTGCCTCGAGGACCGGGCTGCTGAAATTTTCGATCCCGGCAGCCCAGATCCTTACATGCTCTTCGACCATCAAACCCGTCGCGAATGGCGGACAAAAGTTCCCGCTATCGTGCACCTGGATGGTTCTGCCCGATTGCAAACAATCTCCCGAACGTCTCCGCAAAAGATCGCTGCTCTTCTGGTCGAGTATGAGAAACTTACAGGAATTCCGCTGCTCTGCAACACGAGCGCCAACCATCCTGGCCGGGGGTTTTTTCCTGATGTTGCTAGCGCTTGTGACTGGGGTCGCGTCGACCATGTTTGGTGCGACGGCTTTCTCTGGCAACGATCCGTCGAAGCTGGTCTGACATTATCCAATTCCGCTCTGGTCACTGACTAAGACAGCCTATGTCCAATCCAGCGATTCAACTGACTGACGTCCAAAAGACTTATCATGATCGAGGCGTCGTACGGGGTCTGACCTTTAGCGTCGCTAAGGGAGAGTGTTTCGGGCTACTCGGTCCAAATGGGGCGGGTAAAAGCACGATCGTTCGGATGATCCTCGGCCTCATATCGCCCGATGCCGGCCGGATCACTGTTTTGGGTGAGCAGGTGCCGGCACGCGCCCGTTTGGCGCGCGCGGGCATCGGCGTCGTCCCACAAGTTGATAATCTCGAGGATGCGTTCACTGTGCGCGAAAATCTCCTCATATTTGGACGGTACTTTGGACTGAATACGCGCGAAAGTGAGGAGGCTGTGCCTTCGCTGCTCGAATTTGCGCGACTTGAGGGTAGAGCAGAGTCACGGGTCGCGGATCTGTCCGGCGGCATGAAGCGACGTCTCGTGCTGGCCCGTGCCCTGATCAACGATCCACAACTGCTCATCATGGATGAACCCACGACCAGCCTCGATCCCCACGCCCGCCACTTGATTTGGGAACGCCTGCGTCTTCTGCTCGCTCGAGGAAAGACTATCCTGCTGACGACCCACTTCATGGAAGAGGCTGAACGACTTTGCGATCGCCTCTGCGTGCTAGAGAATGGACGTAAGATCGCCGAGGGTGCGCCCAATGCTCTGATCGACTCTCAGATTGGCTGTGATGTCCTCGAGGTCTACGGCGGAAACCCACTCGAGCTCCGTGCGATAATAGAGCCTCACGCTTCGCGCATCGAGGTGAGGGGAGAGACGCTGTTTTGCTACGCGCCGGATCAGGCGGCGGTGCGGCTTCGGCTTCGTGGATGCACCGGTCTGCGCCTTCTGGAGCGGCCGCCTAACCTGGAAGACGTCTTCCTGCGGTTGACGGGACACAGGATAGACGCATGAAGACGATATCCAAAGCAGCCTTGCCATCGGACGCACTCAGTTGGATCAGCGTGTGGCGCCGCAACTATCTGGCATGGAGGAAGGCCGCCGCTGCTTCGCTGCTTGGCAACTTGGCCGACCCGTTGACCAACCTCTTGGGTCTCGGCTTTGGGCTCGGCCTGATTGTCGGCAATGTAGACGGTCACTCATATGTCGATTTCTTGGTCGGCGGAATGGTGGCAACCAGCGCTATGACCGCGGCAAGCTTCGAAACTCTGTACGGAACGTTCGCTCGCATGCGCAGCCAACGAACCTGGGACGCAATGATGTGCACTCCGCTCACGCTGGGTGATATCCTCCTCGGTGAATTGGTTTGGGCAGCAAGCAAGGCCACTTTGGCGGGCACCGGAATCGCGCTTGTTGCTACGGGGCTTGGCTATGGCACCTTATTATCCACGTTCTATTGTTTCCCCGCTCTCGCCCTCACCGGCCTTGCGTTCGCGAGCGCGGCGCTCGTCGTTGTCGCGATTGCCCCAAGCTACGACTATTTTGTGTTCTACCAGACTCTCATCTCGACCCCTATGGTGTTCCTATCCGGGGCAGTCTTTCCCGTTGCGCACCTTCCGCCCGCTCTCCAGTTGGCTGCAGCCGCGTTACCTTTGGAACATTCGATTGCGCTAATACGGCCTGCAATGCTCGGGCTACCACTCGATAGCATCGGCGCGCATGTTGGTGTCCTTTTCGCTTACGCAGTACTGCTCTTCTTACTGTCGGCAAAGCTATTTCGGCGACGCTTATCACACTGACGATGCCCAGCCGCTTAATGAACGCACACCCTGTTTCTCGGCCTGCGCTTGCCGGCCTATTCGCGTTCAACGTCGCGGACGTTTCATTACCCGGCCGCCCTAAAGATCATGATTACTACCACACTTGCTGGAGGATAGAATGCTGTGTCTTGGATTGAGCGGCGGATTGGATAAGGTCCATGAATATCGACCTGCACTCTCGCACACATTCTTGCATGATGGCGCAGCTGTCATGGTGCGTGACGGGCGTGTGTTAGCCGCGGTTGAAGAAGAACGCCTAAACCGAATTAAGCATTCCAACAAATTTCCCGCCCAGGCCATCCGCTACTGCCTGGCTGCTGCGGGAGCGCAATTAAAGGACATCGATCGCATCGCATTCTATGCAACCGAGTCCTATTGCAACGCGATGCTTCGGCTTTTGTTTGGTTCGGAGACGCAGAGTGGCATCCCTCTCGACGCCAGAACCCTTCTACAGCTTATGCTATCGCAGGAGTTTGATACAGAGATCGAGCCATCGCGCTTGTCATTCGTCAGTCACCATCATGCGCATGCAACAAGTGCTTTTGCTGTGTCCGGCTATGACGAAGGTCTAGTCTTGGCAATCGACGGCGGCGGTGATTTCCTCTCCGGGATGGTGGCCATTGGATCGGGAAGTCGTCTTACTCAACTACATACCTTCCCAGAGGACGGTTCCCTCGGATTGTTTTACTTAGAGGCAATCAAGTGCCTCGGTTATGGCTTGTTCGACGAGTACAAGGTTATGGGCCTTGCTCCGTACGGGGACTCCTCGCGTTTCCGAGAACTATTTCAGCAATTCTACGAATTAAAGGAGAACGGTGGCTACAAGATACATTTGAACGACATCGCTCCGGCGTTAGAGCACGACATACACGTTCGCGGCAAGGGAATGCCGTTCACCCAAGAGCATAAAGATGTTAGTGCAGCCTTGCAGGAGGCCTTGGAACGTATTGTTTTTCATGTTCTCAGGCATTACCGTGAGGTGACCGGCATGAAGCGGCTATGCTTGGCTGGTGGTGTCGCCCACAACTGCACCATGACCGGTAAGTTGCTCTATACAGGACTATTTGATGATATCTTCGTGCAGCCCGCGGCGCACGATGCTGGATGCGCACTCGGCGCTGCTCTCATGGTTTCCGAAGAACAAGGACGTCCCGCACCCCGTGAGCGGCTTCAGCATGTCTATTGGGGCCCGGCACTTGGGGATGACCATGCTGTAGAGCGAGAGGTTGCTGCATGGCGCGGGCATATCGACGTGCAAAGAAGCGCGAACGTGGCGAGCGTGGTAGCTGAATGGATAGCCAACGGTTCGGTTGTTGGCTGGGTCCAAGGCCGCTCCGAATTTGGACCGCGCGCCCTCGGTAACCGCAGCATTGTTGCTGACCCCAGACCAGCAAAGAATAAGGACCGCATAAACGCCATCGTTAAAAAACGCGAGGGCTACCGGCCGTTTGCACCTTCCGTATTGGAGGAACATGCCGCTGAGTTTTTCGATCTTCCTAAGACCGCGGGAGCTTTTCCGTTCATGAACTTTGTCGTTCAAGTTCGTGATTGCAAGCGAAGTGTGCTTGGTGCGGTTACGCACGTCGATGGTACAGCACGGCTGCAGACGGTGTCACGTAGATCGAACCCGCGGTACTGGGAGCTGATTAATCAATTCCACAAGCGGACGGGCGTCCCTGTCCTCCTCAATACATCTTTCAACAACAATGTCGAACCGATCGTGCAGTCGGTTACCGACGCAATGGTCACGTTCCTTACGACAGATCTTGACGCCCTCGTGATCGGATCGCTTCTCATCACGAAGCGCGTCGCCACGCCGGAGGACTGGGCTGCGCTCCGCGTTTCCTTACCGGCCTACACTTCACTTCGCCGTACCCCGGATCACGTCACCGCAGAGTGTCGGGAGATCGTCTGCGAGACTTATACCACCTTCTCCGATGGCGGCGCTGTGCGCATCTCGCCCGATCTATTCGAGTTGCTGCATGGAATCAAAGGGGACGCCGCCCTCGGCGAGCTTCTCGCTCACGTAAAGGGCGAGCGGCGCGACGCAATCATCCTTGAACTTCGGCAGTTGTGGGAAAAGCGCCGCATCTGCTTGCGTCCCGCCGCCAACAATCTGGGAGATCTGCGCGATCAGGCGCATGCGACTTGATAGGTATCTCTTTGTCTAGCTAGCGAACGGCAATCCATAACCGACCTCTTGGTCGCGAAGCGGACAAGCTCTCGCAACCTAACATACGGCTCGCGACGGCCTGGCGGACGATAACACTGCCGGTACTTTCCTGCCGTCCAGGGTGAGCAACTTATTCAACTGCCGGAGCAATGGATTCAAGATGACTCATCAACAGCGCTTCGTCATTTCCAGGCGTCGCACCGGTTTCGGCGATTGCTTATGGTCGCTCGCGTCAGCCTGGCAATACTCCAAGCGAACAGGGCGCACTTTGGTCATTGACTGGCGCGGATCTTGCTATCTCTCTGACCCCTTTACAAACGCCTTCAGCGTGTTCTTTGAGCCGCTCGACAACATCTCGGGCGTACCCGTTATCTGCGACGATAAGATCAATCAACTCTGCTTTCCTGGGCCGTTTTTTCCACATTGGTGGAACAGGCCTGCAATTGACGGCGTTTACCGGTCGGATGACCAAATTTTCCACGAGCGTGATGAGCTGCGCAGGTTGTTGGTAACGTCAAGGGATATCCAGGCGAATACTATCGTTTGTGACGCTTGCTTAATGTGGGGCTGTGATCAGGAGGCCGAGCGCAACATATTCCAAAGCATCACACCACGCCAGGAGATCAGGCGTCGCATCGACGATGTTTACCATCGAGCGTTTGAGGGGCACGATGTAATCGGGATACACGTTCGGCACGGGAACGGTGAAGATACTATGGGTCATAGGCCTTATTGGACCGACCCACGAGTCGCTATGGAGCAGGTATGCGCTGCAGTTGAACGGGCAAAAGCATTGCATCATACACGACCGACAAGGCTCTTTTTGTGCACTGACAGTCCCAGCGTCGCTGATCACCTTTCGGCTGTCTATTCTGAGCTCTTCAGCATTCCCAAACGCTTCCGAGCGAACGATGCTGGCCCGCTGCACACTGCAGATCTTGGAGTCGAGGGCGGATTCGCTGCTCTCGTGGAAATGTACCTCCTGGCCTACTGCCATACCGTTATCCGATTTCCGTCGACAAGTGCTTTCTCGCGCTACGCAAGCCTAGTCGTCCCCCAAGTAATCGAATTTAGCTTGGACGATCCAAGCCACTTGATCTTAGCCGAAAGGTCATCCGCCGAGCACGCGCCAGATGCGCGCTCTCTCGCCGGTCCTCACGAGCGGCGGCCAGCGAAGCCGGCCTTTTGATGCTTGCCACAGGACGTCAAGCCCCACCAGCGCCAAGAAAGGCTTAAATGAGCCTAGCACTTACTTCAGCAGTCACCAGGTACAACGCCTCGGTGCCATATCTGGACATCGGTTCGAAGCCATCCAATGGACTCCGCGCGAAGCGAGGGTGCGACACTGCTGTCGTAATGTCTCACCGACCTATGCCGTTCTCCGACGGAGCCGGCTCGGTTCGTATCCCAAGCACCTTGTTTGGTGAAGGCGAGTGCTGCGGATGAAGGTGCGGCGGGAGTAGATTTCTCAAATGAGTTACCGATGCCCATACCTGGAGATAAGGTGGTCACACATTGTGCTGGACCTCTCTATGCACACGAGGGAAGGGCGCCGAGCTCACCTCGCGCGGGTTGATGCCGGATGCAGGCCTCCCAGGATCGTTAATTCAGGCCCCAACGTACTTGGTATTCCTTGCTGCTTTCACCACACAGCGCCTTGCCAACTTCTCCACGGCTGAGAGATGGTGGAGCCAGGGCGCGCCGCCACACTTCCCCGGAATATGAGCACTAGCGCCATAGTAGTTTGACCACGCCGGACGATATGTCAGAGGGACAGGCTTCGGCCGTTGCTGGAAGTCGGTAGGCCCCTGAGGCATTTGGGAGCATTTGTGAATATGGCTGAGCGCGTCGCTCTCATCACCGGCGTAACCGGGCAAGACGGGGCTTATCTCGCCGACTATCTACTGTCGCTCGGCTATGTTGTGCACGGCATCAAGCGCCGCTCGTCCTCGTTCAACACAGCGCGCGTCGATCACCTTTACCAGGATCCGCATGTCGGCAAGGTCCCGTTCCTGATGCATTACGGCGACATGACGGATTCGACCAATCTGATCCGCCTGATACAGCAAATCCGGCCGACTGAGATCTACAATCTCGCCGCCCAAAGCCATGTTGCCGTCAGCTTCGAGAGCCCGGAATATACCGCTAATGCGGACGCAATCGGGGTGCTGCGCCTCCTGGAAGCAGTCCGCATTCTTGGAATGGAGAGGCACACGCGGTTCTATCAGGCTTCGACCTCGGAGCTTTATGGCCTGGTGCAGGAGATTCCGCAGAAGGAGACGACCGCATTCTATCCACGCTCGCCTTATGGCGTCGCAAAGCTGTATGGCTACTGGATTACGGTAAACTACCGCGAAGCCTATGGCATGTTCGCCTCCAACGGTATTCTGTTCAACCATGAGAGCCCGATCCGTGGCGAGACCTTCGTGACCCGCAAGATCACGCGTGCCGTCGCGCGCATCGAGGTCGGCCTGGAAGATGCGCTCTATCTTGGCAATCTCGAAGCCAAGCGGGATTGGGGCCATGCCCGCGACTATGTGGCGGGCATGCATTTGATCCTGCAGGCCGATAAGCCAGACGACTTCGTGCTTGCCACCGGAGAGATGCATTCCGTGCGGGAGATGGTCGAGCTGGCCTTCGCGCAGGTCGGCCGCCGCATCGAATGGCGGGGCGTGGGCGTCGAGGAAACCGGCCTCGACGCTAGAAGCGGCAAGACCGTGGTCCGCATCGATCCGACCTATTTTCGCCCCACCGAGGTTGATCTTTTGGTCGGCGATGCCAGCAAGGCGCGCACCAAGCTCGGGTGGAAGCCAAAGCGGAGCTTTGTCCAACTGGTTCAGGAAATGATGGCGAGTGATCTGGCCGAAGCAAAACGGGACGCCGACAATGGCAGCCACTTCCTTTGAGCTGAAGGTCACACGCGTCTACGTCGCCGGTCATCGCGGCATGGTCGGCAGCGTGCTGGCGCGCCGGCTCGCGCAGGAGGAGGTTGAACTTGTGACTGTCGACCGGCACGGTCGACCTCTGCAACCAGGCCGCCGTATTCGACTGGTTCGCAAAGAAGACGCCGCAAGTCGTTTTTCCTTGCCGCGGCCAAAGTCAGCGGTATCCTCGCCAACAATACGCGGCGCGCTGAGTTCATCTACGATAATATTGCCATCGCGCCGAACGTGACCCATGGCGCGCATCTGAATAGCGCCGAGAAGCTGATGTTTCTTGGCTCCTCCTGCATCTATCCGAAGCTGGCGCCACAGCCGCTTCGCGAGGACTCACAGGCCAGCTGGAGCCGACCAATGAGCCCTACGCCATGCAAAGATCGCCGGGATCAAGATGGCCGAGGCCTATCGCAGCCAGTATGGCAGCGACTTCGTCAGTGTAATGCCGACTACTCTGTACGGCCTTGGCAACAATTGTCATCCAGAATACAGCCACGTCGTAGCCGCGCTGATCCGGCGCTTTCACGAAGCGACGCTTGCCGGCGCGAAAAACGTTGTGGTCAGGGACACCGGCTTGCCACGCGCAAATTCCTTTATGTCGACGACATGGCGAATGCCTGCCTCCGTTTGATGAAGCGCTATTCTGAGTCCGAGCTCGTCAATATCGGGAGCGGCGAGGACATCATCATCGCCGAGTTCTCCCGCCTCGTCGCCGAGGTCATCGGTTATCGAGGCGAGATCAGCTTCGACACCTCGCGTCCCGGCGGCATGCCACGCAAGCTGCTCGATCTCCGCCGCCTTGACAAGCTCGGCTAGCGGGCGACGACGTCGCTTCGCGACGGCTTGATGCGCGCCTATGAATCCTATCAGGCGTTCACTCGGCTCCCGCCGCAAACCTAGATACGATTACCACAAGCAGGAGTTAGCCGCAGGGAGCAGGAACGACATGCCACACGAGGCTGCCACGCGGTCGTGGCGATGATGCTCACGATCATCTAGGCGCTCATTCTATCGCGTGATGCCTGGGTCTCGGTGTCGTTCGACTCGTCCTGCTGTCCCATGACGCACCCCCTCAGGGTGGAACCGCGGACGAGCTCTATCCTGAGACGCCGCTCTGCGATTCGCTTCTTGGCAACGGTAGTAGCAATGAGAGGCGCTCCGTGGTTGCGGACCAACGCGCACCATCGCCTTACACTCCCTCGTTTGACCTTCTCGCCATTGCGACGTGCCGGTTCCAGACTCAACCGCCCTGACGGCCCTCGTCAGCGGACGTTTCGTAATCGGCCATGCTGACATACCGGGCGCCCTCCAGTGGAGACACGGGATCAGTCGCATCAAGCCGTTGAGCGAACACGCGGAGGACCGCGTCACCGGCCGCGCAAAGCGCCTTTGCCCGACCGCCTCACTCTGCCATTTTGCATGCAGCCTGTCAGTAAATCACTCTAGGTCGACGGCACCAATGCTTCGTCAATAGGCCTCCGACCGTGAAACCACCGCTTACGGGCGCGGTGTTGACGGCTCGAGGCGACCGAGTCAGCCGGCCATTGCGAATGCTTCGTCAGCGTCCTGCGAATCCGGCACAGCTTTAAGCGTCGGAGCGACGCGCTGCGGCCAAAGGAGGTCAAGGAGCACGACGACCTCGCAAACCAGTCTGGTGCCTGATTACGTGTCTCGAGCGAAACGTCCCGGCTCCTACAGCTGCCTCTACAGCTGTTACGGCCATTGTTCTCGCGTAAATCACAGTACCCGGACCTCGTCCGAACGCACTTTTGCCCGACTACGGCTGAGCTCGCATGCCGCGCCTCTCGCAGCCCTCCCAATGGGCAGCAGCGCGCTGAAAGCGATTTGCGGTGGCACCTTCATCGGTACACCAGTCCAGGACGAGCGGAGCGAGCTGCATGACCACGACTTTGAAAGAAGTCCGATTGTCACCAATCGGAAATGGCGGCCCTCGCAGCTTCGCCGAACCTGTTCACCTGAGCCTAGATGCTGCCCGCAGTAGGGACCGGCATGGACGACAGACGACCTGCTATCTCTGAAAGCACTCGAGGATCATTTGCATAAGATGCGCCAATATGGCGCACTCCTTGCGTTAAAGGACCTCACATATTCAAACTGGCGACGCTGCACCGGAGCAAATCTCTCGTCCAGGGCTGACTCTTTAATCATGGTTGGCCTTGTCGTCGCTGCACGAAACGTTGTTAGGTCCGCGACAGCGCAGGCGCCACGGCCGGCGTAACAACGATCGGCGGAAACCGGACAATATGACTAGCGACATTTTGTCTTCAACATCACAGTTCAAGTCACCGGGAGCGGAGGCCTCTCGCAGCGACGCTCAATGGGCACACCCGAAAGTGCCTGAGATCCTGCTGCGCATAGCGGAACAACTCGCCGCGCCCTTTCGGCTCGAGCTTCGGCTGGAGGCCGTCGTCGCGTTAATACAGTCTCAGCTTCAGATGCAACATTGTGTGGTCTGTCTGCATGCCGGTCACAACGCTCCGGCGATTGCCGTGGGCGCGGGCTGGACTGAAGGGAGCGATCAGCGTTTTCGACTCCGCCTGCCGCAAGGAGCTGTCGAGCGCGTGCTCAATACGGCCACACCCCTTATAATAACCCCTACGCAACCGAACAATTCCCAGACCACAAGCGATTCAGGTTCATCTGACGCCACGGCACATAGTCGATTGTCGTTCATCGCCGTTCCAATCGCTGTCGAGAGCACGACCGTCGGGGTGCTCTCGGCCGAGCTGTTCCGGGACGGGTCCCCATCGTTAGATCCCAATTCACACGTGACCCTTCTCCTCGCTATCGCGAACATGCTCGGCCACTTTCTGAGGTCATACCTCTCCACGGCCCACGATGACAGCGAGCCGCCTCTTGCGACCGATGGCAACCAGACAACGTTGCCGCAGGATGATCAAGCCGAAGCGGACCGCAACCTAACGCTACCTGGCGTAGTTGGTCGCAGCCCGGCCCTGCGCAAGCTCCTCCGCAAGATCAATGTGGTCGCTAAATCAAATGCAACGATACTCTTGCGAGGCGAGTCCGGTAGCGGAAAAGAGGTTGCTGCACAAGCGATCCACGACCTATCGCCCCGAGCCAACCGCCCATTCGTCAAACTAAACTGTGCGGCATTATCGGAGACTATTTTGGAATCTGAGCTGTTTGGACACGAGAAGGGCGCCTTTACCGGAGCCATCAATTCGCGCAAAGGGCGCTTCGAGCTGGCTGACAAAGGCACGCTGTTTCTCGACGAGATTGGTGAAATCTCACCTTCTTTTCAAGCGAAGCTGCTGCGAGTGCTACAACAGCAGGAATTTGAGAGAGTCGGCGGTACACACACGATAAGAGTTGACGTTCGACTCATAGCAGCGACTAACAAGGATCTAGAGGTCGCCGTTTCGCAGACACAATTTCGCGCGGATCTCTACTACCGTCTGAGCGTCATCCCTTTGCTTGTCCCACCATTGTGTGAGCGCCGCGACGATATTCCGTTGCTCGCTACTGAATTTCTTCGCACGTTCAACTCCGAAAACGAGCGCTCGTTGACTTTCGAACCAAGCGCGTTCGACGTATTGAAAAGTTGCGAATTTCCCGGCAATATTAGGGAGCTTCACAATTGCGTTCAGCGGACTGCCACCATGGCGGCCGGTCCAGCGATTAACAGTCGCGATTTCGCCTGCAAATCCGATGGTTGCTTCTCCGCTCGACTTTGGAAGAGTAAGCAGCCGCTATCGATGCCGTCACAACCGCTGCCGCATACGGGGCCATGCGATGCTTCATCCGAACCCGCTCACGGAACCACGCTCTCGCACCTGCAGGTTACGAGAGGTGAGCGAATAATTGATCGCGAGCACCTTATCGCGGCCATGGAAAGGGCGGGCTGGGTACAGGCGAAAGCAGCACGGCTACTCAAACTGACGTCGCGCCAAATAGGCTACGCACTCAAAAAACACGGAGTCGAGCTAAAGCACTTATAATCACCCTTGACTGCAACCGGGGGATCGTTTGAAAGCACAGGTTCACGCTTCAGCTTACCGGGCCACTAAGGCACGAGCAAATCACACGCAGACTCCGCCGGATGCTTCTCGTAAGATAGACCGCTTTCAAGGCAGAGGCGCAGTTCAACCGATCATCTACACCACGGTGCGCCAGCGACAGCTCACACCGTTGCTCATCTGATGCTTTCGTGTGGCGGCCCACCTTGACTAACCACTTAGCGACTCTGCTCATCTAGCACCCGACCACACTGGTTCAATGAATTCGCTCCGCCAGGCGCCTTTACTTCGACGATACATCAGGCCCCTTAGGCTGGATACTCGCTTGCAATCCGACGCCACGTACATCTCCTGGACACGCTGCTCACCGTGCGTCGAACGCCGGACGTAACCGACCGCGCTACTTAGTGTCAGCCAGCGCCAACACCGTACGACAATCTATATGATCGCCGGCTCACTTTGATACACCACTCGGCCGCTCGCGGGTTGACAGAACCAAGCGGCATTCCGCACTCACACCGGCCACGTTTGACTTCAGACACGAAGTGATTGCGTTCGCATCAGGTATGGCCGCGCTACAGAGCCGAAAGACGTCGGCGATACACGCCTGCTTTTCCTGTTCCGTGGGTAGAGGCCCGCCGGCTTTGGCGTACATGAATGACAACGAGTTTAGCGCGGCAACAATACTAACCGTTAGCATATAGTACTTGAATCTGTCGCTCCAGCAAGATGAGTTGAGCTGCCTTCGACGCATGATATCCTCTCAAGGTAGGTCGGCTTAGGTGGACACGGTGTGCTATAACGTTTGTAGGTCGCAAGTCGACGACTTCGAGTGCTACCGAGAGGGTATGGCTCGAACGGTTGCTTAGTGGGCCATCGTAACCTGATTGAATCCATCTGCACGGACGATGACCATCAATTCATTGATCCCGGTTTATCGACCGCACGGCCAATCCAAACCACGAGCAGCGCCCCTGTTTGTGGAGCCGCCCGATCTGGCTCACGATGCCCGGTACATCGCCCAAAGATAACACCATTGCGGCCTCGCGCGTCTCGTCTCGAACTGCTCATTTGCTTCACATCGTACAATCTCTCGCTGCGTCCGATTCAACCCCTCTCTTAACCAACTGAGCACATTTGTAAGCAGCCGTGCCCGCGCCCCACACTCGCCGCCCCGGTTCAACGAGCCGGCACCTCAGAGAGTTCTCAACGGCCACCATCATTGCCTCGGGAGCTGTATCTCGCAATCAACAGCCAGCACCGGCCACGTTGGCCTGACTATAGCGCCCGCTTTTCGCAATGCCCTTTCGCTCGGACCTACACTTAGATCGGCGCGGGTCGTGGACAGAGCGCACAGCTGATCCGTTGGATCTGCGCAGGATCTTCTTGATTCTCTCGTTACGTCACGTTGTACGCATCATTCGCCGAATTGCGAAAGGGACACTTCGATGCTTCAGCAGAAATTCACGTTCATCGGGAGCACGCGATCGCGTCAACTTCCATCGCCACTCTCCATTGATCGGCGTGCTTACAACTCAGGTGGGCACGAGCCACGTTCTGACAGTGTGCGCGAGGAGGCGCAGTACGTCTGGCAATTGTGCCTTTCCCCTCAAGAGCGGATAACGTACATTCGAAACAATCGCTCGTATTTTGCTTTTGACAGCTATCGAGAGATGATCGAGGTTGTCCGCGGCCGTCGCTTCAGCGGTTGCGCGCCGCAACTTGTGAATTGGCGCCGCCGATTCAGAGCGGGAGTATGGCGCTTCGCCGCACTGTACTGCCTTGCGACATGGATATTTATTTTTTTTGCTCTCCGCTTGCTTCTCTCCTGATGGCAATACTGCGAGGTTTCCGATCCATAGACCATGAGCGGGCGTACGGCCGTCCGCTCTGAAGCGATTCTCCAGAGAGCCAGGGAGGAGGCGGCGATCCAACATGCGCAGCACCGGAGCGCAGAAAGGTTGTCTGCCCGCTACGACACTATGCGATTGCAACCCGCCCTGCCCAGTCGACTAACAGAAAACGTCAAAGCCGAGCACATCGGCATCTCCTCACAACGCGAGCAATCGCGGCTGCGCTACTTCGGAAACGATGTTAGGTACAGTCACATCTCTTCGGCGGCGGCAGCAATCGCAGCGACGCACTTGATGAAACGATTAAACTCGACTTTGGTTTCAGATGTCCGGCCGAGGATAAGTTTAGCTATATCTGTTCTATGGCATTGCGTCCGCAAACTCGGAGTTAACGCCGATACCGCTTTGTCAAAAAGATGGCCCAATCTCAAGAGCCTTTCCGGCTCATAGATGTCGCTCATTTCTACCGGAGCACGGTTAGCGAAGCGATCCGTCGCCTCAGTAGTGACGCATTTGACTTTGGAAACAATCCCGAGCTGCGCGAGTATGAGTTGATTTGTCAACTCAGTGAGATGGCGGGTTGCTTCGCCTGGCGCTTCACCTCCGCCCACTAACCTGCCAATCTCCGCAACTTGCGCTTCGATATTTTGCCTGAGACGTTCCTGAGAATCGCTCGGGTCAGCCGCATCAGGCGGGTCAGCAAGCGATTCGAGGTGGGGCCGCCGGGAAGGTAAGGGGCTTGTAAACAGTCGCCACCACGACAGATAGTGCCTCAGTTTCGGCAACCACAACGTTAAGGCCTGATCTCCCATGCTGATTTGTTCCGCCGAGGTCGAGTTTCTGGTACTGTTCATCATCATCATCACGTCCACCCGTTATATGGTTCTGTACCAGGACGCGCGCCGTGAGTGAAACGGCTAGTCAGCGTATAACGCACGCCATGCGGCCCCTGCGACCTGAGTACCAGGCTTGATCGACATCAGTGAAATCGATTGTTCTGATAGAGCGCATTCATATTCTGAATTGGTCGGCCGCACTGACATCGAGGCCATGCAGCGAACGCCTCCTCCCACCCGCTCGCGTCTGCCTTTCCCCCAAGACACGCTTTTTGCAAATATGGCAGAACAAATGGTGGTGCAGCATTGCGAGCATGGCCAGCGCTATGCAGTGTTTGGTCCAAGGCGCTCTACGGACGCAGGGAGCGGCGCTGGCCGTAGCTCTGATCCGCCGCAATCGCATTCGAGCGATTAGGGCCGTAACCTCCTGTCCGCGCCAACGTAACTCGTCACGATCTCTCGATCGCTCCGAACCTGATCGCGCTCGACTTCACCACCACAGCTCCACACCGGCTCTGGCTGGCTGACATCACCTATATCCCGCCTGTCGAGTGCCGGCTGTATCGCGCCGCCATCACCGACCGGTTCGGCCGCAAGATGGTCGATCGGCCCATGTGCTATCACATGCGGGCTAACTCCCCTGTGCTGTGATAACGACGATCCGCCAGCAGCCTCTGACGGACTGATCCATGATTGAGGTCGGAGCGAGCAGTACGTTCCACATATCGCGTGCGGAGCCCTGCGGCTGCGGGCTGTACCCGATCGACGCGCCACAAGGGCGACTGCTTCTACAATGCTTTGATGGAGAGCTTGTCCACCACCCTGCCGAGCTCGTTCACGATCGTCAGGAGGAGACTCGTGCCGATGCACCGCGTGTATATCTCCGCGTTCGTTCGTGACTGCTACATTCCCGCCCGGCTCCATTCCACCATCGGATCGCCCCTCCGATCATCGCCTCAAAAGCCAAAGTGGCTACGATCCATCATTTAAATGGGCCCCATCCAAACACTCAATTTTACTAAGCTCGGACAAACGCGCATACGCGAGACGGGCATTCGACAAGCTGCGCGGGGCGCGACCCAGCTGTTTTCTGATCGGTCACTTGAGGGACTTCGATGCAAGCCAATTGCGTAAATAGGTCGTACCCTCCGGGTGACTGCGACGGGCAGACCGGAAGACAAAGGCAAATACGGTCATAGTATGCGGACGTAGCAGTACATTCGGATGGCTAAATGACCCGCCAGCGATTTCGTTCGACTCCGGGAATAGGGAGACGTCTGCGGTCGTCGCTTTCCACCAGCGCACTTCCGCCGGATGGCCATCCGTTTCACCACGCGGCAATTGCACCCGCATCTACAGGTTACGAGACTTGCACAGCCGTAGCGACCGCCCGCACTTGCCTGCCTATGAAACCAATGGAGTGGCAATGGCCGCCCGTTTCCGCTACCTAGCCGCAGTTTTCATACTTGCGGTCGGGCTGCTTTCCGCCGCGTCTCAGGCAAAGGATCGCCGCAATGTTCGCGAACCGGCCGCGCCTAAAGGGGTATGCGCGCGCCTAGACCCGTCAGGTGGAAATGACACTGCCAGATTGCAAGCCGCCATAGACCATTGCGTCCCAAGCGCCGCCGTATATCTAGGCCCAGGGCCGTTCCTTTCGGGTCCAATCGAAATGAAGTCCGGCACAACACTGTGGCTCGCTGGGGGCGCGATACTGACGGCTGTAGCCGACCCAAAAGCATACCAAAAGAGCTCGGGAAGCTGTGGCCACATCGATCGGAGCGGTGATGGCTGTCGGCCCCTCATCAGTTTCACGAAGACTAAAGGCGGCGGTCTCTATGGATACGGTACAATAGACGGCGGAGGCGGGACCTTGATGGCGGGCACGGCTGAGACTTGGTGGCAACTGGCCCGTCGTGCACAAAGTGAGGGCGCAAAACAAAACGCGCCTCGATTGATCCAAATGGACCGTGCTGAGGACGTCTCTGTTCATGGCATCACCTTGCGCAACGCAGCAAACTTTCACATTGCGATGAGCCACGTGGAACGTGCTACCATCTGGGCGGTCATCATTGATACACCCGCTGATGCCCGCAATACCGACGGAATAGACCCAGCCGCAAGCGAGGATGTGACGATAATCCACTCCTTTATCCGCACCGGAGACGACAATATCGCGATCAAGGCTGGCACAAGCGGCCCTGCACGCCACATTTCCATTTTAGACAACCAATTCGGCTGGGGGCACGGCATGTCGATTGGTAGCGAACTGAATTCCGGTGTCAGTGACGTGCTGGTTCGCAACCTGACCTTGGACGGCACGACATTTGGTCTGCGCATTAAAAGCGATCCCAGCCGAGGCGGCTTAGTTGAGCGGGTTAATTACGAGAATATATGTATGAGAAATAACAAATGGCCCATACACTTCGACACGCGCTACGGCCCCTTCGCTGGCAATAACTTGCCACTTTATCAACAGATCGTCCTAAGGCACGTCTATGGGACTGATGGTACGCTCGTAATGCGAGGCTTTGATCAACAGCATCCGCTCGATATTGCGATGGAAGATGTGCGCTTTTCTCCCCGCGCAACTTGGCAAGTGGAGAATGCAACAGTGACCGCGGTCAATGTATTTCCATCTCCGCCAGGTGCCGCCGCTACTCCACATTACGGCGCATCGAACCCGTGCGTAGTTGCCTTCCGCCCGTTCCCTGAAGCCACCAGTAGCAAAAACGGTGGCATTGAGCGCGACCCTCGGGCCGCAGCTCCAATCGATCGCTGACGATCACAAAGGATTGGCCGGTGTAAAAGCCGGATTGCATGGTTGCGGTCAGCTTCGTACCCGCCGTGCTTGGTACGCAACTCGCACCAGTGCTTCCTGATACTCACGCTCCCACACAGATGGTCCCAATTCGGGCCCGCCAAGACAGCCCGTCTGCAGGCCTGTCGCTAATCGGCACCGGCGCGCTGCTATTGCGGGCACTCCCGCTGCGTTCTATCGCGCTTGCGGGATCCAGCTCGTATCGTGCGAGAAGAATGTCTGGAGCGACCATTGCATTGCCTCCCGATCGCTTAGCTGGCGCGCATATCTTTCTCTTCCTCTAGGATCGGCACCAGTACCGGAGGATCTGTATTCAGCATAGTAGGCGTTCATTAAGCGGCGGCTCTTGCCCGGGTCCCATTCCACCCACCCCTCAGCCATGACCGGCGCATTAATCTGCGACGATAAGAAGATCACCGCAGCATAGGGACGCCATGGACGCCCAAGAGCAATGTCGCGCGCGCCCTTGTCGGCTGTCAGCGTGCAATGATCAAACACAAAGGCGCTGTCTTCGTCCGGGAAGGCTCTGCTTTGTGCGGTATAGACGACTGCGTGGTTTGCAACACCGTGTAGCTCACATTGCCTAAAGTAGGCCTTGGCGTTACCAAATATAAAATCGATATGGCCTTCGACGTAGCAGTTTACGAAGAACTGACGACTGGCGTTCCTGTTCGGCCCCTTGTTGACAAACAATGTGTCTTGCGCACCAAGTATTCTGACGTTTGCAAAAACATCCTTGTCGCCGGTGACAGAAAGTGCCACTGCCTGAGATGCTGGATTGCCCGAATTGGCAGAATAGTCGTTCCAAACAGTCAGATTTTCGAGCCGGAAGTTATCGCCCGACGCATCTAAGGTCGCGGAACGGACAGTCCCACCCGCAGTGACGGCGCTATCACCGTAGACAATCACCGCTTCATCCGGCCCACCACCGGCGCCCTTGATATTGACATTGGGTTTCGTCACTCTAACCTTTCCGCGATAGGTACCCGGCGCGACTACTATACTTCCACCAGCCTGAGGTAGCGCGTCTACCGCGTCTTGTATTGACCTATACGCGCCCTTTTCAGATAACGATACCTTCAGTTGCTCGGCATCGCCTGAGCGAACACTCGCAATCGTTGCCATTAATGCGACGACGCACAACACCATCTTCAACTCGATCTCCTCCTGTTTTGGCTTGCGGTGGGGCTTGATTATCCGCTTGCCTGGAATAGCGCAATGACACTGCTCGCGACCACTCTCCCAACCGGCTGAGCTACTCGTCGAACATGGCCGCGCGTATGTGGCGCACTTTAGATTCACGTGACTAGCTAGTCATCTGGAACGCAAGTTCGTCACATTAGTTGATAGCTGAACTTCCTCCCGAATGAGTGGACACCTGTAGTAGGCTCGTTGAGCCTGGAGGTGTTGAATGGAACGTGCACGACGGTCGTTTACTGAAGAGTACAAGCGCGAGGCGGCAGGATTGGTGGTGTCGAGCGGCCGCTCGATCGGGTCGGTCGCCAAGGAGCTCGGTCTGCGCGACTCAGTGCTGCGGCGCTGGGTCGATAAGCTCCGGCGCGAGCCGGCATCGGCGGCGTGGCGCCCCACCACGCAGGCGACGCCGATGTCGGCGGACCAGGCTTCGGAACTCGCCTTGCTGCGCCAGGAGAACGAGCGGCTGCGGATGGAACGCGACATTTTAAAAAACTGTCCAGCGTCGTGGCGCGCCTGCGCGGGATAGAAACAGCCTTGTGCTATCATTTAGCTCGGAGGGTAGCGGCCGGAGAGTGGTGACGCCGTTTCGACGGCGATCCCGATTAGGAAGATGACAAATTGGCATAGCCCAGACCCTCCAGCCCATCATCGGACGGAGGAGTTGCGATGCCTAACAGGACAACCGACCGCGGCCCGGACCTAAAGCTGGTCAACCTCGGCGCGGCCGCTATCGATATCGGATCAAAGATGCACATGGCCGCGGTAAACCCGGCCTGCACCGACAAGCCAGTGCGTGCATTCGGCACATTCACGCAAGACCTGCATGAACTGGCGGACTGGTTCAAGATGTGCGGCGTGACCAGTGTCGCGATGGAATCCACTGGGGTCTATTGGATCCCAGTCTACGAGATCCTAGAACAGCGCGGGTTTGAGGTCATTCTGGTCAACGCGCGGTACGCCAAGATTGTACCTGGCCGTAAAACCGATCTCAGCGATGCCGCTTGGTTACGCCAGCTCCACTCCTATGGCCTGTTACGGGGCAGCTTCCGACCCGATGCCGAGATCGCAACGTTGCGAGCCTATCTACGCCAGCGCGAGCGGCTCGTGGAATATGCTGCCGCCCATATCCAACATATGCAAAAGGCTCTGATGGAGATGAACCTGCAGCTCCATCATGTTGTGTCGGATATCACCGGCGCGACCGGCATGCGGATTATCCGAGCCATTGTTGCAGGCGAACGCAATCCCGACCTCCTGGCAACCTATCGGGACGTGCGCTGCCACTCATCGATCGAGACGATCCGCGCAGCGCTCGTAGGCAATGACCGCCACGAACATGTTTTCGCGTTAGCTCAATCACTGGAGCTCTACGACGTTTATCAGGCAAAGATGCTCGACTGTGATCGCAAGCTCGAAGTCCTGATCAGTGCATTGAACACCAAAGGAGCAAGACCGGTCGGAAACCTAGCCAAGCCGCGCGTAAAGACCAAGCAGGTCAACATCCCCACCTTCGATGTCAGGACCGCACTGTACGGAGTGCTGGGCGTCGATTGAGGCGGTGACGGCGACGGCTCGCAAGATTGCGGTTTTATTCTACAACACACTCCGGCACGGCATGAGCTACAAGGATCCTGGCGCCGACCAATATGAGCAGCAATATCGTAGCCGCGTCCTCGCCAACCTACAGCGCCGGGCGAAATCGCTAGGCTTCGTGTTGCAGGCCCTCCCGGGCGACGCCAATCCGGCTGTTTCTTAGGAAGTCGATCGCGATCTTTGCCGGAACCCGGACATGAGCTTTCGCTTCATCGAGGACCATCGCGACACCTATCCGGTGCGGCTGATGTGCGCCGTGCTCGAGGTCTCGCCGGCCGGCTACTACGCTTGGCGCGACCGCCCCGTGAGTGAGCGGACAAAATCCCATGCCGCGCTGCTGGCCGAGATACGGCAGGTCCATCAGGACAGCAGCGGCCGCTACGGCAGTCCGCGCGTCCATGCCGCCCTGCGCAGGCAGGGACGCAGCGCCAGCCGCGGCCGGATCGAGCGGACGATGCGCCGGCATGGCATCCGCGCCATCACCGCAAAGCCACGCCGTGTGCGCACCACCGACAGCCATCACGACCTGCCGGTCGCACCGAACCTGATCGCGCGCGACTTCACGGCGGAAGCCCCGAACCGGGTCTGGCTCGGCGACATCACCTACATCCCGACCGCCGAGGGATGGCTTTATCTGGCCGCCGTCATGGATCTGTTCAGCCGAAAGATCGTCCGCTGGGCCATGCGCGATCACATGCACGTCGAGCTCGCCTCCGCAGCCCTGACGATGGCAATCCGGGAGCGGCGGCCGCAGGCCGGATTGATCTGCCACACCGACCGGGGTGTGCAGTACGCTTCGCACGCTTATCGCAGCACCCTTATGGAGGCCGGCATGACGGCATCAATGAGCCGCAGGGCCGATTGCTACGACAACGCCCCGATGGAAAGCTTCTTCCATACCCTGAAGACCGAGCTCGTCCATCATCGCAACTACAAGACCCGCGCCGAAGCTCAACGCGATATCTTCGCCTTCATCGAGGGATTCTATAACCGGACAAGGCTCCATTCCGCACTCGGATATATCCCCCCGATCGAGATGGAGCTAAAAGCCGCTTAACCCGTCCACTTTATCGGGGGAAGATCAGATCCAGGTCAATGTGTTGGGCGCCGAACGTCGGCGGGATAGAGTTACTTCGAGTAGGTCTGCCCGGTCGAGGAAATCTTGCAGGCCGGGGAGAGGGTCTGCGGCATCATGCGGCTGGGATGGCTCATAGGTTCTGTTCACATGGTGTCGGATAACGCCCTATCGATCAGGACGGCGCAAATGACTTACATGCTAGCAGGCATCGGCTGGCGGAGTTCCACATTGAGTTAGCAGCCGCAGAGCGCAGGCTGAGCGCGGACTCTGTCGCTTCTTGCATTTTGGTGAATCCCACCGCGTCCAATTGCTTATTCACTGCGTCGCACAAATGTAGATCGCGACGCTGTTCGGGATCCCGTTCCCACCCCGAAAGCGGCGCTGGCAGCCGAGCGTGCGAAGGTTTGGCGATCGGCGCTGAGCCGTTCGCTGTGGCCTACGCCCAACAGCTACCTTACGGAAGAATGTCGGAACCAAAAGAACTCGAGCCATTTTCTGCGGCCACCACAATGTCTGAAGATCCTCGGCATTCATTCAGTTCCCGAGAACTGCCGGGCGCCGGGCCGGCCTTAGCGAGGCACCTATGTTGTATGCCGCATGAGAGCTCAAGCCCGCCGAACTCCCTGGGAAGCAGCGATCATCACTGCAGGATCGATGCGCCTTTGAAGACTGCTCAGAGACGTTCGGCGGATTTTGCCGGCGCGACGATCACGATGTTCGCGCGCCGGGGACCTTCAGATTGCCGATTGCAAGACACAATCGGTGGCTTGATCGGCGCAATAGCAAAATGGCAGCTCCTGGCTCGACGAACCCACGGCTTGACATCTGTACTACTAGCGCCACTCTTTCCGCTCGCTGGCCTCCGGCCCAAAGCAGCTTTTTTAATAGACAACTGTGAGACCTTCTCACTTATGATCAAAACGCCGATTGGCCATTCCACGCCCACGCGTCGAGCCTATCTAGCCGTCACTTGCACATGAACTTCGCCTCCAGCCGAGCTCTCAATGATTGCGCTTCAAAAGCACAAGGCCATAGCGGTCGGCCGGCTTGTCCGCAAGTCAGCGGCAACAACATCTTTGTGCAGCAGGAGACGGCCGTGATGCCAAGACATACACAACTACCAGGAACGAAGGCGGACACCCGATGGCATCGATGACGGTGCGTCGGGACGCTGCGGAGAAACTCTCTCGCTCGTGTCCTCGGGCGTCCTGTAGCGACCGCTGCGGCGCCGGGTACGCCAGCGTGACCCGAATCGGCGCTTACCAGTAAGCTGACAGGATCATACCCAATGAGCGCCGGTTTTCAGTTTCATGTAGCGGCCGTGCCGTGCCGTCTAGACGCCGTTCTGTTCAAGCGGGATCTGTCGACGAGCCTCGCTTGTTGGAGTGTGATGACGCGGCACGCCACGCTCCGAATCAAAGCGGCCCGCCTCGTCCTACACTCTACATGTCGCGTAAGCGACATCGAGCCGCGCACATCGCGACTACCGGCCAGGAGACGCGTGGCCCGGGTCCTGCAGGGCCACCTGCTAGCATCATTAGAGTGCGCCCGCCGAGGCGCTATCAGGAGCTTCGCGTGACCCTCAATCTGCTGGACCGCCAAAATGTAACAGATGGCGCGCCAGCGCCCGCCGCGTGCCCATCTAGCAATAAGCGGCGCACTCAAAATGCCGAGGGGAAGACGCTCGTATTGACTGGTGCTTCCCGCGGTATAGGCCACGCGACCGGCAAATTGTTTTCGGCAGCTGGATGGCGGATCATCACGTGTTCTCGGCAGCCATTCGAGGGTAGCCGTTGTCCTTGGGAAGCAGGATTGGACAACCATATTCAAGCCGAACTTAGCGACTCTCGAGCGTTGCAGCACGCGATCGCGGAGATCAAGGAGCGGCTCAATGGCGGCCCTCTGCATGCGCTTATCAACAATGCGGGCATTTCCCCGAAGGCCGCTGACGGCACCCGATTAAATTCGCTGAACACTCCGGTCGACACCTGGAAGAGCGTGTTCCATGTCAATTTGCTCGCACCCATCATGTTCTCGCAGGGGCTCTTCCATCAGCTAACGCTCGCTTCTGGTGCAATCGTGAACGTCACCTCGATCGCCGGATCGAGAGTGCATCCGTATGCCGGTACTGCCTATGCGACATCAAAGGCGGCACTTTCGTGCTTGACCCGCGAGATGGCGCATGACTATGCGCCTTACGGGATTCGCGTCAATGCTATTGCACCAGGCGAGATCAAGACAGACATTCTGTCGCCGGAGACAGAAACCAATTTGATCCCAACTATCCCGATGCACCGGGTCGGAACACCGGACGAGGTCGCGAAGGTTATCTTCTTCCTTTGCTCGGAGGCTGCCAGCTATGTCACAGGTGCCGAAGTGCCTGCAAATGGAGGGCAGCATGTGTGATCAGACACCAAGAAGAGTTACTCACGCGCGATCGATTAATTGGCAGCTCCCGCATGGAGCGTTGAGCGCTCGCGTTACTCCCGACTAGCAATTCCTGATTCCGCAGTTTCGATCCAACGGCCACGCCGTACGAGCCAGGATAGCGCCGTTGCTCGCACGCCGCGGCGCGACCGCGATGGCACGCCTCTCGCCTGAGAGATACCACGTTTTGGCCCACGTTCCATTCCGGCCGCAGGAACATTTTTTATGAGCTGCCACATAGACGCTAGCCCCGATGCCCAAGGGGCGGCGGCCAGAAGGTGAAATTTATTAAGCGCGGCCTTTATAAAACAAGTCCCGCTAATATGGCTCGACGGGGCATGTCACATTTCGAACAATGCTACGAGTAAGAACATATCAGCACGCGGCTACGTCCACTTTGCGACAATCGGGTGCATCGACGCTGTCTGCCTCCGACCTTTTTCCTTCCTATCCGTCGGCACACTTGTTGCAAACGCCTTCTAATGCAGCCTCGCGTTAATAGATCGCCAGAAGCGCGCGCCGCGCAAGGCGCCCGATCGTTCAAGCACCGCATCCGAGGAATTCGTATGAGCATAGTCACTACCCAGAGCGCCGCGGAGATGAAGGCCCGCAACAAGCAACTGATCGATGAGGCCTTAAAAATCTACCCGGAAAAGACCGCCAAGCGCCGCGCCAAACACCTGAACGTACACGAGGCGGGTAAGCACGATTGCGGGGTTAAGTCGAACCTGAAGTCGATCCCCGGAGTAATGACGACTCGCGGCTGTGCATACGCTGGCTCCAAGGGGGTCGTGTGGGGCCCGATCAAGGACATGATTAACATCAGCCACGGTCCGGTCGGCTGCGGCCAATATTCCTGGGCTGCACGCCGCAATTACTACATAGGCAAGACCGGAATCGACAGCTTCGTCACCATGCAGTTCACCTCCGACTTCCAGGAGAAAGACATCGTGTTTGGCGGCGACAAGAAGCTCGGTAAGGTCATTGACGAACTTCAGGAGCTCTTTCCGCTCAACCACGGCATTACGATTCAGTCCGAGTGCCCGATCGGCCTTATCGGCGACGACATCGAGGCTGTGTCGAAGGCGAAGTCAAAGGAACACAATGGCAAGACCATTGTACCGGTTCGCTGCGAAGGGTTTCGCGGCGTCTCGCAGTCGCTTGGCCACCACATCGCCAACGATGCGCTGCGGGACTGGATCCTGGACAGAGTGTCGCCGGAAGCGACACCCGCGTTCGAGTCAACGCCCTACGATGTCACGATCATCGGCGACTACAATATCGGTGGGGACGCTTGGTCATCGCGTATCCTGCTCGAAGAGATGGGCCTGCGTGTGATTGCGCAATGGTCCGGCGACGGCAGCCTCGCCGAACTGGAAGCAACGCCCAGGGCGAAGCTCAACCTATTGCACTGCTACCGTTCGATGAACTACATCTCCCGACACATGGAGGAAAAGTTCGGCATTCCATGGTGCGAGTACAACTTCTTTGGCCCTTCCAAGATCGCCGATTCGCTGCGCAAAATTGCCAGCTTCTTCGACGAACGCATCAAGGAAGGTGCCGAGCGTGTGATCGCCAAGTACCAGCCGCTGATGGCCTCGGTAATTGAGAAGTACCGCCCCCGCCTCCAGGGCAAGACAGTGATGCTGTTCGTCGGCGGCTTGCGTCCCCGCCACGTAATCGGCGCCTATGAGGACCTTGGTATGGAGGTCGTAGGAACGGGCTACGAATTCGGCCATCATGACGACTACCAGCGCACTGCTCAGCACTACTTAAAGGACGGCACACTGATCTATGACGACGTCACGGGCTACGAGTTTGAGCGTTTCGTCGAGACCATTCAGCCAGATCTCGTCGGCTCCGGCATAAAGGAGAAGTACGTCTTCCAGAAAATGGGCATTCCATTCCGTCAAATGCACTCCTGGGACTATTCCGGTCCTTATCACGGCTATGACGGCTTCGCGATCTTCGCTCGTGACATGGACATGGCAATAAACTCGCCCGTCTGGAAGAAACTCAAGGCACCTTGGAAGGATACTCCAGCGCCAGGCCTAATGGCCGCGGAATAAAGGAATGCACAGATCTGGCTCCGCCTATGCGAGAAGGCGGGCCAACCTAGTCGATAAACCAATCGCCGAAAAGGAGAGTGCCGCGTTGACACAGAATGCCGAACACGTCCTCGATCACTTGGATCTATTCCGAGGTCCGGAATATCAGCAAATGCTCGCCAAAAAGAAGGCGCTGTTCGAGAACCCGCATGACCAAAGGGAAGTCGAGCGGATCAGCGAATGGTCAAAGACGCGAGAATACCGCGAGAAGAACTTCGCGCGTGAAGCATTGACTGTGAACCCCGCCAAGGCCTGCCAGCCACTCGGTGCGGTGTTCGCTGCCTCCGGTTTTGAGGGCACGCTGCCCTTCGTTCACGGCTCACAGGGTTGCGTCGCATACTACCGAAGTCATCTTTCGAGACACTTTAAGGAGCCAAGCTCCTGCGTCTCTTCCTCGATGACTGAGGACGCCGGGGTGTTCGGTGGTCTAAACAACATGATTGACGGGCTCGCTAACGCTTACAACATATACAAGCCCAAGATGATCGCGGTTTCCACCACGTGCATGGCCGAAGTGATCGGGGATGACCTGAACGCCTTCATCAAGACAGCGAAGGAGAAGGGGTCAGTCCCGGCACAATATGATGTTCCCTTCGCTCATACACCTGCCTTTGTCGGCAGCCACGTGACCGGGTATGACAATGCGCTGAAGAGCATCCTTGAGCACTTCTGGGATGGCAAGGCAGGCACCGCCTCCAAACTAGAGCGCAAGGTGAACGGCAAGATTAATTTCATCGGTGGGTTCGACGGGTACACGGTCGGGAACATCCGGGAAATTAAGCGCGTCTTCGAGTTGATGGGAATCGAATATACTATACTCGCCGACAACAGCGATGTCTTCGATACTCCGACCGACGGCGAGTTCCGCATGTATGATGGCGGCACCACGCTGGAGGACGCGGCTAACGCGATCCATGCCAAAGCCACGATCTCCATGCAGCAACACTGCACCGAGAAGACACTGTCCTTCGTCGAGGGGCACGGTCATGAGGTTGCCGCCTTCAACTACCCCATCGGTGTCAGCGCGACGGACGAATTCCTAATGACTGTGTCCCGCATGACCGGCAAGCCGATCGCGAAGGCATTGGAGCGGGAGCGCGGCCGTCTCGTGGACGCCATGGCAGACTCCAGTGCGTATCTGCACGGCAAGAAGTTCGCGATCTACGGCGATCCGGATCTCTGCTACGGGCTCTCTTCATTCCTCCTGGAGCTCGGTGCAGAGCCGGCTCATGTGCTGTCTACGAATGGTGGCAAGGCTTGGGCAGAGAAAATGGAGGAACTGTTTGTTAGTTCACTGTTTGGCAAGAACTGCTCTGCATATCCCGGCAAAGATCTCTGGCACATGCGCTCCCTATTATGCACTGAGCCGGTCGATTACCTGATTGGCAACACCTACGGGAAGTACCTCGAGCGCGATACCGGGACGCCACTGATCCGCATCGGTTTCCCTGTGTTCGATCGGCACCATCAACATCGGTATCCCGTCTGGGGTTATCAGGGCGGCATAAACGTTCTTGTCAAGATACTGGACAAGGTCCTGGACCAGATGGACAGGACTGGAGCGGACTATAGCTTTGATATCATCCGCTGACGTAAATGATTTGGTCTAGCGCCGGCCAGAGCAGGGTCGACGGCCGGTGTCTAGCCAGAAAGATCCACGTCGCGGCACAAGGCTCGCGCGGCGGGTCGAAGAAAATAGGAGATACGTATGAGCGTCGACACGTCCGCCATCGAGGACGTCTTCAACGAGCCGGGTTGTGGCAGAAACGACAACAAGACGGCGGCCGAACGTACTATGGGGTGCACTAGGCAGTTGAAGCCAGGAGAGGCGGGCGGCGGATGCGCATTCGACGGCGCCAAAATCGCGCTACAGCCGTTCACCGACGTTGCGCATCTGGTCCACGGCCCAATCGCCTGCGAGGGCAATTCCTGGGACAACCGAGGCAGCGCCTCCTCAGGCTCCGATCTCTGGCGCCGAAGCTTCACGACCGACATGAACGAAACCGATGTAATCTTTGGCGGCGAAAAGCGCCTTTATCAAGCGATCGGGGAGGTGATCGGCAAGTTCGATCCGCCGGCTGTCTTTGTTTACCAAACCTGCGTGCCAGCCGCGATTGGCGACGACATCAAGGCCGTGTGCAAGGCTGCCGTGGCCAAGTTCGGTAAGCCTATCATTCCTGTAAATTCGCCGGGGTTCGTCGGGTCCAAGAACCTCGGAAACAAGCTTGCCGGCGAGGCGCTGCTTGAGCATGTGATCGGCACTGAGGAACCGGACTATACCACTCCCTACGACATCAATATCATCGGCGAATACAACTTGTCCGGCGAGTTCTGGCAGATCAAACCGCTGCTCGATGAACTTGGCATCCGCATCCTTTCTTGTATCTCCGGCGATGGGAAATATCACGAGCTGGCCTGTTCGCATCGCGCAAAGGCTGCGATGCTAGTGTGTTCCAAGGCGATGATAAACGTCGCCCGTAAGATGGAGGAACGCTACGGCATTCCCTACTTCGAGGGCTCGTTCTACGGCGTGCAGGATTCCAGCAACTCCTTGCGGACGATCGCGCGCATGCTGATCGAGCGCGGCGCGCCGCTGGAGCTTGGAGGGCGTACCGAGGCTGTCATCATGCGTGAGGAAGCAAGGGTACGCGCGGCGATCGAGCGCTTCAAACCACGATTCAAGGGTAAGAAGGTTCTGTTGATCACCGGCGGTGTTAAGTCGTGGTCGGTGGTCGCGGCGCTGCAGGAGGCCGGTCTAGAGATCGCCGGCACCTCCGTGAAGAAGTCCACCAAAGAGGACAAAGACCGCATCAAGGAGCTGATGGGCCGGCACGCCCTTATGATCGAGGAAGCGGCGCCGCGCGACATCTACAAAATGTTGATGAACTCCCGGGCTGATATGATGCTCTCCGGCGGCAAGTCGCAGTTCGTCGCGCTGAAGGCGATGATACCTTGGCTTGACATCAACCAGGAGCGTTCTCAGGCGTACATGGGGTATATTGGCATGGTCAAGCTGATGGAGGAGATTGATAAGGCGCTCTACAATCCAATATGGACCCAACTACGCCGTCCCGCGCCTTGGGACGAAGCGGAGGTCAATCGGCAGACCAACATCCCGCACACGGATTCGCACGCCGCAGAGAATTCCACCGCCGTGCGAGGTCATTCCAGCGCCGCCGGATTCAAGGAACGCGCCAATGCCTCGGGCAGGTGGGTCGTTGGGCACATTTCCGCTGCGCAGGCAACATGCGCCGTCCAGGCGTCGGAATAGGGCGTCTGCCAATGGCCATCGTCTCCACCTCCGAGAAATCCTGCACGGTCAATCCGCTCAAGATGAGCCAGCCGATCGGCGGCTCTTTCGCCTTTATGGGCCTTCGCGGCGCGATGCCGCTGCTACACGGCTCCCAGGGCTGCACCTCGTTCGGCCTGACCCTGTTCGTGCGGCACTTCAGGGAGGCAGTGCCGATGCAGACCACCGCAATGAGTGAAGTCGAGGCCGTGTTCGGCGGTCAGGAAAATGTCGAACAGGCGATACTTAACATCTACAATGGTGCGAAACCGGAAATCATCGGGATCAATTCGACCGGCCTGACCGAGATAAAGGGAGAGGACGTCGAACGATTCATTTACCTGATTCAGCAAAAGCACCCACAGCTCGAAAGGCTTCCGCTGGTTTACGTCTCGACCCCGGATTTCAAGGGCGCGTTCCAGGACGGCTGGGACAAGACGGTCGCACGAATGGTGGAAGTCCTGGTCCATCCCGTCGAGACGGGTCGGGCGCGGGATCCCGCTCGCATCAATGTTCTGCCGGGCTGCCACCTCACGCCAGGCGATCTCAATGAGCTGCGGACGATCCTGGAGGATTTCGGACTGAAACCATCCTTCCTGCCGGACCTGGCCGGTTCGCTCGACGGTCAAATTCCCGATGAGTTCACGCCCACCACGATCGGCGGCATCGGGGTCGACGAGATTGCGACAATGGGGCAGGCGGCATGGACGATCGCGATCGGCGCGCAGATGCAACGTGCGGCGGAGGCCATGTATGCGAAAACAGGCGTACGATTTCGCTTGTTCGAACGCCTCTGCGGCCTCGTTCCCAACGACGAGTTCATCGCGTTTCTGAGCAAGATCAGTGACCGGCCAGTTCCGCTAAAGTACCGCCGGCAGCGCGGCCAACTCGCGGATGCTATGTTGGATGCGCATTTCTACATCGGGGGCCGTAAGCTGGCGATCGGCGCCGAGCCGGACTTGCTCTTCGATCTCTCCAGCATGCTGTACGACATGGGTGCCAATATCGCAGTCGCCGTGACCACAACAGCCTCCCCCGTGTTGCAGCGTATCAGGACGGAGGAGGTCCTGATCGGAGATCTCGAAGATCTCGAGGAACTTGCCAAGACCCACGGCTGCAATCTCCTCATCACCCATTCGCACGGCCGCCAGGCGGCCTCGCGCCTTAACATCCCGTTTTTTCGCGCTGGCTTCCCGATGTTCGATCGTCTTGGCGCCGGCCACCAGCTCTCAGTCGGCTACCGCGGCACGCGCGATCTCATCTTCGGCCTCGCCAATCTTGTCATTGCCGATCGCGAGGCGAAGCACCAGCCGACGCCCGATACTTGGCGAAGCGTTGACCGCGACTTCAAGACCGTCCCGTCCTACCCGCAATAACCCAATAAGGAGAATAGATCTTGAAAGTCGCTTTTGCCACCCAGGATCTGAAGTGCGTGGATGCGCATTTCGGTTGGGCCAAGAACATCGCTATCTACGACGTCACTCCGGACGCTCACCGCATCCTTCAGGTCATCGAGTTCGGTGACGATCTCACGGAAGATGGCCGCAAGGATAAGCTGACGCGGAAAATCGACGCCATCAAGGACTGCACGATCCTTTATGTCGCTGCGATCGGCGGCTCGGCCGCGGCACGCGTCGTTGCCAACAAAATCCATCCGTTAACGGTGATCAAGCGCGAGGCGATCGAGACCCTCTGCATCAAGCTCGAAGATGCGCTGAAGGGCTCCCCACCACCCTGGTTGCGCAAGGCGCTCGGAGGTACGAGCAAAGCCCCCCTCCATTTTGACGACTGCAGGACGCTTCCATGACAGACGCTGCTTAACCCGCTTTCTCCCGCACTGCGACTCGAGTCGGCCGCGCTCGCAATCGAGAAAGCGACTGGCGTCATGATCTTGACGATACTTAGAGATGCACCTCGAAGAATTTGAGCGCATGGACCTGCTCGGCGGCCGGTTCATCGTCATCAACAAACAACCGCGCGACGTGAACCGCTTAGACTTCGACGATTTCGGCACGCTCGCAGCCACGGTTAATATGTCTGTCGGCCGAGCGGCGTAGGCCAATCGGACCTGCACGATCTATCGACGGCGCTTACGCCGAACTTGGCCTCGATCCTGAGCGTCGCGCAGAAGGCTCATGATGCCTTCACCAAGCTTGATCGCAAGCGCAAACAGAAGAGACAGAAAACAGCGCAAAATGATCGCAATCATGTCCTACGTAACCCGCGACGGACGCGCCTGGATACCGGACTATCTGGTATCAATCGATACCCAGAAGTGCATCGGCTGCGGCCGCTGCTATAAGGTTTGCGGCCGGCAAGTCATGACGCTGAAGGGCATCAACGAGGATGGCGAGGTCATCGGCCTCGATGATGATGATGGTGACTTAGAGAGGAAGGCCATGGTGATGCAAGACGCCGGTGCATGCATCGGCTGCGGCGCCTGTTCGCGGATCTGTCCTGCGAACTGCCAGACTCACACCCGGCCGCTTGAACTCGGGCCGGAGTGGACGAACCCGCAAGTCGATCCGCCGCCGTTTTAGGCAGCGTTCTTGGCCTCCGCAAGCCATCTGTCGGCCCGTGGGCGGCTCGGCGCCGGACATCACTGCGACGAACCCGATCGCACCCGTTCCCCCGCGTAACTTTTCTACTTGGAACTGTGAACACACCGAGCCCGGTGAACCTGACGACGGTCTGCTCTCTCGTGCGACCGTGCTCTGAGCCTCGAGGGCTTGTCCTTGAACAGACCGAACCCGCTAGCCGGCGTTGTGCGCCTGTACCACCATGCTCCGGTGCAAGTTGTTTTGCCGCAACCAGTGGGCAGCTCCTGAGCACGTTGTTCTTAGTGCTATGGAGCTTAGGTTAGCGCGGATGTGCTTAATGCCTAAGGCTCGGCAAACGCATCGCCGACAGCGAACTATTCGTCACCACGCCGATCATCGCTTACGACGCCCTGACCGTGACGCCCTAGCTTTGGGGTACGCCACGGCAGCGTTGAGACAACGAAAAAGAGCCGTTCGTGTCTGGTCCGATCGACCTCCAAGAAGGCGACGCGGGATGGGATGATAGTACACATCTATGGACGAGTCCGCCGACAGCGCCAGAGTTAGCGCCGCCGACCTGTCACAGGCGCGATGGTTTTCGGCCGCCTTAGTCCGCCGGCGTCGACGAACGTTTCCATACATGGGATTCCGGACTGCTGTGTGCGGTACGCCCGGTACAGCTGTGCCATTCCGCTTCTCGTGCGCCACCGAGGCCGGTTGTCGCAGATCCGACACGCGAGGCGGAGCAACGGGCGGTGGCGGCGAAATGCCAGTGATTTCCGTCTTCTGTGTGCTCTGGCACGAGAGTTGCGATCTGTTGAACGATCCATAACAGCGGGACGTGCGATGATTGATTTGACGGAGAGCGCGGTGAATGCGGTGAAGGCAGCGATCTCGATGGCGCCGCAACAAACGAGCGGTTTGCGCATCATAGTCGAAACCGGCGGCTGCGCCGGGTTCAAGTACGTGATGGCCCTCGCCGTGGAAGCCAATCCGGACGATACTGTTATCGAGCGTCACGGCGTCAAGCTGTTCGTCGATCGCAAGAGCCTGACGCACCTCAACGGCACCACCATGGACTTCGTCGTGGGTCTAGATGGCTCCGGTTTCACGTTTGATAACCCCAATGTGAACTCACACAACGACTAACGAAGTAGCGATGTGATGCACGCACTGCCCGAGTCCCTATGGAATCAGAGAGCATCGCATCCGCCGTGCGAAGAGCGCACGAGCAGCGGCTCCCGCAACCAGAAGTTCAGATCATGAAAGTCACGATCCGCCGCTCAACGGAGACCGGTCTGTCGATTTACGTGCCGAAGAAGGATCTCGAGGAGCCAATCGTCGAAGCCGAGCACGAGACGCTGTGGGGCGGGTGGATCAAGATCGCCAATGGCTGGGTGCTCGACCTGCCGCACATGGCCTCCGACACCCAGTTGCCCATCACGATCAGCGCCAGGAAGCGGGGCGGAGAGGGATAGGAGTGATGAATGCGCTCGCCCCATACACGAATTCGCCGGCCCCACCCCGGCGCTGAAGCACATCAGAAGACCTCACCAAGTCCGCCCATGCCCCGTGAGAAGGCACCCCTGCAAGCGCCTTCGCCAAGCCACATTCGTTTTCGCCGCTTAAGTTGCCGCCAATCAGAAGAGGCTAGTAAAATTGCGCAACGGGAAGCCCTCTTCGCCGGGCGCTGCCATTTGACCCCGCCCACCTGGCGTAGCCCGCACCGATCTCGGCGATGATCGCTGGTACGGTTTTTTTTATGGCAAGCCGCGAAAGAAGGATGGACCACAGTCATAAGGCGTGCTGCATCGGCTACGGTCTTCACGTTTTTCGCCTGCAGCAGAAAACGGGCAACTCCTGCGCACCTACCGGGCTGTTGAAGAACTCAGCCGCGTCTACAGCGAACGCAAAGTCGTCGCCAATGTGGATCTAGAAGTGGCTCATCGCCGACACATGACAACTCGGTGCGGGGCGATCCGTGGCGGGTGACTTGGCAGCCATCAAGGAAGCCCTTCAGGGCAGCGAAGGCACATTTGTTGTCGGGCTTGTCCTCGAAGGTGAGATGCGCCTCTTCGACAAGATCGAGAAACTCTCTGTCCCGGTTGTCCATCTTGACAATGTTCGTCAGCGACCGGCCAAGCCCCAGCCGAAGCCGTGCACCTTAGCCTTCAGCCCGGTCCCGCGATAAGATTCGGCAATCGCACCAGCTTGTAGGCGGTGGCAACGAAGATAGAGGCCCATTTGGCGCGCTCACCACCATGAAACCTGTCTCTTGCCCGGCAACCGTATTGATCCCGCCGAATGCCTCCCGACCCGCTTGCAGATGCGCTGGCTTACGGCTAGTGACCGACCCAAACTCAGAGCTACGGCCGCTGGTATTCTGTGAAACATGCGCGTCACGTTCATCGAGCGCGGCTCATTGACGAACTCTTCCGCATCGTGGGCCGGCCATTCAGCACGCGGCTCCATCATGTGCAGCGCTGCGATGCATTCGGCATGCCCGCCAGCATGAGGCAGGCGTCGGCCAGCCGGTCGTGGCGGTTCTGCATCAGCCCGTGTCCACAGTGGCGTCCTCTTGCCTTTGCCCTTCCTGCAGCGCGGTAGCGCCTAGCATCGGGACTGGTGGTCGACGCATGGAGGTCCTTCCAGCGTGTTTTGGCTATGGAAGTCGGGCCGGCGGCTCGCCAGAGTCGTCCTTCGGACTGCCGATTGAGCACCCGGCCGCCGTTTTTCGAGAACATCGAACATCCCGGACCACGTCGTCACCCCCGATTGCGACAAACCAGCGGACAGCGGGCGGGTATTCCAGCCGCTCTTCACAAGCCGTTCCGCGCGGATCAAATAAAACGCCTGCAACAGCGTCGCCCGCAGCAGCTTCACTCTGCGAGATCGCAGCCCGTCCAATCGTCGAATAGAGCGCAGCGCAGTCCCGCTCCAACGCCGACAGCGCCTCGTTCACAATCGTTAGAATCGCGGCGGATGATCACGCCGCACCCGCGTCTCCAGATCAAGCTAGCTATACAGCTCGCCCATTCGATTATCGCCGCGACCCAGGCACCATCTCCGAAGTTTGTCGGAGCCGCCAATGGATCACGGTACCACCATCAGCGGCGAGCGACTTTTTTTCAACGGCCTGCTAGAACGCGACGGACGCCCCTACGCTTGGCGGGCGTCCCCCTTCGGCGCGCGACCAAACGCTGTCTTTAGAGCGAACTCCTCTTTGCGCCCTGGGCTTCAATTCGATTCATTTTAATTTGCGCGCGCGGCCAGGTTCGGGCTGACGCTCTGGCTCATGATAGCCAGATACGATCGGTCGAACCGGGGATGCGCAGACCATTTTCGTAAAAGCGCTCTCTGGTAACGCCAAATTCGTCCATTTTCCAACGTGCGTCGGCTACCCGACATACTCGACTTCTGTAACGACCAATCTTGCAGGCGCAAACCAGCGCATGGACCCAACGCTGGCATAGAGGTTGCTGAAGGCCGTTCTAGAACGACGCATCAGACGCTTGGCAAGATCCGAGCTTCCAATCTATTCGGTCTCCAGGGAGAATGACCAAATGTACGCTTCAGCTCAACACGGCGCTAGCAGGAGCGATATCCTCACCGCTCTCGGCGATACCAAGCAGGTCGGGCGCAAGAGCTGCAGCACCTCAGGTTGTTGCGGTCAAGGAAAGTGCGGATCGCAAAAAGGGCAGGGAGATCTGCCGTCCGGACTCTGGGACAAAGTGAAGACCCATCCATGCTATAGCGAGGAGGCGCATCATCACTACGCGCGCATGCATGTCGCGGTGGCACCCGCTTGCAATATTCAGTGTAACTACTGTAATCGCAAATACGACTGCGCAAACGAGTCGCGCCCTGGCGTGGTCAGCGAGAGGCTGTCGCCCGAACAAGCTGTCAAGAAAGTACTGGCGGTCGCCTCGGCCGTCCCGCAGATGACGGTGCTCGGCATTGCTGGCCCGGGCGATCCGCTGGCGAACCCCAAAAGGACGTTCAAAACCTTCGAGCTAGTCAAGACCGCGGCCCCCGACATAAAGCTGTGCCTGTCCACAAATGGGCTTATGCTGCCGGATTACATCGACGCCATTTCCAATTTCAACGTCGACCATGTCACGATCACCATCAACACGGTCGATCCTGAGATCGGCACTCGGATCTATCCTTGGATCTTCTATAAGCACAAGCGTTACACCGGCCATGAAGCGGCTAAGATTTTGACTGAACGCCAGCTTCAGGGGCTTCAGATGCTCACCGAGCGCGGTGTCCTCACCAAAGTCAACTCTGTAATGATACCGGGGATTAACGACCATCACCTTGCGGAGGTCAACAAGGTAGTGAAATCGCGCGGCGGTTTTTTGCACAACATCATGCCGCTTATCTCCTCACCGGAGCACGGCACTGCTTTCGGCGCCAGCGGTCAGCGTGGCCCGAGCCCTCAGGAGTTGAAAGCCGTTCAAGACTCCTGCGAAGGCGAGATGATTATGATGCGGCACTGCCGTCAGTGCCGCGCTGACGCTGTCGGTCTGCTTGGCGAGAGCCGCACCGCCGAGTTCACCATCGAGAGGATCATGTCAATGGAGCTGAACTACGATATGGACACCCGTAAGGCTTACCGAGCCAAGGTCGAGAAGGAGCGCGCCGCTATGATTGTGGCAGGGCATGACGCGCTTGTCGGACTGGCGGATGTGTCAAGCGACATCAAGGTGCTGGCTGCGGTCGCGACTAAGGGCTCTGGTCTGATCAATGAGCACTTTGGCCACGCTGCGGAGTTCCAGGTTTACGAGCTCTCGAAGGCAGGGGCGAAATTCGTAGGCCACCGCCGCGTCGATGTCTATTGCCAGGGCGGCTACGGCGAGGAGGGCAGCTTGGCTTCGATTATCAGCGCAATCAATGATTGCCACGCAGTGTTCGTGGCTAAGATCGGCGCCTGCCCGAGGGAGGCCCTGATCAAGGCAGGCATCACGCCAGTCGATCAATTCGCCCATGACTTCATCGTCAAGTCGGCGATCGTGTGGTTCACAGCCTATCTGAAGAAAGTCAACAGCGGCGAGATTGCACACGTGCAGCGCATTCAGGCCGGCAGTCGCAACGCCACGGTTATTTCTGCAGCTTGAGGAGACATCAATGCCATTCAAGATCGTTTCTTCGCAATGTACGGGCTGCTCCGCCTGCGAGCTGGAATGTCCGAATGCAGCAATCTTTGAGAGGGATGGCTCTTTCGTAATCGATTCAAAGAAGTGCACTGAGTGCATCGGGCACTTCGACGAGCCGCAATGTGTGGCCGTTTGTCCTGTGGACAGAACCTGCGTCATCGATACCTCGCTACCGCGCTACCAAGCGCCTGCTAGAGGGGAAACAGCATGACCTTCATGGTCATACCGACAACGCGCCAATCGACGTCAAGAATGCCCCGCAGCGACCGCGGCATTGGAGGCAGCTTTCTGCTCGGGCGACTGCTCCCAGCCTGGCAGCCGCCCGAGCGTAACCGCTGAGCCCCGACCGGCGGGCCGGGTCGCCGAGCGGCGGCTCGAGATCCAGGAGCTACTGGAGCTCGACCCCAGCGATACAATCGACGCCAAGGTTTTGCTGAACGTGTTCGAGAGGACAGACACTATGATGAGTTATGGCGGCGTCGAGGCTCTCGACCGGAACGCCAGGTCGACGCAATCGTTGTCTGAATTGGCGGTCCATGGCGCGGGCGCCTACCAGATCAGTCGCGCTTAGGTGTACCATTGCTAGCACCGCACCGCCTTTTCCTCGCCCAGCGCCTCGACGAGGCCCACCCGCCATATTCGCGTATCGTCGCTGCGCAATCGCAGTAGGGCTCTCATTCTGGTCTTGCGTCACCTCTGCTGGGCGATCTCGTCAACAGATCCGCGGGCATCCCCTCAACGCCTGGCCGAGCAATTTGGTGTGCCGTCGCGAAACGCTCCGCATCGCGCGACGAAGATGCGAGTTCGAAAGCCGATCGAGAATGGCAGCCTGCAGCCGATCGTTGCCGGCGAGGCCGGCGAAAACTCAGATGCTAGCATGTACCGGCTAACACCGGAGCTCCCTGGAGGGATAATCAAGACGAGGCCAATGTCCACCCGGTCGTGGCCCAAGGCATTTTACGCATGGCTACCCGGCATGCTTACCTAACGCCACGCTGCAGTGCACTTGACGGCCCGCCATCCGACATCCATTTCAGCGTTACGGCTCGTGCCGTGGCTGGCGAGCTCATGGTGCGGGGCGAAAGCCATGATAGCCTCGTGCAAAACGCGCGCGGCCGCCGGCCACCCCTCCGCTGGAGCGAGGAAATGCGAGTATGAGCGACCACGTGAACGACGACGACTTTATCGAGCTAACGGCCCAGCCGTTTTTCAGCTATGGAGAGAAAGTGCGGGCAACGCGCACCATTCGAAATGATGGGACGTATGCTGGCAAGGAGATCGGCGAGGTTCTCGCTGTGAAGGGCGAGATCGGCTATGTCGTCTCGATTGGCACCTTCCTCCAGCGATTCTACATTTATGGCGTCGATTTCATCGAAAGCGGTCGCCGCGTCGGGATGAAGCGCAAGGAGCTTGATCGCGTTGCGCCGCGCGACGGCATCAGGCACGTCCAGTTACCGGACGAGTGCTGATAGTCGCGCTGGATTGACAATTGTTAGTCGCCGGCACGTAAGGGGCAGTCGATCGGCACCACGACCGCGTCTTTTCCAAGAATCGACCGACGATGTCTAGGCGCGCGCCGACCAACTAGGCGCATTATGTTGCTGACCGACACTATGCAGACCTGTCGATCCAAATCGTTGATTCCGCGGGTGGCGGTCGGTCGCCTCCCAGGCGAGAAAGCGGGCGGTACGCATGCGCTTGCGGCACGAAGGCATCACCGGATGCACATCGAAACATGAGAGGGCACACGAGCGACGCATCTACGTACGATTATTCCAGTGAGAACGTGCTTTTATGGAAGATCGCACACACGGCGGTGCTTCTGCACGGCAGGACAACGGCGGCCGGTGCACACTTCCGGCTCTTCGCTGGCCAATGGCCGGCCTGAGGCCTCGCGATCGACGCTCGCTTCAGCGCTCGTCAGCCAGGGGTAAGACCAGAATATCCCAGAGCATTGGCGTAACTAGGCGCCGCCGCATCCGACCCGGCTCGCTCTATCTCGGCTCTCGGGTTTCCCTGCCGCGGCCAGTCCAGCCATAACGTGACAGGCGTCTTCCTAAGGAAGCCGCACCATCGCTGTGCGGTCCATTGCTCGCGCCAGAAGCTCCTTCTTATCGCGCTTTGGCGAGGCGCCTGCAGTTCAGGTTGCCCGAACGTCTTCAAGCACCTGCATGATTGCAACAGCCGTTAGCGCCAGTATTCATCGCTTATCCGTGGCTTCGTCGCACTTGTCGACGACAGCGAGATGTTCGCGCCGGGAGCGCGCTTCCTGCCTTAGGCGATCGGTTTAACGCTGCGCTCCATCAAGAAGGCGCCGAACAGCAGCCGAGCAGGGTTCAGCCAGCCCACGCCCCTTTCGGGAGAGTCGGCCTCCGCCCGAGGCGAGGCTGTCGCTCTCGATTCCCGCATGCGACAGGCTCTGGGCGGCATAGCTGATCCACTTTCGTCCGTCACAGACATTGGACAATGGCTCCTTAACTGTCGCAATACCGATCTGCACCGACGCGTCTAAACGCTAGCGCCCAACCTGAAGCAACCTTTCCCCCGCCTATGGCGGCGCAGATACGCTGTGATCTTACCATGGCGGCGCTCCTTTGTCTGGATCCTCACACTGGCCTGACTTTCGTAGAGGCGACATCCCTTCCAACTTCGGCTCCGGGCGAACCACTTTGCGAGCGTACTCAGCGCCTTAGTCCGCGCGGAGCCAACGGCACACCAGTTGCACTTCGCATACAGCAACACGGTGGGAGCTGAGAGCTCGGCTGGCGGCTCCAAACTCTCCCTACCGAATCCTCGGGTCGCCGCTTCTGACGGTGGCTCAATGCGACGCGAGACTGCGCGGTGCTTTTGGCACCCGCTTAATGGAGATGAACATGTCGTCACTGAGGCAAATCGCATTTTACGGCAAAGGTGGTATCGGAAAGTCGACTACGTCCCAGAACACGCTCGCAGCGCTTGCTGAGATGGGCCACAGAATCCTTATCGTGGGATGCGATCCTAAGGCGGACTCTACGCGCTTGATCCTGCACGCTAAGGCGCAAGACACCATTCTCAGCCTCGCCGCCAGTGTCGGCAGCGTCGAAGACCTTGAGATCGAGGACGTCATGAAAATCGGATATAAGGACATCCGCTGCGTGGAGTCCGGTGGTCCAGAGCCTGGCGTCGGTTGTGCTGGGCGGGGGGTCATCACCTCCATCAATTTTCTAGAACACAACGGTGCCTATGAGGACATCGACTACGTATCCTACGACGTGCTCGGCGACGTCGTCTGCGGCGGCTTCGCAATGCCGATCCGCGAGAACAAGGCGCAGGAAATCTACATTGTGATGTCCGGCGAGATGATGGCCATGTACGCCGCCAATAACATCTCCAAAGGCATTCTGAAATACGCCCATTCAGGCGGCGTCCGTCTTGGGGGGCTTGTCTGCAACGAGCGTCAGACCGACAAGGAGCTGGAGCTAGCGGACGCGCTGGCGAAGAAGCTGGGAACTCAGCTCATCTACTTCGTGCCGCGAGACAACATCGTGCAGCATGCTGAGCTGCGCCGCATGACGGTGCTGGAGTATGCGCCGGACTCCAAGCAGGCGGATCATTATCGCAACCTTGCATCCAAGATACACAACAACGGCGGGAAGGGCGTTGTTCCGACCCCGATCAGCATGGACGAGCTGGAGGATATGCTGATGGAACACGGGATCATGAAGGCGGTAGACGAGAGCCAGATCGGCAAAACCGCGGCCCAGCCCGCGACGCCATAAGGATCCTGCCGGTCTCCTCGTCTCATGGGGCCGGCTATCCAGCGGTCTTTCCAATAGCGGCGGGGCATTTCTTGGCTGAGGTGCAAGCGAGTAACATGGAAGTGTCGAACTCTCGATCGGCTGAGCCGAGCGCCGTTGTGCAACAGGTCGGAATCGCGCTCTATCGACTGCTCACGGGCAGCAACCCAGCGGAAGCCGAAATCAGCGCCGACGATGATTTCGATCGTCATGCACTGGCCTCAATCCTGGTCGCTGCCGCGTTGGATGGCGGCTCGATCGTAGAACGCGTTGGAATTCCAGAGCATGCCCTGAGAAAACTGCTCGCCGGCTTTTTCCCGGCGGCCGCGGCCCGCGCCTTCACATGGATACCAAACTCATCCTCCGACGTCCATGACGAAACCGCTGTCCTGCGCGAGCTCCTGCTCGCGCAGCGTTCGACTGCCGGCGACGTCGGCCATTGGCTCGCGGCAATGGTAGCGCGACGTGCAATGGAGCCTCACCACCTCTGGCAGGATCTCGGGCTGCGCGGGCGTACGGAGCTGTCCCGTCTCCTGACGCGCCATTTCGCGCCACTGGCCCGCCGGAACACCGGGAATATGCGTTGGAAGCGCTTCTTCTATCGCGTGCTCTGCGAACGCGATAGTTTAGGTATGTGCAGGGCGCCAGTCTGCACCCAATGCGCCGATTTTGGTCGTTGCTTTGGCGAAGAGAGCGGTGAGAGCCGCCTGGTCGAACGCAAGCTGTAGCTGAGGTGGCACGTGCATTGCTCACTTCGATGATTGGAATGAATATGGAAAGACCCAGATGACGGCACCCCGCCCGACACCATCAGACCTTGATCAGTCCCGATCTCTCGTCGACCAACAACATCATCTCGACCGATGGCACACCAAGCGCCAACCTCCAGAAAGCAAGACGGTGCCGATCGCATCAGCGCTAATTTCCGCAAGCATCAACAACGCCACAGCTTCATGGGGAAGTGACGGCCTTGCGCGAACACCGGTCCGTCGTGCCAGCCAACTCGTCCGACGACGGTCGGCTCCGGACTACCAGCATCGGCCACTGTTGCCGACGCCCGGAGTGAGCGCGCCGATGCGGACTCGCGGCGTGCAGATCGCCACCAATTAGATCGCACCGGGCCGGACGTTGAGGCGCAACGCTCGCTCGGCATATCAGCGCACCCGCGAAGCAGACCCGGCCGGTAGAGACCGCAGAGTATGAAGGAACTTGAATGTCTGATGGAATTATCGCGCGCCTCAGCAAAGCCGCTTCTGCCGAAGAGTTCTTCGCTCTGTTAGGCGTCGACTACGATCCTAAAGTGGTCAACGTTGCGCGGCTGCACATTCTCAGGCGCATGGGCGAATATCTTGCTAAGGAGAGCCTTAGCGATCTGGCGGACGACAGCGTTGCTAAACGGTGCAAACTCGTGCTTGAGCGCGCATATTCAGATTTCGTCACGTCACCGCCGATTGAACAGCGCGTGTTCAAGGTCTTAAAGGACGCCGCGCCCGACACCAAGCCTGTACCCGTACTAGTGCAGATTGGTAACGAAATTGAACTGCCCTCTGTCGGACTGGCTACGCCTAGTCGCAGCGGCGTACTGCCCTCCGGGCGCCTAGCGGTTACACCCGAAACCTCCGCCGACTGAAACGTTCTCGTTCTCGTTGGTGTGATTGCCATTCCACTCTGAACTGTTTTGGGGAGATTAGTCTTGGAGAAGATCATGCACTTGCTCGTTTGCATCAAGCAGGTTCCAGACTCCGGACAGATCCGCGTGCATCCCGTGACAAATACCATCATGCGTCAGGGCGTGCCGACCATCATCAACCCGTACGATCTCTTTGCATTGGAAGCTGCCCTTGAGCTACGCGATCAGTTCGGCGGCGAAGTCACGGTGTTGACTATGGGCCCCCCTTCTGCCGAGGACAGTCTTCGCAAGGCGCTCACCTTCGGCGCGGATCGTGCGGTGCTCCTGACCGATCGCTTTTTCGCGGGCGCGGACACCCTAGCCACAACCTACGCTTTGGCGACAGCGATCCGTAGGATCTCGAGCGAGTTCGGCGCCCCTGACATTGTCTTCACAGGAAAGCAGACCATCGATGGAGACACCGCACAGGTCGGCCCTGGCATCGCAAAACGGCTTGGCCTGTTTCAGCTCACCTATGTTGGCAAGATCAGCGCACTGGACTTGCATGCCCGCACCATCGACGTCGAGCGACGCTCTGAGGGTGGCGTCCAGTTGCTTCGGACACGGCTCCCCTGCCTGGTCACGATGCTCGAAGCGACGAACCAGATCCGCCGCGGTGCGATGGCTGATGCGCTGCGCGCTGCCCGCGCGACGATCCTGAAATGGAGCGCGCAACAGGCGGGGGTTGATGACATTTCACAATGCGGCTTGCGGGGCTCGCCCACCGTCGTCAAGCGCGTTTTCGCACCAGCCGCCCGCAACGAGAAGGCCACGATGATAGAGCCTGACGAGCAGCCCGCGGAGGCATTGATCAACGCTATTTTCAGGTGCCGGCCGGCCCTCGAGATCGAGCTCGCGGCACTGGCGCGCGGCTATTGAGCTAAAGAAAGGCGCAACATGAATACCGCATCTGAAATCGGCGCTTCCCCTTCGAGTCGCGCCGCGGCTAAGAAGCAGCTGTCTGACCGCTTCAAGACCTACAAACATGTGTGGGTCTTCATCGAGCAAGAACGCGGCCAGGTCCACTCTGTATCCTGGGAGCTAATGGGCGTTGGCCGCAAGCTTGCTGACAAGCTCAAAGTTGATCTCGCCGCAGTGGTGATCGGGCAAGAGGGCGAGGCATCGCAGGCCGCCGCTACCGAGTCGTTCTGCTACGGAGCCGACCTTGTCTATATGGTCGCCGATGATCTGCTCAAGGACTATCGCAACGAATCCTATATCAAGGCGCTCACCAAGCTCGTCAATAGCTACAAGCCCGAGATCTTGCTCCTAGGCGCGACCACTCTAGGCCGCGACCTAGCAGGTTCAGTCGCAACGACATTGCGCACTGGTCTGACTGCCGATTGCACAGAGCTCGACGTCGATGCCGACGGTTCCCTCGCCGCGACGCGTCCGACCTTTGGCGGCTCGCTGCTATGCACGATCTATACGCTGAACTACCGTCCGCAGATGGCTACAGTCCGGCCGCGCGTGATGCCTGTGCCAGAACGCTGCGCGCGCCCGATCGGCCGCATCATCACCCTCCCGCTTGGACTTGTCGAGGACGATATCGTAACGAAGGTGCTGTCGTTCCTACCGGATCGCGATTCCGCACGATCCAATCTCGCTTATGCCGATGTTGTCGTTGCCGGAGGCCTCGGCCTTGGTTCGTCTGAAAACTTCCGGCTCGTGCGCCGGCTCGCCGACGTGCTAGGTGCCGAGTTTGGCTGCTCGCGCCCCCTGGTGCAAAAGGGTTGGGTCACATCCGACCGGCAAATTGGCCAAACCGGCAAAACCATCAGGCCAAAGCTCTACATCGCCGCCGGAATCTCCGGAGCCATTCAGCACCGCGTCGGTGTCGACGGCGCCGACCTTATCGTCGCCATCAACACCGAAAGGAACGCGCCTATCTTCGAGTTCTCGCATTTAGGCATTGTCGAGGACGCGATCCGGTTGCTGCCAATCCTGACCGAGGCGTTTCGCGCCCGGCTGTCGCCGCATTCGCGCGACCGGATCGCAGGATAGGACAAGGAGAGACCTCGTGACCGCGGAAACATTTGACATCATCGTCGTCGGGGCAGGTATGGCCGGCAATGCAGCGGCGCTCACGCTTGCCAAGCACGGCCTGAAGGTTCTTCAGCTCGAGCGTGGCGAATATCCCGGGTCGAAGAACGTGCAGGGTGCGATCCTCTATGCCGATATGCTGGAGGCGCTTGTCGCTAACTTTCGACAAGACGCGCCGCTTGAGCGGCATCTGGTCGAACAGCGCTTCTGGATGATGGATGACCGCTCTCACACCGGCCTGCACTACCGCTCCGACGACTTCAACGAAGAAAGGCCGAACCGCTATACTATCATCCGCGCTCAGTTCGATAGGTGGTTCTCGCAGAAAGTTCGCGAAGCTGGCGCCACGGTGCTATGCGAGACAACGGCAACCGAACTAATGCAAGATGCTAACGGCAAGGTGGTGGGTGTGCGGACTGACCGCGCCGATGGCGAGATCCATGCTGGCGCGGTGGTCCTCGCGGAAGGCGTCAACGGCCTTCTTGGCACGCGGGCCGGCGTACGCAAGCGGCCTACGCCGGACACGGTCGCACTCGCCGTGAAGGAGATGCACTTCCTACCGCGCGAAGTTATCGAGGCCCGCTTCAATCTTAAGGGCGATGAAGGGCTCGTCATTGAGGCTGCGGGCACCATCTCCCGCGGCATGACAGGCATGGGCTTCATCTACACCAATAAGGAATGCATCTCCCTTGGCATCGGATGCCTGGTCGCGCACTTCACAAGCACCGGGGAAACACCGTATGGTCTGCTCGATCGCTTCAAGCGGCATCCTTCGGTCGCTCCGCTGATCGAGGGATCGGAAGTCAAGGAATATGCCGCTCACCTCATTCCCGAGGGTGGCTTCAAGGCCATTCCGCAGCTATATGGCGAGGGCTGGGTCGTCGTAGGCGACGCCGCTCAACTCAACAACGCTATGCATCGCGAGGGCTCAAACCTCGCAATGACATCGGGGCGACTCGCGGCCGAAGCGATCATCCAAGTCAAGTCGCGCGGCGCCCCAATGACAGCGACGAATCTGTCAATTTACAAGACGATGTTGGACCATTCGTTTGTCATTAGGGACCTAAGGAAGTACAAAGACATGCCCGCGCTGATGCACACCTACTCCCGGAACTTTTTTCTGACATATCCGGAGCTCGTCTCGGAATCGATGCAGAATTTCTTGCGGGTCGACGGGACACCAAAGGCCGAAAAGGAAAAGCAATCACTAAACTCCTTCGTCAAGAGCCGTTCGTGGAGCGGCCTGCTCGGTGATGCCGTTCGCCTCGCGCGCGCTTGGCGGTAACGCTTCTCTCACACCCCCATGAGGGCTAACCATGTCGACCGACCGATCCGCGCGCGTCGAGGACAGGCTATTCTACAACCGCTACCTGCTTGATCCTGGGCACCCTCACATCAAGGTGCGGCCACACACGATGCCATCCTCGGAGCTCGTGAGCATGCTGACAACCTGCCCGGCTCACTGCTATGTAGCTAACGACAAGCACCAGATAGAAGTCGCCGTGGACGGCTGCATCGAGTGCGGCACTTGCCGCGTGATCTGCGAGGAGAGAGGTGACATCGAGTGGAGCTATCCGCGAGGTGGTTACGGCGTACTGTTCAAGTTTGGCTAATAATTCGGCTCAACGTAGCTGTGATCTTTCAGGAAGTGCCCATCCGTTCTGAACCGAGAAAGCTGAGTTTCCGAAGCTGCAGTGTTCTGGGAGAGACCGGATGAACACCCACAAGAATGCGCCGTTGATGCCCAAAGGTCGATAGGCGATGCTGCGGAGGAGTAGGCTGCCGCAAGCCGATGGCTGACCTGTGAAACATCTTGCCGAAGACGATTGAAAATAGGTCAAGCGGTTCCGCGCGGAAGGTGTTGCTTGGTTGCGCAATCGCTCCTCCAGACCCTTTCGTCGCCAAGTCCCGCCAGCCACATGTGCAGGCTTCGACGCATTGCGCCGACATCTACACCGGCACGCAGATCGCCGACCAGGTCGAAGTGTCGACGGCCGCCGTCAGCCATCCTCGTCGCTTAGAATTGAACCGGATCGCGAGGAGCTGACTGAGCGGGGAAGGCCGATATGAGCGTGAAAGCCCAGGCGAGATCATTCACATCGACATCATAACGCTGTGGCGTTTTTGGAGGGATCGGAGACGGCATTACCCGGCGCTCCCAGCCCGTCTACATTGACGACCACTCCCGTGTCGCCTTTTCCGAGATCAAGCCATTGGCGCCCAAGGGACGCTGCTGCCTTTCGGACGTCCCTAAGACCCGCGCGGCATTTTTGGTTCGGCGTGCAATAGACGTGTTTCTGTTGCCTAACCTCGTCTGCAATGTCCCCGGCCGCGCGCCGCAAGCCGTCCATCACCGGAACAGTTGCGCCCCTCCACGTGCTCAACGCCGCGGGATTTGGTTACGCGAAGAAGTACTCACACCATGATCGCGCAATCATCAAAACCTCCGGCCTGCTGATGTTGCCATTCAGAGAGACATTTTCTCTTTCTTAAATTGACCATTGACCCATTTCTGTCGTCTCCCCTAAGAAGCGCAGCTGCAACGAATGCGGATTGAACACAACCGGGGATCGCAGATGAGCCACATATCTCAAGCGCCCAGTGCGCGAGTGACGATTCCGCTCCTTCAACAATGGAAGGAGGAACGGCGGCGCATAACGATGACCACCGCCTATGACGCCGTGACAGCGCGGATTGCCGATTCCATCGTCGATATCCTCCTCGTGGGCGACAGCGTCGGCAATGTCTGTCTCGGCTACGACAATACCCTTCCGGTCAGCATGCCGATGATGAACTATCATCTGGAGGCTGTCGCGCGCACAAGACCTCGTGCGCTGCTCGTGGCTGATATGCCGTTTCTCAGCTTCCATGTCAGCCCGCAGGAAACTATCCGCAACGCAGGTGGCTTCCTGCAACGGGGAGCAGATGCCGTCAAGCTGGAAGGGGGCGCCAAGCGCATCGACATGATACGCGCGCTGGTCCAATGCGAAATCCCGGTGATGGGACACCTCGGCCTCACCCCGCAAAGCGTCAACGTCATGGGCGGCTTCAGGGTGCAGGGTCGCACGAGCGAGGCTGCATTGCAACTGCTCGAGGACGCGCACCGGTTAGAGCAAGCGGGATGCTTTGCGCTCGTGCTCGAGGGCATTCCGGCCGAGCTTGCAGCGCGTGTGACCGAGATCCTGAAGATTCCGACCATTGGGATCGGCGCGGGAGCGAAATGTTCGGGCCAGGTACTCGTGTTCCACGACGTGGTCGGATTGACGGAGGGGCACCGGCCGAAATTCGTGCGCCCCTATTCGAACGGATTTCAGGTCTTGCAGGATGCCCTCGCAAGCTGGGCGACCGATGTCCGGGAGGGCACATTTCCGGACGCTCAGGAGTCCTACCGTTTGCCGGAATCCCTGGCGGAGGTCGTCGCAAACTGGACGCCAGGCGAGCGGGACGGAATTTAGCGTCGTGCGCACCATAAAAACCGTCCGCGAGCTGCGCCGCGCCCTCGCTGGTCACAAACCGAATGGTCGCGTCGGATTTGTGCCCACAATGGGATACCTGCACGATGGTCATCTCGCGCTTGTTAAAGCGAGCCGGGCACGCTGCAACACCACGGTCGTCAGCATCTTCGTCAACCCGGCCCAGTTTGGCCCGAAGGAAGATCTCAGCGTGTATCCACGGGACTTCCCCCGAGACGAACGACTGTGCCGCGAGGCTGACGTCGATATTATCTTTGCTCCCGGGGCGGAGGAAGTGTATCGGTCGGGGTTCGACACCTTTGTCGAACCGGGTGCACCGGCACAGCCCCTCTGTGGCCCGTTCAGGCCCGGCCACTTTCGGGGTGTTACGACCGTCGTCTGCAAGCTGTTCAACATGGTGCAGCCTGATCTGGCGTTCTTCGGACAAAAGGACTTTCAGCAATGTGCCGTAGTGCGGCGGATGGTCACCGATCTCAATCTCCCGATCGAAATCGTCACCGTCCCGACGGTTCGCGATCCGGACGGGCTCGCCATGAGCAGCCGGAACCGCTATCTCAGCGCTCCTGAACGCAGCAGCGCCCTTTCCATCAGCCGCGGCCTTTTCGCAGCAAAGGCTGTCTTTCAGGCAGGCGAGCGCGATTCCATCCGGCTGTTGTCACTCGCCAGGCAGACTATAGAGATCGACGAGCTGCAATACCTGGAAATCGTCGATGCCGAAACGCTCACGCCAGCTACAAGCGAGCTGACGCGTCCTGCTGCGATTTGTGTCGCAGGTTATGTTGGCTCAACCCGGCTGATCGACAACATCCTGCTCGATACCACGGAGGCTCGCAGGCTGACCGCGCGGTGATAAGCGAGCACGATCTCCGTCGCGCCAGGAGGCAGGGCGGTGCTCCAGCGCGCGTGCTGATCCCAGCCGCGCTCACTGCGATGATGTTGCAGCTCGTTCGACCTTTTGCACCTTGAGTGCACGACGCTTCATTGTCGCCGTCAGCTTTTTTGCTTTTGCCGGGCGAGGTTTCTTTGGAAAAACGATGCCGGCTTGAGATAGCTCCTTCGGTCCGCGCTTCGTCATCATCATTCTCCGAACATATCTGGTTGATTTCGGGACGGCGCCGCAGCAGCTAACGCCGCACACCTGGCCGCTCGCCAGCTCGCGGCGGTGAAGCTGGATGTCGCGCGCCGCCTGGCGCGCTGAGCAGCAAAAACAAAGCCCTGTTAGCCTCATACCGGGCGGCCAGCCGGCTACGTTTTGAACCTGCCATGACCAGCATCCCTTCATCCGTCGAGAGCGACCAGAACCAGCCGCGGCCACGGCGAGTGAGCAAAATCTCATAATAGGGAAAACGGTCGGACATCGAATCCATTGTTCGTCTGCGCGCGGCGAGTTCCGGACCACCCGCTCGGCCGCGCCTGCCTAGCGGATGGGTTCACATCCAACCGTTGGGGGGCGTGCTGAACAGCTGGATCGGCCTGTTGCAATCCCGCTGCGGTGAAAATCATCAACAAATCCCAGTTCAACGCCGAATTCCGCCAGGACAGCCGGGTCCGTTCTTGCCCCTAGTTGCGCAATGTCGTCCGTGTTCGTTGACACCCGGCCTGGGTGCGTCATCCGGGCTAACAGTTTATATTGTCCTACTTTCAGACGAAAGATCAAATTTGCAACGTGCCTGCTCGTGCCCTTATTTTCCTTCACGTTTTCGGAGTCGCCCGTGTTGGACCCAGCGACGAGTGTCCTTCTCCGCGCCGTGCTTGATGAGGTCTGCCAGGAGATCTCCCGCAGTGAAACTGGCCTTCGTGCCCATGTCGCCTCCAAGTTGATCGAAGCCGCAACCAAGGGTGAGACAACAGCGGAGCGCCTAAGGCAGGTCGCGCTTGAGGCACTTCGCTCGACGCCGACGATGTGGCGCTAGGGAAGGGCGTGGCTGTGACTTTCAAGGTTCGTGTTGAACATCCTGGCCACCGGCAAAGACGGCCTCGCACAGATGCCGGATCTCAAGCAAATATACCAGGTTTAGCTACGGTGGATCCGATTAGGCCAAGCGCTCGAGAAGAATGATCGCATACTTGAGCTAGCCTTTTCTCAGAAGTTGATCGAGCGCATCGATCGAGATAGCGCGTCACCGAACAGAGCCCCGTGCCCTGGAGGCGATGGAAGTAAAGTCGCCTGCTGTCAGCGAGGGCACCAATATCAACAGCGCTTTTCTCGATGCGATTGTAGCTGGCGAGCCGCAGCGCATGACAACAAGCAAGCCGGTGTTCTAGCGACGCCTTTGGCTGCACGCGGATGGAGCCGGTCGCCAAGGCGGCCGGCAGCGGCCCGCACGTCTGCATCTAAACGCATCATACGCTCGTGAAGGTAAGATCGTGCTGAGGGGAAATTTAGCTAGGCCTTCCGGCCTTCTGAGGTTGGAGCGCGCTAATTTTGCTCGGGCGCATCTCATGCCTCGCCCTGGTTATTGGAACATGCTGGCTTCTGGGCGGTTCAATGAAAGGGCCCTTGTGCCCCCACGGTCCTGCCGCATACCCCCAAAGCCCCCCAAAGGCGGGACCGTGCCCCCGCGGAGTCCGCCATGGCATTCCCGACCGAAGAGCAGATCAAAAACAAGGCCCACGAGCTCTGGGAGAAAGCAGGCAGGCCGGAAGGGCGCGAACTCGAATTCTGGCATCAAGCCGAACGCGAGCTGCAGGAGCAGGCAGAGCGCGGCGCTCCGGAAAATGGCTCGCCTGACGCGATTTAGCCGCCGCCGTTTGGCACTCTCTACACGGGATCATGTTGTGCGTGCCCGCAAGACCGCCCGAGCGGAGTGAGCGACGAGCAGACGGGTGGAAACGGTTCGGCCGGGTTATTCGTCAACGTCAACTCTCATCTCGCGTGAGCTCTGCACGTCTGATTGGACGGGCCTCAAACCGCTGGCCATTCAGATCCACGTCCGTCTTCCTCTTCTTCAATGCCGGTCGTTGTCGATGGCGTCGTTCGTTCCGCGCTCGCTCGGCATGTTTTCTGGCTTGGAGCGCGGATCAATCGCTCACGCGCACATTAAAGCGCGATGAGAATGAGATGAATCCTCGTCGCGCTTTAGGTTATTGTTTGAGCCTCCGAAAACCGCTGCACACTTCTCGGGATCATGCTCTAGAAGTTTTCAGTGTTTTGGCAGTGGTGAGGATAACCCGAGCAGCCCCAGAATTTGAAATGGGTTGTGTGATTCTCCCGGATTTTCATAGAGCGACCGCAGGCGGGGCAGGTCTTGCGAGCAAATACCCGCTGGTCCTTCGCCAGCGTCATGATCCTGACTTCGCCGGCGCCGCTGGCGGCGAGTGTCCGGACACATTCCCCGGTGGTCTCCCCGGTCGTGTAGACATCGTCGATCAGCAAGATCTTGTTATTGTTCCATCTGAAATTAGAATGGAAAGCGCCTTTGATTGCTTCGGCGCGCTCCAGCGAATTCATCTGCTTGTAGCCCTCGATTTCCTTGACGACACGCAGGCCCTTCAGCTCCAGTTCGATGTCCTCATCGAAATGATCTGCTGCCTCATTGAGCAGCAATTCAAAGCGATTGCGCTGTTGAGAAGGCTTCATCGGAACCGGCACAACATAGTCCGGTGCCCAGTCGAGGGTTGCGATGGCTCGACCTACGGCCTCACCGAGAATCTTGGCGTGGGTATCATCACTCTTCAGCGACAACACGGCTGCGCTCACGCTTCGCCAATATAGCCGCGGCCAGGAATGTTCGCGTCTCAGCAAGGTGGATGCCTTCGACATGAAGACGTCCGGTGCACTGGAGGAAAGCTCGAAGATTGACGTAGGCCCCCATCGGACCGCAACAGAAGTCACCCCGGCATGGTAACTGGCTTCGATGTCACCGACATCATCACCGATGTAGAGCGTTTCCGTCGTCGCAGCCACGCCGACACGACGTAGCGCTTCCAGGATCGGCTCGGGGTCGGGTTTGTGGTTCTGGGTATTGCCGTAGCTGACCAGCACGTCGTAAGGGATGCGGAATTGCTGGAGGACTGAAGTCGCGTACCATTCAGGCGAAGAGGTGACGATGCCGATCCTCTGTCCGTCCGCCCTGAGAAGGGCGGGAAGCTCATGAGGCGCCGCGCGGCCTTGCGCGGGGAACGGCCGGATCAGATGCATATTCTGCCGGACATTGTCCCACATCTGAAAGCGACGTTGCTGCGCAATGGCCGAGCTATCGAAAAGCGTCATGTCGAGGTCAAACAGGAACATCCCAGCCGTTAGAGCATCGACATCTGCGTGGGTGACGACGGCGGAGCGACTGTTTGGGTTTCGCCACCAGCCAAGCGGCTTTCCAATAAGCCAAGCATGGAGGCGTAGTCTTCCTTGCTGGCTAGCGGCACAGCCACCGGGCGGTTGCCATACCTCTCGGCGAGTATGCGTCGGTAGTCACCTTCAGCCCGCACAGCTTCGGCGAAGCGGCTCGCGGGCAACTGCGTCATGGCCAAGATGCCCTGGCTCTTAGGCTCTGTGGCATGACGGCCCTGCGGCACTGGCGCAAACAGCACGCGGTCCTGTTGGATCGTGAAGCGCACCGTGTGCATCGAGCCGCCCTTGATGTCTGTCTGCATGACAAAGGTTGCTATCGAAAGCCCGCTTTGCAGGCGATCGCGCTGCACAAGATTGCGCGGGGATGGCGGCACGCCGAAAGGCTGCTCGCTGATCAGCGCGCCATCCTTTTCCAGAATCTCTTCGGCGAGCTTGCTATTCTGCTTCGGGTAAATGCCCTCAAGACCACCCGCCATCACAGCGACGGTCCGCCCGCCGTGATGCAATGCGCTTTGGTGGCTCAACGTATCGACGCCGATCGCAAGGCCACTCACGATCGCCCAATTGGCGCCGACCAGTGTCTCCACGATCCTATCGCTGACGATTTCGCCGAATTCGGACGGCTCGCGCGTGCCGATGCAAGCGACGCTGCGGCGCGGCGGAAGCTGGCCCTTCACAAACAGGATGGGCGGGCGATCGGCAAGAGAGCGCAGAGCCACTGGATAATCCGTATCGAAGATCGACAGAACACGCACCCCACGCCGATCCGCCTCGTCGAGCACTCGCTGTGCCTTCTCGCTGGCTTTAACAATGGCGGCGGGCTCCTGAAGGCATTCAGCCACCGCGGCCGAAACGACCGATCGAAGCTTCGCAGGCTCGGCGCCCAAAATCGCTTCAAGAAGCGAGAATCGTTCAGCGAGACGCTCGGCCGTAGCAGGGCCGATACCGCGCAAAGCGGTGAGTGTGAGAATGCCGGCTGCAGTTCGTGTCTCGGTGCCAATCATCGCATTCAACGCCTTTCAAATTGCCCTACTTCGGCGTTCTAGAACGACAGTCTCTCTTAAGGACGAGGATGAACGAGTCCGAGGTTAACGCAGTAAATGGCGAGCACCCTAGGAGATCGGCGGCGGCGAAGGATCAAGATTGCCGTGAACACGAACTTGCGCTTGGCATCCGCACATCGATGGACATCTGCACAATAGGTCATCACAGCGTAAGCAGGCAAGCCGGCCTACTCGATCAGCAGGTTGATAGAGCCGATCACCCGTGTTGAGGAAGCCTCAGCAACGAGAGTTCTTGTCTCGACGAATTAACGACGTCGATGTTGCGGTTAAGTTGCGTTGAGAGGATCTTCTCAAATGCTTCTTCCTCCTCATCCTTCCCGTTCCGCCATCAGCTGTGTGTGTCAACGAGCGAGTAGCTGGTGCTTCTGCCCCCGGCGGCATCTTTCTTAAGGATGCCATGTTCGATCAATTCCTCAATGTCCCTTGCCGCCGTCGCCTGGGAGACCTTCGTTAGCTTTGCCCACTTTGAGGACGTTAGCTTGCCCTCAAATCCATCGAACAGGCAATTAAGCACAGTTCGTTGACGTTCATTGAGCTGGCGAGCCGCATGACGATCCCAGAAGTCCGCTTTCTGGAGAATTCTCCCGAGAATGGCATCCGCGTTGTCAAAGGCGCGATCTAAGCAATCCAGGAACCACGCCATCCAATCGGTGATGTCGAGGTTTCCTTTCTGGATCCGCTCGAGAATTGAGTAGTAGTCGTTCCGCTCGCGCCGAATCTGCGCGGACATACTGTAAAACCTTTGCGGGCTCCGCTCTGATCTTGCCAGCGCAAGGTCAGCGATCGCACGCGCAATACGACCGTTGCCGTCTTCAAATGGATGGATGGTCACGAACCAAAGATGAGCGAGAGCGGCCTTCAACACGGGATCGATGCTAACGATATTACGGTTAAACCACTCCAAGAAGGTCTGCATCTGCGCATCGAGACGCTCGGCCGATGGAGCTTCATAGTGTACGCGCTCGCGACCCATCGGGCCCGAGACAACTTGCATGGGTCCAGTCTCGACCGTCCGCCACGCGCCGACGACTATCTTGGTCATACCGCTGCGCCCAGTGGGGAAGAGCGCGGCATGCCAGCCGAAGAGGCGTTCGGCAGTTAGCTCCTCGGCATAGTGTTCGGTGGCGTCGAGGATCATCTCGACCACGCCTTCGACGTACCGGTCGGCAGGGATAAGGCCCCCAATGTCCATACCAAGATGACGAGCGATGGAGGACCGAACCTGCGCATGATCGAGGATCTCACCCTCGATCTCACTCGACTTCACCACTTCTTCAGTGAGGGTCTGAAGAGTAGCCTCAGTTTTGAGGGGGAATCCGAGCCGCTCCATCCGGCCGAGCAGGCGGCCCTGCTTATGACGGACCGCCGCCAATCGGTCTGCAATCCGCTGCATATCCCAAGTGAATGTGGGCCAAGCAGGCAGTTCATGAATGTAGGCCATAATCTCATCATCTCTTGCAGAGATTATGCAAGCTAATCATTGCGCTGACAAGCTATTCTCTGCAACAAATGATGAGAAAATTGCCATAATCTCAGCAAGAGAATTCGGGGACCTGCGTAATGAGAGTCCGGAGAAGATAACCGTCTCGGGCGGGCGGTAATCGCTTCGAAGGGTTGGATCACACTTCGCCAGCGCCGGAGAAGAGCACCGTCGGCGGCGTTGCGCGGGGCGGCGGGAGGGACCGAACGCCTGGCGATCCCGGTCTGCTCTTCAGATCGTAACGCTGGGCGAGGTCGAGAAGCCGCCGCTTGGTGAATGGGTCGGCTTTCTCTGCTAGATCGCGCGCCCGCTGCGCAAAGCCACTATAGAACTCTTCCACGACGCCCCCCCGCAACATCACTGATAACCCGAATATCATTGCCGGATGCGCGTTCCGTCAAGGGCCTGCTGATGCGTCGGACGGATTTAAAGGATCTGCTTGAGCTCACGGCGCCAGAGAAACTAAGCTCACAGCGGAGGTGTAGCGCGGCAATCTGGGTAGGAAGCGCCTTCCATCCTGATCGCCGCGCGACACGGGGGGAAATCCGATCACAAGGCTCTACGCAAGCCGAAACCCTGTGCCCGACCTGCGGCAAGCCGATGACGGCCGTGCCTGACGACGAGGCGCCCGGCCGGCCGGGCTACGTCTGCCTCGCCTGCGGAGGCGATCCCCTGCACGATCCAGCTGCGCGGAAGTGGGCGGATAGCCCGCTGTGGCCGCCGTCCAAATAGCGCAACAACGAAACCGTCCCCGAGAGCTGGAGCCGACGGTCCTCTCATCTCGTCCAAATGCTTCGTCGTCGACTGCATTTCCAGCCTTGGTTTCATCAAACGAGCTGGCGGTGCTGTAGCAGCCGACGCCACCTCTAGGACGCAAATAAGGGCGCAGAAATATCAAATCAACGGCGGCGTTTCGCGTTGCCTTCGAGAGATGAACAAAGTTGTGATCGGACGCGTCTGTTGGTCAACGCTCGCCTCACATCACGAATCTCCAAGTGCATCCTCAAGGATGGCTTTCAATCGCGCAGCTCCCTTTGCCAGCTCGCCATCAAGATCTGATTTGACGGCAGCGGCATACTCCGCTCCGAGCTCAATGGGATGACCAGCGTCGTTCTGCTCCGGCGCACCTTGAGGCAGAAGCTGATAGGCCCTTATCCCGAGCGCATGGGTGTCATTGGCCCAAGCAGCGATGCGTGCCTCATCATAGGGAGCGGGCTCAACCGCCGGCAACGATGCACCGTCGATTGCGTCCGCATAGCTTCCCCACGAATAGGCCTGAAGGTCGATCAGAGAATCATCCCACATGCTGTGAAACGTCGATGCGCGCGTGTATGACGTTCCATCCGAGCGTTTGGCACGCAATATGACGTGCAACTTGTTACCACCCTGGTCGCCATCCCGTTCACTTGCGTGAAGCGGTTGCTCAAGATCACCCGCAAGATGAACCACCAGCTTGAGCGCACGCAGCCTGTCGTCCTTACTGCGCGAAGTGTCCTTTAACACCGCAATCGCCTCAGGCAGGCCCCGCACGATGCAAGTGCCCTGATTGTTTGCCTCATTGCAGTCCAGCGCGGAATCATAAGTGGCGCGGGCGACATCGATGTCGACGAAGTGCCAGCGATACGTGTTCTTCCCTTCTGCCGTGAACTTGTAGTCGTCAGCCCAGTTCGAGATCGACGCCAACGAGGTCTCTCCGATCAGGTCCTTGAGCTTGGTCGTGGCAGCCGGGGTGAGATGTCGCTGCGCGAGCTCAGCAATCACGGAATGCCCGAGCTGTCCCCACGCGAGCGCAGTCGACGTGCTGCCCGCCAGGATGGTAATGCAGGCGGGAAGTAGAACTCTAAGCTTTGTCACGGCAACCTCCAAAAAACGCATCGCATGTCAAACAGATGGTTGTGTCGGCTCTCGCCGCATCTCGCGGGCACGGCGGAACGTTTCCGCGGATTGGGCTGTCTCAACGCTTCCGATAGCGCTGCTCACCGCGCTCTGCCCTCGACCGGCGCCGGCGGATAGTTCTTCGAATCTGACTGACGAGATAAACGCCCCAAATGATCAGCATCTTGCCAACGCATTCCTTGCTCCCGCCAAGCCTTAAGGTACGTTGACAGGCGGCATGGCTTCCGTCGGACGCAACGCGACACTCTCACGCTGGTGTCCGCGCACGGCCAAGATAATTGCAAAGATGGCAAGGACAATCAGAGACCCACGCATGTCGAAAGGATACTCCCGAACTCTTATCGCAATTATGAAGCCGCTCACATCTACCTGGACGGAGGTTCTGGACCATCTTGTACGGCCAACGTCCAAGCAGCTTAAGTCGTATGCCAAGCCTTAAACGAGGCCTGCTGCTGCAACACGCCTCAGTCGTCTCGAGCAGTGTCCAAAAAATGCATTTTCAACGCGCAATAGCCGAAAAAGTGCGAGCAAGCGGGCTAACAACAGCCGCTCCAAACCTGCTCTGATTCGAAGCTGGCAGAGACAGCTGAGGCACTCATGCGCGAACATGATCTCATCTCAGGAAGCTTCCTGGGCCTGACTGGAGCGGGATTTGTCCTCCTGTGCGCAAGCCTGTTTGCATTCACCTTTTTATAGAGAACCGCTAGATCGGAGCCGGCGCGGATCAAGCCACAGTTACTTTGATGTTTCGGTCTGGGCAGAGACGTGCGCTGGCCTTCTGCTCTTCGACTTCTAATTGCAATGATTTTGTTTGAAGGCGCCGTCAGGCGGAGTCTTGATGCTCCCGACCAAGAGAGGAACCCGATTCGTCCGTTTTGAACATGAACATCGGATGACCCTCCTGGCAGCGGACGGGCGATGGTGGCGCAACTGTATACTAATCGAGGCGTCCGAAACTGGCGCCCGCGTTCTTATCGACGGATCGCCAGACGTGCTGCGATCACGGCATTTTTTCTTGCTGCTTTCAACGACTGGCTTGGCGTTTCGGCGCTGCGAATTGGTCAGGCTGGACGGTTCTGAGGCGGACATTCTGTTCAAAACCGGCAACGCACCTTGCTGAAGAGACGACGTGCGCACGGCCCGACTGGTTTTCCACCCTCACGCAATGGCCCGCACGGCGCCCGAGAACAGGCTGGCCGGGCGGCTCAAACCGTAGTGATCGCGCAGACTGCTGCCCGCATAATCACGGCGGAAGAGGCCGCGCTTGCGCAAGATCGGCACGACCTGTTCGGCGAACAGGTCGAACCCGCCCGGCAGCCACGGAGGCATGACGTTGAAACCGTCGGCTGCGCCGTTCTCGAACCAGGTCTGGATGTTGTCGGCGATCTTTTCCGGGGGGCCGGCGATGACCCAATGCCCGCGCGCACCGGCGAGGCGCTGCACCAGCTGGCGGATCGTGGGCTTTTCGCGATCGATGATGTCGACGATCAGCTTGAAGCGGCTGGCAACGCCATGCGCACCGTCGGTATCGATCAGGTGACGTGGGAAGGGGCCATCGAGATCAAAGCCGGCGAGGTCGAGCCCGGTCATCTGGCGGAGCTGGGCGAGCGAGAACTCCGGCTGGATCAGCGCGTTGAACTCGTCCTGAAGCCGGTCGGCCTCCGCTTGTGTGCTGGCGATGAACGGCGAGATGCCGGGCAGGATCTTGATCTGGTCAGGGCTGCGATCGAACGCACGCGCCTGCCGTTTGATGTCGGCATAGAACTCCTGCGCGCTCGCCAACGTCTGGTGCGCCGTGAAGATGGCCTCGGCAAAGCGCGCTGCGAAGGCGCGTCCGTCCTCGGAAGAGCCGGCCTGGACATAGACGGGCCGGCCCTGCGGCGTCCGTGAGACGTTGAGCGGGCCGCGCACGCGGAAGTATTTCCCTATATGGTCGATCGCGTGGATCTTGCTGGTATCAGCGAAAATGCCGGAGACGGGGTCATTGACGAGCGCATCGTCCTCCCAGCTGTCCCATAGCGCGGTGACGACATCGAGATATTCGCGCGCCCGCTCGTACCGCTCGTGATGCGGAGGATGCTCAGGCAGGCCGAAGTTCTGCGCTGCCTGTGGCGAGCTTGTCGTCACGATGTTCCATCCTGCACGCCCGCGGCTGAGGTGATCGAGCGACGCGAACAGCCGAGCGAGATTGTAGGGTTCGGTGTAGGTGGTTGAAGCGGTCGCGATCAGGCCGATGTGCGTGGTAGCCGACGCGATCGCGGCGAGAAGCGTGATCGGCTCGAGCCGGAAGCGCTGCGCGTAGCGGACGTTATCCGAGAGCACCGGCCCGTCGGCGAAGAAGACCGCGTCGAACTTGTGCGCTTCGGCGCGTTGCGCCAGTTCCTGATAGTAGGTGACGTCGAGAATGCGGTCCGTCGTCGAGGCCTTGTGCCGCCACGCGGCCTCGTGATGACCGTCCGGATAGATGAAGAAGTTGAGGGAAAGCTGGCGTTTGCTCATCATCTGGCTCGCAATGGTTGGTTATCTCCGGATCGCGGCGTCACCGCGCGCGTTGCAGTTGACTCTATGTCGATGCTCGCAAAGCTGTCGATGTAATGAATTTGCGTTGTTGTCGGCGAAGCGAGCATGAACGATACGAGCGCGTCGCTAGCGGGAGATGAGTGCGTTCGTGCTGGTGATCAAGGCAAATGAACCGCGTCGTTTCGTGCGTCCGTTGGCTCGATTTTGCTCGTCTTCGCGCATGTGAGGCGCTCGCATGGGCCGTCATGATCGCAAATCTTTCCGTGCTCGCCGTCCCAACGAAGCGATCATTGCGCGGCGCCGAAAACAACGCTGGTTTCGTTTCATTGACTGGAGCGCCATCGCTTTTACCATCGGCAACGTCCAAGCGAGGTCGTTCACCATGCGGCAATCCGATCCAAACATCGTTCGCAATGTGGCCCGGCTAATGGTGCTGTGCGCATCGCTTCGCACTGCGGCGATGGCGGAGAGCTGTACCGCCGGGATCCGCCTGCTGCCGACTGTCTAGCCGCCGACGTGATCCCCTAGGGCCAACCAGGAAACCACCCGTCACTGTCCGCCGCCGCCGGCATGACCGGCGTATGGCGGAGCTTTGTCCACGAATTCAATGAGAGATACGATCATGAGCAACCCGATCACCATCGACAACGTCATTCCGCGCGCCGATATCGTCAAACGTGCGGCCCGGCTCGGTGCCGAAATCCGGAACGTCAAATTATCAGGCGATTTGTCCGACGACGTCATTCGCGCCATCAATCATGTGCTGCTGGAGCACAAGGTCACCTTCTTCCGCAACCAGGGGCATCTCGACGATGCCGAGCAGGAGCGCTTTGCTATCAGGCTCGGTAAGCTCGTGCCGCATCCGACGGTCGGTGCGACCAAGGGCACTTCATCGATCCTGGAGCTCGATTCAGGTCGTGGCGGCGGTCGTGCAGACCAGTGGCACACGGACGTCACCTTCGTCGATGCCTATCCGAAAATCTCGGTGCTGCGTGGCGTTGTGATCCCGCCATACGGCGGCGATACCGTGTGGTCGAACACGGCGGCGGCCTATCTCGACCTGCCGGCGCCGCTGCGCAAGCTTGCCGACGAGCTCTGGGCGGTCCACAGCAACGCTTACGACTACGCGGTGAAGACGCCCGCGAGCGAAGCGGATCGCAAGCATTTCGACGAGGTTTTTACCGGCACGATCTATGAGACGGAGCATCCGGTCGTGCGGGTTCATCCCGAAACCGGCGAACGCACCCTGGTGCTCGGCAACTTCGTGCAGCGCTTCGTCGGCTTGCCGAAATATGATGGCCAGAAGCTGTTCGAGCTTTTCCAGTCCCACATCACCGCGCCCGAGAACACCGTACGCTGGACCTGGCAGGCCGGTGACCTCGCGATCTGGGACAACCGGGCAACCCAGCACTACGCCGTCAACGATTATGGCGATCAGCACCGCGTCGTCCGCCGCGCCACCATCGATGGGGAAGTGCCTGTCAGCGTCGACGGTCGTCACAGCGTGACGCGCGTCAAGGCGCCGAAGGCGCAGGCGCCCAAGGCCGCTTGATCTCCAACACTTGACCGGGTTTGACACATGAACTCTCTGTTTCAATTTTTTCAAGCGCGGCATCGTGCTGCACGGAGCGCCGCACGGCGGCTGCTTGTCAGCGCGCTGGCATTGGGCCTTGCCGCTCCCGCCTTCGCCGAGCCGCCGCTCGACAAGAGCGAGATCCGGTATCAGGGCTGGGCGGGGCAGGTGACCTTCATCGAGCTCGCCGACGACCTCGGCTATCTGGCGCCCCTGAAGCTGAAATGGGTCGGCAACACCATCAGCGGCCCACAGGACATCCAGACCGTGGTGACCGGGGATATCGACATCGGCGGGGCTTTCTACGGCGCGATCCTCAAGCTGATCGCGGCAAAGGCGCCCATCAAGGCCGTGGTCGGCTATTACGGCTCGGACGCCAACACCTATAACGGCTACTTCGTCAGGGACGACAGCCCAATCAAGACCGCGCGCGACCTGATCGGCAAGAAGGTCGCCGTCAATACGCTCGGTGCCCATCTGGAATTTGTGCTCCGCGAATATCTCGCCCGCAACGGCTTGACATCAGCGGAAGCCAAGCAGGTGACGCTGGTCGCGATCCCGCCGGTCAGCGGTGAACAGGCCTTACGCCAGGGCCAGGTCGAAGTGAGCACCCTTAGCGGCGTGCTGCGCGACAAGGCACTGGAGCGTGGCGGCATCCACTCGCTGTTCAACGACACCGGTCTGTTCGGCAATTTCACCGGCGGCTCCTACGTCCTGCGCGACAAGTTCATCAAGGACAATCCGGAGGCCTCACGCAAGCTGATCGAGGGCATTTCGCGCGCCATCGCTTGGGCGCAGTCGACGCCGCCCGAGGAGGTGCGCGCGCGCTTCGGGCGCATCATCGCGGAGCGCAAACGTAATGAGGACGCGACGCCGATCAAATACTGGAAGAGCACGGGCGTCGCGAGCAAAGGCGGGGTGATCTCGGATGCCGAGATCCAGGTGTGGATCGACTGGCTGGAGAAGGACGGTCTGTTCAAGCCGGGCCAGGTCAAGGCCTCCGAGACCTACACCAACGCCTTCAACTATTTCCGTCCCGGCAAGACGGCGGAGGCCCAGTGACCCAAGCGAGCCCGATCAAAATCAGCTTCGAACACGTCCGCAAGGAATTCGTGACGCGCGGCGAGGGAGGCGGCCCGTTGGGCCGTTTCACCGCCCTCGAGGACATCACGCTCGATGTTCGCACTGGTGAGTTCCTGGCCCTGGTCGGTCCCAGCGGCTGCGGGAAATCGACCCTGCTCGATCTGTTGGGTGGGCTGACGACGCCGACCAGCGGCCGCATCCTGCTCGACGGGCGGCAGATCAAAGGGCCCGGCCGCGACCGCGGCATCGTGTTCCAGCAATACGCGCTGTTTCCCTGGCGCACCGCCCTGGAGAATGTCGAGTTCGGGCTCGACATCGCCGGGCTGAAGGCCGCGCAGCGACGCGAGATCGCGCGGCATTTCCTCGACCTCGTTGGCCTGTCCGGATTTGCCAGCCGCTATCCGCACGAGCTCTCCGGCGGCATGAAGCAGCGCGTCGCGATTGCCCGCAGTCTTGCTTACGATCCCGAGGTGCTGCTGATGGACGAGCCGTTTGCCGCGTTGGATGCCCAGACGCGCGAGACGCTCCAGACCGAGCTGCTGCGGATCTGGCGCGCCACCGGCAAGACCATCGTCTTTATCACCCATGGCATAGACGAGGCCGTAGCGCTTGGCCAACGCGTGGCCGTGATGACCTCGCGCCCGGGCCGGATCAAGCAAATCTTCGACATTCCGGCCTCGCTGCGCAGCGAAGATGAGGACGTGCGTTCGCTGCCGGAGTTCGGTCAGGTCAGGCACGAGATATGGAGCCTGCTCCGGGAAGAGGTGCAGAAGGCGCAGCAGGGACAATCGAGCCGCCCCGCCGATGTCCGTCGCGGCAACAGTGACGTGAAGGAGATCGCGCATGTCTAGCCTTGAAACGCTGACGCTGCTGGAGCTCGCGCATGGGCGTCCGAACGCGTTGTCAGGCGGAGATCGCGCATCCCCACGGATCGCCGGCCGGCTTCATGCTGCCCTGCGCGCGCTCGGCGCATTGGGGCATCGCTCGCTGCTGCTCATCGTGCTGCTGTCGGTGTGGGAGGTTGCCCCGCGACTTGGGGTGGTCGATCCGGTATTCCTGCCGCCGTTCTCCGAGGTGATTGCCGCCGGCTGGCAGCTCGCACAGAGCGGCGAGCTCTATGACGACGTGTCAGCAAGCCTGCTGCGTGCCTTGAGCGGGTTTCTGATCTCGGTTGCCTTGATCGTTCCGCTTGGCCTTCTCGTCGGCTGGTACGCGCGGCTCGGCAATCTCCTGAACCAGTTCATCGAAATCTGCCGTAACACCGCGCCGCTGGCGCTGCTGCCGGTCTTCATCCTGCTGCTCGGCATCGGCGAGATGTCGAAGATCACGATGGTAATCTACAGTTGCGCCTGGCCGCTGCTGCTCAACACGATCGCCGCCGTCAAGCAGGTCGATCCGCTCCTGATCAAGTCGGCGCGCACCATGGGCGCGAGCCCGCAGCAATTGTTCCGCAAGGTCATTCTTCCGGCAGCGCTTCCGACCATCTTCGTCGGCATTCGCCTCGCCAGCGCCTCTGCCATGCTGGTGCTGGTCGCCTCCGAGATGGTCGGGGCGAAGGCGGGGCTCGGCTATCTCATCATCAACAGCCAGTACAGCTTCCTGATCCCGCAGATGTATTTCGGCATCCTGGGCATCACTGTGATCGGGCTGGCGTTCAACGCTGTGCTCGAGGTGATCGAGCGGCGCTTCATGCGCTGGAAGGCGCCGGTTTCGGCGTGAGCGCGCCAATTGTAATGGTTCGAACTTGGGGACGTGTTCAATGACCAACCAAATCCATCGCGCCGAGCGTAGGTCCGCACCTTCAGGATCGGTCGAATATGATGCAGACGTGCTGGTGCTGGGTGGCGGGCCCGCGGGCACCTGGGCAGCGGTAAGCGCGGCCGAACGCGGCGCGCGTGTTGTTCTCGCCGATAAGGGCTTTTGCGGCACCTCGGGCTCGACCGCGGCGGCGGGAACCGGCGTCTGGTACGTCGATCCCACGCCGACTGACCGCGAGGCGTCGATGGCGAGCCGCGAGAAGCTCGGCGGATATCTTCAGGACCGCCGCTGGATGGTCCGCACGCTCGATCTCACTTTTCAGCAGAGCAATCGCCTCGCCGAATGGGGCTATCCCTATCCCGTGGATGACCACGGCAAGTCGCAGCGCAACTCGCTGCAAGGCCCCGAATATATGCGCTTGATGCGCAAGCGGACCAAGCAGGCCGGCGTCACCGTCCTCGATCACAGCCCGGCGCTGGAATTATTGCTCGACGAGGCCGGGGCGGTTGCGGGCGCGAGCGGCCTGCGTCGCCAGAAGCAGGATCGCTGGACCGTGCGCGCCAAAGCGGTGGTGATTGCGACCGGCGGCTGTGCGTTTCTGAGCAAGACGCTAGGTTCGAACGTGCTCACCGGTGACGGCTATCTCATGGCCGCCGAAGCCGGCGCCGAATTCAGCAGCATGGAGTTTTCCAATCCCTACGCGATCTCGCCGGCGTTCGGCTCGGTCACCAAGACGCTGTTCTATGGCTGGGCCAACTTCACCTATGAAGACGGCAGCTGGTGCTGCATCCAAAGGCGGTCGTTCCGCGATTGCCCGAGCCCTGCTTCGGGGGGCCGGTCTATGCGCGGCTCGACAAGGCCGACGCGGACGTCCAGCTGCACATGCGGGCCTCGCAACCGAATTTCTTCCTGCCCTTCGACCGCACCGGAATCGATCCGTTCAAGGATCGTTTTCCGGTTACGCTGCGACTGGAAGGCACCGTGCGTGGCACCGGCGGCCTTCGCATCGTCGACGAGACCTGCGCAACCACCGTCCCCGGGCTCTATGCCGCCGGAGATGCGGCGACGCGCGAATTGATCTGCGGTGGCTTCACCGGCGGCGGCAGCCACAACGCCGCCTGGGCGATGACGTCGGGGACGCTGGCCGGGCAGGGCGCCGCGGACTACGCGCGGCAAGCCGCTGACGGTCGAGAGCTGTCCTCGGCTGGAACGGTCGGCCTCCGGAGCCGGTCGCGGCGCGCATTCGAGCCGGCCGCGCTGGCGCGAGCCGTCCAGGACGAGGTCTTCCCCTATGAGCTGAATTATTTCCGCGAGGCCTCACGGCTCGGTGGTGCGCTGGCGCGCCTCGATGCCGCCTGGCGCGATGTCTCGGAAGCAGGCGCTGCCGGCGCGGCCGAATTGCTCCGCACGCGTGAAAGCGCGGCGATGCTGGCCACAGCGCGATGGATGTACCGCAGCGCACTGGCGCGTCAGGAAAGCCGCGGCATGCATCGTCGTGACGATTTCCCCGAGCAGGACCATCGGCAGCGCCACTACCTGACATCGGGCGGCCTTGACGAAGTCTGGACCGCCGTCCGGCCCCATGCCGAGGCGGCTTACGCGGAGGCTGCGGAATGATCGAGGTCATCGATAGCGAGCGCTGCACCTCTTGCGACATTTGTGTCGCGGTATGTCCGACCAACGTATTCGACAAAACGGACGGGCTTCCGGTGATCGCGCGGCAGAGCGATTGCCAGACCTGCTTCCTCTGCGAGCTCTATTGTCCTGAGGACGCGCTCTACGTCTCCCCTTTTGCCGATGAGACAGAGCGGGTCGATCTTGTCACCGTCAAGGAGGCCGGGGTGATGGGCAGCTATCGCCGTGCCGTCGGCTGGACCGACGAGACGAGCAATCGGCGCAACGCTGATCGCAGCTACCTCCTCTTTGTGCATTGAGGACAGTGCATGCATTCGCTCCCGCTCCGCCATCAATGCGACTAACGTTGCGGCGTAGGTGCGTAACGCGATGGAGGCAACTTCGCTGGGATCGACGCATAGATCTGATAGAAACCGTCAATGACGGTCTACTCGCAACTCAAGAATTTCATATCCAGCGCCGGGCGAGGCTCGCCTGACCCCACAGTCCGCGCGCAGGGACTTCATCGAATTCAAATAACCAGTGGGAAGGAAGCGTCTCTCACTCTATTCTGTCAGAAACCCCGGCTATTCAAGCCTTAGAGCTCCTTGTAGATCGGGATCGTCTCGGTATGTGCATCGATGACTTCGATGACTTGTCGTTGCAGCGGGAGTTCTGTCTTGCGCTCCTTCCAAAGTTTCTTGAAGCGCTGCACCGTTTCCGCAGCCGTTTCGAGCGCAAGCGTCTCCGACATCTTCGCCTTGGCAGCCAGATGCGCCAGCTCGTCCTTTGAGAATTCGGCCATCTTCTTCGTGCGCGAATAGTTCAACGCCATCTTGTCGTCCGGGATGTACGCAATAGTCGAGAGCAGATCGTAGGCGGGCGACAGGACGGGTGTCCGCCCATCAGGGTAGATCAATGACCAGTTCTTCAGGTGCATGTCGGCGTTGCCGATCAGTGTGCTGAATACGAGTCGTCGGACGAACTCGGCGAGGTCGGCCTCACCAGTCTCAATGCCGAGGACACGCGCGATGCTTCGGTAATTCGCCTTGTCGTATTTTTCATCCGGAAAGACGCCGAATACCTGAGCGAAATCCTCCATGTGGACCGGAGCATCAGCCGTGCGGTCGAACCGCTTCACGGCAAACGCCCGCCCCTCGAGTTCGCCGATTCCGTCCGGAAGACCTTTGATTGCCTCGACGTCGATCAGTTGAAGCTCGGGCACATCCATGCCGATGTCCTTCGCCAGGGTCATCATGGAGTATTCGTTCTCAGGCACGCCGATATACTGATGTGACGGTAGCTTGACGATCCATGAACCGCCGACACCTTCGACCGGAATAGTGAGTCCGCCCTTCTTGGGATCATTCTTGAGCGCGGAGAACTTCAGCTGCACGCCCGCAAGCGAGAAGCGCATCATGTTCTGCCGTTTATCGGGCGTAAGATTCTCCTCGACCTGGGGGGGCAGCGCGTCTCCATCGGCCGGGTGGACCGACAGGGCACCCGGAAGGTCTCGGCCCAGCATCCACAGGAGGAAGAACTCGCGCCGTTCCTTCACGCCCGCCCGTTCCGCAAGATAGCGACGAAGCGGCCCTTCCGGCAGAAGATTGGAGAAGAATGGCGCGAGAACTTGTTGATACGGTTTGAACGAGGTGAGCAGATTCCCGAACGAGTCCTTGAAAGACAGGCTCAAGGTGGAACGGTGGGCGTCATCGATGTAGGTCTGATTGAAGGCGAGCAGCGAACGATCGCCCTGCACGAGTGTGAGAGTCGCGATCGGGGTATCGTGCAGGTGGACATTTAGAACGGATACGTCAGGCATCGTCGTCCTCATCGTCGAGAGCGTAGGCGGGGCGAGGGGCTTCTTCGGGATGAGCGACCCTGTTGCGTACACCCTGTAACGCGCCTGCAGAATCTTCCAGCAGAGCCCTGGGTATAGGTTCGACGCTATAGGGACGCAGGCTCTCGACGATATCTGAGACAAGTGCCAGGTCGGTTTTTGAAAGATGGACCTGTTTCAGAAAGCGAAAATATTCGGCGATGCGGTCGAGGGTGGCTGAACTGCCATAGCGTTTCCTTTGACCAGAGACGATGCGTTCGGCCTTGCTGAAGACATCCGACGATCCTTGTTCGGACGAGAATTCGGCAGCGTTTGATCGCAGTAAGCCCTCTATCGCGGGAAGAAGTTTCTTCGGCACAAGGACGAGCTCCAGGTCGAGCGCCCGCGCCATCTGCATGAAGCTCGACAGGCCCGGTTCGAGGCGACTGGTCTCGATTTGCGAGATGTGCGCCTGGGTCATACCCGCGCGGGCCGCCAGCGCGCGTTGGCTCATGCCCGCCTTTGCGCGCTGAGCGGAGGCGGCTTTGATGAGCTCTTCACTTTGGTAAGTCACAATATATTATCCTGATCAAATAAGTCATTCGATCTGTATTATATATCGAAACGCCGACATGTCTCAAGCTGACCGATCAGTATTGTTATCAAGCAGCCATCATGATAAGTAAAATTATCGATGAAGCGCGGACGAATTTCGCTTGCGCGCGGCCTTCGCCGGGCCGGCTCTTGACTAGGCCGCCCGGCCCAGGCCCTGCGGCGTTCCCGCCCGCGCAAGAAACTGCGAAAAACCTAGCTGCCTAGACGATCATCGCTGCCATAGCCGAGAGGCGAACGGATCCATCGTGGACCGATAACGAAAGAGACTTTGAGAGCCTCAGATCCATCAACCCGCTTTGCAAAGGCCGGAACTCATAAACACGAGGGAATTGCTTCCTTGCGAACCAAAATAAAGCCTCAGCGATCGCGGTGTGTTATGGTTTTTTGCAACAACCCAAAATATAACTAGCAAAATTAGCCTCTTAGTTTGGGTTCCATGAAGCGTAGCGATCTCAGCCGCACCATCCGGGAAACCCTAAAACGGCTTCCGCCACCCTACGATTCCCACTACGGGATCGTTCCACCGGCACCTCCAGAGGACGGCGTATTCGCCCCCGGTGCAGCGAAAGCCCTGGAAGCGGCACAAGCGGCATTCGGGACGGTCAACGCCATCCTTACCAGGCGCGAGGCGGTCAGTTCCTCGTCGATCGAAGGCACCCAGAGCACTCTCGACGAACTGCTTTCCGTCGAAGAGACGGGCGATGACGGCGCCCGCAACGAGGCACGCCAGGTCTGCAGCTACGCCGTCGCCCTCGATAGGTTTGTCCCGCGGGCCACCGAGCTTGGCTACGGCGTCTTCACTATTGATCGATCAAGGATCTCCATCGCGCGTGATGAAGGACGACCCGGATTATCAGGACGATCCCGGCGACTTCCGAACGCGCGTAGTCTGGATCGGCGGGAACAAAGACATCGCATATTCAAGTATAAATCCTCCACCCCCACCCGACGTGCCAGATTGCCTCGCTCAGGCGGTCGACTACCTCCGGAACGAGGGCATGCAGCAGATGACTCAAGGGTTCATCACGCGCATGGCCATTGCGCACGCCCATTTCGAAGCGGTACACCCCTTTCGCGCCGGCAACGGTCGCGTGGGTCGTCTCCTCCTCCCGCTCATGATGGCGGCGGAGAAGCGTGTACCGCTGTACCTTTCTCCCTACATCGAAAGCAAGAAGGGCACGTACTACGCATCCCTCAAGAACGCCCAGCAGCGGCTCGACTGGGAGCCGATCATCACGTTCATGGCCGACGCCGTGACCGCCACCGTTGAAGAGCTCATCCGCACCCGGCAGGCGCTGTCGGAGTTGTCCGAACGCTGGAGGGGTCGCCGGAAATTCCGTAAGGGTTTCTGCGGCTCTTCGGGCGCTGGACGAGCTTCACAACTATCCGGTCGTGACGGCGAAACGGCTCCGCGAACTTCTCGACATCTCTACCGCCCAGATCAACCAGGGCATCGCGCAGCTGGAAGAGGTGGGCATCCTACGGGAGCGGACCGGCTACGCGCGCAACCGCGTACGCCGCCTCGGAGGCGCTTGCCATCATCAACCGCCCGTTCGGCGAAGAGCCGGTTCTCGCAAACGTCAGTCCCGAGGTCGGTCCTGACAAGATCTCGGTCGGCCCCAAGGGGCCATAGAGCGAATTCCGGAAGATGGCTGCGGCTCAGAATCGAAGAGGCGCTCCGGCTGCTTCATCGAAATAAATCCGTTCTCTTATGCCGGTATTGGCGGATGAAAAATTTAGAACTGGCAAATTTGGAACTATGGGCAGGCAAACTATGCCGCGAGAGCTAAGCGGATCGTCCAGGTGGTCCACGGCCATGGATGCTCGCGTCATGTTCAACCGCGGCCTTCTTCGCATCCGTCGCAACTGGCCGACCACTGTCCACGCCGCCGGCCTTTATTCGGTATTGGCTATCCGTTGAGCCTACGGCTGGCCGTCTGACAACGAAATCGGCCCCCGCAACCGAATTGCTGCCGGAGCCGGAATTCACCTCGTCCAAATGCTTTCGCCATCAAACTGCAATCCCACGCCTCGTTCCATCGAACGTGGCTCACGGTGCTGTCGACGCAGATCAAGGCGCGCAGGCTCGGAGTGCCGAGGAGTCCGGGGGTGCAACGTAACAGTGCCGGGGACCACGCTCGTGCCGATCGGCAGAATTCAACCTGCGTCTCGGCATGTCGCTTTGAACAGCGTCAACATCGCATCGGCCCACATAGCGGTGCCCATTCCGCAATGCGTCCGTCTGATCGTATTGCGGTCTTTTTCGAATGAACTCAGAGCCTTGATTTAGGCTGCTTCTCCTATGAGTCTCTTCGCGGCCTGAGTTAGGAGGCCCGATCTCGTAAAGCCGTGCGCTTCAGCATATTTGTCGATCTGATTCAGAACGTCCTCAGGAAGGGTGACATTCACACGTATAGCCTTTGGTTGTTCGGGTTTGACCGACACCAAAATAGCTACCCCAGTTCGATGATCAGGATCTGCCATAACATCCTCTAGAGTAGAGGGCTCCGGAATGGCTTCTCCATCTTCAGCAAGACCCTCGATATGAAGGGTGAGGGCTTCCTCTGCCATAGCACGAGCGTCATCAAGGCTTTTGCCTGCCGTGATCACTCCGGGGAAGTCTGGAAATGAGACGCCGAAATCGCTGTCGGCATCCTTATGGATAAGACCAATATAGTTACGCATGGCGCTTACCTCAGTTTGAGACCTGACTGCTTTTCAATACTCTTCAGTGTCCCGAGTGGGACATCCCGTTCGGGGTGCGGAACAATTACGCGACCCTTCTTGAATGGATGTTTGAACTGCACATGGCTGCCTTTCCGGCCCACCTCAAACCATCCATCCCCTTGAAGGATCGAGATAATTTCCCGGCTTTTCATAGTGTGTATTTATACACACTATGTGTAGACTGTCAACCCAATGGTAACCGGTATGAGCTCCCACGTCTGCAGTGATCAGCCTGTGCGAGCGTAGCGGGTCGGCATCCAGTACTGACGCATGGCCTCGACGACGTCCGGAATGTCGGCATGGGCGTTGCGCAGGAATTCCTCGGTCTCGCGGCCTTTCCTTGGTGGTCCAAGCAGTGGACGCCCTTGATCGTCGACGCAATGCAGCAGGATGGGCAGGAGCAAGCCGTGGTGTATGTTGCTGACGTCGAGCAGTGGGCCCCAGGCTGATAGTCGCAACCGCATGGCGGCATGGAATCCCTGACACCACGGCCGCGCATCAACGTCGCCATTCGGCTTGCGGCCATGGACCGGTGCGAACCGATGTGGTGCGGTGGAAAGAACATTACTGATGTCGTTGTGGCGCAGCGCGACGGCCGAAATCGCGGCGAACTCCGGCGTGCCGCCATGGTTGAATGCGTCGGCGTCGATGGCGAGCAGCGGACAGATCCAGTCGAGCGGACTCATCGACACCGGCCCGGCCACGATCGCGGCGACATAGCCGTCGAGCATGGGAAGACTGGTGGCGACGGGATGCTGCTCGGCACGAGCCTGTAGCCAAGGCTCAAGTTCGTCGAGCGGCATCGCGGCTGCCGCCATCGATGATGAAGATGATGAACGGCGGCGGCGGGTCATGCGGCCACCCGTGCGCTGAGCTCGCGGGTCGCCTTCCAGTTCCAGGGGAGAAGTTCGTGCAGCTGGTGGCTCTTGGTCTGACCGGAGACGATGCGCTCCAGCACATCGGCCAGATAGGCCTGCGGATCGAGTTCGTGGAGCTTTGCCGTATTGACCAGCGACGCAAGGATTGCCCAGCTCTCGGCGCCGCCCTCGCTGCCGCTGAACAATGAGTTACGGCGCCCCATCGCAATCGGGCGCATTGAACGCTCGACGGTGTTGCTGTCGACCTCGACGCGGCCATCGCGGAGAAATAGCGTCAGTCCGTCCCAGTGATTGAGCGTATAGTTGATGGCCTCCACTAGCTTCGATTGGGAGAACAGGTGGTCGAGCATCGAGGTCAGTCGCGCCTTCAGCACCTCCATCAGCGGTGCGGACCTGGTGCGGCGGGCGGCAAGCCGCTGTTCGGCGCTCAAGCCACGGATCTCGGCCTCGATGGCGTAGACCGCTTGCAGGCGCTCGATCACTTCGTGAGCGAACGGCGACTGCATCGTCTTGTACACCTCGACGAATTTGCGTCGGGCATGCGCGAGACAAAAAGCCAGCTGGATCGCCCCGCCTTGACCGCGGGCAAGCGCTTTGTAGGCGGCATAGCCATCCACCTGCAGAATGCCGGAGAAGCCGGCCAATTGCCCGGCGATCTCCTCGGTGCCGCGGCCATCCGCAAACACATAGGCGACCGCCGGCGGCGATGGGCCACCCCATGGGCGATCATCCATCGCATGCGCCCAGAACTGGCAGATACGAGTGCGATGTCGTCCGGGATCGAGCACCGGCATCGGCGTCTCGTCGCAGAACAGCCGCGGCGAAGCCTGGATCGTCCGCAGCTGAAGCTCATAAAGACTCTTAAGCCACCATGCCGCACGCTTCACCCAGCCGGCGAGCGTCGCGCGGTCGAGATGAAGGCCCTGACCGGCCAGGATCTGCACCTGGCGGTACAGCGGCAGATACCAGGCGAACTTCGAGATCACCACGTGAGCCACGAGTGCCGTCGATGCCATGCCGCTGTCGATCAGACGCGGCAGCACCTTCGCCTGCACCACGCCGTCGGTGCAGCCGCGGCAGGCGTATTTGGGACGAATCGTGCGCAGTACCCGCAGGATCGCCGGGATCACGTCCAGTACCTCGCTCACATCCTCGCCGATCCGGTGCAGAAGGCCCTGGCAGCACGGGCACGCTGTCGTGTCTGGCTCGAGCACCTGCTCGCAGCGAGGCAAATGCTTGGGTAGCGCGCCGATGTTGCGCCTCGCCTTCTTGCGCGGCTTCCCAGCCGGCTTCGTCGCAGGCAAATCGTCGTTGGCTGGCGCAGGTGATGTGACGCCAGTCGCGAGATCGTCCAGTTCGAGCGCGAGCTGCTCGGCCACGATCGCCGCCAGCCGCTCTGAGCGCTTGCCGAAGATCATCTCCTTCAGCGTCTGCATCGCCACACGTAGCTTCTCGTTCTCGGCGTCAAGCGCGAGCACCATCTCGGCCAGAGCCGCTGCATCGGTCGGAAGAGCTTCGGGACGAATCGCCATGATCGAACGATATATCCGCCCATCACAGGCTCCAGCAAAATCTTCGCCTCTCAGCCGACAACGGCCGGCTGCTTCACAGGCTTGTGTGAAACACGCGTCCACTCAAGTCCGTCGAGCAGCATCGCGAGTTGTGTCGCACTCAGATGCACCACGCCGTCGCGGACCGGCGGCCAGGTGAAGTGTCCCTGGTGCAGCCACTTCGTCACCAGCACCATGCCGCTACCATCCCATGCCAGAAGCTTCACTCTGTCCGCGCGCTTGCTGCGGAACACGAAGATGTCGCCGCAATACGAGGTTCGCGTGCAACGCTTCGCTCACCAGCGCCGACAGCGTGTGCACCGACTTGCGAAAGTCGACTGGCTGTGCCGCCAGCACCACCTTGAGGTCAGACCGTAATGCAATCAACGGATGCCCCGAAGCGCCGATAGCACTGTCGAAAGCGTCGCCAGCTCCACTCCGGGCTCGACCCGGATGCGTGCCCCGCCCAGCTCGATCTCGATCATTCCGCCAAGCTTGCCTGGAGCCGATGCCATCTGCGGCGGCACCTTATGCGCGCACGCTAACCGGTCCGACTCGTCTGCCGTCGCCGGACCGCTCTCGGAAGCGATCCGGACCGGCACGAAGCCTGGCGCCTGAAAGCTCACTGCCGTCGCGAACTTGCGCCGCCACACCGTCAGCAACCCACGGACAACGCCATGGCGCCGAGCGACCTCGGAAATATTGGCCCCTTCCTCGAAGCTCTCGGCCACGATCCGAGCCTTCTCTTCAGCCGTCCAGCGCCGTCGTCGACGCTGCCCTGTGATCACCTCGATCCGACGATAGGAGCCGCTTTCCTGCCTGGCATCAAGCCTGGCTTCATGCATGGCATCTGCCATAGCCCACCTCCAAAAAACAGTTCATGCCAGGCTGTATCGCAGCTCATTCGCGCGATGCCCAGGTGGGGGGCTCATGCCGGTTACACCCAATGTTGACCCCAGGGTTCCGCCTTCGATACCGGAATTTCTGAGGCGGCGGTAACAGGACCGAATCTGCAGCGGGCTGGCGTGTGGCTCTAAGCGGTTGGCTGATACAGTGTTGGAAACCAACGATCGACAACCGCAGTTGGGAAGCCGAGCTTCACCGGCGAGCGTGTTGTGGACGAGACGAGGTAACCCTTTTCAATAAGGGAGTTGAGCACCGCCCGCGCCTGGCGCTCTTTGTAGCCGGTGAGGCCGCGCGCAGGGCCCCGAGCATATTCGCCCGCCATGACCGCTTCGCGCAGCAAAGGCCATGAACCCTTTGGAAGGCGCTTTGCACGCGTCTCCTCCTCGGTCCAAATCTCCATCCGCCTCAGTAATTCTTCCGGCTCCAAAAGCCCGGCCATGAAGTTGACCTGGTCAACACAGGTGGCCAGGAAGAATTTGCAGAAATCAAGAAGCCCTGCCATCGTAAGATTGCCTCGGCTATCGAGGTCGCCGCGACGCGGCTCGTCAGCAGCCTGCAGATAGGCGTGGTATTCCTCGTGAAGCCAAGTCAGTCGATTACCTCCACGCTTTCCTATTCGATCGCATCAAAGTCGATCGCCCCTTCGTCGCGGAGCTTGGAACCAACCAGCGCTCCGACGCGATCATGCGTGCCATCGTGAGCAGGACCAGGAGTCTTGGAATACCGCTGCTGGCCGAGGGTATCGAAACGGAGCAGCAATGGTCGTGGTTGCCCAAACTCGGCTGCAACGCAGCACAAGGCTATTTGATCGGTAGGCTAAAACTGCCACACGCCGTTTTGTCCCACATGATGAGTGGCAGGTCACGTCGACGAAAGATGGGGCTTGGGCACTCCGTGTAATGCACATTGTAGCATACCGTTCGGGACCGTGAAGATCATGAAGTCTGCTTGATTTGCCGATGACAGCAGATCTTTCTGGTCGCTTTCCGTGACGCGCCTTTTCTTATCATTTTTCGAAATAATTTCGATCGGGAAGTGGGCATTGCGACGACGGCGCCGGAAGGCGCGCGACCAAAAAATTCGACGGTTGCGGGCGAGGGGGCCAGACGGCTTGGCCGGCAGGTCACTACACCCCGAAACACGCCAGTTGGCTCATCATGGTCGAGTGCGAGATCAGCGTGTTTCAGCGCCAGTGTCTTGGCCGCCGCATCGACGACCCCAAAAGGTCCCGAAACGAGATCGCAGCATGGCAAAGCCGGCGAAGCAAAACTCGAGCTCGCATCAAGTGGATGTTCGCAACCTGACAAAGCACGCGCCAAACTCGGCCGCGCCTATCCAGCCACCGCAAAGAGTCAAAATCACTGAGCTGAACCACTAGGTGCTCGCGCATTTTAGTCGTTCCAAAAAACGTTAGGGTGATCCCGCTCAAATTTCGGAGTTTCAGTCGTTTCCGACACCGATAAGCCGGGCTAGTAAGAGCAATAACCAGAAGGCACCGTTCATTCGAACACTCCCTTCTTCTCTACGCCGAAACGACGCACTCCATCCTGCTTCGATCCGTCGCGGAACGAGGAGCGGAGCTCCTCGCCGGGGGCGCTCGGGAACGGCATGCATGCCTATCTGTAGGTTCAATCCTAATTCGGACTCCGTAACGATGAATTAGGACACCGCGGTTAGGCGGAGATCGTCGGGTGCTTCCTCAGTCCCACCCGACACAGCTTAAATGCGTATATCGGAAAAGGGAGGTCCCGGCGGCAAACCGGGGCTTTTTCGTTTGGCTCAAGGCGGTAAACACAAAAAGGCAAAAACGCCGCCCGCTTGAAAAACCGATGCGAGCGGCGTTTAGCCAGCCAAGGGAAGGTGATGCAAAATCCCAGCGAGCACTAGTATGCACAGACTGTAACACGATTTTGTGTCGGGGAAAGGGACACCCGCCAGACGAGTACCTGCTATCTCGCAGCAGGGTATTGTGTGTGAGCAGACTTGGTGGAGACGCACGCATTGCTAAGCGCTCATGTCACGGCATGCACAACGTCATATTCTGGCCGCCGCCAAAGCTCCCGCGTAAATACCCGCTCGATCACCTCGATTGCTCTCATCACTTCGGCCTTGCCGATATAAAGCGGGGTGATACCGAACCGCATGATGTCGGGCGCCCGAAAGTCGCCGATCACGCCATGGGCAATCAGGGCTTGCATCGCTGCGTAGCCCCTTTCAAATGCGAACGAAACCTGTGAGCCTCGCTCTTCATGCGAGCGCGGCGTCACCAGCCTGAGCTGCGGGCAGAGACGCTCGACTTCGCCAATCAGCAGATCGGCGAGCTCGAGCGAGCGAGCGCGGACTTCATGCATGTCGATGCGGTCCCAGATATCGAGCGAGGCTTCCAGCGCTGCCATAGCGAGCACGGGCGGAGTGCCGATCCTCATGCGCTCAATGCCAACTGCTGGTGCATAGCCGAGATCGAAGGCGAAGGGCTTGGCGTGGCCCATCCAGCCCGACAGAGCAGGCCGCGCGTGATCAGCATGGCGCGGCGCAATGTAGAGAAACGCCGGCGCCCCAGGGCCGCCGTTGAGATACTTGTAGGTGCATCCGGCCGCGAAGTCGGCGCCAACGCGTGCGAGATCGACGGGCAACGCGCCGGTAGAATGTGCGAGGTCCCAGACAGTGACGATGCCCAGTGCGTGGGCTCTTGCGGTGAGCTCGGCCATGTTATGACGCCGCCCCGTGCGATAGTCCACCTCCGTGATATAGAGCACCGCGATTTCCTCGGACAGCGATTCCTCTATCTCCTCAGGCCGAACGAGCCGCAATTGGTGCCCGCGTCCCAAGGTCGCGATCAAGCCTTCGGCCATATAAAGATCGGTCGGGAAATTGCCGGTATCCGACAACACGATTTTGCGATCACGATTCATCTCGAGCGCGGCGGAGAGCGCCTGATAGACCTTCAACGACAGCGTATCGCCAACGGTGACAGACCCAGTTTCAGCGCCAATAAGCCGTGCAATCCGATCACCCAGCTTGCGCGGCTGCACATACCAGCCGGCAGTATTCCAGGCGCGGATCAGCTCGACGCCCCACTGCTGCTGGATGACGCGGCCCATTCGATCAGCCGTGCTAAGCGGCAGCGGACCAAGCGAATTGCCATCCAGATATGTCACACCGTCCGGAATGTTGAACAGCGGCTTTGTCTGTTCGTAAACGCGCAATCTGTTTTCTGTAGTGCTCATAGGACCGTTCGGACGCGCCAGAGTTCCGGGAATAGTTCGACCTCCAGCATTCGCTTGAGATAGCTGACGCCGCCGGTGCCTCCCGTACCTCGTTTGAAGCCGATGATGCGCTCCACGGTGGTCACATGGTTAAAGCGCCAACGGCGGAAATAGTCCTCGAAGTCGACGAGCTTCTCAGCAAGCTCGTAGAGCAGCCAATGCGTTTCCGGCGCCTCATAGACACAGCGCCAGGCCTCGACCACTGCATCGTTGAGGCGATGCGTTTCACGGACATCACGTTCCAGTACGGAGCGCGGAATCGCAAGCCCCTTGCGGTTGCCGAGGCGCAGCACCTCGTCGTACAGGCTTGGGATTGTGAGCTCCCTCTCAAGAAGCCGTGTCGCCTCCGCATCATGCGCGTGCGGCTTCAGCATGGCTGGATTGCGATTGCCCAAAACATATTCGATGAGGCGGTACTGACGGGATTGGAAGCCGGACGACTGTCCGAGCTTCGCCCGGAAATGCGTATACTCGCTTGGCGTCATCGTGCGCAGCACGTCCCATGCGCTGTTCAACTGTTCGAAGATACGTGAGACGCGCGCCAGCATTTTCATTGCCGGCGCGACGGCGTCGCGTGCAATCGCGTCGCGGGCCGCACCCAATTCATGAATGGCAAGTCGCATCCAGAGCTCCGAGGCCTGATGCTGCACAATGAACAGCATCTCATCGTGCGCATCCGACAGCGGATGCTGCGCGCTGAGAATGGTCTCCAATCGCAGATAATCGCTATAGGACATCCGCGCAGCGAAATTCGTTTCTGCGCCTTCTGCTGTTGGATCGTAGTCATTGTTGGCCATCGCGGGCGTCCTTAGTCAGACCGATCAGACAAGGGGTGAGCTCTGACCAGGGATCTCTTAGTGGGACGACTGCGCCTGCAGGGGTTGCGATTTGGCTCGACGACGAGACGACTCGGAACCTCCCGCCTGATCCGGACATCCCCCATCAGCTCGGCTTGGCAACTTAAGCTGAGACGTTCACCGCCGCCCACCCGCGCTGCGAGCGTGCCAAATTGCGCATTCATCGTCGCTGTTCCATCATCTGCCGGTCGACGATTTATGCAGATCTTTCGAACTGCGGCTGCCAACGCAAGAGGTATGATTGCAAATATTGTACAAGCAGCGCCAGCATGGTTCCGACGATCATCATTATAAAGATCGCGACCATCATTTCGCTGGCATTGGCGCGTGCCTCTGCCTCAATGATGAGCTTGCCGAGGCCACGTTCAGCGCCGATAAACTCTCCGACGATCACGCCGACAAGTGCAAACGACACTGCAGGGAGCAGAGACGCGAACACCCAGGCCAGCGCAGACGGAATGACAACGGTACGCAAGATGGTCAGCTCGCTCGCGCCCAATAGGCGGGCGGCGGCAATTTGATCTCTGTCGACCGCCCGCGTGCCTTCGAACGTATTAAAGAACACGATGAAGAACACGACGAGTGCGGCGGTCACCACCTTCGACACATCGCCAAGGCCAAACATGAGAATGATCAGTGGCACGAGCGCGATGCGTGGGATCGAATTGAACGCCAGAATGAACGGTCCAAATATGCGCGCAAGAACGTCCGAGCGTCCGAGGAGGAGGCCAACGACGATGCCGGCGGCCGAGCCGAACAGAAATCCCCACCAAGTATTCTTCAGCGTGACAAGCGTCGCTATCCAAAGATTGTTATCGGCATTCCTGAAGCAGACCAGAAAATCCGATGGGTCGTTGAGGCAGCTAAGCCGCAAGAAGCTCTGCCAGATCAATGACGGCTTCGCCACGAAATACGGGTCGAGAATCTTGGGAACATAGGCTCTTGGCAGAACTGCTTTGCTCCATTCAAAGCCCCATTGCCAAATCACAAGCAGAAAAGCGAAAATTGCGATCTGCCAGAGCACGATCACCTGACGACGGGTAGCCATGATCAATCGGCCTTGGTACGGCGAAACTCTTCGCCAAGCGAATGCCAGATGTGAGAATACAGGCGGCCGAATTCGGCCGTTTCGCGCAACCCGACTGGATCTCGCGGACGAGGAAAGGGCACCTGGAAGTCATCCTTCAGCCGTCCGGGCCTTGCGGACAGGACGATGATGCGGCTGGCCAGTGTAAGCGCCTCGCCGAGGTCGTGAGTTACGAACAGCACAGTCTGCCGTTCGCGCTCCCAGATATCGAGCAATGTCTTGTGCATTTCCAGCTTGGTATGAGTATCAAGCGCGCCGAAAGGCTCATCCATCAGGAGAATTTCAGGTTCGAGGATGAGGGTGCGCATTAAGGCCACCCGCTGACGCATCCCGCCCGAAAGCATCCGAGGAAAGCTCTGGCCGAAGCCAGTCAACCCGGCCTTTCCAATCGCATCGGCAACCCGCGCGGAACGCTCCGTCTTCGTGATACCGGAGATTTCGAGCCCGTAGCCGATATTCTGCTCGACCGTTCGCCAAGGAAATAGTGTGTCGCGCTGAAACACGTAACCGACGTTGGAATTTACCTTGCCGGTATCAACTAAGTCGCCGTCGACGAGAATTCGGCCGCCTGAATGTGGCAAGAGCCCGGCCACCATGTTGAGGATCGTGCTCTTTCCGCAGCCGGAGGGGCCGAGCAAGGCAACGAATTCGCCTTGGCGAACCTCGAATGATACATTGTCGACGGCAGCAAAATCGCCTCGACCGGCGCTGAAGCGCTTAACTAGTCCTTGCACAGCAATCCGAGTGCGACCAGCGTCCGCATTCGTCGTTTCTCGGGCAACGGCGAGGCTGGGGCCAGGCGCGGACATCACTTGTATTTTGCCTTCGCTACATTGAGAAAGCTCATATCGACAACGTCCTCGTATGCAGTCTCCGGAATTTCTGTACCCTTGCGGGACCAAATTCTGCTGCCCCGATCATAGGCGGCTTTGTCGATGTTTCCGTCATATGCCCAAGTCAATTTGTCAAAGCCAAGCTCTGCGCTAACGGCGGTGGGATCGATTCCAGAAAACCACTTGGGCGCAACCAGTGCCTGGACTTCGGCGAGCGGCGTCGTTTTGACCCACTTCATCGCCCGATAAATCGCGTTCACGAAGGCCTGTACCGTCGGCTTGTCCTGCTCGATCGTGTCCGCCAGCGTGTAGACGACCAGCACCGGAACCGTGCCCCCGAAATCTTTCTCAAACATCCCCGGTTGGGAGGTATCGTAGATCAGAGTGCCAAAGCCCTTTTTCTTGATTTCGATGATCCAACTTGGCGGTGCCATGATGGCATCAAACTGCTTGGTTTCGAGAGACGGAAACATGATCTCCTGCCCGCCGCCAGCGACCCAATTCACTTTTCCGCCAAGCCCTCGTGCTTCAAACAGATAAGTGCCATAGACCCAACTGCCCGATCCGATGGCCGTGGCCGCGATGATCGGCTTGGCCCCGTCTGGGCGCTTGTAGGCCGCTAGCTTCTCGAGCGACGTGATGCCGCTTTCATAGAGGTCTTGCCGCACAACAACATTGGCGTACGAGCACGCCATTTCAGTTGCGAGCAGAATTTTGCATGCCTTGCCGCGCGCCGTGAGTTGAAGGGGGTGACTGGCGTCACCGTGGGCGAACATCGCTTGGTCCGAAGCGAGCATCTGGCGACCGAAACTGCCCGAGTTGCCTGTAATCAGTTTCGAATTGAGTCCTTCATCCCTGAAATAGTTCTTGAGCTCGGCGATCATGCCGATGGCATAGATTGGCGTTGTGGGGCCGAAGGCGAGGGTGACCGGCTTGCCTTGAGCGCGCGACTGGCTCGGCAGCAACGAGGTGCCCGCAAATGCGGAGCCCGAAACAAGGACTCGGCGCCGTGTGATGGTCATGCATTACTCCCCTGCTGCTTGTTGCGAACCAGGCGCTTAAGATCCGTCATACGGCCGACGAGGCGATTGTCCCCGCTTTTTCTAACGCAGCGATTTCGTTTGTCGAAAACCCGATATCGCCGAGGATGTCGTGTGTATGTTCGCCGACCTGAGGCGGGTCATTGCCATTTGCGAGGCGGCGGCCGTCGAGCGATATCGGCAGCAAGGGGGTTTTGGTGTTACGGCCATCGGGCAAGCGGATCTCGGTCAAACCACCCGATTTATTGAGGTGGGGATCGCTGAACAAATCACCCGGTTTGTTCACGGGCGCATAGGGCAGCTCAAGTTCTTCCAGCTTCGCGGCAAGTTCGGCCTTGTTCCAGCCGCCAAATATCTTGGCGACTTCCGGGATCAGCCAGTCGCGATGATCAACTCGACCTTGAGCCGTGATGAAACGCGGATCGCTCAGCCAGGCAGCCCGATCAAACGCGAGGCAGAACGCCTGCCATTGCTCCTCCCCAACGACAGTGACGAAAAGCTTTGATCCGTCCTTTGTATCGAACAGGTCATAGATCGGCCAAGGACTGTCCTTCACCGAGTACGGAATTGAAGGGCGTCCGGTGACGACCTCGCACATCATCGCCTGTGCCATTAGAAAGACGTTGTTCTCGAAGAGGGCGCTTTGGATGTAACGACCGCGGCCGGTGCGCTGTCGTTCGGCGAGCGCGGCTTGGATCGCGATCACCCCAAACATGCCACCCATGACGTCATTCACTGAGGCGCCCGCGCGCATTGGCTGGCCCGGCAGGCCGGTCATGTAGGCGAGCCCGCCCATCATCTGAACGACTTCATCGAGCGCAAGACGGTTCTCGTAGGGTCCGGGGAGATATCCCTTGAGTGAGCAATAAATCAGCCGCGGCGCGAATGCGGCCACTGAATTGTAGTCGAGACCGACCCTCTTCATCAAACCCGGTCGGAAGTTTTCGATCAAAACATCGCTGCGCTCAGTGAGCCGGCGCGCCACCTGTTTGCCTCCCGGGCTCGACGTGTCGAGCGCGATGCTGCGTTTGTTCCTGCTGTATGTCGCAAAAAAACCCGCGGCAGGCCCCTTGAAATAGCGAGTGCGATCGCCCTTGAGCGGCTCGACTTTGACCACATCGGCGCCCAGGTCGGCGAGGATGAGCCCACAGGTAGGGCCCATGACCATCTGACTGAATTCAACGACGCGCACGCCTTCGAGGGGGCGGGGAATTGTCGGCCCTGATGTGGGATTGCCGCCCATCATGCCACCCTCCGCAACACCCTTGGAATTCCAGCCTCGTGCAGATGACCTGTCAGGTGCTTCTGCTCAACGTGCCGGGCGAGAATTTCGCGTGTCGCCATCAACCGATCCAGATCGATCCCAGTGGAGAGGCCCATCCGTTCGAGCATGAACACGAGATCCTCAGTCACAATATTGCCCCGTGCGCCCGGTGCGAAGGGACAGCCGCCAAGCCCCGAAACAGCAGCATCGAAGCGCCGGACATCCGCTTCGAGCCCCGCGACGACGTTGGCAAGACCGGCGCCAAGCGTGTCATGCAGATGTAGCCTGAGCATCATTTTTGGGCCGGTCTCGTTGCGAACCGCGCGTACGATCCGCTTAACCTGCGTTGGGGTGCCGTAGCCGACGGTATCTGCTAGTCCGATCTCGTCCGCACCCGCCTCGGCGAAACCCTGCACAAGGCGACACACCGCGGCCTCACTGACGTCGCCTTCCATTGAGCAGCCAAAAGCTGTCGCTACAGCGCCCACAAGATGCGGCCGCTCAGGAGCTTTTTGCGCGTTGATCCTCGCACGAACTACACGGAATGCTTCGAGCTGTTCCTCAATCGTGCGGCGCACATTCGCCCGGTTGTGCGTTTCGCTCGCCGAGATCACGAAATACATGCTGTTGACTCCGGCCGCGAGCGCGCGCTCAGCACCTTTAACGTTCGGTACGACCGCGCCGATGGTCGTAGACTTATGGGTCAACGCGTGCGCAACAACTGCTCCAACGTCGCCGAATTGCGGCACGACCGTAGCCGGTACAAATGAGCCCGCATCGACCTCGCTCACCCCCGCGGCGACGATCGCACTGATCAGCTCGCATTTTGCGCCTGTTGGCACAATGACATCCAAGTTTTGAAGGCCATCGCGCGGTGCAACTTCGCAGATGTGCACATCCGGTGAATTGTCCATTGGCGCCCTATTGTATATTCTTGCATTAAAGAACAATATGTGACATCATCTGTCAATGAAGATTCCGAACCGCTTCGGGGGCCCCGGAACGAGGCTCTGCCGGTGGGCGGCCAGGACATGATCCGCTCGCATTCCGCGGAATTCTATTTTCGGGTGAGGTTTGCATGGATTATCCTGTTGGCTGAACTGCCTGGCGCTGCCTGTTCGCGCGCCGCGCGGCGATATTCATCGGGCGTCCGCTTCAGGGGTGCATCCCGACGGAATCCTTTCGCCCTGCGGTTCTGGCGTAAGCCAAATAGCGTTCTTGGTGAAACGGAAGCGCCGCACCAAGAATGCCTTTCGTCCACGAAGCCACGCCCGTGCCCGATTGAAGAGGCGCGCCAACTCCAGCCCTCATTGCATAGAGCCAATGAGCCGCACAAACGATCGTTCAGTAAGGAGAAGCTATGTTTCAAGCCCTGCCTGATCTGCCGGCCGACGCCGTGTTGGCGTTAGCCGAGGCATGCCGCAACGATCCTCGGCGGGACAAGATCGACCTGAGTGTGGGGGTCTATCGAAACGATAACGGCGTTACGCCCGTCCTGTCCGCGGTGAAGGCCGCCGAACATCTCTTGGTCGAGGGACAGGACACCAAATCATACGTAAGCCCACTCGGTGACACAAAGTTCGTCAGCCTTATCCGCGAGCTCGCGATCGGAAACATCGAGGTGGATCGACTAGGTGGCGTTCAGACACCTGGCGGCGGCGGTGCGGTCCGGTTAGCTTGCGAGGTCATAAAGCTGGCGGCACCCTTTAGCCGGATATTTGTGGGCCTGCCGACATGGGGCAACCACATTCCAATCTTTGAGGCCGTGGGATTGGAAATAGGTACGTACACCTATTACGACGTCATTTCTCAAACGCTTCGCTTCGACGAAATGCTCTCATCGCTCAAGAGCGCAAGGAGAGGGGATATCGTGCTGCTTCACGCGACTTGCCACAATCCATCGGGCACGGATCTTAGCCTTGATCAATGGCGGGCGATCGCGCAACTTGTGGAGGAGAGAGGCCTCATTCCTCTCATCGACTTTGCCTATCAGGGATTCGGTGATGGTTTAGAGCAGGATAGAGAAGGACTAGAAATAGTGCTGTCCAGCGTGAGCGAAGCGTTCGTCGCTTATTCTTGTAGCAAAAACTTCGGACTGTATCGGGAGCGGACCGGAGCGCTCTTCGTCTATGGCACGAACCCGGTCTCAGTAGGGCGGACTGTTCAAGCCATGGCTGCCCTAGCGAGAGTTAACTGGTCCATGCCGCCCGACCATGGTGCTGCGGTCGTCGGCACTATCCTGTCGAACACCGCCCTTCGTCAGGATTGGCTTCGCGAGCTCACGACGATGCGGGAAAGAATTTTAAAAATTCGTGCGGCCGTCGGACGGGGTATGCCCGAATTTTCTCAGCTCGGGGCGCAAAAGGGAATGTTCTCCACCTTACCCTTGCATTCTGCCACGATCGACCGTCTCCGCAAGGATGATGCGATCTATATCGTTGGAAACGGCAGGATCAATCTGGCCGGCCTTACAACTGACGACGTGCCACGCTTTGTCGACAGTGTCCGGCGAGCAGTTTAAGCTGTCGAAATGCAACTCGGAAACGGATCCGCCTGTGGCACCTATCTGAAGACGTACACCTTAAGCGGGCGTCGAATATGACGCATCATCAGAGCCGATGCATCAGCATACCGGCGGGCCTCCAGGACGTCGAGCAGCCTCAGGTGTTCCTTCACGTGCCGGCGCATGCCGTCGCGATCAGCGAAGCTTCGGTATGCAAACAAGCGACGAATCGAATTTACGCGCTTAAGTGACTCGACGAAGAAGGGATTCTTGGCACCGCGCGCGATCTCCTCATGGAAATCACATCCCCATTGAAACACTTCACCTATCGTGAATTTTTCCAGCTCGCCATCAAAAATGCGCAGCTGGCGCTCGCGAAGTCGCTCGATGACCTCTGGCGCCAGAGCGTAACCAGGTTGAGCAATTGCTGCTGGTTCGATCACCGCGCGGAACGCCATAACTTGTGTCTGCGCTTCGGGACTTGATACAGTTTCAGCAAAACGCCACCCGTAGCCCGGTGAGCGCGCGATCCACCCTTCCGCTGCGATCCGATCCAGCAGTCGTTGTAATTCGGTGCGTGTTAGATCGTAACGGCGCAGCAATTCGGCTTCCGTGACATCGGCGGGAAGGCGCTTTGCGACCACGTCCGTTGCAATCGTCGCGTAGGCCTCTTCCGCGCGGCTTACCGCCGCCAGTGTGGATTGTGCGGCTACGCTCGTAGGGTCTCTTGTCAAGACAAAGCCGCGGTGCAATTCACCGCGCGCGAACCCCGCCTCTTCTAGAGCCTTTAAGCCTAGGCGAATTGGCGCGCGCGACAGGCCAAGCGCATCGGCAAGCTTTTGCTCGATGAGGCGATCGCCGGTCTTCATCCCATCGCGACGGACAACGGACAAAATGAGCCCAGCCAAGTGCTCGGCACGACCGAGCGGGCTCTTTTTCTTGGGCCGTCGTGAGATGGGCGACAACGGCCGAGCATCTCGATTCAAAGGTCTTTCTTTCCCGTTTGCCAGCATGTGGATGTAACTCGTGGCCAAGAGCGAAGTCAACTTGGAGCTATTGTACTAAGGATGCGAACATTGCCGCTGTGGCAAGGCTCCAAGTCCGCCGCCTTCCAACTTAAGGAGGCGCAACGCGAAGTTTGGCGAAGCCAGTTGCGGCTTTCGGATGGACGCGTCTGATTTCGCGCTCAATCTCGTCGAGGCGCACTTCGATCCGGCGTACTCCTGGTTCGCGTCCTCCTTTCTACGTAGATGCATCGACAAACTCGGTAACAATCTTATGCGCGAGATGCTGGCATAGCCCTCCTAATCTTGAACGCCTCAAGCCCATCGAGGTAGATTGCGCGACCGTCAACACAAGCCTTCGTCCATGGATCGAGATGAAGCGTCGGCAGATAGAACAGCCGGCGTTCCAGTTCGATGTCCTCTGATGCGGTACTTCCGGCTGCGCTCATGGCACCCCTCAACGTAACCTAATTTTTTGCGAGCAGCGTCAGCTATTTCCCGGAAGGGTATTGCTGCGGCAAGATCGCCAAGAAAGTGCCAGATCCCGAGCTGTCGTTCCAGGAAAGCGGACTTGAGGATGTCAACCATCTGGTTCGGCTGCACCCGTCCTCGGAGCTTGGGTTGCGTCTATGGACTTCTGGCCTGGGCTGCCATTCTTAATGCCGCCCGACCCGCGGGCGCGTCTCACCGCGCCCCAAATACAACCCTCCGCGGACGCACACGCCTGAAGGGGCGGTCGGCTCGGCGAGCCACGGTGAGGAGCAGCCGAATAGTCGCCACTGGTCTGCTGATCTTTCACCGGGAAAATACGGGACCGACGGCATTCATCTCCTGCTGAAATGGCCAAGATTCTGGAGAGGGTAAGATCAAACCGGAAATCAAACGGAATATTTACGCTTCGCCGAAGTGGTCCGGTAACGCATAGAAACTATACTGCCGCTTGTCCGAGTGGCAGGTTGGAATGAACGAGATCGCAGTAACATTAGCTTCCGTCGACGCCTGCGTGAACGGGCGACGGACGCGATCGATCAGATTCCCCCCGGACATCGAACGGCAATTTGAAGCCGACATGCACGACAAGCGGTGTAAGCGCTTGACGATCGGACTGCTCGTTTCGGCTCCCCTCTATAACCTTTTTCTGCTCGGAGATTGGCTGCTGGTCCCGGACGTCGTGCGGCTGGCCATGTGGGTACATTTCTCAATAGTGACTCCGTGGATGCTATTGGTCGCCTGGCTCGTATCGCGCAAACCGAGGCCCTTCGTACGGGAGCTCCTAGCAGCCAGTGTTCCGCTACTCATCATCTTGCAGATCGACCTCGGTTTTGCCCTGACGGCGAGCGAGAGCGCTGCGCACTACCAGTACGTGGTGATTCCAACTTTGCTCTACACCAATGTCTCACTGCACAGACTCGAATTCCGCTTCGCTCGTGTCGTGACTGCCGCGATCCTGTTGCTTCACACCGCGTTCGTCATATCCGCAAGCTACATCTCCGCCCCGATAGCGGTGACCATCATCGTTCAGCTCCTCATCTGCGGTTACATCACTCTGATCGCAAACTATACAATGGAGCGCGATCTCCGTAGAGCCTACCTCTATTCGCTGAGAGATCGGCTCAGGCACGCCGATGCGGACGCCGCTTCACGCCGCGATCCATTGACGGGGTTAGCAAACCGGCTGCATCTTGATGATGAACTGTCGCGAGTTTGGTCTCGCCCCGAGTGCCGAGCATCGCCCGTTTCAGCTGTCATGATCGATATCGACCATTTCAAGCACTTGAACGATCGCTACGGACATGCTGCAGGCGACCTCTGCCTGAAACGAGTCGCCGCCATACTTCAGGCAGAGATACGAAGGACGGGTGACCTCGTCGCCCGATATGGAGGCGAAGAATTCCTGATAATCCTGCCGGATATGGCGATGATGGATGCCGTGCGGCTGGCCGAACGCATTCGCCGATCGATCGAAATTGCTGCGATCCCCAATGAAGGCCGGAGCCTCTTAGGCATCGTCACCGCCAGTTTTGGCGTCGCAGCTTGTTCGCCGTCGGATTTGTCTCCTCTGGAATTAATTGCTGCGGCCGATCACGCCCTGTATGCCGCCAAAGGCAAAGGACGTAATCAGGTCTGGCCTCCACTTGTGGCCGACGCCACCGTTCGCTCGTTGACTGAACCATTGACGTTTATGGCGTCGTCCTCAGAAGCAGCACGAGGGGTTTGATTTTCCTGCTTGGGCAAACCCGTGGGAAGCTGCGTAAGCCAGGGACATACGCTAAGCTCTCGATTGCTTCCGTGCCTCCCCCGATCCGGGCTGGGGTAGCCGATCTCGCGTCGAGTCTGATCCACTTGAGCAGTCATATTCAGATTCCAGGATCTGAAAAAGCGATACTCGCTCGCTGCACGGCAGAGACTTGGCTACGGCTCTGCTTTGCCAAATGAACCTGCGTATAACTGTTCAATCCTCTCGACTTCCTCTTGGGTCAGCGCCGCGAACTCATTGGCTCGTGCGCGGTTTGATAGCTTACCTTGATTTTGCCGAAGAAAGCCGAAGAGGTTATTCAGCGTCCTCTCGGGCATATCGACTAAACGCTCGACGCCGGCGCAGAACGTGTCGAACCCTTGAAGAACTCTGGCTTCATTCGGAAGATCTTTCTCAGTTCAGCTCTCGACCGAGCAGCCACTCATACAGGAACCAGATGCGACGCCTGTAAAGACCGGTCAGCTTCTGTTTGACCAGCTCGACGATTTCGCCTTCGGCCACAGCAAGAAAAAGCCGCTTCAGGACGGCAAGATCCACGCCCTCGTATTTCAGCGCAATGTTAGATGCGCCTCAAGGGAAGCTTCTGGGGCGTGCCGAGGTGTGTAAAGGCGCCAGCCATCCTGCTCTAGGATACGATGCTTGGTCCCGATCGCCGAGAGCGTCCGTGGAATTGGAGCGGAGAGGTGATAAGCGTCGATGAGGGCGGCATAGCCGGCCGGAGCACCGGCTTCGGGCAAACGCCGGTCATGAAAAATCGTCCCTGCTCCTGAAAACTGTGCGCTCAACGACATATTCCCGAAAGTTCAGCGGCATTAGAGGAGGCGGACGTCGCCGATCTTACGAGATGAGATTCTTCAAGGCCGGATAGCTCGCGCCGAACACGAAACCGTCCACGCTGCGGGAATCGAAGGCGAGCAACCAGAGACCTTGGGCTTCATTGCCTGAGAACCTGAGAATTTCAAAGGTGCAAAAGCTGCGCCGTTTGGCCCGGGATTTCAACCTCTTGGATTGATGCGGCACCTCCGGGCACCTTAGGCAGGCCCATCGCTGGTGAGATCCGTCTTTCAAAGGTCGAGCACAATCGAGCTAGCGGACCGGAACGGCAATGGGCGGCGCAATCCGCGCTCGAGCCTCATTGTAGACCTCAATGATGCCTGGCATGGCTACGGTTACAGCAACGCCGAACGGAACTTGCTCGTCTATCTTGCTGCCTCTGTCAGGCTCGCGTTGAATGATCAGCTCGATTTCAGAATCGACTGTCAGAGCCGGCGCCTTGTCGCCCAGCCAGCGCCGAGAGAAAACGGTCCCCTTGCTTGCCTGATTGACATCAGGCTGCGTCTTGGATGGCTGCACGCGGAACTGATCGATCTCATCTGAACTCGCCAAAAGCGAAAGCTTCACTGAGCGATACGATTGTCGACCGGGATGCACGGGCGTGAACCATGCAAGCGTTGCGGTCACCGAGTGGGGGAGAGATTGGCCGCTCATGCAAGCCGGTAACGGAACAACAACCGAACGTCTTGTCTCCTGCGCCAGCGTTCCGACGGCCCAAAACGTCGCCCTGTCGGAAGCGCAATAAATTGCATCGTCCGGACTAACAACGCCGTAGCCTAAGAAGCGCCGGATATTATCCTTCTGCCTGACGAATTGCTTTGCATCAGCTGGACCTAGCACGCTCTTGATGAGCTCGGCGCTATCTTGCGGCCACGAGGCTGTATGCACTAACAGCGCCTTGAGAAGCGCGGCGCGCTGATGGTGGGGCAGGGACAGAAAGTCCTGCCCGTACGTGTCTTCCAAAGCGTCATGAATTCTGTGAGCCGTCCTGGAGGCCAGAGCTGCCGCAGCACTTGTGCCGGAAGTGTAATGCTCCCAATTGCTGCTGCCCTCGCGCGGCGGAGCTGCAACCTTGAGCCCATGCGGTCGAGCAGGTCCACTTGGCCTTACAGCAAGCGCCGTTCCACTGGCCACCATGGTTAAATGCTCACGAGAGCCAGGCATCAAAATATCCGGTTTGACGCCGTTTGCAAATCCTGGACCCAATCCGCTGGATGGATTGGTGATGATCATCGGATGATACGGATCGACCCTGCCTCTAGCGCTACGGCGATCGGCTGCGCTAACGGCGTCGATATTGGCGGAGCCTACCGTGATCCCGTTCACTGTTTCCGACGGTGAAAGCAGCCGGCGAGAAGTGATCAATCGCGACAGCGCGGACAACGTATGTCTGGCCCGATCGGGCTGGTCCGTCGCTTCATAAGCAGCCATGGTGGGGATGGATGCTATCTCGAATGAGCCGGCGTGATTGCCGGCACTCACGCAGAACAGAATTCCATATCGATGGGCCAATCTGTCGACCAACCTCGCCCAGGGCGACAGCCGCCCATGAAATGGCTTTCGGACATTGCCGAGCGAAAGATTGACGATCACAACTGACGGAGCGCTCGGATCGTCGTTGCGCCGCATCGAGACCACAGCTTGATAAACCAGGTCGACAATCAGCCGGTCCTCAGGAAATTGATCAGCAGCCCCCAAGAGCGGTATGCAATGGATGCGGCGCGCCAGCGGCGGCTCATTGGTGTTTCGGTCGCCATGCACGATCAGAGAAGCCATAGCTGTGCCGTGAGCCCTTTCAGCCACGACGGCTGCGCCCTCTAAATCGAATTGATCGTCGACATTCATTCGATCACGAAGCAGAGGGTGCTGGGAAACGGGCACGCCATCCAATAAGGCCAAAATTGGTTGGCCTTCAGAAGGAAGCGGTCCCAGTCCGCCTTGGAGCTGACTGGCGTCTTCGACTTGCACCGGCGCAACAATACTCTGTGGCCGAATGTGCATGACCGGGTCCATGCCGCTCAACCCGGTCGCGGAGCGCTCGGTAATTTGCCGGATCGCGGCAACTGGCAGGTTAGCCAAAAGGGCATGATAGGCGATGTCCGGGATCCGGCACTGCGTCACAAGAGTGCCACCGACCGCCCTAATCTCGCTGATGACTCCTTGTTGGTTCGAAGCCGCCATGTCCTCCGACGATCGAAACACAAGCTCGATCTCAACGGGGAGAATTTCCTCATCTCCCATGAGCTCGATCTCGTGCGCAAGGATCTCTCGATCACCATCTTGAACACGATCTCCCGGCCCCCATACTCTGATGTCACGGAGCGTCGCAAAGACATCCCGCCAGGGTGCGAACCCCTCCCCAATTGCTTGCCCGGATACCCATCTCTTCCAGAGCGACAGGATGTTCTGCAAAGCCGTGACATCTGGCACAAGAAGATAGGCCTCAGGCGACTTGTCCTTCTCATCGCCCTCCAGCTCCTCTTCATCGATGAGCTCCAGACCAGGCACTCTTCGGATCGCATTCGCAAAATTCGCAACTGCCCCCCGAACCTCAAAAACCAGCAGCCGCTCTGGCGCCAGCGCGGACGGGTCTGATCGCAAAGTTAAGCCGCTTGGGTCTCGACCCAAGACTTGTTCGAGGCGACGGAAGCGGGGGCCAAATGCTGCATTCTGTGCAGCAGCCGTGAATTTAGCCGGCCTGGGGATCGGTTGCGGCCTGCCTTTTGGTCTTGCCGCCTGATTGCCTGGCGTCAGTCGCAGCAGAGGCTTCGTTGGATCGGCCGCCATGCAGGTTCTCTGGCTTTACTCTCGATGACCAAAATTCGAGTTCAGTCTTGACCGCAGAATCGATCGAGATCTCACCAAGACCAAGAATTTGTCGCCGTCGAACGTTCTGACAGAAATCAAGCACTTCAGCATAGGAGGTTGCGTCAATCTTTTGCGCGAGTTCAAAAGCCGACAGCGAAGGGCGCTCGGGCCAGCCCATATAAATTCGTTCTATGAAATGTGCGATTTCCGCAACTTGCGGAGCGGGAAATGCAATCTTTATCTGAAAACGTCTCCATACGGCTCGATCAAGCAATTCAGCATGATTCGTAGCCGCTATTGTTACCACGTAACTGGGAAGTTTATCGATCTGCATCAAGAGAAACGAAACAACGCGCTTGATTTCGCCCGTTTCGTGATCATCTCCACGCTCTTTTCCAATCGCATCGAACTCGTCGAAAAACAAAACGCAAGGTTGGGTTCGCGCATAGTCGAATAGCGCGCGAAGACGCGCGTTTGTTTCGCCTAGATAGCTTCCTACGAGCGCGTCGTACCGCACCACGAAAAACGGCAGAGAAAGGCCCTCTGCAATCGCTTCTGCAAAGGAAGTTTTGCCGTTGCCTGGAGGACCAGACAGGAGAACCCGATGCCGCGGCTCATATCCGCTTGCCCGCAGCACGTCTGCCCGCACATGCTCCTCGATCAGCTGCATCCCTTCGGCGCGCGCAGGCAAGGGTAAAACCAGCTCATCGAGAGATATGCGTGGCGTAACTTCTAAAATCGTGTCGCGCCCAGCAGCTTGCGGAGACCGCTGAGAGGCAACCAGACTTGGCGGCGTCACAGCTATCGTCTGCAGCGCTCGCTCAAGCCGATCGGCCAGCGCGTGATGACTCTTTGCGCGCTCATCAGCCACAATCGCTTCGACCGCCGAGCGCATCATTGGCCGATCGCCGGTCACACCGGCGCGCACGAGAGATATGAGTAAGTCGCTCTTGGCCATGACAGACAGCCTATTACAGGATTGCGCGCCCACGCTGCTAGAAATGGTCCCAGCTTGTGAACAACTCGCCGATAACCAAGGTTCCTTGCCGGGGTCGCTCGGCGAGCCTATCCGGCGGGGATTAACATATTGAAAAGCTGCAACAAATAAGACTTCTCGTCCGCCGTCATGACTGGTCGAGTCTGTTCTGCCTGCTCAAGCATTCCCCGTCATCCTGTTGACTGCCTGCCTCTGACAAAACTAGCCAGCCTTCATAGCTAGCGCCGACCGAAAGTCCGGCAGAGCCTTCGAGCACTCGCCTCGCGCGCTTTGGCGCTTTATGCCCATCCGAGAGGGGTCGTCAGGGGATTGTTCACTTTTTGTTCAATGCCGTCAAGTCGCAGTCCAATACCGGCGTTCGACCTGTTCCGGAGCGAGAATCGTGAGCAAATGGATCAAGCCCACCGGGGGCGCCGATGCTCGTATCCGTGCATAGTCGAGCTGCTGCAAGCAATGGATGACCCTAATCCCTAAAAGGCGTTGGAATCGCATGCGCTGAACTTTCTCGCGTCGATGCAAATATTCACGGCCGCCGAGCAAAGTAGCCCCCTATCGAAAGTCATGGTCCCGATTGACCTAAGCCGCAACACTTCCGCTCGCGGAGATCAGCAAATCCGCTGGAATATGGAAACGTTCGCGCAGACGCTTCACCATCGTCATGCTCAATTCGCGCTTGCCGGACATGACCTCACTGACGCGACTAGCAGTGCCCAGAAGCGGCACAAGATCAGCGCGCGTCAAACCATGTTGTTCCACCAGATAGGTTAGCAAATCGGGCAACGGCGGCGCTTTGCGCGGCCAGCGTGCGCGTTCATAAGCCTCGATAAGGCGAGCCTGAGCTACCATACGCGCTCGATCGGCAGCCTCGTTAGATTGCATCAGCTTGCCGACAAGCGCCTTGGCCGCCTCATGATCGGCCTGGTTCTGGATAATTATCAATGTTGCCTTCATCACACCGTCTCCGCGTCCACCTTGTCACAGTCTTCATGACTGCCGAAAAAGCGGATCATCAACACGCCATCACGATATTGAACCATGGCGATCAGGCGGTAGTCATTGGCCTTGATGTTGAACACCACGCGTCCGCCTTTCAGGATGCTTGCCTTGGGATGCGATCGCTTCACCTGTTGCGGCGTCCGCCAGTCCGAAGCCTCAGCAATTGCCAGCCATGCCCTGTATTGAGCGCGCGCTGCATCGATGCCCCGATGACCAGAGCGTTCGGCAAAATAGCGCTCACCAAGGTCCGTGCCGACCACCAGCATGAAGGGATACTACCGTCGATTTCCCAAAAATGGAAGAGGGGAATTTCCATTTTTGGGAAACGCATGCCGCCCGCCGACAGTAAGATAGTCTTGCCACTCGGGGCTAATTCACGATCCGATCGGCTCGCACTTTCGCGGCGAAGCCGAAGCCCGCCGCGAACGCTTCTAGGCACGCCCCGCGGTTGATAAATCAAAATCGCATTTCGAACTCAGAATGACGCGGTCAATTGCGACTGGACAATTTTGTGCGTTAGAAGCAAAAGAATCGTCTCGCCGCAGATGCTCTCAAGACTTCCGCTAGGGAAGATTGGGCGGCTGACCAATTCGCTCCAGATCGGCGAGACACTTGTCCAGGTTGCTTTTGGCGTCCTGCAGGAACCTGCTCGTTTCGGCAAGCCGCCTGAGATCAGGCTTGACCGGTCCCTCGCTCACAGCGCTCAGCTGGTGGCAAACAGTTGCAAGATCACCCGAGATGTCTTCGAGGACGAAGGCGAGGTTTTCCAGCGGCACGAGCTCCGAAAAGAAAGACTTCAAGGCGCTTTCGTCCTGGCCAGAGGGACCTTCGAATCTGACTTCGACCAGTGGCACCAACACCTCGCGGTTGTCGCGCCCGACCCTTCCCATGCTCATGATGAGCGAGCTGAACGTCGTCGAAACAAAGGTCAACCGATCGAGCAGGGTGTTTCCATACAATACTAGCGATTCCGATTCGCCTTGCGCCTGCTCCGTTGTCGAAGCCCCGAGATCCTCATTCGACATGCTCGGAGTCCTCTCCTGCGCTCAAGTGCAGCATACCCGAAGGGAACGAGACGGGCTTTGGACTGTTCACCGCCTCAATCGATGTGGAGGCGCCGTGACCTTCGGCTTTCTTCACCTGCACGACCGTCACCGACGAGCCATGATACGAGCTCTTCGTTCGCGCCTTCATATAGCCGGGAGCTGTCGGTGCCGGCGGATGAAGCAGGTAGTCCTCCATCACCTGACGGACGCCAAGCGGGTCACGCATCACTAGTCCCGCCGCATGCAACGTAGGATGCATCGGGCTCGGCAAATCAAACAGGCTGCGAAGAACGACATTTTCTTCAGCCGTGAGGGCAGGGTGGGTTCTGAGACCCATTTTCCTGCGCATAAGCTGCGCCAATTGGCCAGCGCCCCTTGCTGTGGGCCCTTCGTGCCTTTCAAGCGCCATAAGGCCATCGCGCGTCAGCGCGAAATGAGCAAACTTTCCAGCCGCCGTTCGTTCCACAAAACGCGCATTGGTCATCAGGCGAAGAATGCGGCTGAGATTGGCATCCTTCAGATCCAGTTTCTTAGCAATGACCGTCTTCTCCAGCTGACGCGACGGTGCATCCCGCAACAACCGAAGTATCTCGACGACATGCTGACGGTGCATGACCTCGCTTGGACGAGCAACCTTGGCGGTGTTGATCGACATCTGCAGAAGATCGTAAAACGCTCTGAAGCGCTCGGCATAGGCGGCATTCTTCGGCGCGAGCGAGGCGCTCACCCGACGCAGAATATCAAACCATTCCCGCAGCTCCGGATCGCGGCGCCGGCTCTCCAGAGAATTCCAGAGCCAAGCCCCAAGTGTTGCGTAAATACGCTCCAGGCTGCTTTCGGATCCCTCTTTAAGGAATTCCGAAATGACGCTCCGCGCCTCAGTCGCGGTGGCCTCGCCGCTCTCTATCTTTTCCAATGCTACGTCCGACATGGCCATACCCTACGTCACAACCCTTAAGATCATTTTACAACGCTTTACTCTGATTTTAGTCTCTGAATCTAGGGTGTCACCGGCCCCATTTGTAGGCAGTCCAAACGGTCTTTTGACCGAGTTCCCGGGCGGAAACAGCGTTCGGCTCTTTGAGGAGGGGTAATATAGTACCAAGCCGGCCATCCCCGTAGCGGTTGTGGGTGGGATGTTGCACGACAAAACTTCGCGTGCCGAACTTCACTTCCACCTGGCTCGCAGTCGTCTGGTGGCCCTGCATGGTGCGGTCGTTCCCCATCGAGGGGACCAGCATCACATCGACATCCAGGTCCCTGAAGGGCGTGTCGCAGACGTCACAGAAGTCGAGGCAAATTGCGACGCCAATCAGGGCGCCTTCAGTCGCAAGCACGCACATCCGCTCGCCAGCAGTTATGTTTTCGATCCCCCAGTCGTCATCGGCGTAAGGGGCGATCTTGTCGTAGACGAGCCGCTCCTCGCCATAACCGTCATAAATCCGGGCCCGATTCACAATCTCCTTGCCTGCCACCTCGTGCCACGTTCCCGGAATGACGATCTCCGGAGGCTCCAGCGGGTCGGCCACATCTCGCTCGCGGATGAACTTGACGATCTTTTCTCGCAGTCCTGGTGGTACCGTGAGCTCGGGCCAGACGATTGCGATGCAGTTCTCCTGCAACGCGTTCGCCATCTGAAGCAAGACCGCGTTCCCCGCCGCCGGCGCATCGACGCCGCTGACGATGAAACGCTTGTCCCCGTCTACCGTTGCGAACTCCGCCTCAAGCTTGAGCGCCTCGAAAAGGCAGGCGCCCATTTTCCAATTCGTGGGGTCTTGAGCGGCACTATGCAAGGTACGGCTATCGACCACCTCGACGGCATAGCCGTCAATGAAGGTGGGCAGGATCCGATGAAATAGCAGGCCTCGCTTTGAATAGGCTTGGCTCCGCCGGGCAGGGCGGCCGGCGCTCACGCCCTGTCGCGGAATGAACCAGCATCCGAGCGCCTCCAGGCGCCACTCGCCCGATGCAATCGGCCATTGCGACCGCCGCTCGAGCAGCACGCGGTCGATGGCCCGGATGAGACCTCCAAGCGACACAGCAACCTGCTCGGGGGTCTCCTCGGAAACGGACCAAAGGAGGCGGCCTTCTCCGACGCTGTCACCGAAACTCCGGGCAGATTCTTCAAGACGCCGCTCCGAAAGATTGCGGTAAGCCTTGTACACGCTCGGCGGCGCCTTGCGGAACAACTTGTCGAGCTCGATCAGAGCCTTCCTCAGTTCGTCCCTTCTGGCATGCGTCATCGAGGCCTGTGATTGAGCAAGCTCACCAGCTGCCTTCTTCCACTTGCCGAACTCCGTTGTCTTCAGGCGGCTGTCCGCAGGCCCAGGCAAACGACTCGTCCAAACGACTTCGCCAATATGTGCCATTGATAGGCGTACGGTTCGCTATTTGCAATCGGCCCGACTGTGACTTACGCGCGTCTCATCATCTAGCTGCGGGCGCAGTTGCTCTGAATGTCAGAACGCGCAGAAACTCTGCATCGAATTATACGATGGCAACGAAAAGCTGCATATGGCTTCCGATACTCTTGACGAAGCACGAGCAAAGCATTTCAATCTGGGCGGGAGATCCGCGCGCGAGCGACGCGAAGCGGACAGGGGGCACAATCGATGTGGAAGATCAGCCGGGCCGCGGCTTGCCTTGGCGCCTGCTTTGCGATGGGCGGATGCACCAGCCTGTACTATGTGCACGATCCGCAGACTGGCGTGATCACAGCCGGCGAACTGCCATATTTTCTCAAATCGATCCGGTGCGAGGTCGTCACCTTTTATCAGATCGAGCGCGAAAGGCGGAAGCACTACCTCAAGATCTACAAGACCAGGCCGGAAGAGGCGTTCGACCGCTTCGCCCATTTCGACATCGACCCGTTCCTATACGGCACCTTCTTCCTGGAACTGAAAGTAACCGATACCGGCGGTGTCGGGTCCGGCACCGCCTTCGACTATAAGCGCGTTCTAAGTGCCACCACCGCCGAAGTGACCCATGTCGGCCCCACGGCTTCGGCGCAGGACACCTACGACCTGATCTGGTCATTTCTCTTGAAACAGAATGCCGAGCTTGCGTCTGATACCTTGCCGCTGGCATCTAGCCCGGCAACATATGAGCGCGGCTGCTACCGGGGAACGCCGACCGAGCTCCTCGAGCTCGAAGCTCTCGCCGAAAACAAATATCCGGAACGGGCCGCTTTCAAGCGCATCACCGTCGATGCCTCCAAGCCATTGGCGGCCTGGCTGCGCGACAATGCAATTTTGATCGCCGCCAACAACCTGACGCCGGCTATGCCATCGGAAATAGCTGAGCCAGCGCAGATGACCTATACTTTTTCGATCCAAGTGACCGGAGGCATCGAGGCCAAATACTCCCTTACATCGGCGCGCTGGACACCGGCCGCCATCCAAGCCTCCGCATCTGCGCAGCAATTCAGCAATCTCGGTATCTACATCAATGGGCCGAATGCCGTCTTGGCCAACGGAGCAAAGTCTGGCTCGGCCAGCTATGCAGCCAAACAGCCGGCGCTCGGATCAAAGGACAATCCGATTTACACGACACCAATCCCGGGAGGGGAAAAGTCGCAGGAGTTGCCGGAGAGCGGGGGGGCCGCAGCCCGCCGGCCAAGGGCTGGTGGTGGCCCGCGGACGAACGGCTTTATCTTCGCGCCGGTGCCAGTCTTCCCGCCATCTCCAACGCCTACTCAATAAAACATGACTCGTTACTGCCTGCTCGGATTGCTGGTTCTTCTCGTGCTCCTCCCCTGCAGCAGCGCGAAGGCTCAGCCTGCGCTTCCCTCAGGGGTGTCGGAGATGGAGCTCTTCGGAACTGTGATCCGCAGCTCCAAATGGGACGTGAAGGAAATCCCGGTCTGCTGGGAAAACCTCAATCCTCATGACCAGAAATATGCAGAACTCGTCCGAAAAGCCGTGGCCGAGACCTGGGAAAGCGCAGCACAAGGAGGCGTTTGGTTCGCCAAGACCTGGCCTGCCTGTAAAGAGGGCGCAGCCGGCGTCCATGTGCGCATCGCCGACGAGGGCGCGCACACCGACGTCGTCGGCAAGTATCTCGATGGCAAGTCTTCGGGCATGACCTTGAATTTCAGCTCCAATCATTGGAGTAAAGGATGCATCAATAAGCGCGAATTCTGCATTCGTGCGGTCGCTGTCCACGAATTCGGGCACGCGCTCGGCTTTACTCACGAGCAGAACCGCGACGATGCTCCGGAACAGTGCCGCAACGAGAAATTTTCAGGATCGGTCGGCGACTACAAAGTCACTAAATACGACCCCAATTCCATCATGAACTATTGTAATCCAGCATGGAACGGAAGCGGACAACTCAGCCCACTCGATATCGCAGCCGTCAGAACGTTTTATCCGTCCTGACCCTCGCCTTGCTCTTTGTCATCTCCGGGCAGGCGCTAGCCGATCGCGCCGCGGTGCAGATCGCCGCGCGCTATAACGTCAGGACTGTTCATGTCCAGTTTGTCGGCGTTATGTACAACGGCAAGCAGGAAGTCGGAGGCGGCTCCGGCCTTCTGATCGGCGACAACCTCGTGCTCACCAACAGCCATGTGGTCGGACGCGAGGAAAACTACAAGAGCTTTGAGGTCGATGCTCGCCTTGGCTCGCGCAACGCAAACCCAATCAAAGTCAGCGCGATTCACCGCGACGACGCCAACGATCTTGCCCTTCTCGAGTTGGCCCAGCCGGCCAGCAACAGCGGCGGAGCATCGCGCTGCCCAATGCCGGTCATCAATGAAAGCCAGCAGGCCCCAATGGGAACCCAACTCTATCTGCTCGGCTATCCCCTCGACCTGGATCTGAGCATATCGAGCGGCCTGATCAGCAATCAAACCAGCCCAAATGGGCGCTGGCAAACCGATACTGTCATGAACGTCGGCAACAGCGGAGGTCCCGCGTTCAACGAGTTCGGCGCGCTCCTCGGTATCGCTGTCGGCGGCATCGTCAAATGGAACGATGCCCAGGTCAACGGAGTGAATTTCATCATTCCTGCCACGGTCATAGCCGCGAGTCCGCTCTACAAGCTGATTGCGGCTATCCCCCAACCATCCGTCTGCTGGACCAAATGGGTCGACACTACAATCTCATTCGAGAACTGGAGCAAGCTCAACTCGACCCATGTGCAGACGCAAGCCAATCAGGGCGTGAAAATTCCCGAGATCCTGGCCGGCGCGCTTCACACGTTGCTTCCAGAAGACCGGCGGCTCATCGTCAATGTTCCGCTATCGCAACTCGTCGAGCTCAAGCAGATCGAGCGCTCATACACCGTCGACAAGACCAAGGATGATCATCCCGTCGTGTTTGCCGAGCATTCGGCCGACTACGCCGAGACGTTCCCAGCCGAGCCGGGCTACCGTATCACCGGCTGCTCCTGGCATGTCGAGACGGCAAACGGAGCCGGCAACATTGCTTGCGCCATCAACGATGGCGGTGCAGAGGCGCGCTTCACCTACAAGCTGACCAGTGGACCCGCCGTCGATCGGTACCGTGGATGGCTCGGTGCTACCGTCAATCTATCTCAAGTTCTTGCGAAGTAAGGAGGAGGGGCCATGGTCGTCTCGACATTGCGAGCCGATTCTTCAAATGCGCTGCACTGGCTCTCGTCGTTCCGGCAGCTCCGCGCGGCTTTAATTGCTCTGGTCTGCATGTTTGTCGTCGGCTGCGCTCATCAAGCACCTATCTCGAGACCGTCAAAGCCCCAAGCCCAAAACACGCATCAGCACCACGGGCGTGCATTGACAGGATATCACCATCATGCCGCAAGGTATTACGGCCCGAGGTATTATGGTCCGAGACGCCATGATTATGGCTATCATCGCCCCACAACGGGTGAGGCAAGTGAGGAAGCACCTCCCGAGAAACCGACGCCAACTGGCGCCGAGGCTCCCAACAAGCCCGCCATCAAGGGCTTGGTGCCCGTTTATTTTGCGACCAACCGCGAGGTGATGGGAGGCCCGAATCTGCAGCTGAAACAGATCACCTATGATCGTTCGGCCACGAATACCTATGGCTGCGTGACTGTGAGCATACCGATCGTTCACAAGATGGGCGAAGTCGAAACGCCAAAGACATATCTGTACGGCATTTGGACAGAGGCCGAGCAGGACGGAAAGCACTTTCGAATCCAGACTCTATCGAAGCTCTCACGAGAGGAGTTTGCCTCCGCGATCGCCAATCCTGCCGACAGCCTGATGCTGTTCGTCCATGGCTACAATGTTCCTTTCTCGGATGCAGCGTTCAAGGCCGCTCAGATTGCCTTCGATGCAAATTACAAGGGCCGCGTCATGATTTATTCCTGGCCCTCGAAAGGCGGGTTGGCGGATTACGATTACGACCGCGAAAGTGCTTTGCATGCCACCGATGGATTGTTCGATCTTCTCAAGCTCATCAAGACGGAGGGGAACGTTTCGCGGATCATCCTGATCGCACACAGCCTTGGCAGCGAAGTGGTATTGGGCGCCTTGCAGCAGGCAGCGCTGAGCCAAACAGCGCTTGGCATTACCGAGCTGATTTTCGCAGCACCCGACGTCGACCGTGACCTCTATCTGGAGCGGGCTAACCAGATCAAAGCGGCCGCGGGTGCGGTGACCGTGTACGCCTCGTCAACTGATCTGGCTCTGCTCGCCTCGATGAAGAAGGCGCAGTCGAAATCGCGAATGGGCTATGTGACTAAGAGCGGTCCAACTCTCGTCTCGGGCATCGAGACGATCGATGTCTCTGCGGTCGGAAGCGAAATGTTCGCGCTCAATCATAGTACCTATTCAACGAGCCGGGCGGTCCTCGACGATATCGGCCGGATCATCTCCTCATCTAGCCACCTCAAGCCACCGCAGCGGACCCCAACTTTGCGCTCGATGCCTAACGAGCTCAACGCGACCTATTGGATGTATCCTTACTAGTCATCTGGAACGCAAGTTCATCACATTAGTTGATGGCTCGAATCTTTGTAGAGGAGAGCGCTTGTGGGGAATGCAGGTGTGAGAGGCCGGCCGATCGCGCCGTTAGTGCTCAGTCCGCAGGAGCGCACGTACCTAGAGAGGCAAGTTCGTCGTCATCGTGTCGCGCGGTGCTATCTGAGCGATGCCGCGCGATCCTGCGATGTGCGGATGGCCTGCCAAGCAAGTCTGTGGCTGCTGAACTCGGCATCCATGAACACACCGTTGGCAAGTGGCGCCGTCGGTTTTTTTAGAAGGATCGCTGTGATGGCCTGCTTGATGAAGCCCGCCCGAGCCGCCCTCGCACCATCGACGACGATCAGGTTGCTGAGGTAATCGAGCGGACATTGCGTACGACGCCGGCCGACGCGACGCACTGGTTGATCCGCTCGATGGCTGCGGAAACTGGCTTTTCCCACACCACGATCCGCCGAATGTGGTCGGCGTTCAGCTTGCAACCGCACCGTAGCCAGACATTCAAGTTGTCGAGCGATCCACTGTTCGTCGACAAGGTACATTGTCGGCCTTTATCTATCCCCACCGAACCGAGCCGTTGTCCTCAGCGTTGATGAGAAAGCCAGATCCTGGCACTCGATCGCGAGCAGCCGGTCTTGCCGATGATGCCTGGGATGCCAGAACGTCGCACGCACAGTTATGTGCGACATGGCACGACCACACTGTTTGCCGCGCTCGATGTCGCTTCCGGCTTTGTCATTGGCAAATGCTACAAGCGTCATCGGGCGGTCGAGTTCTTGAAGTTCCTCAAGGAAATCGACGCTCAAATCCCCGAGGGGCTTGCGGTCCACATCGTCATGGACAACTACGCCACCCACAAGACACCTAAGATCAAGGCGTGGCTCGCTCGCCGGCCGCACAACCATGTCCACTTTACGCCGACTTCCGCGTCATGGATCAATCAGAACGAGCGCTGGTTCGCTGAACTCACCAGAAAGCAGATCCAGCGAGGTGTTCACACCTCCGTCAGACAGCTCGAGGCCGACATCCGTACCTTCATCGAACTGCACAACAATAACCCGAGGCCCTTCAAATGGACCAAGTCTGCAGACCAGATCTTGGCTTCCGTCAAACGCTTCTGCCACAAAGCCCAGCAGACTTTATGCGGCGAACTTTAGATTCACGTGACTAGGGGGGCGTGCGCATTAATCCTCGTTGATGTGCGGCTCGTTCCTATTTCGAAGCCTTTATGTAACGGCAGCAAATGTCGCGCAGCTTTCGCGGAATCGAGCAGTCTTGCACGATAGTGAGAAGCGGGCCGTGGTGAGATCGGGGACCGTACATGCATGCGCCCGGGAAGACCACAGTTTGGATCGGGATAGCGCGCATCTCGTCGTACGAGTGCCGCTTACTCAGTTGATGGTAAAAGTCCGTTCGGGCTTTTGATGTTTGAGCGTGCGACGCTCCATCATAACAGCCAGCCTTTGCGCTTTTTAGGTCTTGCCGAAGGAGGCGCCCTCTGGGTCCTCTGGCCGGGTCCGCTCTTCAGCATGAAGCCCATCAGAATGAGAGCTGAATACAGGGCTGCGCCGTCACCGCACTTGATCGCGGGGCGAGCATCTCTGAGGGGCCGCTCAGTCCGTGGTGGCGGCGCAAAGATCCGGCAGGCCAAAAGCATGATGGGCAACGACTGCAGTGTCCGAACGGATCCTCCGCTATTAATACTTCCATTATAATGGGTTGATTCTTGAGCTCACCTGCCATATACATCCCTAAAGGGATTTGTAAATGGACCTGACTGTAGAAACTTTCATAGAAGGCACGTGGCACGAGGCGGCCATTGTCAACTTGGAAGCCCCCGAAAAGGGCTACACGACGCCTTCCAGAACTAGCTACGAAATGGGCTATTTTGCCAAGTTCGGCGCCATTCCATTTGCGGAAGACCGTCCCCTTAAAGGCGTACATGCTTACTCGATCAACGCCCCAGTCGATCTGGTGGATCGCGCAGCAAGCACCTGGCCAGCTTTTCTACTGGACCTAATTCCTCAAGGTCACCACGCCGAGAGGATCGCGCGATTTCTGAACCTTCCGGTCGAGGCGCCTTCTACCCAAGTCCATCTTCTCATGAGAGCTGCGAGTTCTCCCGTCGGCAATATTCGCATCAAAGAAGCATATGATCAGGAGGTCGAACGTCTTCAGGACATATCGGTCGCGGGAATCACTATGGAAGAAATTCTCGATCGGAGCGATGCGTTTCTCGAAGTTGCTGATCGCTTTTCCTTGCTTGCCTCGGGTTCGAGTGGGCTGCAAGGTGACTGGCCCAAGGTGTCACTGACTCGCTCCCGAGACGGACTTTGGTATCCGAATTCGATGGTCCCGGACGCGGACGCCCTCGAATTTATCATCGTAAAGCTTCTGCGTAGTGATGAGCCGGTGGATCAGCGGATCCTGGAGTCTGAATCGGGCTATTCGGTGGTCGCAAAAGAGTTTGGCGTCAACGTCGAACGCACGAGCACCTACGGCAATGGTGTGCTTGTCATTCCACGGTTTGACCGCAGGGTGACGTCGGGTGGTCTAATCCGCTACGGACAAGAGAGTCTGGTCTCTGCGATTGGCGTTGCGGAGTTTGCATTTCAGAGCAGGCACGAAACTTATCTGAAAACAATCCAACAGGTCTCGTCGTGTCCGCTGGAGGACACGACGGAGTATCTGCTGCGAGATGTCTTGAACCTGGCTATGGGCAATCCCGATAATCATGGTCGAAACGCCGCGCTTAGAAAATTCCCGGATGGAAGCATACGTCTCGCCCCCTTGTTCGATTTCGCACCAATGAAGATCGCGACAGCGGGCATCGTCCGTTCCACAAGGTGGGGGTGCATGCTCGATGGTGGAGGACAGGACACCAATCCTGATTGGAGGCTCGTCTGTGAGACAGTTTCTAGCCCCAAGGTGCCCGCCCACAAATTGATGTCCGCTTTGGCAGCTAAGGAAGATCTTCTCCGGGCCCTTCCAGAGATTGCAAGAAAGTGCGGCGTGCCGGTCTCCGTCGTGACGAATGCAATCATTCGCAACGAAGATATGGCGAACGGTGTTGCCAAACTGCGCAATGTGACAGATTAGGCGAGCCTCATGGCCAGATGGCGTAAACCTACGAAAGAGGAGATCCGAGATCGTCGCGCCGCAATTGCAGCCAAAGCGCGCGCGGGTACTCTCCGCTTGCCGGAGGCTGTCGCCGAGATGCGTCAAGCCCTCGGGCTCACCCAGATTGAGTTCGCCCGACTGTTTAAGCTGACACCGCGCCAAGTCGCCGACATTGAAAGAGGAGCGGCCAATCCTACTGCGCAAACGCTAGACAAAATAGGTCGCGCATTCGGTTTCCAAATCGGCTTTATTCCGATCGCTGCTGGGGCGACAACGGCCTCTCGCGAAGATGAGAAATCTGCCGGGCCACATTGATGATGAGCGCGTCTCGAACCGAATAGATTCTTCCGAATGGCCATTCGTGAGGAATCTCTTTGGCGTGTTCGCAAACGGTCCGTAATGCTCTGGAGTTTTGAGGAGGCGCAAATCCGGTACGCTGGTCTATTTCAAGATGACACTGCCGGTGTGCCGGGCGAGCCCTTGGCCGACCAAAGGAGCGACGCTGATCGCAAAAAACAGCGGCAAGAGGTTGCGTCGAAGTGCAATTCTGCGAGATCTTGGCCTCTTTTCATCCACCTTGGTCGCCTTCGAACATCTTCGGCCGGTCGGCTTCCCCGTGGCGTTGCTGCAAGATCTTCGTTCAAACTTGACTGGAGGACGAATGTCTTGAACTGAAGAACTGACCTCGTACCCAGGAGGACAATGTCATAATCTTGAGCCGTGGGGTTCACAAACAAAGACAGCGCTCCATATCCCCAGCGAAAGTCGCGAGGCTTTTCGCATAGGAGAGAAGCCGAGCCCGGGCTGGATGCGCGTTAAACCCAAGCTCGCTCCAAGAGATTCGTATCATCAAATGTCGTGGAATGCGTAACCATTTGCGTCTTTTCGTTTCCGCTAGCGTTCACCGGACGACAGAGCCTTGAATTGCCAAGGCTCCCACCACGAAACTGACGTCATCAGCTCTACGGCGATCGGCCAAAAGATGACGTGGGGCGACGCATCCATGGCCGCGCGACCCCGTCGAAGGCCTCGAATGCGTCGATATCGCTGACATAACGCAGCGTCAGCTGGATATCGTCGAGCCCTTCAAGCAATGCTGTCCGACGCGAAGGCGACACGACAAACGGTATCGATAGCGAACACGACATCCTGATCTCACATCGCTCAAGATCGACCTTAATTTCACGCCCGGGGTCTTTCGCAAGCGCGCCTAGGATTTGCTCATAGTCGGCTTTGGGCAATGTGATCGGAAGAACGCCATTCTTGAAGCAGTTCTCGAAGAATATTTCCCCGAAGCTCTCGCGATAACGCAGCGAATACCAAATTGCTTCAGCGCCCAGACTGCTGCTTCTCGCGAGCTGCCGCAGCCAAAGTTATCGCCTGCCACGAGGATCGAGCTGCTCCGAAATGGCGGAATATTCAGCACAAAGTCGGCGCGTTCGGATCCGTCGTCCTGAAATCGGCTGTTGGCGAACAGGGCCTTACCCAAATTAGCGTTCGCAGAACGCATGAAGCGGGCAGGGATAATTGCATCTGTATCAATATTCGGGTCCGCCAGCACTGCGGCGACACCTTCCAACGTCACAAACTTTTCCATTTGCCGCCTCTATGCGTGCGCGAGCTTGCGAACGTCGGTGATGACACCCGTCACGGCGGCCGCCGCCACCGATGCCGGACTTGCAAGATGCGTGCGGCTATTTGGTCCTTGGCGATGCTCGAAGTTGCGATTAGAGGTCGCCATGCAGCGCTCACCTGGCGCGACTTGGTCGTCGTTGATCCCCAGACACATTGAACACCCGGCCTCTCTCCAGTCGAAGCCTGCATCGAGAAATACTTTGTTTAGACCGAGGGCCTCAGCCGCGCGCTTGACCGACGTCGATCCAGGCACAACCAGCGCCCGCACGCCTTTGGCGACCTTGCGCCCCTTGACGATGGCCGCTGCCGCCTGAAGGTCCGATAGGCGGCTGTTGGTGCAGGATCCAATGAAGGCGACGTTGATCGGAATGCCTTCAAGAGGCTGATTAGGTTTGAGGCCGATATAGTGCAGCGCCTGCTCCGCCATGGCGCGACGGACAGGATCGCCAATCAACACGGGATCTGGGATGTTTTCGTCGATACCTACGACATCGCCAGGTGTTGTCCCCCACGTCACCTGGGGGGCAATCTCGCTACAGTTAACCCTGATTTCCTTGTCGAAGAGAGCTTGCTCGTCTGTGTTAAGAGTGCGCCACTGATCTAATGCGGCCTGCCAATGCGCACCTTTGGGAGCATAGTCGCGGCCAGCGATATATTCATACGTGGTATCGTCCGGCCCGATCATGCCAGCACGTCCACCAAATTCAATGGACATGTTGCAGATCGTCATCCTGCCTTCCATGGACATCGCACGAATGACGGGTCCGCAATATTCGATGGCATATCCGCGCGCCGCCTGTGTTCCCTCTTTGCCGATCAAGTAAAGTATGAGGTCCTTGGCACAGACATCCTTTCCCAGACGTCCGGCGAACGTCACCCGTAGCGCCTTTGGCTTGCGCTGAAGTACGGTTTGGGTTGCTAGAACGTGCTCGACATCGCTTGTGCCAAAACCCCACGCATAGGCACCGAGCGCGCCATTTGTTGGTGTATGGCTGTCTGCGCAAACAACAGTCATCCCTGGCGTGATAAGCCCGAGCTCCGGCGCCACGACGTGTTCGATACCCTGCCTGGCATCAGCCAAGTCAAACAGCTCAATTCCGTGTTCGCTGCAGTTCCGTTCCATCAAGGTGATTAGCTCGCGCCCCTCGGGGTTCGAATCGACCGTGCGCCCAGGACGTGTCGAAACGATGTGATCCGTGACACCGAAAGTGAGATCAGGTCGACGCACAGATCGCGAGGCGCGCCGTAGCCCATCAAATGCTTGTCCGCTCGCCGATTCCTGGATGATGTGGCGATCGACATAGAGCAAGAAGACGCCGTCACCCATTTCCCGGATGACATGACTGTTCCAGATCTTTTCAAAGATAGACCGCGGTTGGATCATGTTACACCATGGCCGAGTTGCTCCCACGCTAAGAGCGGGTAGGCTTCACGCCAATTGCGTGATCGGCGACACCGGTCTTGATGCAGGAGGAGCTCGTCGACTAGTAAGAAATTGCAATTTCGAGCGGATGAGGGCTTATGGTCCGGTCGCCCACTTTTTGATATTTAGTCCTTACCCCTTCAGGCCCGATGCACCGGTAACACGGGACGGCTCTCGACTGAGCAGTCGAAACTTCTCAACCCAAGACTTGGCCTGGAACGCCAATGCGCGAGCGTCAGTGGAAAGCGTGACGAATCGAAAGCCACGCGTGACCATGCGCCACGCTTGTTCGGGACCAGGTGCGAAAATGCCTGCAATCAGACCCTTCTTAATGCACCCCTTCAAAACGCGATCGATGGCAGCGTCCACCTCGGTATCAAACTCCTCCAGCTGCGGCTTCCTGTTCAGGGACAGCGAGAGATCGCCTGGTCCGATATAGACACCATCCAGACCTGGCACATCAAGAATACTCTCGATGTTGGCGACGGCTTCAGCGGTTTCAATCATAGCGATGACGCTGAGCTCCCGGTTCGCATGCGCAGCATAGTCCTCGCCATAGGCCGTCGCCGCACGGACGGGGCCTAAGCTGCGCTGGCCCATCGGTGGATATTTGCAATATTGGACGAGGCGCTCAGCGTCCGCTGCCGTGTTGACCATAGGGCATGTCACACCAAGAGCACCTGCATCAAGCGCTTTCATGATGATTGCCGGGTCGAGCCAGGGGATGCGTACCAACGGGAGCACGTCCACGGCCGTAATGGCTTGTAGCATCGCGACGGCGGCATCGTACCCGATGAGACCATGCTGCAGGTCAAGCGTGATTACGTCGAAGCCTTGTCGAGCATAAAGTTCTGCCGAAAACGCATCGGGGATCGCGCAATAGCCGTTCAGTAAATGGCCATTTTCGGCCATGCGGCGATTTAGTCCTCGAAAGGGGGCCATAAGGAAGCTTTCTTTGCTGTGAATATGACGACTGGCCTCGATATCCTGTTGACGGCTGCTGGCATCGGAATGTCGTCGACGCCGCGCGCAACAAGTACACCACTGACCGCGTGATCACTTGACTGCTCCGATTGCGCCGGCAACCGCGCCTTGTTGTGCGCCGGAGCGGATTAGACCCTCAAGAACTCTAGACAAGCTTTTGCAAAAGGTCTGTCGCCAGTGGCGAACTTCTCATGCGCTCGATTTGCCAGCTAGCTGGTGGCTACCGCAACATAGCGCTTTGGCGTCACGCCGTGGACACGCTTGAAGTGCTTCGTGAAGTGACTTTGGTCAACGAAACCGACCTCGTAAGCTACTTGTGCCGCTGGCTCTCCCTGAAGAAGAAGATCAGCGCCGCGCGCGACGCGCCGTTTTATCAGATAGGCATGGGGCGTTACTCCCAAATCTCTTCGGAATGCCCTAATCAGTTGAAAGATACTTGCGCCCGTCTGACGCTCAAGATCGCGAAGCGTAATCCTGATCTCAGGGCTCTTCTTAATAAACGCGAGCGCAACTTCTGTAATGCTTCCGTCAGGGTCGCCGGGCGGAGCAGAGAATGCGTCTGCCGATACGACTGCCGTTTCCATCCCACAAGTCATGTCCAACTCTTGCTGCAGTGGACGAGTTTCATCGCGGGGCTGAGGATGAAGGCGATCAGCATGCCGCGCAAAGCAAGTTAACTGATGACTTGCATGAGTTTTTGCGATATAAGCGAAAACCTAGGGAGAATAATGGGTTATGGGCCAATACTTGCCCATGAATGCGCTACGAGCCTTCGATGCTGCGGCGCGTCATGGCAATTTCAGTCGAGCGGCGGAAGAGCTTTGCATTACCCAAGGGGCCGTCAGCAGGCATATCGCGGTACTTGAGACCCACCTCGGAATAAAGTTATTTGTTCGTAAGCATCGTCGCATCGAACTGACGGAAGAGGCTCGACGATATCATAAGCGGCTTCAGGTTGCGTTTGACGAGATAAGGTCCGCGACGTCCGAGATCTGCGCGTCGTCAAAACACAATGTCCTAAAGCTTAGGTGTTTACCCACCTTTGCCATGCGCTGGTTGATCCCTCGCCTCGCGAGGTTTCGCGAGCAATATCCGCAGGTGGAAATTCAGGTCTCAACCTCACAACAATCCCCTGCCAATTTTGAAGCGCAAGGCATCGATGCCTCGATCGAGTACGGATTGGGCCAGTGGCCTGGGCTCGAGGCCAAACATCTGTTCGACGAACTGCTCATCGTCGTATGCGGCCCCAAGCTTGCGAATGGAATGCCGGTCCCGCGCTATCCGCACGAACTCGATCATCACGTTCTTCTCCATTCCTTGCAGCGCCCGGATTTTTGGCGGCAATGGCTCCAGACTGCAGGCGCGCCGCAGGTCCCGGCCAACACGGGCCTACGATTTGAAAACTCGGGGCTCGCGTGCCAAGCAGCTATCGACGGCCTTGGTATTGCAATTGTGCATCTTCCCTTGATTGAAAGGGATCTCGAAACCGGCCGACTGATCGCACCGTTCAATCTCATTGTCCGCAACCAGATGGCATTCTATCTCGCTTATCCAACCGAAAAGAGCGATTTGCCGGCACTTGTCGCGTTCCGCGCAATGGCTGCTCGGTGAGGCGGCGGCAACCGTCAGATCCATCGATCTGAAATGGACGGGAAAGAAGCGACTCTCAGCCCCGGACATGGACCTTGTGACATCCGCGTAATATAGCGTGAGCAGCCCTTAACTGGTCTGCCCTCCGCGACCTGCGACTAACAGTCCCGGCGTCCCGCAAGATTATACAAGAATGCACTCCTCTAATGCCCTCTATCTGGGCCGAACGATGGGCGCAGTCGTCGCCTTGCTTGCGGCGCATGGCGGTGCACAAATAGGGGGACGGAAACAATGAAGCGCTTCAGCTTGCTGGCCTTCGCGGCGGTTCTTGCCTCACTGTCCATTTCTACAGATGCGCATTCTGCCGAGGTCAAGATCGGCATCATCGGCTCTTTTAGCGGCCCCTATGCCGAGTGGGGCGTCCAATTCAAACGAGCCGTTGACCTCTATGTCGAGAAGCACGGAGGAAAGCTTGGAGGCCACACCGTTGAGGTCCTCTATCGTGATTCTGGCGGCCCAAATCCCGCTCGAGCGAAACAACTCGCTCAAGAGCTGATCACCCGAGAGGGGGTACAATTTCTCGGCGGTATGGACTTCACGCCTAACGCGGTAGCCGTTGCCGATGTTGTGACGCAAGCGAAAATTCCCTTCGTCATTTTCAACGCAAATACCGCAGATACCACACGTAAATCGCCATATTTTTTAAGAGTGGGCTGCACCATCTGGCAATTGGCGTATGGCATCACGCGCTATGCTATTGATCAGGGCAAGAAGAAAGCTGTTGTCTTTGCCGTCGACTACGCCCCCGGTCACGACGCAATTGCAGCTTATGATGCCAATTACGGCAAGCTCGGCGGCAAGATCGTCGATGTCGTAAAGGTGCCTTTGGATACAACTGACTTCTCCAGCTACTTCCAGCGGCTGCAGGACGCGAACGCTGACGTTCTATTTACGTTCGTCCCGAACGGGCCCATCTCCGTTGCACTGTTCAAAGGGTATTTCGAGCGCGGCTTGGCACAACGGGGCTTGCAGTACTTTGGCCTCGGTGAAACCGAGGAGGCACCCCTCGCGGCATTGGGACAAACCGGCGAACTGGCCATCGGTGTATATTCCTCTCTCTTTTATGGTCCTCATTCGCCAGAAAGCACCGCGAATAAGGAGTTCGTCAATGCGCTGGAAGCAAAATACGGGAAGGGCGCCATACCTAATATCGGGACCGTTGAGGCGTGGGACGGCATACACCTGATCGCCCATATGACCGAAGCAACCGACGGGAAACTTGATGGTGAAAAAGCCTTGGCGGCCGCCAAAGGGTACTCCTGGGAGAGCCCGCGCGGATCGATCCGGTCGAACGGGACCTGATCCAAAACGTCTATATCCGAAAGGTCGAGAAGATCGACGGCGTCCTCGTAAATAAACAGGTCGCCGTAATTCCGAATCTCAAAGATCCCTGGAAGGAGGCCAATCCTGCCTCGCGCTGACGACGTTTAGGCGCGCGAAAATAGGGGAGTAGAATCAGGCCGCATGACTCCAGGCCAATGCGGCGGGACGTAATGGCCATTGGCAGCATGCTTGTGATGCAGGCGGTGTTTGAGGGATCAAGTGAATAGCTACTGGACGACGGGTATATCGCTTTTGATCGACGGCCTGTCCTTCGGGATGATCCTCTTTCTGATCTCCTCTGGCCTGACGATCACGCTCGGCGTGATGCGTCTTCTAAACATTGCACATTGTGGTTTCGCCATGATCGGCGGTTACACTGCACTCTCGCTCGTCAATCATTTTGGCCTGGGTTTGCTCGCCGCGCTTCCGATTGCTGTTGCAATCACGGCGATACTCGGGGCCATTCTTGAACGGACCGTATATCGATGGATCTATGAGACGAGTGCTCTCGGTCAAATCCTGATGACAATTGGCCTCACATTCATAATGATCGCCTCGATCAACGCCGGTTATGGCTCGCTGACGCATACATTACCAACGCCTGAATTCCTGGCGGGAGCATGGCATTTTGAAGAGATATCGATTTCTGCTTACCGTAGCTTTCTTTCAATCGTCAGCCTGACAATCGCAGGCCTGATTTGGTACGTCATCGAACAGACCGATTTTGGCGCCCGCTTGCGCGCCTCCGTCGATAATCCGCGCATGGCTCGCTGTGTCGGGATCAATGTGCGGCGGGTGTTCGCTCAGACCTTCGTTGCTGGGTGCGCGTTAGCGGCCATAGCCGGCGTACTTGGAACGCAGATGCTGCCGCTGCAGCCATACTATGCCACGAACTATATGGTCATGGTTTTGATCGTCGTTGCGGTTGGCGGCTTTGGCAGTCTCAAAGGATCGCTTATCGCCGCGCTCGGCTATAGCATCTTCGATACCTATTTTCGCTATCTCTTTCCGGCGGCCGGCGCTTTCGGCATCTACATTCTTCTGGCCCTCATTCTGTCCATTCGACCTTTTGGGCTTTATGGCCGTGCTTAAGGTAACTCCCTCAAAGGACACACCTAAACGGGACATCGCCGCGTCCTTTGGATCCCACCGCTTGGGACTTAGCGATGCGCTGGTGTGGGCGCTTGCAATTTTCGCTTATTTCTTCTTGGGCGCCTATCACCAGCTCGGCACCCAAGTCATCATCATGATCATCTTGGCTCTGTCGCTCGATCTCGCCATCGGTTACTCTGGAATCGAAAGTTTAGGTCATGCCGTCTTTTTTGGTATCGGAGCCTACGCCGCCGCCCTTTTTGCGCTCAATGTTTTATCTGAACCCTTGACCGGCCTTGTGGTAGGAGGGCTAGCTGCCGGCGCGTTCGGCTTCGTCACGGGTTTGCTGGTTCTTCGTGTTCGCGGCTTGACTCAAGTCATCCTCACGATCGCCATTGGTGCCGTCGTCCTCCAAGTTGCGACAACCTGGAAATCAGTAACGGGCGGAGATGATGGCCTTGCGGGGTATCAGGTCGCACCCATCTTGGGACGTTACTCGTTCGACCTCTATGGCCATACTGCCTATCTCTATTCGCTTTGCGTGCTGGCCTTCGTGTTTGCCCTTGCCCGGATCTTGGTAAACTCGCCATTTGGATATGTTCTGCGTGGGATACGCGACAACGACCAACGCATGCGCATGCTAGGCGTACCGGTCGCCGCACGGTTGCTTCTCATCTATTCGATTTCGGCAGCAATAGCGGGTGTGGCCGGTGCAATTTCCGCACAAGTCACCGGGCTTGTCGCAACCGACTCACTCTCATTCCTGCTATCCGGAAACGTCCTCATCATGTTGCTAATCGGCGGGATGGGGCGCCTGACCGGCGCATTCATTGGGGGCATTATTTTCGTCATTTTTTCTGATCGGGCCGCGGCGATAGACCCCTTCAATTGGTTGTTTATGCTGGGTGGACTCCTCATTCTCGCCGTCAGGTTTACACCTCAAGGCGTTGGTCCCTGGATTGATCGTATGGGTGGCTATCTCCTCGATCGCAGGCGGAAACCATGAATGATACGGTCCTCGAAATCGTCGGTCTGCACAAAAGCTTCGGTGCTCTCGCCGTCACGCGTAATATCAACTTCCGCCTTGAGATTGGTGCAAGACACGCTCTGATTGGTCCGAATGGCGCAGGAAAGACCACCCTTGTAAATCTCATCACGGGAGCGTTGGCTCCATCCTCTGGGTCGATCCGACTTGAAGGACGTGACATCACACGGTATTCGCCGCAACGCCGAGTCTCTCTGGGGCTCGCGCGAACGTTTCAAATAAACTCGCTATTCCCGTCCATGACGGTGGTCGAAAATATTGCCCTCGCGGTCGTTGCAAATATGCATATCGACGCAAAACTGTGGGGCGCGCTCAATAGGCGCAAGCAGGTTCTGATCGAACTCGAGCGGCTCCTAGACGTTTTTAACCTCAGTGGTTCGGCATGCCAATTGATTTCCAATCTCGCATATGGTCAACGGCGGCTCGTTGAGCTCGCGCTGGCGCTGGCTCTCAAGCCAAAGGTGCTCATTCTCGACGAACCTGCTGCTGGCTTGCCGAAAGAAGACAGCGGAAAACTTTCGGAATTGCTGCGGCGGTTGCCCGCCGACCTCGCAGTCATCGTCATCGAGCACGACATGCAGATCGTTTTTGGTTTCGCTGACCGTATCACGGTGTTGGCAGAGGGAAGCGTGCTGACGCAGGGAACCCCGTCCGAGATTCGAGCAGATGCTAAGGTACGAGAGGTTTACCTCGGACAGGCGCGCAATGACTGATTTGCTGAGACTGGAAGCTGTCACCGCAGGATATGGCTATGGCGCCGCGGCTATTGAAAACGTGGCTCTTTCGCTCCCGAGAGGGTCGTCATTGGCCGTGTTGGGACGCAATGGTGTCGGCAAGACGTCCCTGCTTGCGACCATTATGGGCCTAACGCAAATGGCCTCCGGCAAGATCACATTTGACGGCGGCGAGATCGGAGGCATCGATACCTACGAGCGGGCTCGCCTGGGCCTCGGTTACGTGCCTCAGGAACGAGAGATCTTTCCTTCCCTGACGGTAGAGGAAAACCTTTCCGTTGCAAGGGTTGATCGGGGAAAGTGGAACATTGAATCCGTGTTTGAGCTATTCCCCCGGCTTGCTGAGCGACGGCAGAACTTCGGAAATCATTTGTCGGGTGGAGAGCAGCAGATGCTGGCTGTCGGCCGAGCGCTCGTCAGCAATCCCGCTTTGCTTATTCTCGACGAGCCGTTCGAAGGATTGGCTCCGGTCATTGTTGACCAGCTTGTGGAAGCGCTCAAACGCATCAGAAAAGAAAGCGATATGACGTTTATCCTCGTAGAACACCATGTTGATCTAGCGCTGTCACTAACGGTCCAGGCCCTAATTCTGGATCGAGGCCAAGTGGTTTGGAACGGCAAAAGCAACGATCTGGCGGGCAATAAGTCCGTTCTATCGAGCCTCGTTGGCATCAGCTAGGGAGGTAGACGACCTCCGATTACATACCTACCGGCAACGATACCAGTGCCGAGGTTACGGTACGGGACAATTGCCTCCATCGACATTAATGGCTGTTCCCGTTACGAACGAGGCTAGGTCCGAGGCTAGAAAGCAGGCCACATTCGCAACCTCGGTCACAGTTCCAAGCCGACCGAGACGCACGCTCTTTCCTTTCTGCAAAACGAAGTCTTCGTAGCTCGCTTGCGGTGCGGTGGACCGGTGCATTCGTTTCCACTGGTCGGTTTCGATCGATCCAAGGCAGATGGCGTTGATAAGGACGTTATCCGGCGCGCATTCGTTAGCCAGCAGCTTCGTCATGGATAGGCCGGCCGCCCGGCTCAGCGCCGACGGAGCGGCGCCGGTACCGGCCTTTGCCGCAATGCTGAGAATATTGACAACTCGTCCCCAGCGTCTTGCTCGCATTCCAGAGAGGCAACGCTGAGTTAAGTAAAGTGCCCCTCCGACTTTCAGCATGAAATCGGACTGGAGTGCGTCCCACTCAACTCCCGATATTGGCTCGTGGGCAGCGTTGCCTGCGTTGTTAACGAGGACGTCAACATGACTGAAGTCGGGGGAGAGCCTCGACCAGGCCTGGTCAATCTGCAATTTGTTTCCGAGATCACATGAGATTCCAATCACGCGCTGACCGGTTGTGCTACTTATCTGGTCGGCGGTATCACTCACTTGTTGTTTATCTCGGGCGAGAATTGCAACAGAAGCGCCGGCCTCGGCGAACGCCAGAGCTATCGCTCGGCCAATGCCTCGGCTTCCGCCCGTTACGATTGCGGTTCGGCTTTTCAGCGAAATCTGCACTAAACTATCCTTGCTTGCTCTAGCACCGAGATTTCCATCGCAGCAGTCCGAAAATGCGGAACCGCGGACGAGTTACGTGGCGGGCGCAGAGGCCTGGGACCGGGCAACTTTGTCGAGCGCCTGCCAGTCTCGAAGTCCGACCGCCTCAGCAAAGGCCGCGCGAGCCGCCGGAAAATCGGCCAGTGCCGGGAGAGGGGACCCGTCGGCCGTGGACAACAACAACCCTGCGAGCGCGCTCGCCATCGCTTCTGTGGTCCGCAGCATCAAATAACTCGGATAAGCGATAAGATCGTAGCCCATCACAAAGAGATCTTGTGCCCGCGGCAGTTGCGCTTTCCCATCTTCAGTTAGGGCAAGCAGCTGGTGTTTCCCCCGGAAGGCACTCCCAACCGTCACGAGATCGTCATGTGCTTTCAATCCTGGAATAAATACACCATCCGCGCCCGCGGCTAAGCTGCGCTCCGCTCGCTTTAGGGCGCCATCTAGGCCAAGCGTTGTTAAGGAGTCCGTGCGGGCGATAATCAACATGTCGCCTGAACTGCGGGCATCAACAGCTGCCCGAAGCTTTGTTTCGAATTCTGCCATCGCGACAACAGCAGGAGCAGGATTATCGCCGGGTTGCTTGCTCGGGCGAGCCTGGTCCTCCAGGATCACGGCGCCAACACCAAGCGCCTCGTACGCGCGGATCATGCGAACAACGCTCTTGATGTCACCGTAGCCGTCATCGCCATCGGTGATGAAGGGTAGATCGGAGGCCGCCGCAATATCCTGAATACCGGCGACCATCTCGCCAAGCGCCGCAATGCCTAGGTCCGGCAACCCGTAACGGGCAGCAAGCATTGCCGACCCACCAATTGCAAACGCTTTGAACCCAGCCCGCCCTATCAGCCGGGCGGCAAAAGCATCTTGAGCAACCGGAAGGACGAGCGGTCGTCCGGCTTCCATGACCTTGCGCAGAGGAATACGAGCTTTCAAAAGACACCCAATGATGCGAGTACGGCAACGACGCGAGTCCGACAACCGTGAAAGCGGTTAGTGAAGGTCGCTCCAGTGCAGAAGACCATCGTTGGACTCAGCACGTTTCATAAAGCACGTGTACTATCAACCGACAGGCGCCGGCATCACTAGGAGAAAATTGCACGATGGGCTGCCCCGATAGCATTGCAATTTCTTGCTAGCGGATCAGCGCCTAAAACCCTGTACTCGCGCAAAATCCTGTGGCGACACGGCGGGCCTCAGGGCTAGTACTGCTCAAGCCAGAGGAGAACGTCGCACTCTTCTTTCATGGACGAGGTCGCATGACGAGTGGCCACCTTAGCTAGCCAAAGGGTGCGCCATGCCATAGTGCACTCAGCCAAGCGCGTGGTCTCTTGGTTCGCTGGGTCAGTGTCCGACGTGACGACATGGAGTAGATCTCGACAGGCGCCAAGGCCGGTCGAGCCTGGCCTTTTACTCAACCGAGCTCGCAAGGCACACATCTGGGCAGCTCAGACTAATGTTGCGTCCCGATGCGTGTGGCCGGTTCTGTCAACAATCCCATTCAATCGACCAGACACGGAGACTTCCACGATGACAGGACACACCAAACAGGAGCCTCGCCTGGCGGGAGGCGAAGATGCGTCCCTCCGGGGCAAGGTTGCGATCGTAACGGGCGCAAGCCGAGGCATCGGTGCTGCCATTGCGCTCGAGCTCGCGCAAGCAGGCGTCGATTCCGTTATCGTCGCCCGGGATGAGGCCATGCTCAACAGCGTTGCCGAACGCGCACGATCATTTGGAACAAGGGTAGAGGTCGTTGCTGGCGACCTGCGAAACGTGGAAACCGTTTCCTGGACGATCGACCGGGCCTTGGCCGCTTTTCAGAAGATTGATATTCTTGTCAACAACGCCGGTGCGACCACGCGGGGGCACTTCCTGGAGCTGCCCGATAGTGATTGGGAGGATGGTTTCGGCCTAAAATTCTTTGGTGCAATGCGCCTCTGTCGGGCGGCCTGGCCTACACTTGTTCAGACGAGTGGATCCGTCGTGAATATCGCCGGTGCAGGCGGCCGAACACCCGACATCTATTTCGCTATCGGTTCGCCAGTGAATGCCGCACTCAATAGTTTCAGCAAATTCCTCGCCGAGCTTGGCATTAGGGACGGCGTGAGGGTCAATTGTATCAATCCCGGCTTGGTGAGGACAGACAGATTGACAAAGCGCCTGACGCTGGAGAGCCGCGAACGACGCATCGACCCTGCCGAAATGGAATATCAGCTCAGCCGCGAGTTGCGCATTGCGCGAATCGGCGAGCCTGAGGATATCGCGGCGCTGGTTAGATTTGTCTTGTCAGATCGCGGTCGTCTCCTGCAAGGGGCTGCTATCGATGCGGATGCAGGTCTGACAAAAACGCTTTAGATTCGCCTAACCGCGCAACTCTGGTTCGTCGGCCCCACTCAGGGAGAATGCCGAGGTTCAGGTCGCGCGTATAACCAGGGCTGGCACGCTCGGCTCTTCTGCTGGAAGTCCTCAATGTCGGCGACGAATCTTAGCGTTTGACCAATCTCGTCGAGGCCCTCTAGCAGCGTTGCGCGACGGGCAGTTGGAATGTTAAAAGCGATTGTCCTGTCGTTCGGTAATTCGATGGTGCAGCTTTCGAGATCCACCGACATCGTCGGATCGTTCGTGGTCGCCAGGTGGTGATGGATCTCATCAACCTCTGCCTGCGGTAACGTGACGAGTAGCAGCCCGTTCTTGAACGAGTTTTCGTAAAAAATGTCGCCAAAGGTGGGTGCAATCACGCAGCGAATACCGAACCGTACCAGGGCCCAAACCGCGAACTCGCGGGAGCTGCCACAACCAAAATTGGCTCCCGCAACAATAACTTTGCTCTTGCGAAAGGGGGCGCGGTTCAAGATAAAGTCCGGCACCTCTTGGCCTTGCAGATCATACCGCCAGATCGCAAACAGGCCTTCCCCCGGATTGCTCTTCAAGCTGCGTTGCCAAGCGACCGAAATGATCGCGTCTGTATCGATGTTAGGGCGCGGGAAACTGGCCGCGACACCCTCGACACGTGTGTATTTCTCCATACGAATTCTCCGGCGGCCTAGGTTAAGTACCTTCTGACGTCCGTTACCGCCCCGGCAATCGCAGCGGCGGCCACCGAGGCGGGACTGGCTAGGTGGGTGCGACTCTTTTGGCCTTGGCGCCCCTCGAAATTGCGGTTCGACGTAGAGATGCAACGCTTACCGGGTCCTACAAAGTCATCATTGATGGCGACGCACATGGAACATCCGGCCTCCCGCCACTCAAACCCAGCTTCCAGGAAGACTTTGTCGAGCCCCAGAGATTCAGCGGCATGTTTAACCTGCGCTGAGCCGGGTACCACAAGCGCGCGTACATGCGAAGCGACCTTGCGCCCCCGCACGACTTCGGCGGCAGCCTCTATATCGGAAAGGCGGCTGTTGGTGCATGAACCGATAAACGCCACGTCGACGGTGAGCCCTTCGAGAGACTGACCGGCCTCAAGACCGAGATAAGTCAGCGAACGGTCCATTGCGGCGCGACGCGCAAGGTCGTTAACCGCCGCGGGATCAGGAATCGGATCGCTGACGCTGCCAACATCCTCGGGGGTCGTCCCCCAGGTGACCTGCGGGCCGATGCTCGTGCAATCAACATCGACCTCTCGATCGAAAACCGCTTCTGGGTCGGTCGGGAGCGAACGCCAGTAAGCCAATGACTGTTCCCACATTTCTCCCTTGGGCGAATAAGGCAGATCGTGGAGATATTCGAATGTGACGTCATCGGCAGCTATAAGTCCAGCTCTCGCACCGAACTCGATCGACATATTGCAGATGGTTTGGCGTTCTTCTATCGACAAAGACCGTATGACGCTGCCGGCATATTCCACAGCGTAGCCACGTCCCGCCGCAACGCCGATCTGACCAATCAATCTCAAAATGAGATCCTTGGCGTATACCCCTCGGTTGAGCTTGCCTTCGAAATTGATACGCATGCGTTTCGGCCGCCGCTGGACGATTGTCTGGGTCGCGAGCACATGCTCCACCTCGCTGGTGCCAATGCCCCAAGCCCAACAACCAAGTCCTCCACACGTTGCCGTATGGCTGTCGCCGCATACCAGTGTTGTGCCGGGCAAGACGATGCCGAGCTCAGGTGCGATTACATGGACAATGCCTTGCCGAGGATCGTCAACATCAATGAGTTCAATCTTATGAGCCTGACAATTTTCACGTAACAGCTGCACGAATTCCCGACCACCAGCGAACGTCTCTCCCGTACGACCTTTCGCCGTGGAAAGGATGTGATCGACAACAGCATAGGTCAGTTCGGGATTACGGGTCTTGCGGCCAGCACGCTTCAAGCCCTCGAAGGCGGCAGCCGATGTGCATTCATGAACCATGTGCCGGTCCACATGAAGAAGAAACACGCC